>CAZPEP010000068.1:0-186485 GCA_964585685.1 uncultured Eubacteriales bacterium | reverse complement strand
GAGGGCTCCCAGGCTGAGGATGCCGTCCACCTTGCGGGCCGCGGCGATCTTCTTAACGACGAACGGGACCTCGAACGCGCCGGGGACCTTATAGACTGAGAGGTCGGTCTCGACGGCCCCGAGCTTGCGGAAGGCGTCCAGCGCCCCCTCGAGCAGACGCTCCGAGATGAATTGGTTGAACCGGCTCACCACGATGGCGATCTTCAGCCCCTTGGCCTGAAGTGTTCCTTGATAGCTCTTCATGGGTCCTCCTCCGGGGATCGTTGGATCCGGCCCTTATCTTATCCGGTTTTCGGGCGGATGTCCATAAATCCCCCCAGCCCCCCTTTTACAAAGGGGGGTATTCACTCCCCCCAATCCTCCTTTTACAAAGGGGGGTATTCAAAGCCCAAGCTCCCTTGTCCAAAGAAAAAATCAAAACCCGCGGCCCGTTCATGACGGGGGATGCTGGGTGAGCGTCCGCTCGTAGATCCTGTACCTCTTGGAGATGCGGGCCCCGATGGACGCGGCGAACCGGTTGATGGCATCGTTGTCCTCGAGATGTCAGGACAGCTCCCCCCATTCGTAGCCATTCCCAACAGCCCATTTCTCGAGCTCGGAATAGAGGGAGAAATGCGCCCAGGAAAGGCCGTTCGCCCTGTGCGCCTATTCGAGACCCGCGCGTTTCCGTAGCCTGCGGATCTCGCCGGCGTCGAGGAGCCGCCAGGCGCCGGGCCTCAGGCCCTCGAGGGTGAGCCCGGCGAATTCGATCCTTCTGAGGTCCTTGACCGGGTGGCCGAGGGCCTCGAACATCTTCCGAACTTCGCGCTTCCGCCCCTCATGGATGGTGACTTTGACCAGCCCGTTCGGGCTCGAACGCGACATCAGGGAGGCCTTGGCCGGGGCGGTCCTCTTTCCTTCGAGGAATATCCCCTTCCGGAGCTTTTCGATGCTTTCACTCGAAGGAACGCCCTCGACCTTGGCCAGGTAGACCTTAGGGACCTCGAACCGGGGGTGGGCCAGCCGGAAAGCGAGCTCGCCGTCGTTGGTGAGGAGGAGCGCCCCGCTCGAATCCGTGTCCAGCCGCCCCACGGGGAAGACGCGGATCTTCAGCCCGACGAGGAGGTCGCGGACGGTAGTTCGGCCGAAGGGGTCGCGGAGGGAAACGACGGCCCCGATCGGCTTGTTCATGAGGACATGGATGAGACGCTCGTCCTTCCGGACCGCCCGGCCGTCGAGCTCGACCCGGTCCTTTGCGTCGTCGATCTTCAGGCCGAGCTCGGCTTCCACGCGACCGTTGATTTTGACCCGCCCGTCCTCGATGAGCCGGTCGGCTTCTCGACGCGAGGCCACGCCGGCCTGGGACAGGAATTTGTTGAGACGGACCAGCATGGGTGGGGCTCAGAAGGAGAAGTTCAGCCCGCCGCTCAGCGTGAAGTTGCCGAGCTTCATCTTTTCGGCGTCGATGTCCAAGCTGACATGGTGGTATTTTCCCTCGGCCAGGAGCGAGAAGCTCTTCCCCAGCATGAGCTCCACGCCCGCCCCGACGTTGAACCCGCCGTTCCTGTCCTTGTCGATCTCGTGGATGTCGGCCGCATAATACCCGTAGCCGACGGTCAGGTAGGGGTTGACGACGGGAAGGGGCAGAATCGTCCAACGCACGTTGACCCCGAGGTAGCTGTAATCGACCTCGCGGTCGCTCCACGTCGGCACCATCACCCCGCCGGTGGTCAGGTTATGGGCAGCCTGGAAGTAGTTCAGTTCTACCGCGAGCGACAGGATCCTCACGCCGGCCCGGACGCCGTACAGGAACGAGGTGTCGGCGTCGAACGTGATGCCCGAGAGGCTGGCCTTCTGCCGCGAAACGCCGCCCTGCAGTCCCAAGTAGACGATTCCCGCTCGGGCATCGGGGGCCGCGACGGCGAGCGTCGCGACGAGGATAAGACCCGCGATCGTTCTCTTCATGCTCTTCATGAAATTCCTCCTCGGCCGTTTCCCGGCCCGTCGATGATATCCGTGCCTTTCTCCCATTGTCGCACGCCGGGCCCGAAAGTCAAGATGCGCCGGGCGGCCCTTGAACCGAATCCCGCTCCGGCCGTATATTCAAGGGAAGGATACGACGGAAAAACGACATGGCAAAGCTGCAGGTCCGGGAATCGTTCGCGATGGCCATGGTCGCACTCCGTTCCAATAAGCTGAGGACGTTTCTGACGCTCCTCGGCATCATCATCGGGGTGTTGACCATCATCGCCGTCGTCTCCGTCATCCAGGGGCTCAATAACTACGTCTACACGAAGATGTCCTTCTACGGGGCCAACGACTTCTCGGTCTCCAAGGTCTCGATGATCGGGACCTCGCTGAAGGATTTCAAGGAGCAGATGAAGCGGCGCGACGTCACCCTGGATGAGATGCGCCTCCTCCGGACGTCCTGCGCGTCCTGCGAGCTCGTCGGGGCGAGCACGAGCACCGCGCGGACCGTCAAGTACAGGAACAAGTCCCTCCAAGGGGCCGAGGTCCGGGGCATAACGCACGTCGACCACATCATCGGATCGACCATCGAGCTGGACGCCGGGCGCCACATCCAGCGGGAGGACGAGGACCACTCCCGTTACGTATGCGTCATCGGCGCCGACGTGGCCGAAAAGCTCTTCGAGGGCGTCGATCCGGTAGGCCGCCGGATCAAGGTCGGTTCGGACGATTTCCTCGTCATCGGGGGCGGGAAGAAGAAGGGCAAGATCCTCGGGTTCTCCCAGGACAATTACGTCCGCATCCCCATCACGACCTTCGGCAAAGCCTACGGCCTGCGCCGCTCGATCGAGATTAACATCCACACGGCCTCGCAGGAGCAGATGGCGCTGGCCCAGGACGAGGTCCGAACCCTCCTCCGATCCTGGCGCAGGCGGTCGTACAAGGATCCGGACGATTTCTCCTTCCGGACCTCGGAGACGTTCATCCAGTTCTACAAGACGGCCACGTCGGGCATCTACTTCGCGATGATCGCCATCGCCTCCATCGCCCTCGTCGTCGGCGGCATCGTCATTATGAACATCATGCTCGTCTCGGTGACCGAGCGGACCAAGGAGATCGGCATCCGGATGGCCGTTGGAGCCCGGCGCAAGGACATCCTGTTCCAGTTCCTGATCGAATCCTCGTTCATGGCGTTCTGGGGCGGAGTCATCGGCATCGCCCTGGGCGTCCTCATCGCGAAGATCGTAACGGCCGCCACCTCCATGCCGTCGCGCGTCGAGCCCATGTCCGTGGCCCTGGCCGTCGTCATGTCCACCTCCATCGGGCTCTTCTTCGGGCTCTACCCAGCCAATCGGGCCGCCCGGCTCGACCCCGTCGATGCGCTGAGGACGGAACAATGATCCGTCTCGGCATCTTCCGCGAGGTCTTCCGAATGGCCATCGACTCCATCCGGACGCATAAGCTCCGGTCCTTCCTGACCGTCCTGGGCATCGTCATCGGCGTCATGACCGTCATCGGCATGGTCTCCGTCATCCAGGGCCTCAATAAGTCGTTCCGGGCCGAGCTCGAATCGGCGGGCTCCGACCTCATCATGATCCAGAAGTACGAACCGATCCGGATGGGCGAACGGAGCGAGGAAGAGCGGGCCCGCAAGGACCTGACGGTCGACGACGCCAAGGCGATGGAACAGGCCTGTCCCCTGCTCAAAGGTGTCGCCGTCAGCCTCACGCCGAGCCTGTTCGAACAGATCGACATCAAGTACCGGAACATCAAGAGCGACAGCTCCATAGTCATGGGCTTCAACGAAAAGTTCCCCCTGGTCATGTCCCTCTACCTCCCGAAGGAGGGCCGCCAGCTGACCGAAGCCGAGATTACCCACAGCAGCCGGGTATGTGTCCTCGGCTTCGAGCTGGCCGAGATCCTCTTCCCCCACGAGAGCGCCGTGGGCAAGGAGATTCGCATCGGGGCTGAGAAGTTCACGGTCGTAGGCGTCTTGAGCAAGCGGGGCCAGATATTCGGCCAGAGCCGGGACAATATTGTCGGTATCCCCATCACGGCGCTGATGAAATCCTTCCCCTACGAAAAGGATTCGTTCGAGATCTACACCGCACCGCGGAACCACGGCGACATGGAAGCGGCCATCCAGCAGGTCTCGAACTTCCTCCGCCAGAGGAGGAAGGTGCCTTACGGGAAGCCCAACGACTTCGCCGTCTTCACCCAGGACACGATGCTCGATCTCTACAACCAGCTAACCGGCGCGGCCTTCCTCGTCATGATCGTCATCTCCTCGATCGGGCTGATGGTCGGCGGCATCGGGGTCATGAACATCATGCTCGTCTCGGTCAAGGAGAGGACACGCGAGATCGGGATCCGCAAGGCCCTCGGGGCGAAGGCCAAGGACATCCTCCGTCAGTTCCTGATCGAGGCCGTCGTCCTGACCGGGACCGGCGGGGTCCTGGGGGTCCTCGTCGGGTTCGGGATCGCCCTCCTCGTCCGGGCCGTGACCCCGCTCCCTGCGACGGTCTCCCCTTGGTCGATCGTCGCAGGGCTGACCGTCTCGATCTCCATCGGGCTCTTCTTCGGCATCTTCCCGGCCCAAAAGGCCGCCCGCATGGACCCGATCGTGTCGTTGAGATACGAGTAGATCAGGGTTCATTCAGGTTTCTTGATGACCCTTAAGGCAGCGTCGCATCGAATAAAATATTCCCCGGCAAGGTCGATCTGTAATATAATTTGTCATATTGGGGACATAACCGGCAAAGGAGGCGTCGAATGAAGATCATTTCTGCGAGCTTATTCATGGGTTTAATGATCGGCCTTGGGATCATCGCTCCACGGGCCCAAGCTGAAGAGCCGAAGGGCAGCACGGTGATCATTTATGCTTCTCGGTACGGCAGCACGGCGCAGACGGCCCAATGGATCTCCGAGGGAATGGAGGGAAAAGCCACGGTTGTATCCGTAAAGGACGTGGAAAACCTCAAGGCCTATAAGAACATCATCCTCGGTTCGGGCATCTACTTCGACCAGCTTCACCCGGACATGAGCGCATTTCTGGAAGCGAGAGGGGAAGAGCTGAAAAATAAGCTTCTTGCCGTTTTCGTCGTTTGCGGCGCTCCGCCTGAGCAAGCCCAGGGATACCTGGAAATGTTCGCCGGGAAGTGCAAAACAAAGCCCGGCTTGATGAAGGCTTTCAACGGGTGGATCAAGAAAGAGCTTCTTTCGCCCGAGGACAACAAGAGCCTCGAAGATTACTACAAGAGCATCAACGAGCCGCTCAAAAATTACGACAACACCGACAAAGCAAATTGCCTCGAGTTCGGAAAAGAGATCCTGGGGAAAATGCGAGCTTCGAACGAGTAGCGAAAAACCGGGAAAAGCGGCACTCAAGAGCTATCCGGCCTCCGCTAATACCGAGATGATCGAAAATGCGATGAGGCCCGGCGCTGACGAGAAAATCAAGTTAACAATGTAATTGCGTGTCGATCTGTGTTCGGGCCGCGTCGAGCGCGGCCGCGACCTTATCCGTTTCCGTTGTGACGAGCTCCACGAGCGACGGACTGCCGCCCCCGCGCGCCTCGAGAACCCCCGAGATCGCGGGGATGAGCGTCCTTGCGTCGAGCCCGAGCGCCTCCGAAGCGGCGAGGATGATGTGGCTCCGTCCCTCGCCGGGGGCGGCGAAGAGGACGACGAATTGCCCCTGCCTGATGATATTCAGGGCGAGGAAGCGCGCCTCTTCGGGGCTCCGGTCTTCGAACACCGCCCGGATGACCTTGCCCTGAGCCTCCTTGACCATCTGCCCCGCCTCGAAGGCCGCCACCCGCTCCTCAAGTCTCCTGGCCCGCTTCTTTAGGGCCTTAATCTCAGCCTGAGCCTTATCGATCGCGACGGGAACGTCCCGATCCGCGACGGAGAACGCCGCGGCGGCGTGCCGGGCGGTCCGGGTCTTGTCCTGATAATCGCGCAGGGCGCGCCCGCCGCAGATGAACTCGAAGCGCAGGTTGCCGCGGATCTTCTCCCATTTCACGACCTTGATCAGCCCGACCTCGCCCGCCCGCCGGCAATGGGTGCCGCCGCAGGCGGAGTGGTCGAACCGGTCCACCTCGACGACGCGGATCATTCCCCCCTCCCCTTTCTTTGAGGGTTTCCGGAGCGGGACGGTCCCGATCTCCTCCTCGGGCACGAAATAGGTCCTGATCTCCAGGTCGTCAAAGACAACGGCGTTGGCCCGGGCCTCGACGCGGTCCAGGTCGGCATCGGAGATCTTCGGAACGCCGATCTCGAGGCTCGAGACCTCGTCCCCGATGTGGAACGAAAGCGTCGCTCCCTTGAGGACCTCGTAAAAGGCTTGGGACAGGATGTGCTGGCCGCTGTGCTGCTGCATTCGGTCGAAGCGTCTCGCCCGATCGACCGTGCCGTGAACCGTCTCCGTATCGACATGAGCCGCAAGGACATGGAGGATCGTCCCTCCGTCCTCGATGACGTCGACGATCGCGATGCCGTTCAGCGTGCCCCGGTCGGAGGACTGGCCGCCCGCCTCCGGGTAAAACGCCGTCTGGTCCAGGGCGATCGCCGGACGCCCTTCGATCTCGCGTCTTTCGACGACGCGGGCATCGAACTCAGTCAAGTACGCGTCCTGATAGTAGATCCTCTTCGTTTCGGCCATGACATCCTCCGTCCTGATCAGGGCAAGCGGTCGATCGGAGCGCCCTCGGCATAGCCGTCGATGACTTCCCGCGGGACCTCATAGACCCTGCCCCATCCGCCGAGACGTCCGACGACTTCGGGTCGCGTGAGAGGGCATTTCTTCCCGCCCTGGATGAGATAGACACCACGGTTGGTCCGCGTGCTCTGCTCGATGATCATCTGGCCTTCGAACGTCAGGTCGATCATCGCCTCGGTTTCCATCTTGTCCAGCGTCTCCTCCGAGGTTTCGACTAGGAACTTCCAAGGATTCTTGCCCTGGTTCCGGTCGTAATTGTAGCGGAACACGCTTTCCAGGCTCTTGAACGGCCTTTTCACGTAGGCGCCGATGTCTCTCTTTTCGATGAGATAGACCGTGGCGTCGCCCGCTTTCACGTACTTCCTGTCCAGATAAGCGAGGTTATCGGCATCCGGCCAGGCGGCGAACTCGCGCTCCATTCGGGTGAGAATATTGCGGCAATCGGACAGGGCATAAGGCATGACGTTGCCGCGCCGCATCCCCTGTTCGAGCTCGCCGAAGGACGAGGCCAGGTAGGTGAATGCGTTAAATACATTCGTCCGAAGATTGTCCGTCTGAAAATAGTCCGATTGCGACTCCGTCAATTTCAGGAAAAGCCTGCAGGAAGCCGCAAACGCTTCCGACTTGAAGAGGATGCCCTGTTCCTGGTCCGAGATCGTCCCGTTCCATCCCCGGAAATGTTCGAAGCTCTCCTGGGCGAGAGCGGTGGCCTGGCGCTCGAGCTCCACGCCCAGATCATAGACCTGGCTCCGCTGGGGGGATACCGAGCTATCGGCATCGCCGGGCGCCGGGGCGTCACCTCCGGCGGCAAGTGCGGGGAAAGGGCTCGATAAGGCCAAAAGCGCGATAATGATGATCGAAGGGAGGCCGATTTTCATGGGACACCTCTGTTTTCGATGATACCAAGACGGTCAAGAATAGTCCATCAGGACAGGAGCCGGGAGATGACCAGCGCAGCAAGGGCCGAAAGGAATACGGCAAGCGTCGGGACGACGAGGATCTTGTAGACATCCTTGAGTGGGGCCTTGAAGTAATCGGCCGTCAGGGCTAGGCAGAGGTGGGCCGGGGACAGAAGGATACCGACGAATCCGCTGACGTAGGCGAAGGCGAGGAGCATCATGTCCGGGTTCCCCTTCCCGATGATGGGGACGAGGAGTGGAAAGGAGATGGCCACGAAAGCCTGATTGACGCCCGTCAGCAGGCCGACGACGAACGGCGCCGCGAACAGCAGAACATACCCCGAGAGCCCGTGGGGGGGGACGGCGCGGATCACGGCGTCCAGGGCTCCCGAAGTTTCGAGGATCCGCTTGAAGACCATCACGGCGACGGTCAGGAGGATGATCTTCGGCGATAGGCTCTCCACGACGACGGCCCACCGCTCCCGAAGCCTCATCCGGGCGAAGACCTGGGTCAGGACGCTCGCCGCGCCGAGGGCCGCGAGCATGCCCAGCTTGAACGCGAAGACGAGGATGACGGCCGTCAGGATGGGCCAGATGCTGAGGGCAACCTTGAAAACGTCCTTCAGGGTCTTCGGATTATCGTGCCCCTTCGGCAGGAACGGGACACGCCGGAAGAGGATGACGAGCCCGATCGCGATGGCGACCAGCGTGAACGGGAACTGGGCGACCGAGATCCTCGTGATGGGAACGCGAAGGATGGCCGCGGCAAGGATAAGATTGATGTAGAGCGGCCAGGAATACTCCCAGACATGCCGGAACCAGTAGTTGTAGAACGTCTTCCAGGCCGGGGCCAGGTCCCAGCGTTTCGCCGCCTCGTCCACGATGGGCGCGCCCATCATGGCCCCGGCCATCATTGGCAAGAGGCCGATGAAGGCCGACGGGATGGCGAGGATCAGGCGGGGATCGTCGACGAGGTTCCCCAGGGCTTCGACCATGCGCCGGAAATGCCCGCCCCGCTGGAGGAAGTTCCCGATGTAGAGGACGAGGACAACGACCGCGACGAGGTCCAGGGTCTCGGGAGCAATGACGGCCTTGGCAGCGTTTGCGAGGAAGGCGCGTACCGGCATTCGGAAGAGGACGGCCGTAAGGGCGCTGTCCAGGACGAGGACGAGCCCGAGGTCCGCTTTCTTCCTAAGGAGGAAGAGCAGGAGGGCGATGATGAGTCCGATCTTCAGCAGGACGATCATGGAACTCAACCGGCCGCCGCGGCGAGGACCCGCGCCGTAGTCTTGAAATGCAGCTTGGCGTACCTGTTCAAGGCATCAGGGCCCAACGCCTTGACAAGCCGGACCCCAGCCTCCTCGACAATGGAGGCGGCTCCCTTGGGAAGGTCGATGCCGGCGTCACGCGACAGGGCCTTAAGCCGGTTCAGGAATTCGGCCCGGGCCAGGATGGAAGCGGCCGCGACGGCTATGTCCTCCTCGGCCCGCGGCTGTTGGACGAGCTCGATCGATCGGCCTTTCTTCATCAGGGCGTTGAGGACCAGGGACTTGTCGCCAAACTGGTCGGTGATCGCCCGTTCGCAGTCCACGCGTTCCAGGATGTTCTCGATCGCTCGGGCGTGGCCCCAGGCCAGGAGCCGATTGAGGTTCCGAAGCATCGCGTAGAGCTCGTTATATTTGGTCGGCCCGATCGCGATGATGGAACATACGTAACCTGCGCGCAGGACCTCGGCGATCTCCCTGACCCGGTTGTCCGAGGTCCGCTTGGAATCCTTGACCCCGAGCTTGCGGAGGACGCCTTCTTGGCCATCCGGCATGAAGAAGCCGGCGATGACCAGCGGGCCGAAGAAGTCCCCCTTGCCGGATTCGTCGGTTCCGATATGGCCTTTGGTGGCAACGAAAAGTTTCGGCTGGTTCATGGTTTCTTCAGGTACGCCTCCATCTCTGCGGCGGCGGCCCGGCCGTCCCCCATGGCCAGGATGACGGTGGCCCCGCCCCTGACATGGCAAGCCGGCCCCAGACAGACCGTGATCAGGAACTTCCCGCGCGGCTCGAGGCAAAAGCCCCGATAGAAGGTCAGGACCCCGAAGACATCGCCCTCCGAAAGGCCGAGGAAACGGGAGATCGCGGCCACGGCCTCGCGGGGCACGTAACCGTATTCGGCCTGGACGTCATGGAGTATGGAAATAAGCTCTTTCTGGCTCGGAGCGTATCGGGCGAGGATCTCGTCCATCATGCGCCGCCTCTCATTTCGGGGCTTCGTGCACGACCTTTCCGTCGACGACGGTCATGATGACCCGGGCGTCGCGGAGGCGATCGGCCGGGAGCGCAAAGAGATCCTCGTCCAGGACAGTCAGGTCGGCCAGCTTCCCGGCCTCGATCGTCCCCTTCTCGTTCTCGGCGAACTCGGCATAGGCGCCGCCGGTCGTATAACCCCTAACGGCCTGCTCTACGGAGATCTTTTCTTCGGGGATCCAGCCGCCGGGGTTCTTGCCGTCGGAGGTCGCCCGTGTGACGGCGGCGTAGATGCCCGCTACGGGGTCGAGCGGGGCGACCGTCCAGTCGGAGCCGAACGCCAGGACAGCGCCGGCGGCGCGGAGGGACTTGAACGCGTACGTGGTCCGGGCGCGCTCCCTGCCGATCTTCCGCTCGGCCCAGCGGCCGTCGTCGTAGGCGTGGTAGGGTTGCATGGACGCGACGAGCCCGAGCCGGCCGAATCGCGCGATGTCGCCCGGCCTAAGGTGCTGGGCGTGTTCAATCCTCCAGCGCCGTTCGCGCGGCCCGTTTTGGGCATAGGCCTTCTCATAGATGTCAAGGAGAAGGCTGTTAGCCCTGTCACCGATGGCATGGATGGCGACCTGGAGCCCAGCTCGGTCCGCTTCCAGGATCCGCTTCTCCATGATGCCCTCAGGGAACATCTGGGCAGCGAGGAGCCCTGAAGTCGAGGAGTCATCGGCGTAGGGCTCGAAGAAATAAGCCGTAGCCGAGCCGAGGGACCCGTCCACGAAGCCCTTGAGGCCGCCGATCTTCAGAAAGTCGTTGCCAAAGGGGGTCTTCAACTTGAGCCGGGCGTACAGACCCACCTCATCTATGGGGATGTAGACGTTTAGGCGGGCGGTCATTCGTCCCTGCCGGAGGAGCTCCTGGTAGACCTCGAAGCTCGAGGCGTCCGCCATCTCGTGGACAGACGTCACGCCGTGCTCCGCAGCGTGACGCAGGGCCGTCTCCGCGGCCCGGAGCTTCGCCTTCATGGAGGCTTCCGGGATATGGCGGTAAACAAGGTCGGCGGCAGCATCCTTCAGGATCCCGGTCAGCTCCCCAGTCTTCGGGTCTTTGACGATCTCGCCGCCGGCCGGGACGGGCGTATCGCGGGTGATCCCGGCGATTGCGAGGGCCGTTCCGTTGACCAGGACCATATGGCCGTCGTAGCGGTTGACGCAGACGGGGTTGTCGGGCGACACGGCTTCGATCCAGTCGCGCCGGGGAAGCTCGACCGGCTCGAACTGCTCGTGGTCCCAATCCCCGTTGACGATCCATTCGCCCTTGTCGAGTTCCCGGGCCTTGGCGGCGATCCGGGCGGCGAACTCCTCGCGGCTCCGGACGTCCCGGAGCTGGATGCTCGCGAGCGAGAACCCGCCGCTGAGGAAATGAGTGTGGCTATCGATGAAGCCCGGGAGGACCGTCGCGCCTCCCAGATCGACGACGCGCGTTCCGGAGCCGGCCATGGCCTCGAGGTCCGCCGTGCGGCCGACGCGGACGATCCTTCCGTCGCGGACCGCGACCGCTTCGGCGACGGAGTTTGCAGGGTCCATGGTGTGGACGACGCCGTTGATGAAGACGAGGTCTGCCATTATGTTCCCTCCTTTGGAGCAGGCGCCCGCGAGGAGCGCCGTGACGAGGACTGCGACCGGGACGACGCGCTTGTTCATGATGCCTCCGAAAGGCCAGTTATAGATTCTTTTCGCCGGAAAATCAACCCCATGATACAATAGCGGTCCTTTGAGGGCTTCATGAAGGAACGTCTGGCCGCTTCCGCCCCCGGGCGCCTCTGCCTTTTCGGGGAACACCAGGACTATCTCGGCCTGGATGTCATCGCGGCCGCCGTCGGATTGAGGATCACGGTCAGCGGCGTGCGACGGGCGGACCGGACGTTCATCATCGACCTGCCCGACATGGGCGCCCGGGAGGAGGTCGCCCTCGAGGGCGAGCTCGCGTACACGGGAAAACGGGACTACCTCCGGAGCGGGCTCAATGTCCTCCGGCGGGCGGGAGCCGCCGTACCCTTCGGCTGGGACATCGTCGTCCGCAGCAGGATTCCGATCAACGCGGGTACCGCGAGCTCGTCGGCCCTGGTCGTGGCCTGGGACCGGTTCCTCTTGGAGGCGGCGGGCGATCCGAGGGCCGCACGGCCCGGAGAGCTCGCCGAGCTGGGATTCCTGACCGAGGTCGCCGAGTTCCGGGAGCCCGGCGGGAAGATGGATCATTATGCCGCGGCGTTCGGGGGGGTCATCCGCCTCACGTTCGGCGAGCCGCTGAGGATCGTCAGGCTCGACGCGCCCCCCGGCGAATTCGTGCTGGGCGATTCCCTCGAAAAAAAGGACACGACGGGAACACTGGGCTCCGTCAAGGACCGCGTCCTGCTCGGCATCGCCAGGACCCGGGAGCTCTTTCCGGACTTTTCGCTCAAACACCCCCTGACCCCCGAGCTCGGGCGCGTGATCGAAGGATTCGAGCCTGCCATCCGGACCCCGCTCCTGGGCGCGTTCATCAATCGGGACCTGACCGCGGCGGGAGCCGCCGTTTTCGCGGCGAAGCCGTTCGACGACGCCGCGTTCGGGGCGCTGATGACCCGCGAGCAGACCGTCCTCAGAGATGCCCTCGGCGTCTCGACGCGGAAGCTCGACCGGATGCTCGACGCCGCCCTTGGCGCCGGCGCTCTCGGCGGGAAGCTCAACGGCTCCGGCGGGGGCGGCTGCATGTTCGCCTATGCGCCCGGACGCGCCGGCGAGGTCGCCGAAGCGATTGAAAAAGCCGGCGGCAAAGCGTATATTATCCGGGTTGACGAGGGAGCCAGGGTCGAGGGTTGAGCCCCGTTTTTCGGTAACGATCCCCGCGGAAGGTAACCAGGATGGAGGAAGATTTATGATCGACGCGACGCAGATCCGCAAGGGCATGCTGATCATCATGAACGGCACGCTCTACAGGGTCATGGAGATGCAGCTCATCACGCCGGGCCGGTGGAAGGCCATGGTCCAGACCAAGCTCAGGAACGTCCGGGAGGGGTCCCAGATGGAGCACCGGTTCCGGTCCGAGGAGCGCCTGGAGCAGGCCCACCTCGAAGAGCTCGAGATGGAGTTCCTCTACGAGCAGTCGGGCGAGTATTTCTTTATGAACCTGGAAACCTACGAAACGGTCAAGGTCGAGGCCGAAGCGATCGGCGAAGGCATCGGTTACCTCAAGCCGAACCTCGTGATCACGGTTCAGCTGTTCGAGGGCAAGCCGATCGGGGTCCTCCTCCCCAATTCCGTCGACCTGAAGGTCGTCACGACCGAGCCGAGCCTCAAGGACGCCACGCGCTCGGCCGTCAACAAGCCCGCAACGCTCGAGACCGGCCTCGTCATCTCCGTCCCCCAGTTTATCAAGGAAGGCGACGCCATCCGCGTCGACACCCGGGAGAACAAGTACATCGAGCGGGTCAAGACAAAGTAGCGGACGGCGTCAGTACTTCTGCTGATACACCCCGACGTTCCCGAAGGCGTCCCGGACCCGGACCGTGACCAGATTCTCGGCGTTCGCCGGAAGCCTTAAGGAAAATTTGAAGCTCTCCGTCGTAGAATCCGCGATGCCGTCAACGGGGAAGACGATCCGCCACTCCCCGGGACGGACCAGGACCTTGACCTCCTCGATGGTCGAGAAGGCATCCTCCGCTCTGAAGCTCACGTCCAGGCCGCCCGCCCTCCGGACCGCCGCGAAGCCCATGACGACCGGAAGGGAATTGTCGACGACGAAAGGCGGGCCGACCCGCTCGGCCCGGAGTTCCGTACCCGGAGGGTTGGAGGGGGCGTCCGAGGCCGTCACCTTCAGAAAATAGGTCCCGTCGGGATAGGTCCGCGTATCGAAAGCGAAAATGGCCTCTCCCTTGGACGGACGGAGCGCCCGCCATTCCGATTCCCCGTCCTTCCGGATGAAAAGGGCATAGGAGAGTTCGTCATCGTTCTCATCGGAGGCTTGCCAGAGGACCGTCCGATATCCCATGCGCTCGATCTTTTTAGCGATCATCAAAGCCTCGGAGGCAGGCTTCCCGGGGGTCTCGTCAGGCCCGCTCCCCTCCTCGCCCCAAACGATGTCGTCCTCCTCCGGGGGCTTGACGAAGACCTCGTTCGGCTTGAACACGTCGAGCCCGTCGACCGCGGGGGCGATGTTGGTCTGGAGATAGAAGACGCAGGTCTTCTGGAGTGTGGGCGAGGTCTGGCCCGACGGGGTCTTGAAGAGGGATTTGAACTGCAAGAAGCGAGCCTTCGGACTCGAGACCTGTTCGCCGGCCTTCTGGGAGGGCGGCGACCATTCGCTCCACGTTCGATTCGGTTCGCTCGAGTTCCCGGTCCGCGTCAGGATCTGGAGGCTCGTTCCCGCCCCAAGCTCGGCCGTCCAGTCCATTTTTCCCCAGCTCGAAATGGTCCGGGTGTCGAGGGCCGGACTCAGGTATTCCCCGGAAAGCCTTTGCCCGGGCTGGATGACGCCGATGGAGCACGGGTTGTTGCCCACGATATAGATCTTGTCCCCGTCGGGGAGCAGGAGATAGGCCTGCTCGGACTCTTCCTGGAGAAGGAGGGACGTTTTCTCGTCCCGATCGATGGCATAGACGCGGCCCTTTCCCCCGGTCCCGAACAGGACGGTCCCGTTCTCCTTCAGGACCACCGTAAAGATCATTTCGTCGCCCGACCTCCAGAGCCTTTTGGCCACCCCGTTCGGGCTCACTTTGTAGAGGGCGCTCGGCTCCTTGCCGGCCGCGGGCGGGCCCGACGAGGCGGCGGAAACGACGACGTCGGCCTCGGCTTTGACCGAAGGGGCCGGGGCCTCGTCCTTGCGGGGCTTCGAGGGCGTTCCCGAGGCCGAGGCGTAGATGTTCCCTTCCTTGTCCAGGACGAGGCTTCGGACCTCTTCATAGGCGGATTCGAAAAGGACGGAGGCCCGGCCGTCGCGGGACAGCCGGTAGATCGACCCGCCCCCGCCGCTCCCGGCATAGACGTCGCCCGAGCCGGTCCTCTTCAGGCAGAGAATGTGATTCTCCTCCGCTTTGAGGACCTGCCGTCCCTGGCCCTGGGGATCGATCTCGTAGATCCCACCGTTTTCCCCGACCGCCGCCAGGAGGCTCCCGGATTCTATAAACGCCAAGTCCCAGACATACTTCTCGGACGGGTTGAAGAATTCCTCCCCCTTCCCTTTCGCCGTGATCCTGTAGATCTTGCCGTTGGGGGACGTCCCGGCGTAGAGGACCCCCTTGCCGTCGCGGGCCAGGCAGGTCACATCGATCTCCTGGGTCTGGAAATAAAGCTCGGCCTTCCCGTCGGCGCCGATCCTGTAGATCTTCCCGCCGTGCCCGGTCCCGAGGAAGAGCGCTCCGTCCGGCCCGGCGAGGAGCGACATGTAAAACTCCTCGCTCGGCCCGGCGATCCGGTCCTCCTGGGGGGCGAGCGAGAGCACGCCGTCGAACGTGAGCGAGACACCGTCGAACTTACCCCTCAGGAAATCCTCCTTGGTCCGAAGCTCCCACCGGCGGGGGACGACGGCCTCGAGGGAAAGGGCCACGACGACGCTCATCAGGATGCCCGGGACGATCTTTTTCATTTCCGTTGTCTCCTAATTGCGGATCTTGATCGGGATGACGGCGGCCCCCCGGAACACGTACGGGACGGGCATCTGGTATTCGCTCAGAGTGGACCGCGTAAGCTCCGTCGGAGAGGACCCCGAGGCCCGCGGGGACGCGAACATGGATTTCAGCGTCGGCGGGAGGTTGGGCATCTCTTCGCCTTTCAGGAAGAGGCCGGGCTTGGCAGCCATGACCTTGAAGTAGATGCGGTTGTTCTTCCGGAGGTTGCCGAGGAGCCGGATGAGCTGTTCCAGGTCGCGCGGGGCGAAATCCTGCGTCCGGTACTGGCTCCGCTCGATCTGCTGCATCGCAGCCGCGTCGCCGACGACAAGGTAGAATTCCGACCCGGCGGGAAGCTCGGGCGTCTGGATGGAGACCTCCTCGACCAAGCCCTCCTCCTTGAACGTCCGGTAAAAGGCCTTGATCTGGATGCGCTCGCCGGGCGAGGCTTCGTACTTGTCGAGGAGGACCTTATCGAGGCTGCAGAGCCGGGCCTCTTCGGAAGCCCGGACGTTGAGGTCGATACGAAAGATCCCGACGTCCTTGAACTCGTTGTTCGTCAGGTAATAGACGACGGCCGCCACGATCCCGGAGAGGCTCGACGACGGGTTGTCATAATTGCCCGAGAACAGGTCCTCGAGATGGACGCTCGCGCCGTTGTCAAGGTAGACATCACCGTCGAAATCGAGCGTGACGTTCCCGTACGACCGCTCTTCGCCCGTGATGATTGAGGATAGGGCCATGTTCACCAGAGCGGGGCTCAGGATCTTGTCGTTGACGATCCGGAACGAGAACTCCTTCCGGGCCGACGGGCCGGAGGAGAGCTTCACGCGGACGGGGATGACGCGGGGGGCCTTGCCCAGCTCGCCGAAGGCGCCGGCCGTCCGGTCCTGGGAAATCCGGCCGACCATCGGGCCCGTCGCCGCGAGCTTGAAGGAGCTCTGGAGGCTCGGGACGACCGTAAGGACGTCGACCCTGGTCATCGGAAAGTCGACGGCCCCGAGGTTGTAGAAGGGGTGCCCGAAGGCCAGGACCTTGTCCCCGTCCACGTAGGTGACGGTTCCCACGGCCGTCATGTCGAGATCGCCTCCCATGAGCTGGACGCCGACAGCCTCGCCTTCCTGGAGGCGGAGCCCGGAGAGGGTCGGGCGGTCTCCGGATTGCCCGGCCGATCCGGCCCTGACGGATTGGAATCCCAATCCGCCGAAGAACGACCGGGCTCGTTCGAACGCCGGAGTCGAGAAGCCGCCGAGGAGCAAGGGGATGTTCAGGGGGAGGAAAGACTCGGGCGAGGAGGCCGCCGCAGGATTCGGCCCGTAAGCCCTTTTATAAAGAGCGAGCAGGTCGTCCAGGGTCAAGCCCTTCTCCATGGGAACAGGGATGGCCGCGCCTGGCCCCGGGGCCACGGAGGCCCGTTCGATGGCCAGCATCTCTTCGATCGGGGTGATGCCGGCGATGGGCTCCTTGGAGAACGGGAAGCTGAAGGCGACGGCGCCGACGAGCTTGCCATCGAGATAGACGGGGCTCCCGCTCATCCCCTCGATGACCCCGCTCGTCTCCAGGCCCCGGCCCTTGAGCCGGGCCATGATCATATTCCGTTTGGGCCGATAATTCTCCAGGACGCCGAGGATCTCGGCGTCGAACTCATCGATCCGGCCGGCCTCAAAGACGCTTTTTCCCTTGCCTTTCATCCCGGCCTTGACCTCGACGAGGGGCATGATGATCGATGCGGCCTCGACCGAGGCCGTGGCGAGACCCAGCAGGAACGTCCCGGCGAGCACGCCGCGCGCCGCCCATTGTCCGATGTGTCCGTTCATTCGACTCGTTTCCTTCCGCGGATATTGAGGGGCGCTCGTTGACCGCCGGGCGCGAATCCCATACAATCCGGGCTATGAAAGTCCTGGTGACGGGAGGCACGGGCTTCATCGGCCGCCACCTCCTCGATCACCTCCGGTCCAGAGAGGACGTCGAGACGTTCGCCCTGGTCCGGGACCCCCAGCGGCTCGAAGGGCGGCGGGAGGGGCCCGGATTCCGGGTCCTCCGCGGAGATCTCTTAACCATCCCGCCCTTGCCGTCCGGGCTCGACGTCGTCTTTCATCTCGCGGGCTTGACCAAATCCGCCGACATGAAGGATTATTATACCGTAAACGCCGAAGGGACGGCAAGCCTCGTGCGCGCCCTCTCCGGGCAAGGCCAGCGGTACCGGCTGGTCCACCTCAGCAGCCTGGCCGCCGGAGGGCCGTCCTCGTCCGCAGGGGCCGTCAGCGAGGACAGCCCTCCGCGCCCCGTCTCCCCATACGGCGAAAGCAAGCTCCGGGCGGAGGAGGAGGTCCTGAAGTGCCGGGACGCGCTTCGCGTCTCCGTCCTCCGCGTCGCGGCGGTTTACGGACCCGGCGACGAGGATTTCCTCGCCTACTTCCGTTATATCGGGAGAGGCTTTTTGCCGCTCATCGGACGGCGGCCGCGGTATCTGAGCCTCTGTCATGTCCGTGACGTGATCGCGGCGATGGACCTCTGCGCGCGGCCCGGGACGGCCGCCGAAGGGGTCTTCAACATCGCGGACCCGACTCCTTATTCCTGGGAAGACCTGGGCTGGGCCGCGGCCGCGGTCCTCGGGAAGAGGCTCATCCCCCTGCGCGTTCCGATGCGCGCCTTCGGGGCGGCGGCCGCCGTCTCGGAGTTCGTGTCCCGCATCACGGGAAGACCGAGCCCCCTCAACAGGAGCAAATATCGTGACGCCCGCCAGCACGGCTGGGTGGCCGACGTCCGTAAGGCCAAAGAGATTCTGGGCTTCGAGACCCAGGTCTCCTTCGCCGAAGGGATCCGAGAGACCATTGACTGGTATATTGCCAAGGGCTTGCTCTGATCGTCCCTGCCGCCAGGCCCGCTTGAGCGCCTCATCATTAGGATTAAGCGTAAGCTTTGAACGGCGATGAAGGCCACCCTGAAGCCCCCCGTAGCGGAGGGGGGCCCTGCCGTTCAAGGCGGGGGAAACCGCCGGGACTGGTTCCCGTGGGGAGAGGGGCGGCCTTCAACGCCACATCCCTGGTCTTGAAATGACGATTGTTGACGGGTTACTACTTCTTGACTGACCCGGATCGGGTCGTGAAGGCCACGGAGAATTTCGAGGTCGTCTTGTAACACCAGCCTTCCCCGGGCGATCGGGCGAAATACTTGATCCGGCCCTCCAGGATGTGGCCGCCGGGCTTAGCGTCCGGGACGACGGTGAATGGGATCTCAACGGGCTTCGCCAGGTCGAGGTACGTTCCCCCGGGCAACTCGACGACGTCGATGTCGAGGTCCGATGCGGTGAAGAAGTTCTTCGGGAAGGAGATCTCGGGGGCCGGGGCGAGTTCGATGATGAACGAAGGTTGGGCACTGATGAGAACCCCCTCCTTGACGGCGAGCCTGATGACGGCTTTCCCCCCCTCTCCCCGGGAAAGCCGCTTGGGCACGACGGAGCAATCGATCTTCAGGAGGTCCTCGTCCTGGGGCAGGGCGGACAGAGATAAGGATAGGGCCAGGAGGCCCACCGCCAGGGCCAGGGAGTGGAACGGCGTACGCTTGATCATCGCGAAAATCTTACTCCCCCGTCACGGAAAATGCAAAATGTCGCTTTACACAAGGTCTCTCCTCCCCTATAATTCTAAACTTCCATGAACATACGTACGATCATCTCGGGCATCGGGCATTACGTTCCGCCTCGCGTCGTCACAAATTTCGACCTCGAGAAGCGGATGAACACCTCGGACGAATGGATCCGGCAAAGGAGCGGGATCGGCGAGCGCCGTCACGTCGAACCCGGCGTCGGTAGCTCCGACCTCGCGATCGAAGCCGCGCGCCTGGCCATGGCGGACGCAGGGACCGCGCCCGGGGACATCGACTTCGTCGTCGCGGCCACCCTGTCCCCCGACCATTACTTTCCCGGCATCGGCGTCATCGTTCAGGCTGCGCTCGGCCTAGGGACCGTCGGCGCGCTGGACGTCCGCGATCAGTGCTGCGGGTTCATTTACGGCCTGTCCGTGGCCGACCAGTTCATTCGGGCCGGGACGTACCGAAAGATCCTCCTCGTCGCCTCCGAGGTTCAATCCTCGAACCTGGACTACTCCGACGACGGCCGGGACATGGCCGTCCTGTTCGGCGACGGGGCCGGCGCCGTCGTCCTCGAGCCCGACACCGAAGAGACCGGCCGGGGCGTCCTCTCCACCCATCTCTATTCCGACGGCCGGTTCGTGTCCGATCTGTGGATGGAGAAGCCGAGCTGCAGGGACAATCCGACGTTCAAGGAAAGCGACTTCGCCGCCAAGAAGTTCTATCCCCACATGGAAGGCAAGAACGTCTTCAAGAACGCCTGCCAGCGGATGCCCGAGGCCGTCATGGCCGCCCTCAAGCACAACGGCCTCGCCGTAGACGACATCGATATCCTCATCCCCCACCAGGCCAACGACCGCATCTCCCAGATGGTCGCCCGGGGTCTGAAGCTCCCCGAGGCCAAGGTCGTCCGCAACATCGACCGGTACGGCAACACGACCTCGGCCTCCATCCCCATCGCCCTCAGCGAGGCGGTCCGGAATGGAACGGTCCGTCCCGGCCATCTCGTCGTCCTGACCGCCTTCGGATCGGGGTACACCTGGGCCTCGGCTGCGATCCGATGGTGAAATCGGTTGCCTCGCCCGGGAGTTTTGTGCTAGCATTTTTTTTACTGAAATCGGACATTTGACCCGTATTAAGAGGAGAAGCATATGAAGAGACTAGTCTTATCGATCCTGATCCTGGCCGTGGTCTTGGCCGGCCTCGGACGGCTTTACGCCCAATCGCCCGAGGACGCGAAGCTCCAGAAGATGATCGACGCCTATCTCGACGGTATGTGGAAATTCTTCCCGACCTCCGCCACCCTGGCCGGGAACCCCAAGTACAACGACAGGCTCGAGGATTTTGGCTCCGGGCTGATCGAAAAGCGAACCGACGCCCTCGACGCCTTCAACCAGGAGCTGGTGGCCAAGGTGGACAAATCCAAGCTGTCGCCCGAGAGCCAGGTCCTGCACTCCATGATGGTCGACGCCCTCGACCTGGAGTTCGTCAAGTTCGAGAACATCCTCCCCTGGGAATATAACCCGCTCTTCTACAACGAGATCCTCCTCCAGAGCGTCCGGGGCCTCCTCGTCAAGGACGGCGCCCCGCTGGACGCCCGGGTCAAGAGCGCGACGGAGCGCGCCAAGCTCCTGCCCGGCCTGATCAAGAAGGCCAAGGATAACCTCAAAACCCCCGCCCAGATCTATACCGAAACGGCGATCAAGCAGATGCCGGCGATCATCGAGTTCTACAGGACCGAGGTCCCCGCCCTCGGCGCCAACGCCGTCGCCAAGAACGGCTTCCAGACCGAGATCGCTAAGGTCGTCGCGGCCCTCGAGGATTACCAACGGTTTCTCCAGAACGAGCTCCTGCCCAAGTCCACCGGGAATTTCCGGCTCGGTGCGGACACGCATCTCCGGCTCCTCCGGATGACTTCCCAGGGCAACATTCCGATCGACGAGCTCGTCGCCCGGGCCAATGCCGACGTCAAGAACATCCGCCGCGAGATGTTCCTCGTTTGCATCCCGTTCTACAAGATTATGTACCCCGGCATCAACCTCGAACAGCTAACAACGCAGAGGAGCGAGGAAGAGGTCAAGAATATCGTCATTAAGGGCGTTCTGGATAAGATCAAGGTCGATCACGCCGGCCGCGACCAGTACGTCGCGAAGATCGCCGCATCGGCTGCAAACGTCAAATCCTTCCTCGCCCAAGCCAAGCTCATCGACCTCCCGGACGCCGAGCTCGCGGTTGGGCCGATGCCCGCTGCCATGGTCGGCGTGGCCTGGACCCGTCTGGTCCCCCCCGGTGCCTATGAATCAAACGGCGGCTACGGCTTCCAGGTCATGCCCATCCCCGCCGACTGGACGAACGAACAGGCGACGTCCTTCCTCGAGGAGCAGAACGACTTCGCCTTGGACTTCCTGATCGTGCAGAAAGTATATCCCGGGACCTTCGTCCCCACCTTCTTCGCCCGGAAAGACCCATCCGTCGTCAAGAAGCTCTACGCCAACCAGGCCCTCCTGAAGGGCTGGCCGGCTTACACCGAAGAGATGCTCGTCAACTCCGGGTTCGGCAACTACGACTTGCGCCTCCGCCTCAACCAGCTCAAGCTCATGCTCAAGACGGTCCTCGATTTCCAGCTCGAGCTCAACATCCACCAGGGCGGGATGACCAAGGAGCAGGCCGTTAATTACATGGTCCGCATGGGCTTCCAGACCGACGCAGAGGCCGCCCGGAAATGGGACACGATCCTCCTCAACCCAGGCGACGCCGCCCTCACCTACATGGGGTACCAAGAGATCCTGGACATCGAGAAGGAAACGAAGAAGATCAAGGGCGACGCCTTCAACCAGAAGGAATTCGCCCAGAAGCTTCTCAGCTTCGGGGCCATCCCCTTGAGGGAACTCAAGGTCAAGCTGGCCCAATAACGTCCAAAGGTTGAACCGGCGGGGAAGGCACGGCGGTCTTTCCCGCCTTTCTTTTGACGAACGATGAACACCGAACGGCCTGCCCTCGTCGATTCCCACGCCCACTTGGACATGTTCGAATTCGACGCCGACCGTGAGGACGTCGTCCGCCGGGCCCTCGAAGCGGGGATCGCAACGGTCCTCTGCCCGGCCGAGCTCGCGTCGCCAACGAGCCTCCCGACCATCCTGGACCTCATCGCCGCCCACCCCTCGTTCTTTGCCGCCGCGGGCGTCCACCCGCACCGAGCGAAGGCCTTTGCGGAAGGGCACGTCCTCAAGCTCCGCGAGCTGGGGGCGGCCGGACGGATTGCGGCCGTCGGCGAGATCGGTCTCGACTTCCACTACGAATTCGCGACGCCCGGCGAGCAAAGGGCCGTCTTCCGGGACCAGCTCCGCCTGGCCGGGGAACTCGGCCTCCCGGTCATCGTCCACAGCCGCCTGGCGGGCTCCGAGGTCGTCGCCGCCGTCCGCGAGACGGGTTTCTCCCCGGGGGGGGTCCTCCACTGCTTCACGGAGGGCTGGGACACCGCGTCCGCGATGATCGACCTGGGCTTCCTTATCTCATTCTCGGGCATTCTGACGTTCTTTAAGGCGGAGGCCCTGAGGGAGGTCGCCCGCAAGGTCCCGGCGGACCGCCTGCTGGTCGAAACGGATTCCCCCTTCCTGGCCCCCGTTCCCCTCCGCGCGAAGAAGCGGAACGAGCCCGCCTTCGTCGTCGAGACCGCCCGCGTCCTAGCCGGGCTCAAAGGCATGTCTTACGAGGACCTCGCCGCCGCGACGACCCGGAACTTTTTCGCTCTCTTCGGAAATCCCCGGGCTATTTGAAAAAAGGCCCCTTCAATGCTAATATAAGCCCGCCATGGCCCAGGACCACTACTTCGACATCGTCTCCAGGATCGACCTCCAGGAGGTCGCCAACGCGGTCAATGTCGCCCTCAAGGAAATCCGGAATCGGTTCGACTTCAAGAACAGCCGGGCCGACATCCTCCTCGAAAAGGACAAGCTCACTCTGGTCGCCGACGACGACTTCAAGGTCAAAGGATTGAGGCAGGTCCTCGAGGAGAAACTGGTCAAAAGGAAGGTCTCCCTCAAAGCCTTGGACTATGGGAGGGTCGAAGACGCCGCCGGCCGGACGGTCCGCCAGGTGGTGACCTTCCAGGCCGGGATCCCCATCGAGAAGGCCCGGGAGATCGTCAAGCTCGTCAAGGGGGAGAAGTTCAAGGTCCAGGTGGCCATTCAGGGGGACGAGGTCCGCGTCTCCAGCCCGAAGATCGACGTCCTCCAGGAGGTCATCGCCTTCCTCAAGGCCCGCGATCTCGGAATCCACATGCAGTTCACGAATTTCCGATGACGCCGTTCGAAGCCGGAAAGCCCGGCCCCGAAGCCGGCCGGCGCGCCGGCCTCCCGGACTGGATCTTCTCGGAGATCCGCGACGGGATGGACGAGGTCGAACGGAACATCCGTTCCTGGTCCACCTCCTCCAATCCCCTCATCGCCGAGCTCGGGAGCTACATCTTCCAGGAAAAGGGCAAGCGTCTGCGGCCGGCCCTCCTTCTCCTCTCGGCGAAGGTGTCCGGGTACGTGGGCTCCGACGCCCCCTTCCTTGCCGCCGTGATCGAGATCATCCACACGGCGAGCCTCATCCACGACGACATCGTCGACAACGCCGGGATGCGGCGTGGGAGGCCTTCGGTCCACTCCGTCTGGGGGCCCAACGTCACGGTCCTCCTCGGGGACTATCTCTTCATCAAATCCATCGGTCTCTCCCTGCACGCAGGGGACGACCGGATCGTTCGCGTCCTCGCCGACCTGTCGACCCGCATGATCGAGGGCGAGCTCACCGAATACTCCCACGGCGGGGACCTAGGGATCCCGGAATCCCGATATTACGAGATCATCGATATGAAGACCGCCTCTCTGTTCACCGCCGCCGCCCGGATCGGCGGCATCCTGGGCAAGCTCCCGCCCGGGGAAGAGTCCCGGCTGGCGGATGCGGGCCGGAACCTCGGGATGGCCTTCCAGATCGTCGACGACCTCCTCGACTTCGGCGGCGACGCCGGGGCCATCGGCAAGCCTGTTCTCTCGGACCTTACCGAAGGCCGCGTTACCCTTCCGTTGATCCACGCCTTGAACGACGGGGCCGGCGGAGGCTCTGGAAAGCTGGCCGGGATGGTCGGGCGGAAGGACCTCGACGAGGAGGCGAGGACCGAGGTCCTCGCGATCTTGAGGGGGAGCGGCTCACTGGATTACGCTTATGGAAAGGCCCGGGATTATGCCGACGACGCCCGCGCCCTCCTCGGCCGGTTCCCCGATTCGCCCGGGCGGCGGGCGCTGTTCGGGTTCGCCGACCTCGTCCTGGAGCGGGAGCGCTAGGAGGCCGGCCGATGATCGAGACCGAGGCCAAGATCAGCGTGCCCGACGCGCGGGTCATGAAGGACCAGCTCCTCAGGCTCGGTTGCGTCCTCGCGCGCGACCGTTACCTCGAAACGAACATCCTTTACGACTATCGCGACGACGCCCTTTTCGCGAAGCGCGAAGCCCTCCGGCTGAGGACGATCGGGAAAAGAGCCTGGCTAACCTTCAAGGGGGCCCCCCGCAAGGCGAAGTCGTTCAAAGTCCGCCCGGAGTTCGAATCGGAGGTCCGGAACCCAGCCGCGTTCCGGAAGGTCCTGAAGGCCCTCGGCCTGCGGCCCGTCTTCCGCTACCGGAAGCACAGGACTCTGCTGAGGAAGGACCGGGTGACGATCTGCCTGGACGAGACGTCCGTCGGCCATTACCTCGAGATCGAAGGCCGGAGGAGCGACATCGTCAGATTCGCCCGGGCCCTCGGGTACTCAAGGGCGGACTTCATCAGCCGCGATTATGTCGAGATGATCCGGACGGCCGCCGCGGCCGGCCGGAAAGAATGATGGCGGACCGGACTTACTCGTCCTTTTCGTCCCTCGAATCCCCGGGCCCGTCCTCGTCGTCCCGGGCCACCTCGTCCTCGGTCTCCTCTTCGACTTCGCTCTCGACGGCGTCCTCGGAGACAATGTCATCCTTCCCGACGGGGCTTTCGTCGACATCGAGGGCTTCGTCGTGAATGCCCTCGCCGACGAACACGCGGTCCTCCTGCTCCTGGTATTCCTCTTTCTTCGTGGGCAGGATTTCGAATTCGATGACGCCCGAACGGACCTCGGTCTGGGCGACGCGGATGGGGTTACGGGACTTGGTCTTGATCTTGGGCTTCGCCCCCTTGAGGAGCTGTTTGGCCCTCTTCGAAGCGAGGATGACAAAACGGAACTTGCTGTCTACGTTTCCGAATCTGTTCAACGGACCCTATCTCCTTGAGACTAAATTCCCAGAATATGGGGCTCAGCATATCAGAAACCGGGGAAAAGCGCAAGCCGGCCCCGGCGGGGCTTTCCCCCTTCCCGCCGGACCGTGTTGTGTGCTACTCTAGCCCCTTCGCGGAGACTAAAGACATGACCATATGGGCAGTTGGAGGAGGAAAGGGCGGGACAGGCAAGAGCTTCGTCGCCTCGAGCCTTGGGATCGCCCTTGCCGGCCGGGGCCGAGACGTCGTCCTGGTCGACGCCGACCTTGGCGCCCCCAACCTCCACACATTCCTGGGGACAAGGGACTCCCATCCCAATATGGGCGATTTCCTGTCCGGCCAACTCCCCTCCCTCGCCGACGCCGTCCGCCCCACCCCGTTCCCCCAGCTCGGCCTCGTCCGGGGGCCGGAGAACACGTTCTTCGTCGCCAATGTCAACCACTACAGGAAGCTCAAGCTCATGAGGCACGTCAAGGCCCTGCGGGCGGACCACGTCATCCTCGACCTAGGCCCCGGGACGTCCTACAATACGCTCGATTTTTTCGTTTCGGCGGGGCGGCCGGTCCTCGTCCTGACGCCCGAACCGACGTCGATCGAGAATGGCTATTATTTCCTGAAGTCCTGCATCCTGCGCATCCTGAGGCTCTACATGGAGCACTACCGGTTCCACGAGCTTCACCGGAGGCTCCTCGAACAGATCGAGAGGAATTCCCGGTCCATCAACGCCTTCTTTCGGATGCTCGTCGACGAGGACCCGGGCTTCGCCCATGTCCTCTCCCGCGCCTTACGGACCTTCCGGCCGTATCTTGTCATGAACATGGCCCGGAACGAACGTGACGAGGTCCTCGGCCGCGCGATCGCCGACGTGACCCGGAAGCACCTGACCATCGACCTGGACTTCTTGGGAGCCGTCCCGCTCGATGTTCGCGTCCATGCCTGTCTCGTCGACCGGACGCCCTTCATGGCTGCCCATCCCGGCTCCGATGCGGCCACAGCTCTCCGGGCAATGGCCGAAGGGCTCGACGCCGCGCCCATGACCTCGGAGACCGCCACCGATATGCCATGAAACCGACGCCGTTTAAAAAGATCGACGACATGGACCTCTACGAGGTCCTCGACATAGGCCGCAACGCCTCGGCTGGGGAGGTCGCCGAAGCCTGCCGGAAGGCCGTCGAATCCTATCGGCCGGGAGCCCTGACCTCCTACGGGCTCCTCGCGGAAGACGAGCGCCGTTCCATGCTGGAAAGGATCGAGCTGGCCTGCGGGACGCTCGGGGATGACGAGCAGCGGAGGGCATACGATGAGGAGACGTTCGGAGCGAGCGGGCCGTCACGCCCCGGGGCGGCGTGCCGCCGAACGGTAGAGAGGCTCGAGATCGGGGACGCCGACCGGAAGACGGGCTTCGCGGAAAGACTCCGGCGCCTTTTCCGTCGCAGCCCGCGCCCGAATTGAATCGCGCTCCCGAACCCTACGCTTGCAGCTCCGCGGCGGCCTTCTTCTTGCTGAAAAGGACCCGCGCCGTGCAGGAGAGGTTCAGATCGAGGATGAGCGAGAGCCGGCTCTAAGGAGAGAGTCCTTGGTTCAATCTGCCTTCCGATCAAGCGGCGTATCGAGGATCGTCAATACTCCTTCGCGATGTCGTCACCGGTCCCGTATTCCCCGTCGGGTCCGGCCGAGATCAGCCGGAAGCTCGAGTCGGAAAGCTTCTCGTACCGCACCTCCCTGCCCCATGCGTCCAAAGCCGATACAGCCATCGGTCGGAAGCGCTGAAGTTCCTTGAGGTCGGCCGGGGCTTGTCCTTCCGACGCGATCCTTTCCGCGATGATCCTTTCGAGAGTGGATAAGTTGACCTTGGTCAGGTCGATTTTCGCTTCCGCGTACTGATCGACCATGACCTTGATGTTGCTCTTGCCCCCCGTCTTCGTGAAATAAACGGCATAAACGACGATGAGCGCCAAAATGACCCCGATGAGCATGCCTCGGATCTTCATGTTTCCCCCTCTCTCCTCTCGCGATTACGGCCGATCACGCGGCGCCTCCTGCGCCGGCCCGGGGGGACCGGGCGTCGCAAACGACCGCGGCGATCCGTGACGCGACGGCGCCGACCACGGCGTCGGGGACCCCGTCGGCGTGGATGGACCCGAGCCTCATGTCGCAGGTTTCGTTGACGTAATCGATCACGATGAAGCGGCCGCGCGCATCCAGGGCGATCTCCGTCGAGAAGAACCGAATCCCCGAGACGGCGGCGATCCGCCGGACGACGCCGTAGAGCCCGTACAGCCCGTATGCGGCGATCTCGTCCGCGAGGAGCTCCGCGTAGGCATGGGTCCTGTCGTCCCACCAGGCGCACAAGACGAGGCCGAGGGCGAAAAATCCCCGGAACCAGAACCTCCGGCCGTCCGCCTCGCGGGGAGCAATCCTTTCCTGAAGGAGGTATTTGTCGGTGGGATATGTTCGGCGGGCCAAAGCGACGTCGAGGAGCGTCGCGGCCCCGGGCACGACGCCGACGCTACCGCCGGTCGTATTGGCCGGCTTGATATAGAACGGGCTCCCCAGCGGGGCCAAGTCGGCCGCCGAGATGCCGAGGTCCGACCGAGACTCTAAGGAAGGCAGGATGACGGTATAGGGCGTCGCCAGGCCGTTGGTGATGAATTCCAGGTGCATGGTCGCCTTGTCAGAAGCCCAGCGTACCTTTTCGATGGGATCGAGGACGTCCGTCCCGCGGGCGCGCAGAAAGCCCTGAAGGCCGAGAAACTCGGGTGACGTGGCGGAGGCACGATCGAGCAGGAACCGGATATCCATCTCTCCGGCGGCCAGCCGGCGAACAGTTTCTCCAAGGTCGTCCGGCCAAATCGCCCGCGTCGTCAAGCCCTCTCGGATGGCCGCGTTCCCGATGAGACGGACAAAATCCACGTCGAATTCCCAATCCGCGGCGATAGCCAGATCGACGATCTCCATCTTCCCGCGTTCGATTATATCACCGAGCGCATACGGGCGCAGGCTTTTTCAGAAGATGGGGACACCTCTCTTGAACCTGCTTCAAGAGATCCGGTCCCATTCTTGCCCCGTAAAGAGTTTTCACGGTGGCCAACTGGTCGGAAGTGAGGTCAACGGCAGCGACCAGGTTGGCGCCTTCGAAGGAGGCCCCGCGGAGGTCCGCCTGGAAGAAATTCGCGCCTTGAAGATCGGCTCTCCTGAGATCGGCTCCCGCAAAAACGGCCCTGGTGAGCCGGCTGTTCTTGATGATGGCTCCTTCAAGCCGGGCGTTCCTGAGATCCGCGCCGAAGAGGTGGACGCCCGTGAGGTCACTTTCGGAAAAGTCCGCGCCTTCGGCGTCAACATAAAGCAGACTCAGGCTAGGCAGGCGGGCTCTTCTTAGGATGACCCCACGCAGGTTTGCGCCCATCAGGTAACACCCTCCCATATCGGCCCCGGAAAGATCGGCGTTCCGGAGGTTGACGAAGCTCAGCAGCGCCTCCACCAACCGGGCGCCCCGCAGATCGGCCCCCTCGAGGTCGGCCCAGTCCAGTCGGGCCCGGTACAGTTGCGCGTTACGAAGGTCGGTCCCCCTGAGAATGGCCTTGCGCATGTCCGCGCCTTCCAGGTGAAGCCCCCGGAGACTTTTCGGGCGGGTCCCGAAGGGTCTCTCATATCCGGCCAGGTTCGCGTACAGGACCGAGCGCAAGGCCGGGCTGAACGGAAACCAGTTCATGTTTCCGGGAAGGTCTCCTCGGAGCGACCAGGGGATGAGGAAAAGGACGAGGACACCTTCGATGGCCAGGGAAATCGCGAATCCCGCGGCAGCGAGGATTTTCCAGGCGGAGGCCCAACTCCCGCGGAACGGACGCGACGCTGCCCACGTCCAAAATGTCCACGCTATCCCCACGAACGCCGTCCCCGCCGCAAGATAGGAAAGGACAGGGTCGTGGAGCTTGAGGCATCGTGAAGCATTCAGAAGCAAAACGGCCGGAAACAGGACGAGGGCCTGCCCTCCCGTCCGAGCCTTCGAGCGGACGACAAAGAACGCCGCGAACGCGACCAAAGGGGCCACGACGAAGAAAACGCCGCTCGCGACATCCATCCCGGCAAGCGGCAGACGGAGCCGACCCTCCAGCACGACCTTGAAGTCCGGCGAAGCGAGAACAGCCCACGCCCAGTATCCGCAAAGCGCCGACAGCCCCGCCGCCCGGACCACGGAAGGGCTTGCCCGTTCGTTCATTTCAGATAGTTCTCCGAAATATCAACAAATACGGAATTCCATCCGCTCATGGCCCGGAAGCCCGTCCGCCGGAAGCGCGGCGCAAATATCAGGCCGCGGCCGCCCCGGGGGAACATTGACGCAAGCCGGGCGGATATCCAGGTCTTATCCAGGAGGCTCGGGTCATAGGCGACGATGTGGCGCCATCGTCCCGCGTCCCACACCTCGACCCAGATGTGCCCGCCCGGCTTCCCGCGGTACCGGGGAAGGACGGCCAGTCGGGCGGGGAGGCCGACGGCCCGGCAGGCGTCGACGAGCATCAGGGATGCTTCGCCGCACGAGACGAGGCCGCGTTCGATGATCCGGCGGGAGCCGATCAGGGGCTCGCGGATGTTCTTATTGGAGTAGACCAGCCGGAACTGCAGGACCGTTTCCCGGCTCAGGCGGATGACGGCCTCCTCAACGGAAGGGCTCTCCCTGGCGACCTCCCGGAACCGCTCATAGAAATCTGCGCGCCAACGGTCCCGAGCCTCATCGGCCGCGGCATAGGGCAGCACGTATTCCAGGAAGACGTCGTCCGGAACGCCGGCGGCCAGGGGGATCGTACGCCGTGCGAGACACGCCAGCCGGACGTTCTCCACCAATAAGGCGGGGTCGAGTCCGAGGACGTCGCAGTCGGGCATGTTAGCCAGAAGAAAAGCCAGGCAGGCCCTTTCTTCAGGGTCGCCGGCTTGAAGCGCTTGGATGAAAGCTTCTGCCCGGTCCCCCATCGTCTGAAGCGCACCCAGGACCCCGCCTCGATATTCGGCCGGAAGTTCCGCTAGGAGATCGAGAAGCGGGCTCCCCTCATCGCCGACGCGCGGCCGGAGGCCCGTCCAGAGTCCGAAGGCTTCGGCTTTCAGCGCTTCGCCTTCGGCGGTCCGGATCTTCATCGGCGCGTCCATGACCATCCGAGAGTAACGGGAGGCCCCCGCAAGGTCTCCTAAGCGCAAGGAGATGTCGGCCAGGAGGGCCTTGGACGTCAACCGCCACGGCAGGACGGCGTCGGCATCCCGGGCCCGCTTCAGCGCAGAATCGAGGTCCCCGAGCTCGACATGCGCGGCCGCCAGCTTTTCCGCGAGGCGGGGGTGGGATGAGAAGGCTCTCGCCCGATCGAGGACGGCCGCGGCCTCCCGCGCTTCCCCCGCCCCGAGGAGAAGGCCGGCGTGGAAGTCGGCGAAATCCGCGTCGGACCTCAGGAGCGGATAGGCCGCGCGGGTGGCGGCAAGGGCATCCGCCGTCCGGCCGGCGCGGGCAAGGACGATCGCCTCCGACCAGGTCTGCTCGGCGGCATAGCGTTTCTTGAGTGTCGGGAACAGGATGACGGCCGCCGAGAAAGAGACGGCCGCGAACGCAAGCACGAAACCTCTGAAGGAGCGCCGAACCCTGTCGGAGGCGGGCCGTTCGTTGTCGGCGATCCACCCCAAGGCTCCCGAGAACAAGAGGACCAGCGGGAGGATGCGGCTCGGATAATAGAAACCGGCCAGGACCATATAGGCCAGGACGGATCCGGCCGCACCTGTTGCAAGACGCCCGTCCGGAGACGGTCCCGGGCCGGGCGACGGGGAATTCGCACGGCAGAAAACGCGCGCGATCGCCCCGAAGACGAGTCCCCAGAACGGCAGGAGCACGATAAATCCGATCAGACCCGTTTCCATGAAGGATTCGAGATAGTCGTTGAAGGCATAGGCGTCCGCCGAGGCCGAAAGCCGCTCGGTGGCAGTCCCCTTCCCTTCCTCGAAATAGCGTCCCTGTTCGGCGTTGTAGACGGCCGGGAAATTTCCGTATCCGACGCCGGCGACGGGATGGGCCAGGGAAGCCCTGAGGGAGACCTTCCAGATCAGGAGGCGGCCCGCAGCCGACATCGGCTTGAATGAAACAGCCAGGGCCGAGACGACGACCAAACCGGCCGCGCCGAGGACGACTCCCCCCCGGACGGCAAACCGCCACGGACGCGGGTCATAGCCGGCGGGAACCTGGCGAGGCAGGCGTCGTAAAAGGAAGGCAACTCCGCCGACGAGAATGAGCGCCGTATAAGCCGTGCGACAGCGGGAGAGCCCGATGGCCGCAATCATGAGCGTATTGACCCCGTAACCCGCGAACCTGATGAACGCGTTCTTTCCAAGCCGGGACGCCGCCCAAGCCAAGGGGAGGGCCACCGCCAGGAACATCGCGAAGTGATTGACGTTGAAGAAGAAGCCTCTCATCTCCCGCCCGGCCGCCCATTGGGCCAGGCCGTGTGCGGCCTCGACGCCGGCGAAGGCGGCGAGGGCTCCCGCCAGGAGCGCGGCGGGCGTCCCCCCGAGACGATGACGGTTGGCCCGGACCAGGAGATAGACGGCAAAGGCCGTCACGAGAATGTACGGCTGAAGGAAATTCTCCCTGGATCTGGAAGCGGCGAGAAAGGACACGAGGGCGACGGCGACCGAGGCCGCGTAAAAGGCGTCGAGTTTTCCGAAAGAGAAACTCTTCGGCCCCGGGTCCGTTTTCAGACTCGAAAGGAAGAGAAGAAGGAAAACAAGTATGGAGAGGACGTCCAGGGCGAACGCGATCGAACCCGACGAGAGCACTGCAGGCCTTCCGACCTTCAGGATCAGGGCCGCAGCCCCGATGATCACTAGGGACAGCCCCGTCATGATCGCGAAGGATCGCAGAAGGAAGCGTGTCCGCGCGGATAACTTTCCCATGGGCAGGGACCGTAACATATCATCGGGCCGAATTCAAGACAGAAACCGTCCTCCATCATGCGTGTGGAAAAATGGGAAGTGACCCGTGTAGGACTCGAACCTACAACCCACAGATTAAGAGTCTGTTGCTCTACCAATTGAGCTAACGGGCCGAAAAACGCACCTAGTTTAAACGAGTTCCCCCGCCTTGTCAATCCCTCGACTCCCCGGAATGAATGCCGGGGCCGGGGCTTGTTCGGGATTGACCCTGAGCCTCATTTCGCGCTTCGCGTCCCCGCCTTGAAATGCGGGGCTCCGATCTTAGGCCCCGTTTTTCATGGCGGGGTGGCGGCGGCGAACGGGTCAATAACCGGCGTATCGTCGTAATTCGTCCGTTGATCGACCGATGAACGGACGCCTCGAGGACTCAGCCCAGGGATTCAATCTCGTGCAGGCTTTCCGGCGACGCGATGAAGATGAGGACGTCGCCTTCCCGGAGCTGGTCCGCGTCCGGGGGATTGAAATCATAGGCGTCCGTCCCTCCCCTCTTGATGGCAACCAGGAGGGCACTCTTCCTTTCCCTGAGCCGCGACTCGCCGACGGTCTTTCCGGCCAACGGCGAATCCTTGGTGACGGTGATCTCCTCCACGCGGAGGCCTTTTTCCCGATCCCGGAGCATCGTGTCCAGGAAGGTGGCGACGGAAGGCCGAACCATTTGGGAGGCCATGCGCATCCCGCCGATGAAGGCCGGCGAGACAACGTAGTCGGCCCCCGCCCTCCGCATCTTCGCATGGGAATTGACGTCGGTCCCCTTGGCCACGATGCGGATCCGGGGGTTGAGGCTCCGGACGGTCACGGTGACGTAAAGGTTGGCCTCGTCGGTCGGCAGGCTGAGGAGGACGCCCTTGGCGTTCGCGAGTCCCGCCTTGATAAGAACCTCGTCCTCGGCCGGGTCGCCCTGAATGTAGGGGAAGGGATGGGCGGCCAGGAGCCGGTCGAGCTTCTCCTTGGAGGGCTCGATGACGACGAACGGGCGCTTCGTTTCATGAAGCTCGCGGATGATGGTCCCCGCGATCTCGTCCCCGCCGCAGACGATGTAGTGGTCCCTGAGCCGGCTTATCTCTTTTTCCATCTTCCTTCTCCCTAGGATGTTCTTGAGCTCCCCCTCGACGACGAACGCCGTGATGGACGTCACAGCGAAGGCGATCGTGCCCAGGCTGAGGAGGATATAGACGGATGTAAAAACGCGCGCCGGAAGGTTCCCGCTGAGGTCGTGGACTTCGCCGTAGCCGACGGTGGCCACGGTGATGACAGTCATGTAGACACTGTCAAAGAAGGACCAGCCCCTCCCGCCGAAAACTTTAAACCCCGCGACACCGAACGCGAAGACGACGACGAATAGGATGACGGCAAGGCGGAGTCTTTTCCTGCTGTTCATCGGGAATCCTCTGTCCGCCCCCGATTATATACAAAACGGGGGCGCGATGGAAAGCGCGGCGTTCAACGGCCGGATGGCCTGCCCGTTTATGATAAGATAATGGCCATGGTCGATGTGATCGTAATCGGTGCGGGCCTCGGGGGCCTGATGGCGGCGTCTAAGATCGCCGCCGCGGGGAAAAAGGTCCTCGTCCTGGAGAAAAAGCCGCTGCCCGGCGGGACGAGCTACCTTTTCCGCCGGGCTGGCTACTCGTTTCCCATGGGGCCCCTTTCGTTCAGCTTCCCTGGGCGCGTCCAAGGCTTCCTCAATGAGGCGGGGATAGGAGAGAAGGTCACGTTCCGCCGCAGCGGCTTCGAACTGCGGACGCCGGACCTCGACGTGATGATGTCGAAAGGGCTCGCCAACCTCGAATCCGAGCTGGCCGGCATCTTCCCCGGGGAGCAGGCTGGCCTCGCCCGGTTCTTCCGCGAGCTCGGATCAGCCGTCTCGGTGTCCAAGGACATGGACCTCTGGCACCCGGACTTCGCCTTGCCCCCGGCTGCAAGGCCCACGGAACGGCGCGTCGTTTCGGCCGATCCGGACAGGGTCGAGGAGGTCCGTCGTCTCTCCCGTCTTCCCGCCGCCCGGGTCCTCGATGGCCTGATCGGGAGCGCGCCGCTCAGAAATTTTCTGGGATCCATGGGCACCTCCCGGCCCGAGATGTCCATGCTCAACCTCGCCTCGATGTGGAACATCATGGCCGTGGAAGGCATCTGGTTCCCCTCCCGCGGAGTCCACGGCATTGCCGACCTTCTTCTCCGGAGGCTTCGAGACCTGGGCACGGAGATCCGGCTCTCGGCGCCGGTCCGGAGGATCCTCACCCGGAAGGGACGAGCCGCCGGGATCATGACATATCTGGGCGAGGCCCTGGAATCGCGATGGGTGATCTCCAATGCCGATTACAAGACCACGTTCCTCGAGCTCTTGGACGCAACGGAGGTTCCCGACCTCGACCTCGGTGCCGTCCGCGATGTCCCTTACACGGGGTCCGAATTCTGCGTTTATCTCGGCCTGCGGCCGGACGAGGTAGACCTCGGCGCCATCAGGGCCGAACATCTTTTTTATCGCCGAGAGATCCGCGGCGATGCGGAGCCGGAGCTCGAGGAATTCGACGACCGCGAGATCGAGATCTGCTTCTGGTCCAGGAAAGCGCCCGACCTGGTCCCGGCGGCCCGGGCCTCCTTGGTCCTGAGGGTCGGCTTTCCCTACCGCCATTTCGAGGCCTGGAGCACGGGATACAGACTGCGGAAGGAAGGGTATGGGGAGTACAAGCGCCGTTTGGCCGAGGGCCTCATCAGGACCGCGGAAAGCGTCCTCCCGGGTCTCTCCGGCGCCATCGAGGTCATGGAAACGGCGACTCCGCTCACATATCGCGATTGGGGGAACCGCTACAAAGGCTCGATCGCCGGCTGGACGTGGTCCGGCCCCGATTCCGCCCGCCTGCCCGGCAAGCTCCTGGTTCAGACCCCGGTCCCCGGGCTCTTCGTGGCCGGCGCCTACGCGACATCCGAGCTATTTCTAGGAGGCGTCCCAACGGCCCTATACACGGGCAGCCTGGCCGCCGATCTTGTCCTTGCAAGCTGATCCTGTCCTATTTCACCCCACCCCAGAAACCTTTTTAGGCCACGTTCGCGTATTAATGTGTATAGGGAAGAAAGAAGGAGAACTATCATCATGGCCATGAAGCGAACCATTCCGTTAGCCACGGTCATCGTCCTCATCGTCTCAGCCGTTGCGGCAGCCCAACATAAAGAGCCCTCTCCGGAGTCGATCTGGCAAGCCGAGCGCCAGCTCGTCACTGTCGAGAATTTCTCGGCCCCGGGATTAATCCTGGACATCGGCGGCGGGGGCGAAGGCGTCATCGGCCAGCTCAAGGGTCAGCAGGTCATCGCTATCGACCTCATCAAGCGCGAGCTCGAGGACGCGCCCCCAGGGCCCCTTCTCAAGATCGTGATGGACGCCAGGGACCTGAAGTTCCTTGACGGTTCGTTTGCGACGGCCACGGTCTTCTTCACGTTCATGTACATCGACCCGGCCGACCATGAAAAGGTCTTCCGCGAGCTCCACCGCGTCCTCGCCCCGGGCGGGCGGCTCCTCATCTGGGATGTCGTCTTCCCCAAGCTTGAGGACGAACGGAAGACGGTCGCCTACTTCCCCTTCACCTTCAAACTGCCGGACCGCGAGATCAACACGGGCTACGGCGTGCATCTCCGCCCGGGTGAGCAGGGCCTGGCCCATTTCCAAGAGCTGGCTCAAAGGACCGGCTTCACGGCGGTATCCAAGAAAACCGCCCAGCAGGGGTTCTTCCTGGAGCTGACAAAACCGGCCGCCTCGTCGTCGGGACGAGCGGCGGCAGGAGAGAAAAGCCGGGACGCCGAGATGGAAAAGATCACCCGTGCCATCCATTCCTGCATCGGCTGGGCCAAGACGAAGGACTTCAACCTCCTCTACGGCGTCATCGCCAACGACGCTGATTTCCTGGAAGTCCATCCGGACGGTAAGGTCGTCAAGGGGTTTGAGGATTTCAGGAAGGCGGAGAAGTTCTGGGGCAGTCCCGATTTCAAGGCCGTCCGGTATGAGATCCGGGACCTCAGGATCCGCCTTTCGAGGTCCGGCGACGTGGCCTGGTTCTCCGGCATCCTCGACGACATCAACGAGTGGAAGGGTCAGGCGGCGAACTGGGAAGACACCCGCTGGACCGGCGTCCTCGAGAAAAGGAACGGCCGCTGGGTGATCGTCCAGCAGCATTTTTCGTTCGCCGCGAAGGATTAGCCTCACCCGCGCGATGCGGGGCCGGCCGCTCAGACGGCTCCCGCTTAAACTCCAGGTTGTAGAACGATACTCTCCTGTACTAGTCCATTACGCGCTCCGCCTTGAGGGAGAAGACGTCCTTGGTCAAACGGAAAGGGGGAGGGACTTCAAACTTTGGGACAGGGTTTCTCCGCCACGTTGAATAATTCCCGGCAACCTGCAATAATAGCCGGATTATGGACGCCCTCACCCTGCGACAGAGGAGGGGTGTAAGCGAGAAATCGGGATGCCGAAATCCCGCCTCCGCTCCTCGTAATGGGAGGCTCAGAATGACCACAAGCGCGGAATTCCGGACCCGGTTGATCACGGAACACCGTCGGCCCCTTTTCGGCCTGTTCATAAGGGCCGTGGCCGGGGCCCTGCTCCTGTCGATGCTTACGGCCTGCGCGACGATGGACGGCATCACCAAGAAGACTGCGGATTCTCCTGCTCATCCCTGGGTGCCGCCCGCTAAAGTCGTGACGCCGCCGACGCCCCTTCCTTCCCCCCTGATCCCCGCCGAGCTCCAAGCCGCGGGGCGGGCCTGGGCGCTGAGCGATATCGTCGACGTGGGCCTGGCCAATAACCCTCGAACGCGGGCGGCCTGGAATGCCGCGCGCACCGCCTCGGCGGCCTTAAGCATCTCTCTGGGCTCTTACCTCCCCCAGATCAACGCGTCACTTCCCGGCACCAAGCAGAAGATGGCTTTCGCCGGAGGCCGGTTCATGGTCGACCAGACCACTTTGACTCCCACGGCCAGCCTTAACCTCCTGCTCTTTGATTTCGGGGGACGGGAGGCCGGCGTCCAGGCGGCACGGCGGGCCCTTGAAGCGGCCAACTGGACTCAGAACGCCATCCTCCAGAACGTCATCCTCCAGATCGAGAGCGTTTATTATCAGTACCTGTCCGCCAAGGCCCTCCTCGAGGCCCAGATAACAAATCGCAAAGGCGCCCAGGCCAACTATGACGCCGCAAACGATCGCCGCCGGGCCGGTGTCGCCACCATCGCCGATGTCCTCCAGGCCAAGACCGCCCTCTCGACGGTCGAACTCCAGATCGTGACGACGCGCGGGCTCAGCCAGACTCTCCACGGGGCCCTGGCCAGCTCGATGGGGCTCCCGGCCAACACAAGCTTCGACGTCTCGGACGGCCTTCCCGAGAACATCCCGTTCGAAATCGTCGCCAAGCAGGTTGACCTTTGCATCAAGGACGCCGAGGCCAAAAGGCCCGACCTGGCTGCCTCGCGAGCGCTGGTCCTCGAAGCCGAGGCCGGTATCAGGAAAGCCCGGTCGACGTTTTTCCCTGACTTCTCATTGAGCGGCAACATCGGCCGCATTTACTACCAGGGCAATCCGGTTTCCAATCCTTTTTATACGATCTCTGTTTCGATCAACCTGCCTTTCCTTTTCGGCTTGCAGGAATACCAAGTTCTGGCGGCCAAAGCCCAGGTTGAAGTGGCCAAGGACATGATGACGGAACTCGGCCGCGGAATCGAGCTCCAGGTCTGGACGAGCTATTACGGCCTCAAGACGTCGGAGCAGAAGATCCTGACCGCCCGGGACCTCCTGGAGAGCGCCCAAGCTTCGTACGACGTGGCCCTTGGCCGCTACAAAGAAGGCGTCGGCAGTATCCTCGACCTGCTTTCTGCCCAGACCGTCCTCGAGAACGGCCGCGTCCAACTCGTCCAAGCCAAAGCCGACTGGTTCCTGGCCCTGGTCCAGTTCACCCATGATACGGGAACCCTGGAGCCGCCCCCCGCGCCGGCTAAATCCGGCCCTCCCGCGAGTTCGGGAAAAGGAGATCACAGGCCATGATGACGTCCCTTTTCAAGTTCATCAGAATAATGGCGGCGGTCGTTGCGGTCCTCTGGACGGCGGCCTGCTCGTCCCCTGGCGGACAACCGTCCGGAAGGGCTTTCGCCAAAAGCCCCGTGAGTGTGGTCCCCACCATTCAGAAAGACGTTCCTCTCGGGATCGCGTCCGTCGGCCGTGTCGAAGCCATATCGACGGTTTCCGTCAAGGCTCAGGTCGGCGGAGAAGTCACGGGCGTATATTTCAAAGAAGGCCAGACTGTCAGGAAAGGGGACCGGCTGCTGACCATCGACTCGCGACCCTTCGAGATCGCCTTGAAGCAGGCTGAATCCCTGCTCGAGAAAGACCGGGCCCTTCTCCAAAACGCGCAGGCCGACGTCGCGCGATACGCCAACCTCATAGAGAAGGATTATGTAACAAAGCAGCAATATGATGCGCTCGTCGCCAACCGGGACGTCCTTGCCGCCGGCGTCAAGGCCGACGAGGCCAACGTCTCCAACAGCCGTCTGCAACTCGATTACGCAACGCTCAGGTCGCCAATCGACGGCCGAACGGGAAGTCTCCTCATCAGTGCGGGCAATATCGTCAAGGCCAACGACGTCGGCCCGGCCGTCGTGATCTGCCAGACGACGCCCATCTACGTCACGTTCTCCGTCCCCGAGCAGCACCTGCCGCGGATCAAGGAGTTCATGGCCAGGGAGCCGCTGAAGACGGAGGCCGTTCCAACCGGCGACGGACAACCGCCGGTCTCCGGTATCCTGACCTTTGTCGATAACGCGATCGACCAGTCCACGGGGACGATCTTGCTCAAGTCGACCTTCGACAACCGTGAAGGGGCCCTCTGGCCAGGCCAGTTCCTGAACGTCCGCCTGACTCTGACCACCGAGAACGGGGTCGTCGTCGTCCCGTCCCACGCCGTCCAGACTGGGCAGGCCGGCCAGTACGTCTATGTCGTCAAGGACGACATGACCGCCGAAATGAGACCGGTCAAGGTCAGCCGCACATATGGCGAGGAATCCGTCATCATGGAAGGGCTGAAGCCCGGGGAACGCGTCGTCACGGACGGGCAGCTCCGCCTCGCCCCCGGCGCGCGCGTCGAGGTCAAGACCGGCCGCTAGGAGGGAAGGCGCCATGAATTTTTCGGAAACCTTCGTCCGCCGCCCCGTGATGACGACGCTGCTGATGTCGGCGCTCCTCATCTTCGGGATTCTGGGCTACCGCCTCCTCCCGGTAAGCGACCTCCCTAATGTCGATTTCCCGACCATCCAGGTCACCGCCGGACTGCCCGGCGCGAGCCCAGAGACCATGGCCGCGACGGTCGCGACGCCCCTCGAGAAGCAGCTCTCGACGATCCAGAGCCTGGATTCCATGACTTCGACCAACCAGCTCGGCCTCACCCAGATCACGCTCCAGTTCGCCTTAAGCCGCAACCTGGACGCCGCCGCCCAGGACGTCCAGGAGGCCATCGCCTTCTCTGCCCGCCAGTTGCCGCAGAACATGCCCTCGCCACCCGTCTACCAGAAGGTCAACCCGGCCAGCACGCCGGTCCTCTTCCTGCTTCTCAAGTCGGAGACCCTGCCTCTCTCGACGCTCGACGAGTACGCCCAGACGATGATGGCCCAGCGCATTTCGATGATCAACGGGGTGGCCCAGGTGGCCGTCTATGGGTCGCAGACCTACGCCGTCAGAGTCCAGCTCAATCCCAACGCCCTGGCTTCGAGAGGGATCGGGATCGACCAGGTCAGCCACGCGGTCCAGGCCGGCAATGTGAACCTGCCGACGGGAACCCTCTACGGGCCCAATCGGGCCTTCACGATCCAGTCCACCGGCCAGCTCAATAACGCCGCCGAATACCGGGAGCTCGTCGTGACCTACCGGAACGGATCGCCGGTCCGGCTGAAGGACCTGGGCCGGGTCATCGACAGCGTTCAGAACGACAAAGTCGCAGCCTGGGCCTATAAGGACAAATCGCACGAGCGGGCGGTCATGCTCGCGATCCAGCGCCAGCCTGGGACGAACACGGTCGCCGTGGCCGCCGCCGTCAGGAAGCTCCTCCCCCTGTTCCGCTCCCTGCTGCCGGCCTCGGTAGACTTCCAGGTCCTCATCGACCGATCCGAGTCCATCCAGGCCTCGGTCAACGACGTCCGGTTTACGCTCATCCTCGCCCTGATCCTGGTCGTCTTTGTCATCTTTTTCTTTCTGAGGAGCGTCCGGGCAACCGTCATTCCCAGCCTGGCCCTGCCATTCTCTATCGTCGGGACGTTCGCCGTCATGCAGCTTCTCGGCTATAGCCTCAACAACCTGACCCTGATGGCCCTAACCCTATCGATCGGCTTCCTGGTCGACGACGCCATCGTCATGCTTGAGAACATTGTCCGTCATCAGGAGATGGGCAAGTCGGCCTTCGAGGCCACGCTCAAGGGCTCGAAGGAGATCGGTTTCACGATCGTATCCATGACCCTGTCGCTGGCCGCGGTCTTCATCCCCATCCTGTTCATGGGGGGGATCCTGGGGCGCCTCTTCCACGAGTTCGCTATCACCATCGCAGTGGCGGTCCTCTTTTCCGGTTTCGTCTCCCTGACCCTGACCCCAGCTATGGCTAGCCGCATTCTCCGGGCCCCGGGCCAGGAAAAACACGGAGCCTTTTATCACGCAGCCGAAAAAAGTATCCAGGTCATGCTCAATTTCTACCGGGTGACGTTGGCCTGGGTACTGAGGCATCGGCGTTCGGCGCTGGCCTTCTCCGCGCTCATTCTTGTCCTGACGGTCATCCTCTTCATCAAGATACCCAAGGGGTTCATCCCGAGCGAGGACTCCGGCCTCATGGTGGGAGTGACAGAAGCCGCCCAGGGCATCTCCTTCCGGGCGATGACGGAGCATCAGGCCGCGGTGGCGCAGGTGGTTCAAGACGACCCCAACATCGAGTCTTTCGTCTCGTCCATCGGCGGCATCGGGGCCAGCAATGCGGGCCGCATGTTCATCCGCCTGAAGCCGCGCGGCCTGAGGCCGCTCAAGGTAGACGCGGTCATCGAGAGCCTTCGACCTAAGCTTTTCGGCATCACCGGAATCAACACCTTCCTTCAAAATCCTCCGCCCATCACGATCGGAGGGCGTTTCACGAAGGGCCTCTACCAGTTCACCCTCCAGAGCCCCGAGGTCGATACCCTCTACAGCGGCGCGGCCCAGCTCGAAACCAAGATGCGTACCCTGCCGCTCCTCCAGGACGTGACGTCAGACATGCAGCTCCAAAACCCCGAAGTCACGGTCAAGATCGACCGGGACAAGGCCCTGGCCCTGGGCGTCACGCCCTTTCAGATCGAGGACGCCCTCTATTACAGCTACGGCTCCCGCCAAGTTTCGACGATCTACGCCGCCACCAACCAATACTATGTAATCATGGAGCTCGAGCCCCAATATCAAAACGACCCGTCCCAACTCTCCAAGCTCTACATTCAATCGTCGACAGGGAGACTTGTGCCTCTCGATTCCGTGGCGCGCCTGACCCCGACGGTCGGCCCCCTGACGGTGAACCACTCCGGTCAGATCCCATCGGTCACGGTTTCCTTCAACCTCAGGCCGGGCATTTCGCTCGGCCCGGCGGTGACGGAGATCACGCGCCTGGCCCGGGAGACCCTGCCGACCTCGGTCAGCACGAACTTCCAGGGCACGGCCCAGGCCTTCAAGTCCTCAATGAGCGGCCTGGGCTTCCTCCTCCTGATGACGATCATCGTCATCTACATGATCCTGGGCATCCTTTATGAGAGCTTCATCCATCCGCTGACGATCCTTTCCGCCCTGCCGTTCGCCGGCTTCGGGGCCCTGGCGACACTTTTCATTTTTCGGACCGAGCTCAGCATCTACGCCTTCGTCGGCGTCATCATGCTGGTCGGGCTGGTGAAGAAAAACGGCATCATGATGGTTGATTTCGCCCTGGCCGCCGAACGCGGGGAGGGAAAGAAAGCCGAGGCCGCGATCTTCGAGGCTTGCCTCATCCGGTTCCGGCCTATCATGATGACGACCATGGCTGCCCTGCTCGGGACTCTGCCCATCGCCATCGGTTTCGGCGCCGGGGCCGAATCGCGGCGCCCGTTGGGGCTGGTCGTCGTCGGTGGACTGCTGTTCTCGCAGCTCGTCACGCTTTACGTCACGCCGGTCTTCTACGTCTCCTTCGACAACCTCTGGAAGCGTTGGCGAAAGGGAAGAGGCGGTCCAACTCAAGAAGAGTCTTCAATGGTTAAGAAGCCGGGAATATGATCCAATTGAAGCATTATTATAAGGGACATAGGCGGGCAGGATAAAGCGCAGGGGGAGTATAGCCTGGTGAAAAAAAGGAAACACGCGACGACATTATCGGTCAAAGGGATTGTGCTCCTGCTTGTCCTCGTAATCTTCCGGTCGTTGGCCTTTGCAACCGGGGACAGCTCCATGCCCGGACGGGCAGAGAAACTCAGGATCGTCGATCTGGAGGGAACACCTTACCAGATGGGGAAGGTCCACGGGCAGACTCTCAAACCGGAAATTCGGGAACTGCTCAAGCGCTGGAAAGAGGACCTGGTAAAGACGTATCGGGTCACGGCGGAGGCTTTCATCAAGAATCTCCTAAAGAAAACGGATTTCCAGCCCGCCATCGCCCGATGGACGCCGGGCCTCCTCGATGAAGTCCGTGGCATCGCCGACGGAGCCGGCGTGGATTTCGATACGATGTATGCCTATCAGCTCATCGACGAGATCTGGGCCATCAACGAAGACCTGGGTCTCTCCAAGTGCACATCCATAGCCGCCGGAAAAAGGAACGGAAACCCCGCTTATGTCGCCCAAACACTCGATATCCCAGCCTTCTATCATGGTTTTCAGACGGTCCTTCGCCTGCGAGACAAGCGGGAGGATCTGGAAACCCTCGTCTTTACGATCCCGGGCGTCGTCGCCGCCAACGGGTTGAATGGCCGGTCGGTCGCGGTTTGTGTCAACGCCGTCACCCAGCTCGCCTATTCCCCGAAAGGACTCCCCGTCGCCTTCGTCATCAGGGGGATCCTACGCCAAAAATCCTACGAGCAGGCAGTGAAGTTTCTTCAGGACATCCAACCCGCGGCGCCGCAGAACTACGTCATCGGCGGGCCGGCCGATGCCGCCGCCTTCGAGCGCTCGGCCTGCAAAATATCCAGCTTTTTCCCGTTCGAGGGCGCCGAATTCACCTACCATACGAACCATCCTCTGATCAACGACGATTTCAATCCGAGATTCCCGGAGACGTTGAAGCGCGGGGGGATGACCCTTGAGAAATACCGGACTCTCTGTCCGCGATTCAACTTTCTCGGTCAGGTCCTCAAGGACAACTCCACCGCGATCGACCTCGCCAGCCTCAAGGCTCTCTTCCAGAATCGCGCTTCGGGGATCAACAATGCGGGAACCTACGGCTGCACCATCATGGTCCTGGGTGCGGAACCCGAGCTGCACATCTCTCCGGGCCGGCCGGACGAGGAGCCGTTTCAGGTTCTCGCCTTTTCGCCCCGCCCCATTCGCTAAGCATTCCCCCCCCACGTCGAAACCCTTCCCGATTTCAATCCCCTTCGCGGGATTCCCCGGACGTAAGTCCGCGGAGCTTCAGCCGGCGGCCGGGGCCTTATGATCCCGGTTTTTAAACGATTTTCCTACCAGCATCACGACGCCGATCGCCAGGGAAAACAGGACCACGTCGGCCGCCGCCAATATATAGTTTTTCTTATGCAGGTATTTGCCGAAGAGGATCACCAGAGAAGCAATCGTCGTGATCATCATGAAAACGGCCGGAATCAGGGTGAACCAGGCCCGCTTTTTTCGGAGCATCAGCCACGCCGAAACCGCCAGCAAACTCATGGCCGCCAACATTTGATTGGCCGTCCCGAAAATCGGCCAGAGAAGATTAAAGGCGCTCGAGGACGCGAGGACCCACATGATGATGACGGAGAGCCCGGAATTGACCCAAGAATGCCTGAGGAACCCGGGGACTTTATTAAATATAATGCCCCAGAGCTCTTCGAAGAGATAACGGTTCAGGCGCACGGCCGCATCGAGCGTCGTGACGACGAACCCCTCGACCAGAAGGATTCCGAAAACCGTTCCCAAGGCCGGAGGAATCCCCAAGCCCCGGTGGAAGAGATGGCCCGCCGCCAGCGAAAACCCGAGGATGGGATTGGACTTGACCCCAGGGTCCGTCGGCCAGACGATCGATTTGTAATCGGCGAAGCTCAAGGCCGCTCCGATCGCCAGCAGAACGCAAACGGCCAACAGAGATTCCAGGAGCATGGCATTATAGCCTACTTTTCGGGCATGCGTTTCCTTGGCCAGCTGTTTTCCCGTCGTCCCTCCGGCCACCAGGGCGTGAAAGCCGGAAATCGCCCCGCAGGCGATCATGCAAAACATCATCGGCCAGACCAGGCCAAGGTTCTTGACGCCTTCGGCCAAGTTGATACTCGGGGCCGTTACCTGGAGCCCGGAGAATCCCGCGCGGATCAGCGAAACCACCATCAGAATGATGCCGCCGTAGAGGATTTGGACGTTGATGAAATCTCGCGGTTGAAGAATCATCCACACCGGAGCACCGGCGGCCAAAAGAACATAAATGGAGATAATGATCATCCAGGTAGTGGCGGCCATCGAAACGGGATAAGCGATGCCCAGAAGTACGGAAACGACACAGATCGCCGCGGCCAACACATAGGCGACGGCCATCTTGAGGCCTTTTTTAAAGATCAGCCAGCCTAGGATCGGCGAACACAGGGTGATAACGATTACCGACATCGAGGCGATCCCGCCGATCTTCCCCATCGGGATGCCGTCGACGAAGACGGTTTTCAAGAACGTCTCGCCTTCCTTCACTCCGATTTTCGCCAACGGCCAGATCGAAGTGAGCGAAATCGAAGTCGCGCTCAAGAACGAGGACGTCACCAGCACGACCATGACGAGGGTGAACGAAATGAACAGATTGAATCCGCGGACGCCGAAGGTGCGGCGGGCGACTTCGGCGATGGACCGGCCGCCTTCCCGGATGCTGACGAACAACGTCGTAAAATCGTGGACAGCTCCGATAAATATCCCGCCCAGGACGACCCACAGCCACGCCGGGACGAATCCGTAGAGGATGGCCATGGTGGGGCCGAGAATCGGGCCGGCCCCGGCAATGGCTGAGAAATGATGGGCGAACACGACGGGAGCTTTGGTCGGAACGAAATCGCGGTCATCGCGGAAAGTGACCGCCGGCGTCGGACGATTCGGATCCTCTCCCAACTGACGGGCTATGAATCGAGCGTAAAACCGGCCGGCCAGGAGAAAGGCGACTGCCGCGATACCGAGAATAACGAGGACGTTCATGGGAACCTCCAAAAGGTAACTGGTAATATATCGCCGGCCGAGCGGCGCTGTCAATAACCACGAAAAGCCCATGAGGGAATATACGGACTCCCTAGCGGGGGGGGACCGATGGGTAGGGGGGAACTTCCATGATGTTCCCGATAATCCTTGACTTGAACTCTTTATGTGATATGTTTTTTCTCAGGTGAAAAACCAGGATAGGCGGGACAGCGGTCTGCGTCCACCTGTCGTGCGCAAGAAACAACCTCCCGGGCTGAACAGAAAGCTGCGTATCCTCGAATTGGGCGGCATGTGCCTATTCAAGCAGGGATTGCCGGAGCAAACCACTCTCATATGGGCGGGAGAACCAACGGACAACATACAGGTCCCGGATCACAAGCTGCTGTCCTGGCCGGTGTATCAGCGGCTCCGGCGCAGCCTGGCCTCCGGTGCCTTCGACCTTATCGTCTGCTATCCTCCGGAGTTGCCGCCCTGGAGAGAAGCCAGGTCACGAAAATCCTTATGTCGAAGACTTCTCTACCACGTGCTCCTCCGCTCTCCCGTGCTCACCGGATACGCTTCGTTCGCCATTTTGGACTACAGCGACCGGGTCCAGATCCGTCGGCACAACCATCACCTCTTGAAGCAAGCTTCGTGGTATTTCAAGCGGGAGCTTCCCGTCTCCCGTGAATTGCTTCTGCTGGGAACGACCCCATGGTTCGATTCCGCCGATGCGGTCCTTCAAAGCCGCATCTACCGAAATAATGAGCAAAAGCTCTTCCCGACGTCGATCGGAATTTCCGCCGGAAGGCTGGCCGATGTCCCGGATAAACCATCGGAAAAAACGACGGATATATTCTTCTCCGGACGGATGAACTCAGAAGTCCGGTGCAGCGGATTTCCCGAGCTTCTCGAACTATCGCGCTTCGGAATCAAGATCGATGTGCCGCCTGCCCTGCTCCCCAGGAAGGAATTCTACCAACACTGCGCCCAGGCTTGGCTGGTCTGGTCGCCCGAGGGATTGGGCTGGGATTGTTTCCGGCACTATGAAGCGTCCGTTTGTCGTTCCGTCCCCGTCATCAACCAGCCCCGGATCACCTGGCACAGGAAAATGAAGGAGGGCATCCACTGCTTCTTCTATGAACCGTCCGGGGGGAATCTTGCGGCCGCAGTCAAAGCGGCGCTCGCCGATAAAGATAAACTGCGCGCAATGGCCGAAGCCGGTCGGGAACATGTGCTCCGGCACCATACCCACAGAAATATCTGCGAATACATTCTGCAGCAGATCGCCGGCCATCGCGCTTTACCAAATCGCGAGTGAGTCATGGCGCGCATCGTCATCGCGGATCGGACCAATCATTATGACGGACGCGACGTGGCGCTCCGACCGCTCGGCGGGACGGAGATGTCCGTGATTTACCTGGCCGAAGCCCTGTCCCGGCGCGGGCACACCGTGACCTGCTTGACTCATTGCGATGAAAGAGTTATTCATCAAGGCGTCACATGGTCGCCGCTGCAAGCGGAAAGCCCTGGTCCATGCGATCTCTTTCTCGCCGTGCAGCATCCGGACCTTCTTGACCTTGCCCGCCGTCCCCGCCGCCGCGCGCTGTGGTTGGTCTGGCCCCCGCACAATCTGCGCAAGCGGTTGCATTTTCTCCGAATGTGGCTCTATCGTCCCCTTCCGATTTTTGTCAGCCAATACCAGGTCACCGTCTACTGGCATTTTCTGCCCAAGCCCGATCCCCTTCTTATCCTACCCTTCGGCCTTCCAGCCGCCGTGCGCGGACGCCCCTCGCTTGATACTCCGCCCCCGCCCCGCGCCATCTTCGCGTCCAACCCGATGCGCGATTTAAGATGGTTGCTCGGAATCTGGGAGCGACGGATCCTGCCGCAGGTGCCGGGCGCGGAGCTCCACATCTACGGCATCCGCGATTATGCGTACCGCTACGCGGACCGGTGGGAAGAGACACGCAAACGTTTGGGGCAATTCATTCCTGAAGGGCATTCGGCGGAGGCGATCAGATCCCTGAATCCTCATCCTCCGGCGCGCCGGGAAGAGCTGTGGGATGCGATGTATTCCAGTCGTGTCATGCTTTACGGAGGGCATCGCGTTGAAGCCTTCTGCCTGGCCGTTGCCGAGGCGCAGGCATTGGGAGTCCCCGCCGTGGTCAGACCGATCGCCGTCATGCCGGAACGGGTGCTCGACGGTGTGACGGGCTTCGTCGCCTCGGATGATGAAACCTTTGTCCGGCACGCCGTTGAACTTCTCACGAACGACGTCCTGTGGCGGCGGCAGCACGTCGCAGCGCTTTCCCTTCAGCACGGGTGGAGCTGGGACGAAATGGCTGCGGCGTTCGAGGCCAGCACCATGACCGGGAATTCGCACAATAAGGCCGAGCCCAAGCTCGACTCAAGAGAAACAAAATGGACTGAACGCAACGGAAAATAAGATTTCCGACCGGAAAGAGTTATTCCCTCATTCATGGTATTATTTGGTTTCGATCAAGATGGAAAAGTATTCGCTTGTCGTGATCGGTGGCGGGCCGGCCGGACTCTTCTGCGCCTTGAAGGCGGCGGGAAACGGGCGAAAAATTCTTATCTTTGAAAAAAATCCATTGCCGGGCCGGAAGCTCCTCCTCTCCGGTTCGGGGCAGTGCAATATCACCAACGGAGAAGACATCGGATCGTTTTTTTTCCATTATGGAGACAACGGCCGGTTTCTCAAACCCGCCCTGATGAATTTCCAAAATCGGGATTTGATTTCGTTCTTCACCGAACGGGGACTGCCGCTTATGACGGAGCCCGGCGGAAAAGTGTTTCCCCTGTCCCGGAAGGCGTCCGGGATTTTGGATATTCTGGTCAAAGAATGTGCGGCCGGCCATGTGGAGATTCGATGTGGGGACCCGGTCTTGGAAGTCTCCGTACGGGACGAAGGTTTTTCGATCCGGACAGGTCAAGGGACGTGTCGCGCCGAGCAGTTGGTTCTGGCGACCGGAGGCATCACCTATCCGGCCACGGGCTCGACGGGAGACGGATATGTTTTCGCTCGGAGCCTGGGGCATAGCGTGACGGAAGTGAGCCCGGCGCTCGCCGCGGTGACCATTCAGGACTATCCATTCTCTGACCTGGCCGGAATTTCTTTTGCGGCTGTGATCATCTCTCTTGCCCGCGTTGGCCAGAAGACAAGACAGCGCACCGGTGACCTGCTTTTGACCCATTCCGGCTTATCCGGGCCGGGGATTCTCGATTTTTCCCGGTTTATCCGTCCGGGTGATGCTCTCAGGATATCTTTCCTCCCGGGCATTGATCATCAGAAAGTGAAAGAGACCCTGCTGAACCGCATTTCCGCCGCCGGGAATGCGCGGGTCAGGACGGTCCTGAAGGCTTATGATCTGCCGGAACGGTTCGTTAACAAGCTCTTGACTTTGGCCGGGATTGAATTTGATCTGACCGGGGCTCATCTCTCCAGAAAATGCCGCTCCGCTCTTATCGAACTCCTGACCGGATGCCCGTTCGTGGTTAGCCGCCTCGGGGGAATTCAAGAGGCAATGGTGACCCGCGGCGGAGTATCGTTAGCAGAGATCCAGCCGAAGACGATGGAGTCCAGGCTCGTTCCCCGCCTCTTCTTCGTCGGCGAGGTCCTGGACATCGACGGGGATACCGGCGGATACAATCTGCAGGCCGCGTTCTCGACCGCGGCCCTCGCCGCCCAAAGGATCGGAGGGAGGCAATGATCCTCGTCTTAAGCACGTCCCCGGTCACAACCTCATAGACCTGGAAAGTGACCCTGTATTTGCCGGATTTATTTAATTACTTATCTGCCTTCATTTGGCTTGCCGGTTTCTCCCTCGTTTCTTCACCTTTCTTTTTCGTTGTTGTCTTGCCTTCTTCGGGGGATTCCGTCGTTTTCCGGCTTTTGCCGCCTTCCGGTGCTCTCGAAGGGCCGGCTTTCTTTTCTGCCTTTATCTTCTTTCCTTTGCCCTCTTCGGGGGCTTTCTTAGGATTCTCGCCTTTGCCGCCTTCTTGTTCTTTCCGGTGGGCTGCCGCCCTTTCCGCCTTTATCTTCGCCATTTCTTCCGTTCTCTTTTCGTTGTCGGCAATCAGCCTCAGCCTATTGTTCCCAGCCTTGATATCTGCCCTTATTTTCCTAACGATAGTATCTTTGTCGGCCTTGGGAGATTTGATCCCTTTCCCCGTCAGAAAAGAGAGCCGGTCCTTCAGTTCATGTTCAAAAGAGGCTTTCTGCCGCATGAGCATCTGCTTCTTCTTTGATTCCATTTCTTCCTCCTCTCCAGGTTGCTTATCTTTTTTCCGGCAGACTGTAGATCATTCGGGACTTGCTTTTCCCTGCCGAAAGAAAATTGTCAATGGTATGTATAGCAGGGTTTTCGCTAAAAAGCCATCGCATTTTTAGGGTCCGCCCGGGCGGCAGGGTTTTTCATCGAGACACGCTCTTCGGGCATCGGTTCTCGCGGTGATTGACATGGTTGTACGGACGGCGGTAGTATCCCATCATCACATGATCAGGACGGGATATTCATCGCAGGAAGCAACCCTTCCTCGCGCCGCGGAAAAGGAGATTATCAGTGAAAAGTATCATAAGTCTGATTCTGACAACTGCCATCTGCTGGATTGGCTGCGCATCTGATCAACAGGCCGATTACCGGACGCTGATTGCCAACGGTGAATTTGTCAAAGCCCGCGAAGTAATCCAGAGTCGCCTGGCGCACGACGAGACGGTCAGCAATCCATTGCGCAACGAAATGCGATTCGAGATCGAACGGATGGAACGGATACGAAAGGACTTCACGAAGAGCCGGCAGGATGTCCTTGATTTCATCAAGAAGAGCATCCCGGCCGTTACCGACCAGGATCTTGCCCGCTGGGAGAAGGAGCGCTCCCTTGAATGCACGACCATCGACGGCGAGAAGCGCTATTTCAACAGCGCCGCCCGCAATCTGTTCCGGATCGATAAAGAGTGCCGTCGCATCTGGAACGAAAGGCATGCGGATGAGCTGGCCAAGCCACCGGCAGAAGGGGCATTGGACCTCGACGAACACATAAAAACGATCCGCGAGGAAGTCCTCCGGCAGAAGCAAACTTATGCAAAGCCGGTCCGGCTTCGGATCCGCTATATGATCACCGTGAATCCCGACGTAACGCCCGCCGGCGAGCTGATCCGTTGCTGGATCCCCTATCCCCGGGAGATCCCGCAGCGCCAAACCGACATCCATCTGATGAAGACCGATCCGGCCGAACACCGGCTCGCGCCCAATAAAGACCTTCAGCGCATGATCTATTTTGAAAAGAATGCCGTGAAGGGCCAGCCGACGGGGTTCAGCTTGGAGTATGAATATTCGAGTTCCGGCGTCTATGTCGATATCGATCCGGACCGGGTCAGGCCGGTCGATCCCAAAGGCGCCCTGAAACCCTATCTCGAGCAGGAATACCCGCATATCGTCTTCACGGACTCCCTGCGCGAGCTGTCGAAACGCATTGTCGGTACGGAAAAGAATCCCTACCGTATCGCCCAAAAACTATTCGCCTGGGTCGAGGAGAATATCCCCTGGGCTTCGTCCCGGGAGTATTCGACGATCCCCAACCTCTCGACGTACGCTTACGAAAATCATCATGGCGATTGCGGCATCCAGTCCATGATCCTGATCACGCTCTGCCGGATGAACGATATTCCGGCGCGCTGGCAGTCCGGCTGGGAATTCAAGCCTCCGACCGACAGCATGCACGACTGGGGCATGATCTACTTCGAGCCGTACGGGTGGGTGCCGATGGATGTCACCTACGGCCTGCGCAAGACCGCCGACGAAAAGCTCAAATGGTTCTACCTGAGCGGCATGGACAGCTATAGGCTCATTTTCAACGATGCGCTCACCCAGCCGTTCACCCCGGTGAAGGATCATTTCCGCTCAGAAACCGTGGATTCACAGCGCGGCGAAGTGGAATGGAACGGCGGCAATATCTATTTCGATCAGTGGCAGTGGGACATGAACTGGGAAGTGCTGAAAAAATGATCCAGCTCGTCCTCTATTGCGGTCGCCTCAGACCAGGCGTTCCATGCGGACGGCCCGTTTCAGAATGCGCTCCGGCCTGACCTTTACGCCGATGCCGGGGCCTTCCGGGATGGCGATAAACCCGTCGGAACCGAGGAAGACGGAAGGCTCGGCGATGTCCTCGTCGAAGTAATTGCTTGTTTCCGATGTATCGCCGGGCAGGGTGAATCCTTCGGCCGTCTGGAGGTGGATGTTGACGGCCCGGCCGATGCCCGTCTCGTCCATGCCGCCCGACCAGACATCGATGCCGTGGTCGGCGCAGGTACGGGCGATCCTCATCGACTCCATCAGGCCGCCGACCCTCCCCTGCTTGACGTTGATGATACGGCAGGCGCCGAGGGCGATGGCCGTGGTCGCATCCGCCAGGCTGTGGATAGACTCGTCGAGGCAAATCGCCGTCTTCAACTCTTTTTGGACCGCCGCATGCTGGTAGATGTCGTTGTAGGCGAGCGGCTGTTCGATCATCATCAGGTTGAAGGCGTCAAGCCGCTTGAGGTGACCGATGTCGTCGAGCGAATAATCGCCGTTGGCATCGACCATGAGCCGAAGCTCCGGAAAACGGTCCCGCACCGCCGCCACCCAGTCGACGTCCTGGCCCTTTTTGATCTTCATCTTGACGCGGTGGTACTTCCTGGCCACAGCTTTTTCGACGGCGGCGAGGAGTGCGTCCTGCGTTTCCTTGAGCCCGATGCTCAGACCCGACATGATCTTTTTTGCCGGCCGGCCGAGGAGCCGGTGGAGAGGAATCTCCTGCTGCATCGAGATCAGGTTGAGGAGGCCGTTCTCGATGGTCGCTTTGGCCATCCCGTGGCCGCGAACGTGCCGGAAGCGCGCCTCGAGTTCGCCGAGCGCGATCCCCGGCTCGATGAGGGGCAGAAGGAAGCCCTTGATGATGTGGCGGGCCGTGGCGTTCGTCTCGTAGAAGTAGAACGGGTCAGGGTCGGAGACACACTCGCTCCAGGCGATCACGCCGCCGGACTCGAGCCGCATGAGCATCGCTTCCTTGTCGGTCCAGACATAGACGCTCGTCCCGAACGGCGCGACGAACGGCAGCTTGACGGTGACGAGATCGATGTGGTTGATCTTGGGGACGACAAGTTTTTCAAGAGCGGCCGTGGGTAAAGAACTGGATGTCATGCTGTCCTCCTCCTGAAAGCGGACTCATTCGCGGCGGGAAGCCCGCGGCACCCGTCCGCGTTGCCCGGCACCCCAAGAGCCGGTGCCTTCGTCGAAGGCATTTATATCAGGGTTTTCGCGAAAAAGCCATCGCATTATACGGAGTCCACCCGGGCTGTATCCCTCTCTTGACGCTGATCCGTGGGTGGAATATCCTCCCGGTTGATATCCTGGGAAGGAGGAAACCATGAAGGGAACCGCTTTCTTCGCCGTTATCGTCCTGGTTATTGCCTGCGGGCTCGCAGCTGCGCAGGAAGTTGAAACCAAGCCCGTGACCGTTGGACAGCCCATGCCCGACTTCACCCTGCCCGCCTTTCAGGGCGGGACGGTTACCCTTTCGGCCCTCAAGGGGAAGAACGTCATGATCATGTTCCCCAGGAGCTACGCCGCCGAGAACTATTGGTGCACGATCTGCAACTACAAGTATGCCGAGCTCATCGAGCTCGAGAGAACGCAACAGATCCGAACGAAATACAACGTCGAAGTCCTCATCGTCCTGCCCTACGGTCCGGACGTTGTCAAGGCTTGGGTCGATGTCCTGCCCGAACAGCTGGACAAGGTCAAGGAGCGAAAATACCCCGCCGACCCCGCCAAGCTCGACGAGAAGGGTAAAAAATCGATGGAACGCTACCGCCAGCTCTTCCCTCTCGATCTGAACGTCAAGAAAGGCGAAGTTTCGACCCCCTTCCCCATTCTCATCGACGCGGACAGGGAACTGTCTAAAAGCCTCGGACTTTTCATGACGGAATGGGGCGGCGGCAAGGTCGATCAGAACATTCCGAGCGTCTATGTCGTAGACGCTGAAGGGACGCTCCAGTTCAAGTACCTCGGCCAGAACACCGTGGACCGGCCGGAATACGATTACTTATTCAAGGTCCTGGATGTCCTGAACGGGACGCGGTGAACTTCCGCGCCGGCGGAGGCGCGTTCCGAAGCATGACATGGGCCCTTTTGTCGATTTTCTCGGCTATCGACGGGGCCGTGCGGCCGGCGATATATTGCCGGCACAAAGAGAAACTATATTTCTGTCTTTCCTTGGGAGGCAACGCGTTGAACAGGTGTGATTCCCTTCGAGGCTGCACGGTCGGCGTCAGCGCGCTGTCGAGCTCGCCCTGTGACGCTCTCGAACGGATCCTCGGGGCGGGGCGTGACACAACGGATCTCATTCCCGTCGTGGTCGCGGCCGACGAGGACTTCTGGTTCGAGGTCCAGCAGGCCTTCACCGAAGACCGGAACTTCGTCAACCTGAACAACGGCCCTGTTCAGAACGGCCTCCGCATCGTCCAGGAGGCAGCCCGCCGGCACAGCGACTTCACGGGCAACGCGGCCTGGCCGTCGCTGAAGTACTCGTTCTCCTTGTCCGCGCTCAGGTTCTCGAAGGGCAGCACCGCGATCGATGCCTGCTCTATCACGGTCGTTGGACTCAGTACGTTGGGTGCCTTAATTTCCGATTCGAGTCATGCCGCCCACCTTGGGGACCTATAAATGAGCCTGGCCACTCCGATGAGGAAGACGCTGTTTGACGTCCGCGAAATTCGGACAGGAATTGATTTCTCCTAAGCTCTGATTTTCAATAACGAGATCAAGCTAGTGTTCCGTCTCGCAAATATGTTGACAAAGTCTTATACTCTTTTCGAGGCTGGAATCAGCGGTGGCGGTCCAGACAAAAGGCAGGGTATGAGTATCCTCTCCCAAATAATACGCCTTAGTATGCATAAATGAGGCCCTATAGGCCCTACAATGCTTCAACAAGGAGGAGGGTTATGAAAAATTCAATGAGGTATGTTTTTCTTATTACGGCAGCCATTATCTTATTAGCGGGCATCCCTTTTGGACAAACTTTACAAAAGGGGAACGTAATAGGCGTTCACGTAGCGACCATAGCTCTTGAACCCGGGGTGACTATGGAGCAATTCATTGCGTTCTTTACTAATAAATATATTCCAGAATTCGAAAAGAACAGGATCGGCTGGAAGGCATATTTTGTAAAGAGCATCAGAGGTGATATCAAAAACGGTGTTGGGTTGGTCATTGTCATCAAATCAGAAAAGGACTGGGAAAGGTACTATAATGCCGACCGGAGTTATAGCGAATTAGGGAACTCCGCAAATGAAAAACTTAAGCCCATCCTTGAGGAATTGAAAAAGTTCGGGACGTTTACCACCTCATATACTGACTGGGTCATTCAATAGCATTTCATTTAAATAGACGACTGGAGCAGGGGAAACTTCTTACTCGTTCGCAGAGTGCCGGCCGTGTGCCGGTGGCGTGCCAAAACAGACTGAAAACGCCGGCAAAATTAGGGTTTCGGACTGAAAGACGATGAGGGGTCAGGGCTCATCGTAAGTCGCTGATTAATCGTTATAACAGAGGGGGAAAGCGTGGCGTGCCTGAGAGGATTCGAACCTCCGACCTTTGGATCCGGAGTCCAACGCTCTATCCAGCTGAGCTACAGGCACGTAGGCAAGCCATTTTACAGCATCTCGGGGCCGAAGTAAATCGGCAGGCAGAGGTCCCTCGTCGCAGGTCGCTCGTCGTTCATCAGGCCTTACAAAGACGGGGGAGCCAGGAACTGAACGGGCGCCGAACGGAACCGGGGGGCTCGAAAGCCGCTTCTCTCCCCCGCGGACAATTTTCCCCTGTTGAATTTTATTGACAGGCCTTTTTCGGGGGCGATATACTCTGCAGGAACAGACCTGAAAGGAAGCCGGCATGCACCTTCATCTCCTCGACTGGATCATCGTCGCCATCTCGCTTGGGATCTGTTTTATCCCCGCCCTGTTCTACGGGAGGCGGGCGGGCAAGAGCACCACGGAATTCTTCGTCTCCGGCCGGGCCGTCCCCTGGTGGCTGGCCGGGCTGTCCATGGTCGCCACGACCTTCTCGAGCGATACCCCCAACCTGGTGACCGACATTGTCCGACGCAACGGCGTCGCGGGGAACTGGGTCTGGTGGGCCTTTACCCTGACGGGGGTCGCGACGGTCTTTTTCTACGCTCGGATGTGGCGGCGCTCCGAGGTCATGACGGACCTCGAATTCTACGAGATCCGTTACTCGGGGAAGCCGGCCGCGTTCGTCCGCGGCTTCCGGTCGATCTACCTGGGCTTCTTCTTCAACTGCATGATCATGGCTTCGGTCAACCTGGCCGCCTGCAAGATCGCCGGCGTCCTGTTCGGCCTGCCCCGGTGGCAGACCCTCCTTTTCGTCGGCTGTCTCAACGTCGTCTTCGCCACGGTCTCCGGCCTCTGGGGGGTCCTGGTCATCGACATGGTCCAGTTCTTCATCAAGATGACGGCCGTCATCGCCGCCGCCTACTTCGCCGTCAAGCACATCGGCGGGATGCACGTCCTCATGACCACCCTCGCGGCCAAGACGGGCCCGAACGGCGTCAACTTCCTCAGCATGCTCCCCGACTTCAAGAACAACTGGGACATCGCAGTGGCTATCTTTATCATGCCCATCGCCGTCCAATGGTGGGCCGTCTGGTATCCCGGCGCCGAGCCGGGCGGCGGCAGCTACATCGCCCAGCGGATGTTGGCCTCGAAGTCCGAGAAGGATTCGCTCGGCTCGGTCCTCTTCTTCAACATCGCCCACTACGTCCTCCGCCCCTGGCCCTGGATCCTCGTCGGCCTCTGCTCCCTCATCGTCTATCCCCAGCTCTCGGACATCCAGGCCGCCTACCCCCACCTCGATCCAAGCCTCATTGGGCACGACATCGCCTTCCCGGCCATGCTCAAATTCATGCCCGTCGGCTTTATCGGGCTTATGGTCGGGGGCCTCATCGCCGCCAACTCCTCGACCATCCTGACCCACCTCAACTGGGGCGCTTCCTACCTCGTCCATGACTTCTACCGCCGCTTCCTGAAGAAGGACATGAGCGAGAAACATTACGTCCGGGCGGCCCGCTTCGTCACAGTCGGACTGTTCCTCTGCTCCTCGAGCATGGTTTTCCTCCTGGATACGGCCAAGGACACGTTCGACATCATCCTCCAGGTCGGGGCCGGCACAGGCCTTCTCTACCTGGTCCGGTGGTTCTGGTGGCGGGTCAACGCGTGGGCCGAAGTCAACGCGATGATCAGCTCCTTCGGCTTCTCCATCCTCATTCTGGTCCTTCGGAAGTTCGGCGTGATCATCCCCACCCATTACGCCCTCATCCTGACCATCGTCGTGACCACTGCCTGCTGGGTGCTGACGACGTATCTCGGGCCCCAGACGGACCGCAAGGCCCTCATCGGGTTCTATAAGAAGGTCCGGCCCTTCGGCCCGGGCTGGGAGCCCATCCGCAAGGAAGCCGGGATCTCCAAGGCCGAGGCCCGCAGCTCCGGCGACAACTTCCCGATAGCGCTGGTCGGCTGGGCGGCCGGCACGGCGACGATCTGGTCGGCCCTCTTCGCGGTGGGTAATATCCTTTACGGGCGATGGAACTACGCGTTCGCCCTCCTCGGGGCCTTCCTCGTGAGCGGCACGGTCCTGATCTGGGTCGTCAACAGGCTTTGGGCGCCCTCCCCGACGCGCGGCAGCGCGACAAACTGAAGGAGTCATAGGCACATGAAAAGAACCGTTCTCTCTGTCCTCATCATCCTCATTATGGTCTTCGCCCTCGGAGCCCAGCAAACCCCTGCGCCCAAGCCCGAGGACGTCCTGAAGAACATGGTCCTCGTCGACGAGACCGAGCCCGTGCCCGATAAGATGAAGCCCGGATTCGAGTCCATAACGGCCCTGGACTCCCTGGCCCTGCTGGCCTATATCTCCTCGGACCTGATGGAGGGTCGCGAGACGGCGACGCGCGGCTACCAGCTGGCCACGGAATACGCCGCGTTCCTGTTCAAGCTATGGAAAGTCACGCCCGCCGGCGATCTTCTAGTAGTCCCCCGATCGATGTCAGCGATGCTGGACGGAACGCCCCCCTCCCCCCCCGTGAAGGGACACCTCCAGGAATTCGTCATAAAGGAGCTCACGGACGTCCAGGGCAGGCTCACGCTGGAGCTGCGCAAGGACGGGACCGTCAAGTCGCGCGCCTTCGAGTCGGGGATTGATTTCCAGAGCATGACCTCGACCGCGGAGTCCCTCTCCGCGCCGGTGGTTTTCGCCGGTTATGGGATCGCCGAAAAGACAGCCGGCTGGGACGAGCTCAAGGGCATCGACATCAAGGGAAAGATCGTCCTCGTCCTCTCGGAGGCCCCGGGGAAGAACGACCCCAAGTCGCCCTTCCAAGCCAAAGAGCTCAAGGAGAAGTACTTCCCACCGGAAGGGCCCTTCGCCTTCCGAATGATGGGAGGCTTCAATAAGGCCCGCGAGATCGCGAAGCTCGGGGCCATCGCCGTCCTCCAGGTCCAAGCTTCGGGCAAGGATGCGGACCTCTACAAGGCCGTCGCCGGCCCCAGGCGCATCGACGACGCCCGACCGATCATCAACGAGCCGCGGCGACGCCTGCTCATTCCCGGCGCCGGGGACAGGATGCCATGGGAGAGCTCCCCGGTCATCACCATCACGCGAGAGATGGCCGACGCCATCCTGGAGAACTCCGGGACGAAGATCGACGAGCTGCAAAAGAAGATCGAGGCAACCTACAAGCCCGCCTCCATGGCACTCCCCGGGACGACCGTGACGCTGTCGACGACCGCCAAGACCGCCCTCGTCCGTTGCCGGAACGTCCTCGGTTACATCGAGGGCTCAGACCCCGTCCTGAAGAACGAGGTCGTCGTCGTCGGGGCTCACTATGATCACCTGGGCAAACGCGGCGATTACGTCTTCAACGGGGCCGATGACAACGGCTCCGGCTCGGTTGGGGTCATGAACCTGGCCCGGGCCTTCGCCATGAATCCCGAAAAGCCCAAGCGGACCGTCGTATTCTGCCTCTGGACCGGCGAGGAGGAGGGCCTCCTCGGCTCCCGGTATTATGTCCGGAACCCGCCCTTCCCCATCGATAAAACCGTGGCCTACATCAACCTGGACATGATCAGCCGGCCCTATGACGAGAAGACCATCGTCCGCATGGGCCGGATGTTCAACTTCCAGCCGGGCCCGGAGCTGATGAAGAAGATCAAGCCGGCCGATTTCCTCCCGATCTCGCTCGCGGCAGGCGCCGGCCTGGGCGACGTCTTCAGGGAGGCCGATCGTCATATCGGCCTCAGCCTGTTCCTGCGCGAATCGAAGTCCAACGAGCGCGGGGGCGGCGGCTCCGACCACTCGTCTTTTGCCACGGCCAAGGTCCCCTGGGCCTTCTGCATCGCGGCCATGACTGAGGATTACCACCAGACGAGCGACAGCGTGGAAAAGGTCAGCGGCGACCTCATCGAGAAGATCTCGAAGCTGGTCTTTGTCGCGGCGTATAACATAGCCGACAGGTAATAAGGGGACGCAATACCCTGTCCCTTTTCCGGCCGGGAATCAACAATGATCTGGGACGCCGTACTCTGTCCCGGCCGTGAGTTGGCCGGAAACCGCGTCCCGTAGCAGGTGGCCTATTCCCCGGTCCTCCCGGACCGGCTGAGTTTCGCCCATTCGTCGCGGAGGGTCACCGTGCGGATAAAGACGGGCGCGCCCGGTTTCGAATCCCGGAAATCCGCCGCAAAATAACCAAGGCGTTCGAACTGCCACCGGCTCCCGGGCTCTGCGGCCCCAAGCGCTGGCTCAAGCCAGCATCCCCTGAGAGCCTCGAGGGACTTCGGATTCAGGTTCGTCTTATAGTCGACGCCCTCAGGGACGTCGTTGGGGTCGCGGACCGTGAACAGCGTATCGTAGAGCCGGACCTCGGCGCCGACGGCTTGGGCGGCCGAGACCCAGTGGAGGGTCGCCTTGACCTTCCGGCCGTCCAGGGCGTCCCCGCCGCGGGTCGCCGGGTCATAAGTGCAACGAAGCTCCAAGATCTCCCCCGTCGCCGGGTCCTTGACGACCTCCTCGCACTTGATGAAATACGCATAACGCAATCGAACCTCGCGCCCCGGCGCCAGCCGGAAGAACTTCTTCGGCGGGTTCTCCATGAAGTCCTCCCGCTCGATGTAGAGTTCCCTGGAGAACGGGACCTTCCGGGTCCCGCCGGCGGGGTCCTCGGGATTGTTTACGGCCTCGAATTCCTCGACCTTTCCCTCCGGATAATTCGTCAGGACGACCTTGAGCGGCCGGATGACGGCCATGGCCCGGGGCACCGTCCTGTTCAATTCCTCGCGCAGGCAGTTCTCGAGGACGCCGGCGTCGACTATGCTGTTGGCCTTGGCCACGCCGATGATGTCGCAGAACGCCCGGATCGACGACGGGGTGTATCCGCGCCGTCGGTAACCGGAGATCGTCGGCATGCGAGGGTCGTCCCAGCCGGATACGAAGCCTTGTTCGACGAGCTCGAGGAGACGCCTCTTGCTCAGCGCGGTGTGACTGAGGTTGAGCCGGGCGAATTCGATCTGCTGGGGATGGTGGATGCCGAGCTGGTCGAGGAACCAGTCGTAGAGCGGCCTGTGGACCTCGAATTCGAGGGTGCAGATGGAATGGGTGATGCCCTCAAGGGAATCGCATTGGCCATGGGCCCAGTCGTAGGTCGGATAGATGCACCAGGCTTCCCCCGTCCGGTAATGGGTCGCCCTCCGGATGCGGTACATGAGGGGGTCCCGGAGGAGCAGGTTCGGGTCGGCCATGTTGATCTTCGCCCGGAGCGTCCGCGAACCGTCCGGGAACTCGCCCCGGCGCATGCGATCGAACAAGTCCAGGTTCTCGTCGACCGTCCTGTTCCGCCAGGGGCTCTCCAGCCCGTGCCGGTTGATGGTCCCGCGATATTCCCGGACCTTTTCCACGTCGAGGTCGCAGACGTAGGCTTTGCCCTTCTTGATAAGGTCCACGGCAAGCCCGTAGAGTTCCTCGCAGTAGCCGGATGCGTAGAATTCCCGATCCTCCCAGTCGAATCCCAGCCAGCGGACGTCCTCCTTGATGCTCTCCACATATTCGGTCTCTTCGGTCTCCGGGTTCGTGTCATCGAAGCGGAGGTTGCAGAGCCCGCCATACTCGGCGGCCAGGCCGAAGTTGAGACAAATAGACTTCGCGTGGCCGATATGGAGGTAGCCGTTTGGTTCGGGGGGAAAACGGGTGTGGACCTGGCGCGCGCCGAACCGGCCTGTCCTCCGGTGTTCGTCGATGATCTCCTTGACGAAATTGGTCCTGGGCTTCGGGGTCTCATCCATGGGACACGCTCCTCATCCGCTTCACCACGGTCTCTTTTCCGAGGACCTCCATCATCTCGAAGAGGCCCGCACCCTTGGTCTTCCCGCTGACGGCCGCCCGGGTCGGGTGGATGACGGCCGCCGGCTTCAGCCCCTTCTCCGCGGCGAGCTCCCGACAGGCGATCTCCAGGGCATCGTGCCTAAACTCAGCCAGGGCCTCGAGTCTCGCGGCGAAGAGCCCGACGTTCTCCCTGGCCCCCGGCTTGTCCAGTTGGCTCCGTCCCTCCTCCTCCATCGCAAAATTGTCCCGGAAGAAGAATTCCGTCATCGCCGGAAGCTCCGCCAGGGTCTTGATCCGAACCTTGTAGAGGCCGAGGACCTTAGTGACGTATGCGTCATCCCGGCCGGAGAAGTCGAAGCCGGCGGCTTTCAGCCGGTCTTTGACGAGGGGCAGGAGCCGTTCGTCGGGCACGGCCATGATGTATTCGCTATTGATCCACCGGAGCTTGTCGAGGTCGAACTTGGCCTGGACGTCGTTCATCGACGTTATCTCGAACTCGCGGACGGCCCGCTCCGGAGGCATGATCTCCTTCCCGTCCTTCGGCATCCAGCCGAGGAGGGTGAGGTAATTGGCCAAGGCCTCGGGCAGGAAGCCTTCGTCCCTGTATTCACGGACGGAAACGCCGCCGTGCCTCTTGGAGAGCTTGGCCCCGTCCCGGCCCAGGATGAGGGGCATATGGCCGAATTCGGGAATCGGGATCCCCAGGGCCTCGTAAAACAGGATCTGTTTAGGCGTGTTCGAGACGTGGTCGTCACCCCGCAGGATATGGGTGATACCGAGATGGACGTCGTCGACGACGCAGGAGAAATTGTAGGCGGGCGAGCCGTCGGACTTGATGAGGACCTGGTCCTTGATGGTCTCCGTTTGGAACGAGATGACGCCGTGGACCAAGTCCCGGAGCTCGATTGTCCGGCCAGGTTCTACCCTGAAGAGGATCGCCTCCCCGTCCCGGTAGGCCTTGCCCACGGCCACCAGGCCCTCGGCCTTCTCCTTGTAGACGTCGAACCGGCGGCTCTGGAAGATGGGCTCCTCGTCCCAGTCGAGACCCAGCCAGCGAAGGTCGTCGAGGATCTCGTCCAGGAACCGGACGTCGGACCTCTTGAGGTCCGTATCCTCGACTCTGAGGAGGAACTTGCCGCCCGTATGCCGGGCGTAAAGCCAGTTGAAGATGGCCGTCCGGGCGCTTCCAATATGGAGGAAGCCCGTCGGGCTCGGGGCGAAACGCACTTTCACCATGGATGTCTCTTTCGTAGACGAATCGGGGACGTGCCGCGCACGCCGACCGGCCTTCTATCATACAGCAATCTGGGAGTTTCCGACAACGGGCATCCTCCCCGAAGAACAAGCAGACGATTCCATGGATTCGGATAGTGCCCCCCGCGACGAGAAGGGCCCTTCTCACGCCCCCCCGTCTGGAGAGCCCTCCGGCTCCCCTGTCCCCCTCGTGAGTGGGGAAATTTCCCTCTGCGATTAAGCCTTATACGTGGTCAGCAGCGGCGTCAAGGGGAAGGAAGCTGCTTCCGATATGATTTCAGAAGATTTCCGACCGGCGCCTAGAAAAAGTACCTGAGCCCCAGGAATCCGGCCACGGTCACTTCCGTCCTGGGAAAGACGTCGAACACGGGGCCGAGCTCGACGAAGATGTCGAGGGGAGTGTTCTCAAATATATAGCATATACCAACCGGGATCCGGATGCCGATCCTGGTCTTGTCCTCGAGGCGGATCCTCCCGCCGATCCCATAGTACACGGGAAGCCGCCCCGTTCGGGTCTTGAGGAGATTGAAATCATGGATGAGGTAATCCGCGTGGAAATGCAGGGACCCGTCCCGGTCGAAGGACCAGGCAGCGGCGGCATCTATGGCCGTCCTCCGGCCGGTCCAGCTCTTCAGGCTCACGCCGGTCGGCTCGCCGAGGATAAGCCCCAGCCCGAGCCCCCTGTCCTGCGCCGCCGCGGGTACGACGCCGGCCAGGACGAAGGCAAGGCAGGACGCGAGAAAAACGACTTTGCCCGTGCTCAGTCTCATGTCACACCTCCCCGGGCGGACCCCGCCCGTCAATATTTCGGGACAATCTCCATATTGTGGAACATGAAGCTCCACTGGTCGGCCAGCAGGTCGATGGCTTTGGTGACGTTGCTCGAGCCGTGCCCCGACCTCGTCTCGATCCGGATGAAGGCCGGGTTCGCGCAGGCCTGGGCATCCTGGAGAGCAGCCGCGAACTTGAACGAATGGGCCGGGACGACCCGGTCGTCGTGATCGGCCGTCGTCACCAGGGTCGCCGGATAACAGGTGCCCGGCTTGAGATTGTGGAGCGGGGAATACCCGTAGAGGTTCCGGAAATCCTTTTCGGTGTCGCTCGAACCGTATTCCACCACCCAGCCCCAGCCGACGGTGAACTTGTGGTAGCGGAGCATGTCCATGACCCCGACCGCCGGGAAGGCCACCCGGAAAAGGTCGGGCCGGCGGTTCATGGCCGCGCCGATGAGCAGGCCGCCGTTCGAGCCGCCCTCGATGGCCAGAAGATCCTTCGTGGTGTACTTCTCGTGGATCAGGTATTCGGCCGCCGCAATGAAGTCGTCGAAGACGTTGGTCTTGTTGAGGAGCATCCCCGCTTTGTGCCAGGCCTCCCCGTATTCCCCGCCGCCGCGGAGGCCAGCCTCCGCGTAGACGCCGTCGTTCTCGAGGAGGACGAGGAGGGACGGGATGAAAGCGGGCCGCATGCTGATGTTGAACCCGCCGTAGGCCGTCAGGAAGGTCGGATTTTTCCCGTCGAGCTCGAGCCCTTTCTTGTGGACGATGAACATCGGGACCCTCGTCCCGTCCGCGCTCGCATAGAAGACCTCCTTGGTCTCGTAGTCGGCGGGATCAAACTTGACCTCGGCCTTTCGGAACACGTCGGAGGTCCCGGAGGCGATGTCGTACTTGAAGATCGTCGGCGGGTGCGTGTAGGACTGGAAGGTATAGAAGACGGTCTTATCGTCCTTCCACCCCCCGAAGCCGCCGGCCGTGCCGAGCCCCGGCAGCGCGATCTCGCGGACGAGCGTGCCGTCGAGACCGTGCTGGGAGAACTGGGTCAGGACGTCCTTGAGGTGGGAGCAGAAGAGCTGGCCTCCGGCCGTGCCCGCAGAGAGCAGGACCTCGGGCCTCTCGGAGATGACATCGACCCATTTTTCGGGGGCCGGGTCCGCCGGATCGATCCGGACGACGCGGTAATTCGGCGCGCCGAGGTTCGTTTGGACGAGGAATTTGTCCCCGACGTTGTCGACGACGGCGCTGTCGTTTTCGAACCCCTTGACGAGGACCTTGAACGCCGCGTCCTTGCCGGCAAGCGGCTTCCAGAGGAGCTCGTTCCCCGATGTCCCTTCGGAGACCGTTAGGAACCCGTAGGCCCGGTCCTCGCTGACGTCCAGGCTCAGGTACCGCAGGGGGTGCTCCTTGTCCTCGTAGACCAGGGCGTCCTTTTCCTGGGGTTCGCCGAGCCGGTGGAAGAAGACCTTCTGGAACTCGTTCTTCGCCGTCAGCTCCCGGCCCGGGGCGGGCTTGTCGTAGCCGCTGTAGAAGAACCCGTCCTTGAGCCAGGCGGCCCCGGAGAACTTGAGCCAGCGGACGACGTCGGGAAGCTCCGTCTTCGTCGCGATCTCCATCACCCGGAGCTCGGACCAGTCCGAGCCGGCCTCGCCGCGCGCGACCGCGACGTATCTGAAGTCCGGCGAGAACCCCGCGAGGTTTACGCGGACCGTTCCGTCGGCGGAGAGGGCGTTGGGGTCGATGAAGACCTCGGGCGTCCCCGCGAGCCCCTTCTGGACGTAGATGACGGACTGGTTCTGAAGGCCGTCGTTCTTGGAGAAGAAATAGTACTCGCCGGCCCTCATCGGGGACGAGAACCTCGGGTAATTGTAGATCTCGGTCAGGCGCGCCCGGACCTTCTCCCGGAACGGGATCCTCGCGAGGTAGTCGAAGGTCGTCGCGTTCTGGGCCTTGACCCATTCCCTGACATCGGCGGCGTTATCGTCCTCGAGCCAGCGATATGGGTCGGGGACCTTGACGCCGAAATAATCGTCCACCTGTTCGACCTTATTCGTGACCGGATATTTCAAGCTTCGAGTCTCCTTCGCGCAGCTGGCAAGACCGATGATTATCCCCAGAACAGCGAGCGCCGCGAGCCCTTTTTTCATTCCGCCCTCCATAAAGATATTCGTGGACCCTTCTTCTACCACAACCGGAACGGCCCGGTCAATCGCGCGGGAGGACGGGCGGCGTCCGTTCCGTGCTAGAATAAGCTCTTAGGATCCGGAGGAGCCATGAACAGAATCGGCGTCATCACCAGGGATTGCGGCGGTGTTAACGCCGCCATTAGGGCCGTCGTCCGGACGGCTTCCGCCCGGGGGCTCGAGGTCTTCGGGGTCATGAGGGGTTACGAAGGCCTCATCCGCGGGGACTTCGTCCCCCTGGATCGCCGCTCCGTTTCCGGCATCATCAACCTCGGCGGGACCATCCTCAAATCGGCACGATCCGAGGCGTTTTTTACGGAAGAGGGCCAGAAGAAGGCCGTGGAGTCGGCGCGGGGGAAGGCCATCGACGGCCTCGTCGTTATCGGGGGGAACGGCTCACTGACGGGCGCCCATATCCTGGCGGAGCGGTACGGCTTCCCGACCGTCGGTGTCCCGGCGACGATCGATAACGACATCAACGGCGTCGACCTCGCCATCGGCGTTGACACGGCCGTCAACGTGGCCCTGGACGCCGTGGACAAGATCCGGGACACGGCGACCAGCCTCGAGCGCATCTTCGTGGTCGAGGTCATGGGCCGGAGCAGCGGTTACATCGCCATGCAGGTCGCTTTGGCCGGAGGGTGCGAAGAGGTCCTCCTTCCCGAAGAAGGGTTCGACATGACGGCCATCTCAAACGAGATTCTGGCCGGCAACGCCCGGGGTAAGGTCAGTTGGATCCTCATCGTCGCCGAGGGCATCGCCAAGGCCGAGGACGTGGCAGCGGCCATCTCCCTGAACACGGGTCTCGAGACCCGGATCGCCGTTCTCGGCCATATCCAGAGGGGCGGCCGGCCGACGGCCGTCGACCGCCTGTTGGCCGCCAAGCTCGGCCATAGGGCCGTCTTGACGCTCATCGAAGGCGGGTCGGACGTCTGCGTCAGCCTGAAGGATGACAGGCCGGTCCTCGTGCCCCTGGCGACGGCCATCCGGCCGAAGATAATTGAGACCGATGTCGATTACGAACTGTTGAAGGTCCTTTCCTGAGTCCCGGCCGGCTGGATCCCCCCTGTCCTCCCTTTTCCAAAGGGGGGGGGACACTTCAGCGCCCGGAGAGTCCTCCGGAGGGGCTCATGCCAGTTCGGCCCTGTTACGGCCGCTTTCCTTGGCCTTGAGGAGGGCTTCCTCCGCCCGTTTGGCAATGACGTCGATGGACGAGTCCCCCACCCTGAGGTTAGACACGCCTAGGCTGATAGTCAACTTGACGGACTCCCCGGACGGCTCCGTCACCGCGAAGTCTCTTTCGATGGTCTTCCGGACCCTCTCGGCGAACGCCATGGAGTGGAGGAGGCCGGTCAGGGGGAGGAGGATCATGAACTCCTCCCCGCCGTATCGCCCGAGGATGTCGTAAACGCGGATGCAGCCCCGCATGACGCGGGCAAACTCCTTGAGGACGGCGTCTCCCGTCCTGTGGCCGTGCGTTTCATTGATGCTTCGGAGGCGGTCCAGGTCGACGAGGATACAGCCCATCTCCGCCCCTTGCCGTCGGTGCTCCTGGAACTCCTCCTCGAACCTTTGAAAGAGGTGCCGCCGGTTGAAGACCCCCGTCATCTCGTCCGTCACGGCTATCGTCTCCAGGCGGGCGCGGGTCTTCTCAAGCTTCGCCCTCGTCCTGAGGAACAGGAAAATGGCCGCTCCCAGAAGAGCGGCGAGGGCAAGAATGACGATTCCCTCTGCTTTCATGGTTCGATCCCCTTTCCCGGTCGGATCATATCCGATTTCCATCATACGTGATACGAGGCCGGAGCGTCAACGCCGCAAAATAAACGGGCGCGGGGCCCCCCGCGGGGATCCCGCGCCCGTTGCGATCGGACGGCTGCGCTGGGTTATTTCGCGGGCTTGAGCCCGTACTTCTTCAGCTCCTTGGCGACGGCCTTGAACTGTTTCGACTTGTAGATCGAGCCGGCCTTGACGCCGCCCCATGTCGTGCACATGTGGCCGAGCATCTTGTCGGAGGGGAACTTGAAGGAATAATCGATGAACATCCTGATGGCCTTGGTGTCCCTGAAGGTGACGGGCAGGACCCGGAAGCCCTTCCCGATGAACATGTCGACCGACGGGAAGCCCGGGGTCTTCATCCGCTCGTACTTGCTCTCATAATGCCAATCGCACATGACAATGTCCTTGGGAACCATATCGACGGCGGGGTCGGTCTTGTTCATCGAGGATTCCCATTCGCCATAGGTGTTCGTCCCGTCGATGAACCGGTCGGCCCACATGAACATCTCGACGCCCTTTTCTTTAACGAGGTGGTCGTAGGCACGGTTGACGGCGTAAGCGAAGCATTCGGCCGTGGTCTTGTCCTTGCAGCGCGGGCAGTCGGGGTCGGCGATCAGGAAGACCTCGTCCATCCCGACGTGCAGGGCGTCGGCCTCGAAGACGTCGATGAGCTCGTCATAGAGGGCGTTGACGATGGGGTAAAGGTCTGGATGGAAGGGGCACCAGCTCCGGCAGTAGATGTCCTTGTCTCCGTCCCTGTTTCCCGGGTACTTGCCCGGCGTCTCGTCGAGCTGGGGGTACTTCTCGAGGAGGGAATAGGTCGTCTCCGCCCAGGACTGGTGGCCGAGGGATTGGAATTCGGGGATGAGCCGGATCTTGTACTGTCTGCAGAGTCCGACGATCTCCTTGACCTGGGCCTTGGTCAGGGGATCGTTGCCCTGGAGTTCGGGATGGGAGACGAATTCATAGTTGTAATCGATCTCCAGGACGATGAGGTTGACGCCCGCTTTCGCCATTTTCGGGATCTCCTTCCTGAGCCCGGCCATGCTGGCCCCGGCCGACCGGTCCAGCAGGATGTGGGCGGCGAAGATGAGCGGCTTCCGCGGGGTAGTCACGACGGCAGGTTTCGAAGCGCACCGGACCTGGAAGAGGGTGAGGGCCGTAAGCGCGAGCCCGAGTCCCCCTTTGATGGCGCGTATGGTTCTTCCTTACGGCATCATATCTCTTGATAAACGGATGTTCGTCCGGATCAGCCCTTTTTCCTATAATCCGGGGGAACCTGGAAATCGGCTTCACCCAAGTCGGCTGGGGCGAGCTCCATGATCTCCACCCTATAGGCCAGGGCGGGCTCGGCGGGCCCTTCCTCGGCCGGCTTTTTCTTGAGGACCTTCTTGGCCAGACCGCCGAAGAGGCTCTTCGAGCCGCCACCCCCCTGTTCCCCCGCATCGCCCTGGGGCTTGTCGGAGGTCACGGTGTATTTCCCGTCGATGACCACGGGATAGCCCTTGATCTTCTTCATCTCGGAGACGGTCTTGGACACGTCAAAGGAGGCGCCCGGTCGCCCTTTGGCCGCGTTCATGCTGTCGAGCAGGGACATCCAGTTCGTGCCGAGGACGTCCTGCTGGAGCTTTTCCTGGTCAAGCCCCACGGCCTTCATATAGCCGCGGAAATATTTCGCCTCCTCTTCCTGCGCCTTGACGATGGCGTCGGTGAGGGACGTCGTCCGGACGTCGGTCTCGAGCATGTTCGTCCCCTTCTCGCCGGTCCGGACGTTCTCCCAGTCCACGGTCCAGGTGACGACATACTTCTTCGTAGGGAAGCCGTTGACGTCCATGGCCTCTCCCGTGTCATCCACCCGGAATTCGCTCTTGATGATGCGGACGTCACTTTCGGCGGGCTTCTCGGCCTTTTCCCCGGCCTCTCGCTCCTCCGCTTTCTCCTGCTCGAACTTCTTGATGGGAGCGACGGTGTATTCTTTTTTCTTGGGGTCGATCCGGGTGACGGTCAGCGCAGGGAGGTCGGTGATCTCGCCGAAACTGCCCGACCGGAGGACGGTCTTCCCGGCCAGGCCTCCCAGCAGGCCTTTGCCCTTGAAATCGTTCTGGGAATCGACCCATTGCCTCTCGGGGACAAGCCTCGAGGACTGGGTCATGGTCAGCTTGCCGAACCCTTTGAACGTGATCTCGGATCGGCTCTTCTTGACGACGCCCGAAAAGGCCGGCGCCACGAGGACAGCCAAGGCGGTCAGGAACAAAACGGGTTTTTTCATCAAGGATCTCCTTTCGGAAAGGCGGGTGGGATCATCCCATTCCTTATAGAAGGAAAGGGCCCAGATGTCAACTCTCGGGCGTGGCGCGGAAGCCAAGACGCGAAGCCCGTTTTGTCGTATACTGGGGTCGAATCCGCCGAAAGGACGATGCCCGTGGCCAATATCGTAACGATCATCATGGCTGGCGGTCAAGGAAGCCGGCTCTTTCCGTTGACCCGGGTCCGGAGCAAGCCGGCCGTACCCATCGCCGGCCGTTTCCGCCTCATTGACATCCCGATCAGCAACTGTATCCATTCGGGCTTCCGGAAGATCTTCATCCTCACCCAGTTCGCCAGCGAATCCCTCCACCGCCATATCTTCCTGACCTACAGGTTCGACAACTTCACCAAGGATTTCGTAACGATCCTGTCGGCCCAGCAAACGCTCGAGAATCGGAACTGGTATCAGGGAACGGCCGACGCTGTCCGGCAGAATCTGAAGTTCATCGAGAAGATGGGCGACCTTGTCCTCGTCCTGTCCGGGGACCACCTCTACCGGATGGACTACCGGAAGTTCGTGGAGTCGCACCTCCGAAAGCGCGCCGAGATCAGTATCTCCGTGACCCACGTCGGCCCCGACCGGGCCCCGGAACTAGGGGTCATGAGGGTCAACCGGCACGGCCGGATCGTCGATTTCCGCGAGAAGCCGAAGACGCCGGAGGACCTCGAGCGGACGAGGGTCCCGGAGGAAGTGCTCCGGCGGCTCGGCGCCTCCGCGGCCGGATGCTCGCATCTCGCCTCGATGGGGATCTACCTCTTTGATTCGGGAGTCCTCAGCGACCTTCTCGCCTCAACGGCCTACGAGGATTTCGGCCGGGAGGTCATCCCCTTCGCCATCCGGGAGCAGAAGGTCTTCGCCCACTTCTTCGACGGCTACTGGGCGGACATCGGGACCATCCCGAGCTTCTTCGAGGCCCATATGGACCTCACCAAGGCCCTGCCGCGGTTTAATTTTTACGACGAAGAGCGGCCGATCTTCACCCACGCCCGGTTCCTCCCGGGCTCGAAGATCCTGAGTTCGGAGGTCGAGGGTTCGATCCTTTGCGAGGGAAGCATCGTCAACCGTTCGAAGATCCGGCAGTCGATTATCGGCGTCCGGTCGCGGATCGGCGAGAACTGCCGTATCGAGCGGACCGTCATGATGGGAGCGGATTATTTCGAATCCTTGGAAGGCTTGAAGGTGAACCGGGCGCAGAGGATCCCCGACATCGGCGTCGGGAAGGACTCGGAGGTCCGCAAAGCCATCATCGACAAGAACGCCCGGATAGGCGCCGGAGTGAGGCTGGTCAACGTCCGGAAGAGAGTTGCCGACAGCTCCGACAACCACGTCATCGTCGACGGCATCCTCGTCATCCCAAAGAACGCCGTCATCCCCGACGGCACGGTGATTTGATCGCTTTCAGGAAGAGGGCTTCGAGGTCGACGCCGGGGCCTAGATTCTCCCGCCGCTCCCGGAGGACCACCGCTCCTTGATGGAGGACGATGATGTCGTCATAGACCTTCCCGACCTCCGCAATAAGATGGGAGCTCAGCAGGACGGCGCTCCCCCCGGAAGCGAGTTCCCGGAAGATGCCGCGCACGTTCCGGATGGAGACCGGGTCGAGGGCCGAAAAGGGTTCGTCCGCGACGAAGAGGTCCGGCGAGAGGATGAGGCTCTGCAGGTAGGCGAATTTCTTCCGGTTCCCCTGGGAATATGTCGAGACCCTGCGCCGGAGGAGCTCGGGAGGGAACGGCAGGCGTTCGCACCATTCGAGGGCGCTCCGGCGCGCCCGGTCCCGCGGGATCCCGTTGAGGAGGGCCGCGCAGTCCAGGAGTTCGTCGCCGCAAGCCCAAGGGAAGAACGACGGCTGTTCCGAGACATAGCCGACGGTCCCGGCGTCGATGAGGACCTCCCCTTCGTCTTTGCGCAGGAAGCCCAAGGCGATCCTGATGGTCGTGGACTTGCCCGCGCCGTTCTCGCCGAGGAGCGCCGCGACCCGTCCCCCATCAAGGGAGAACCCGATATCGCGGACGGCCCGGACGGCGCCGAACCGCCGGGCGAGACCCAGGACGGCCAGAACGGTCCGGCTCATCGTCCCCTCAGCTCCGACCTCCGAACGATCAGGACCTGAATAAGAAACAGGGCCCCGGCAGCCGGCACAATCCAGGGCGCGTAGCGGCGCAAGGGAACGGCGACGAGGATATTGGGGAGAACTCCCGCAAGAACGATGAATCTCAGTTGCTCCCCCGGGCCGGAGAACGTGCCCGTCGCCAGGGATTCAAGAAATCGGTGCCCGGCCGAGGCGTCGACGATCAAGCCGACGAACGCCGCCGCCTGGGCGACGATGAGGGCCAGGACATTCGACCCTCCCTCGAGGAAGTGCCCCAGTAAGCCGCCGAGCCCGATATAATAGACACCGGCACAAAGGGAAACCGCTAAGCCCCGAAGGTCCACGCAGCCGGGCCGGTGAGTTCCGAGACCTCCGACTTGAATGGTCGCGAAGACGAGGAGGGCGCAGGCGACGCTCGACAGAACGAGGGCCGCGGTCTTCCAGAGGACATGCCGTCTAAAGCCGTCGCGGACGAAGAGGACGTTCTCGAGCGCGCCCCCGGCGGCTTCGCCCTTGAACATATTCTGCGTCGTGACGAGGAAAACGTGGGGAAGGAGATAGAGGAAGATCCTCAGGGCGGTCCCGTGAGACTCACGAGCCCAGACAAGGACGACGAGCGCCGGCAGCAACAGCGCCGACACGACGGTCGCCGGCGAACGCCGGAGTTTCAGGACGGTGAGCCGGACCGCGAGCCGGCCGCGAGCTCTATCAGGCATCGTTGGACCCTCCTCAGCCGCTCATCCAGGACCAGGTAATAATCGTCCCTGTAGACCTCGGTCCCTCCGACCAGGACGATCTTATAGGGAAGGAGGTCCACCTTAAACCTGCGGCGGATCCGCCCCCGTTCGTCGCGGACAACCGGCCAGGTCAAGGAATGTTTTTCGACGAACTTATCAATTTCGGCCTCGGTATCACCGCTGACCCCCACGACCGCCAGGTCGAGCCCGTTCCGGCGGACAAACAGGGCCATCTCCAGGAGGTCGTCAAAACACGGGGTGCAGCCCGTCGAAAAGAATACCAGCAGGGCCGGCCTACCGTTGGCCGGGAGGGCTTCGTCCAGGGAATGCAGGACGAACCGTCGGTCGCCGCCCCCTGCCCCGAGACAGGAAAAAGCGAAGACCACCGCCCAGCCCGCGAGAGCCCCGCCGCGCCTCATCGAAGCTCCATCTTGAAGATCCTCAGATTGTAGTCGTCGTCGATGGCGTGGATCGTGTCGCCGTCCAGATCTATCCTCCTGACGATTACGGGGAGCTCAACCAGCCCGCCAAGGCTCCCGTCAAGACCGACGATATAGATGCGCCTCCCGGGGCCAATGTCCCCCTCGTCGGTGTAGTCCGGGGCGAGGAGACCGATCCGGTCCCCGTCGAAGGCGGCGTCCCAGCAAAAGGCCTTGAGGACCCGGTTCGGGCCAGGAAGCGGGAGGGTGATCGTTTTAAAGGCATAGGCGTCGGGGACCACGATCGGGCCGAGCGGCCTTCCCGATCCGTCGAAACGGTGAATCGCGTTCTCGTCGCTCTTCCGGATGACGTAGAGATCGTCCCTCCCTCCGCGGACCATGACGAGGAGGTTGCGGAACGCATCGTAGGTCCTGTCCCCCGACACATGGCACGCCATCCCCTCCCAGAGGAGCCTCCCTTCCGCCGAGTAACAATGGAGCATAGGCTCGGCCCCCCTGAGTCCCAAAGGAAGATGGGATACGACGACCTTTCCCCCGTTCAAGGCGCAGACCTGGTCCGGACTGAACGGGACCTTGAAGCCGCCGAGGTATTTCCCGGCCCCGTCCAGGACCTGGATCCTGTCATTGAACTTGTCGGCAACATAAAGACGGCCTTCCCGCGCGTCCAGATCGGCGGGTGTATCAAACTCTCCGGGGCCCTGCCCTTTCCTCCCCAGCGCCTTGAGAAAGACGCCTGCCCTGGAAAAAACCCTGACCTCGTGGGCCTCCGCGTCGACGACGTAGACGGCGTCGGCGTCGTGAGAAATGGAGACGGGCCGGCCGAACGCGGCCTCGGCATCCGTTCGGAAATCAGCCTTGACGTCCCGGACCGAGAGGCGCCGGAGGTCCCCCTTCCCGCCGGAAGGAAAGGCCGCCGCGACGATTACGGCGGCCAGCGCGGCCGCGGCCGGACGAGTAATTGCCATCTTCATCGGGAACCTCCACGTGCTATAAAGAGAAACGTGAAAGGGGCCCCTTTTTTCTCAGGGGCCCCTTTCCTTTTTCAAGCCAGCAGGAGGCACCTTCCCAGGCCAGCGTCGCAGACCGTCAGCACGAGCGTCATCCTGACCCAGCCCACGTCCATGCCGAAAGCGTTGTTGCGGCACGTGGAGTGGTTCCTGAAGCATTCGGCGGTGTCACGGGCCTCTGCCAACCGGGGAAAGAACCAGACCGCGGAGAACATGACCAGCCCTGCAAGCGCGAGGGCAACGGCTTTTTTCATCGGAACCTCCTTTCGACAGGTTCCAATGCAAGTTCCGTGCCTGGACGCCGCCGGAAACGGTCTCCAACTATCCCCTTGATAATAATAAGATTCTGCGCGAACCGGGGGTAGCGGCGCCCGACCGCAGAGCGGGCGACGGGCGCTCAAGATGAGACACGAGCTCTGAGCCGTTCAAAGACAGTCGTTTAGGCGTGCGGAGGAGGTCACAAGACGTGAGCCGGGGGCCGCGGACGGAAATCCGTCACATCATCGGGATCTTGATCTTATTCTCCCGGGCGAACCGGACCGCTTCGTCGTAGCCCGCGTCGGCGTGCCGGACGACCCCCATCCCGGGATCGCCGGTGAGGACCCTCTCCAGGCGCTTCCCCATGGCCGGCGTGCCATCGGCGACGACGACCATCCCGGCGTGCAGGGACAGACCGATGCCCACGCCTCCGCCGTGGTGGACGGAAACCCAAGAGGCTCCGTTCACCGCGTTAAGCAGGGCGTTGAGGACCGGCCAGTCGGCGATGGCGTCGGAACCGTCCTTCATCCCCTCGGTCTCGCGGTTCGGCGAGGCCACCGAGCCCGTGTCCAGGTGGTCGCGCCCGATGACGACCGGAGCGCTGATCTCGCCCTTTCGGACCATGCGGTTGATGACGTCGCCGAACTCCGCCCTTTCGCCGTAACCGAGCCAGCAGATCCGCGAGGGCAATCCCTGGAACCGTACGTGTTTCCGGGCTTTTCGGATCCACCGCGCGAGAGCCTCGTCCTCCGGGAACAGTTTGAGGACGGCCTCGTCCGTGACGTGGATGTCCCGCGCCCGTCCGGAAAGGGCAGCCCAGCGGAACGGGCCCTTGCCCACGCAAAAGAGCGGGCGGATGTATTCGGGGACGAAGCCCGGAATGTCGAAGGCGTCGGCGACGCCGGCCTTAAGGGCCTGGCCCCGGATGTTGTTCCCGTAATCGAACGTCCGGGCCCCCAGCCTCCGGAGCTCGAGCATCGCCCGGACGTGGGCGGCCATCGCTTCGTAGGAGCACCGGATGTAGTCCTTCGGATCGTCCCGGCGGAGCCTCAGGGCTTCGGCGTACGGGATGCCGTTCGGGACGTACCCGTTAAGCTCGTCGTGGGCGGAGGTTTGGTCGGTCAGCACATCGGGGACGATCCCCCTCCGGACGAACTCGGGGACGACGTCGGCGGCGTTGCCGAGGAGGGCGACGGAGAGGGGCTCTCCCTTTTTAATGGCCGCGTCGGCGAGCCTCAGCGCCTCGTCGAGGCTTTCGGTCATGACGTCGACATACCGCGTGTCAAGGCGGCGCCGGATCCGCTCCGGGTCGGCCTCGACGACAACGGCCACGCCCTCGTTCATAGTAACGGCCAGCGGTTGTGCCCCGCCCATCCCCCCGAGCCCGGCCGAGAGGACGAGCCTGCCCTTGAGCGTCCCTCCGAAATGCCGGCGGGCCGCGGCGGCCAGGGTCTCATAGGTCCCCTGGAGGATGCCCTGGGTCCCAATATAAATCCAGCTCCCGGCGGTCATCTGCCCGTACATCGTCAGTCCCAAGGTTTCGAGCCTCCGGAACTCGTCCCAAGTCGCCCACTTGGGGACGATCAGGGAGTTGGCGATGAGGACCCGGGGAGCCTGGTCATGAGTCGGGAACACGGCCACAGGCTTGCCCGACTGAACGATGAGCGTCTCGTCGTTCCTGAGGCTCTTGAGGGTTTCGACGATCGCCCGGTAGCATTCCCAATTGCGCGCGGCCCTGCCCGTGCCCCCATATACGATGAGGTCCCGGGGCTTCTCCGCCACCTCGGGATCGAGGTTATTCATCAGCATCCGGAGCGCGCCCTCCTGGGACCAGCCCTTCGTGTGCAGGACGTTCCCGCGGTAGGCCCGGATAGGCTTCGATGGAGCTCCCGTTCTCTCGATCATGCGTGCCTCCTCGACGTTTCGATGATATCATATCCCCTGGGGGGACTTCAAAACGGCTCAGAAAGCAGTTGACGGGACTAAAAACATTGGTATAAAATGAGAATGGGTTTTCAAGAAAAAGGGCACGGCCGGTCCCTTGCGTCCAACGCTGGCGACGAGGCTGGACACGGGCCATTGGGTTTGTTGCGCCGGGGCTGAGTTATGAACCAGAGACCAATCCTCATTCTGAATCCGAATCCTATAGAGGCCGACCTCCTGTCGAAGCTCTGCCGGCGTTACGGGACGGTCGTCGCCGCGTCCTCCCTCGAGTCGGCCGCGGCCCTGCCGGAAACGGCAAACACCTTGCTCGCCGTCCTCGACGCCTCGGCCGCGGCGCAGTCCTCCGCCCTAAGCCTGTTCGGCAAGGCGACGGCCGTCATCATCACCGGCCGGGACGATGAAAGGCTCCGGTCCCTGGCCCGGGACTGGCCTTCCGACAGGTACGTCGACACGTTCGCCCTATCCTTCCCTCTCCAGGACGACGCCCAGTTCACCAGGTCCGTCGAACGAGCACTCACCCACGCCGCGATGAGGACAGAAGTCGGCTCCCTAAGGAGCGCCCTCGACATCCAGGGGGCCAAGGTCCGTGACGTCTATGCCGAAATCCGGGAGATCAAGAGCCTCATCAACGAGAACTTCATCAAGGAGCTCGAGAAACGGGTGGCGATCGAGGCAAAGTACGTCTGGTTCCAGAAGGAGCGGCAGAGGATCGAAAAGGTCCTCCGCAAGATCTACGCGGCCAACGACGTCTCGAGCCTTCTCGACATCACTACGGACTTCAAGGACATCGTCCAGGCCTCCGGGGCCACGATCTACATCCTGGACGAGAACGAGACGCTCGGCCGGTACCTCAAGCCGCTGGTTTGGGACGACACCTTCCTGACACATCCCGAATTCCTGAGATACGTCGCCCGCCTCGACGCCCAGGACTTCGCCGCGTCCGTCGCCCTCAACGGACGGGAGGTTAACATCACCGAACTCTCCTTCGACCAGCGCCTCTCGCGGAGGTACATCGAGCACCTCCGGACGCCGCTGAAGAGCCTGTTGGCCGTCCCCATCCGCCACGACACGGAGGTCATCGGCGTCGTCGAGGTCTACAACAAGACCTCCGGCGGAAAGTCCGCCCGGTCCGGCTTCTCTCGGGAGGATCAGGAGATTCTCCGGGGGCTGTCCGAGCACATCGCCATCGCGATGACGAAATTGAACCTCATCCAGTACGACGCCTTGACCGGCCTGCTCCGGCCCGACCCCTTCTTCGAGAAGGTCGTCCAGAAGATCAATTCCCAGGGCAAACGCCGGCGCGAGGAGGGCTCCTCGGCTTTGGTCATGGGGGACGTGGACTGGTTCAAGTACTACAACGACCGCAACGGTCATGAGGCGGGGAACAAGCTCCTGCGCGAGCTGGCCGGCGTCATGAAGGACTCGATCCGCGAGGAGGACCTCGTCTGCCGCTACGGCGGGGAGGAGTTCCTCTTCTTTCTGACTGGCGTCAAGAGCCCCGAGGACGCCTGCCTGCTCACCGACCGCATCCGGAAGAACGTCGAGGAGCACTATTTCGAGTTTCAGGAGTTCCAACCCGGGAACAACCTGACCATGTCCTTCGGCGTAACGATGTTCCCGCCGCCGGCGCCCGGACAGGCCCCGGACGTCGACAAGCCTGACCTGAGGATCCTGGCCGGCGAGGCGGACATGGCCATGGCCGAGGCCAAGGGGAAGAGATTCTTCGAGCCGGGAGCCGGAGGGACGGACGAACGGGTCCTCGCGAAGAACAAGGTCTGTTGTTACTCACGAGAACAGGCGGAGGAACGGCAGGGCGGGATAATCCGGACCTATAAGGAGACGTCTTACCGGGAAAAGAGGAAGTCCGAGAGATACCACGCGGCCACCCTTGTGATGATCCAGGAGAACGGCGGGTTCAAGGTGGCGAAGACGATCAACCTGAGCCTCGGAGGGGCGAAGATCCTGTCCGAGGCCCGGCTTCCCGTCGCCAAGTCGATCGGCCTGATCCTCGTGCTGGGGAACAAAGCGAACCGCGTCGCGAGCGACGTGGTCTATTCGGACAAAGCCGGGGGGGAATCCCCTTATTTTTATTCCGGGCTGCAGTTCAAGGACCTGTCGCCCACCGACCGGAAGGCGCTCGAGGAATACTTCGAGTCCCTACAGAAGGCCGGGTCGCTCAACTGACGGCACGCCGCCGAGCTTTTCGAGAATCGACAGCACATACCGGTCGGAGGGGACCGCCCGTTCCAGAAAGGCCGCCCGGAGCGCCTTCGCTTCTCCGGCGAATGCGGTGAGGTCCGCCGCGTTCGCCCAGTTCCCAACGCTCAGCCGGTCAAACAGGCTCCTCAGCCCGGCGGCGTCAAGGACGTCCAGGGTCTCCGGGGGAAGCGTCATGGACTCCTTCTCGCACAGCGTCGCGGCCCGTAGGATGAGGATACGGAGGCCCTCCTGGCCGTTGATGAGATCCTGTTTGATGAAGAAGCGTTCCCGGGGCGATTCCGTTTCTTCGAGCTTTCCGGCCAGCTTCCGGGCCACGTCCACAGCCCTGTCCACGGCATCGAGAAGCATCCCGGCGTCCAAGACGGTCCTGTCCCCTTTCTGAAAATAGCTGATCTTCCCGCTTCCCGCGACGGGCTCGATCCTCCGCAGACGGTCCAAAACGGAACTCGCGTCCCCGGCGCCCTGGCCGGGCGGAGTCTCAACCGGACGGCCGTCCTCGACCGGTTTAGTCGCCTGAATGAGCTCCTGGATATCGGGGATCCGGGCCCGCCAGACGTCCTCCGGTTCCGATCCGGGAGAATTCTCCAACCCGGGGAAACCTTCCGTCCCGCCGGCAAGGAGTGTCCGGATCCTCTTCAGCTTTTCCAGCTCTGCGTCGAGGTCTGGGGTGGGTTCCGGCCAGCGCTCCTTTTCCCCGCGGGCTTCAGCCACGATCCCGAACCTCTCGTTCAGGTCCCTCTTCAGGAAGGCCGCGCCCTCCGAGGTCCGCCGCCTTAAGGATTCCAGTTTCCGCTGGAGGTCACCGACTCTCCCGATCTCCTCAACGGTCCGCTTGACGAGGCCTTCGATCTGGGACTGGAAGTCGAGGGCCTGGGAAAAGCCCGCCCGGATCTCCTCCAGGACCGCCTGCCTCTCCCCTTCTGATTCGGAGACCATGGTCTGGAATTCCCGGAGGGATTCCCGTCCCCGGTCGATCTCCTTCTCCACGCCGTCCATCCGGGCTCTGGCAGCTTCCTCCTCCTCCCGAATCCTCGCGGCCAGAGCGCTATCGATCTCGTCCTTTTTCCTGGCGAGAAGCCTCTCCAGCTGGTTTTCGATCTCCTGGATGACGAGATTGGACTCTTTTTCGATTTCCCCGGATTCGGACATTCGAAATCTCCTTGGCTCTGGCGATATGATAAACTCCGCCGGTCGGGCTGTCAACCCCTTGACTTCCCGGTCCTGGCAAGGCCGGGACCGGGGCTTTTTCGGAATTAGCCCTGAGCCTCGCTTCGCGGCCCCGCCATGAAAGGCGGGGTAACGTCGGCGAACGGGTTAAGGCCGGAGCGAATCCCCTTGAATCCCGTCGACGATATAATGTATAAGGGAACACATGAGGAAGTGCCCATGAACAGGCCCCGAATCCTCATCGTCGGGGAGAACGACGGGAACTCGCGGAGGCTGGCCGCGTTCCTGGCTGATCTGGAACTGGACATCGAAAGGTCCGCGTTCCTGCCCGAGCCGTCCGCCCTGGCTGGCCCCGCGGGAAGGGTCTCGCTGATCGTCGTCGCGGCGACGGAACAGGGAGAGGAACATGCGAAGCGACTCCGGACGATCGGGGCCGCCGACCCACGCCCCGCCGTCGTCGTCCTCTCGGACGCTTCCAGGTCACAGGTCCTGCTCTCCCTCCTCCGGGAAGGCGTCATCGACCACGTCACGAGCCCCGGCAGCCACCTTGCGGTCTATTCGGCCATCAGAAGCGGCCTGACCCTGGCCCAGTTGACCGCCGAGAACGAAGCCTGCCGGAAGAACCTGGCGAAGTCGAGGATCGAAAGGTCTCGGAACGTCCGTCGGGCTCTTGACCTCGAGGAGATCTACGATGCGACGCTCGAGAACCTGATGACCGCCCTTGACCTCAGGGACGTGGAGACGTTCGGCCACTCCCAGACGGTGGCTAAATACAGTCAGGTTTTGGCCGGACTCCTGGGGATCCGGGACGAGAAGGTCTTGGACAATATACGGAAGGGGGCGCTCCTCCATGACGTAGGGAAGATCGCCATCCCGGATTCCATCCTGAAGAAGCCGGGCCGGCTCTCGGACCAGGAATGGGAGAAGATCCGGCTCCATCCCGCGCTCGGCTACGGCCTCGTCAAGGAGATCAAGCTCGTCAAGGAGGCCGCGAACATCATCCTCCACCATCACGAGAGATACGACGGGACGGGCTACCCCCAAGGGTTGAGAAAGGAGGAGATCCCGCTCGAAGCCCGGATCTTCGCCCTGGCCGACGCCCTGGACGCCATCACGTCCCACCGCCCCTATCGGCGGGAGCGAGACTTCCCCGCGGCCCAGGAGGAGATCCGGAGCCACGAGGGAACGCAGTTCGATCCCCGGATCGTCGAGGCCTTCGAAAAACTGCCCCTCGCGCGGTGGGAGAGGATCCGTTTCGAGACGACGCGGCTCCTCCCCTCCATCATTGACTACCACAAGCTGGCGTCCCGGACGTAGCCGCGCCCCGAGCCCTCGCGGCCTTGCGGGCGGTGACGACCCTCGGGATCCCAGCGAGGTCGGGCACAACCTCCACCGCGTCCCATCCCTCCTCGAACATCGCCCGGACCGTCCCTTCCTGACCGGCCCCGATCTCCAGGATGAGACGGCCGCCCGGCCTCAGGAAGCACCGCGCCTCGCGAACGAGCTTCTCCGTAAACTCTGTGCCCCGGACGCCTCCGACGAGGGCCCGGCGGGGTTCGTGGTCCCGAACGTCGGCGGTCAACCGGGCCCATTCCGCGTGGCCTATGTAAGGCGGGTTGGAGACGATGAAATCGAAGAGAGGCCGGGGCCGCCCGAAGGCCGAAAAGAGGTCGCTCCGGATGAAGCGGATGCCGGGGCACCCGTTGAAGACCGCATTCTCCGCGGCGATCCTGAGCGCCCGGACGGAGATGTCCGCGGCCGTTACGCGAGCCCGCGGGAGTTCCCGGGCCAGGGCGACGGCGACGTTCCCGCTCCCCGTTCCCAAGTCCAGGACAGACCTCCCTTGCCCCACCGCGAGGCCGACGGCCTTTTCGACGAGGATCTCCGTTTCCGGCCGCGGGATGAGGACGCCGGGGCTCACTCGGAACTCGAGCGACCAGAATTCCTTCCTGCCTGTGAGATACGCAAGGGGAACGCCCTCCGAGCGGCGCCGGACCAGCCGGAGGAACCTTTCCGCATCCCTGGCGGAAGGCCGGGTTTCGGGGTGGGCGTAGAAAGTCTCTGCGGGGGTGCGGGCGGCATGAAGGAGAAGGACACGGGCGTCAAATTCCGGACGAGGGACGCTTTTGAGTCCGTTGATTCCCCGGATGTAGAGGGCGCGCAGGGACTCAGGCTTCAAGGTCTTCGGAAGGCTCCCCGCCCGGACCCTCCTCCCCGCGGCCCGGGGTCTGAGAACGGAGGGTCAGGGCTTCGGTGAGGGCATCCAGGTCCCCATCGAGGATCGCTTCCATCCGGTGGAAGTTCTCGTTGAGGCGGTGGTCGGTGATGCGGGACTGCGGAAAATTATAGGTACGGATCTTCTCGCTCCGATCCCCGGTGCCGACCTTGGACCGCCGGTCCTTGGCGATCCTCTGCTGCTGCTCGCTCTGGGCGGCGTCCATAAGCCGGGAGCGGAGGATCTTCATGGCCTTTTCCTTGTTCCGGTGCTGGGATTTCTCGTCCTGACAGGAGACGACCAGCCCCGAGGGCTTGTGGGTGACGCGGATGGCCGTATAGTTCCGGTTGACGTTCTGCCCGCCGGGCCCGGAGGCCCCGAAAGCCTCGATCTTCAGGTCCTTGGGGTCGATCCGGACATCGATCTCGTCGGCTTCGGGAAGGACGGCCACGGTGGCCGTGGACGTATGGATCCGGCCGCCGGCCTCGGTCTTCGGCACGCGCTGGACGCGATGGACGCCGCTTTCGTGCTTCATGGTCGCATAGACGCGGTGCCCGCGGACGTTGGCGACGGCCTCCTTGATCCCGCCGACGGGCGACGGGCTGACGTCCAGGACCTCGAACTTCCAACCCTTGTTCTCAGCGTAGCGGGAATACATCCGGAACAGGTCCTGGGCAAAGAGCGAGGCCTCGTCCCCGCCGGCCCCCGCCCGGACCTCGAGGATGACATCCTTCGCGTCGAAGGGGTCTTTAGGAAGGATCAGGATCTTGAGTTCGGCTTCGAGGGCCTTTTCCCGTTTTTCGAGCGAGGCGGCTTCGCCTTCGGCCATCGCCTTCAGTTCGGGGTCGGCGGCGGGGTCGGCCAGGATCTTGCGGGATTCGTCTTTGTCCCGCGCAACCCTCCGGTACTCCTCGAATTTACGGACGGCGGGCTCGAGTTCGGCCCGCTGCTTGGAGATTTCTCTGATCTTCTGGGGGTTAGTATGGCAGGCCGGGTCGGAGAGGGAGATTGTGAGTTGGCGGTATTTATCCTCGAGCCTCTTCAGTTCCCGGAACATAGGAGTTATTTCTTGGCATCGCCGTATTTCTTCCGGAACTTCTCGATGCGCCCAGCACTGTCCAGGAACTTCTGCTTGCCCGTGAAGAACGGGTGGCACTGGGAGCAGATCTCCACGCGGATCTCGGACTTGGTGGAACGTGTCTTGAAATGAGTCCCGCAGGCGCAGGTAACGAGACACTCCTGATATTCCGGATGGACATCTTTCTTCATGGATTCATCTCCTCATCGAAGCGGGCATTATAGCAGATTTCCGCCGGGACCGCAAAGCGCCGGAATCCCTTCGGCCTTCTTCCGGAAGTCGTCCCGGTCCACGACGAATTCCAGGCCCTTCTGGGCGGTTTTCACCCGGTCGCGGTAGTCCCGGGACTCGAAATACTCCTTCAGGGCCCTGTTCAGGGGATAGACCTGCTCCTCGGACCGCCACTCATATACCGAGCCGTCCTTCCGTCTGAGGCAGTTGAGGTGGACGATCCAGGCCAGCTGTTTGAACGGCATGTGGCTGAAGGCCTTGCGGATGGCGGCGACCTCGCCCTCCTTCTCGGGGTTCAGGAACCGGAAATACCTCGAGAACAGAAGAGCGTTGTGAAAGAAGGCCGGGAAGGCTAAGAGGCAGTCCTTACGGGTCAGGCGGGCAAGGTAAACGAAAGTGTCCATGATCTTCTTGGACACGCTGAGCCCCGGGTGCGTCTGACCCGGCAGTGGGGCGTGCTTTTCCGTGAACGCCTCGAGGGGGTTCTGGAGCGTCAGCCACTCCAGAACGAGGCTCTTGGGCGACAGGACGGCGTTGAGCCCACCGAGCCGGACCTTGAGGGGGTACTCGGCTTCCCGGATCTTGAGGTCGACGATCAGGTTCTCCGGACTCTTGTCCTTGTAGAAGATCTGCAGTCTTTGGAGGGGATATTCCCCGGAATCCAGGTCATAATCCAAGGGCCAGAGCTTCCTCTTGTGGGCCTCCCTGAGGAAATTCCGTTTCCTCATGACCGCCAAGACCTCGTTCAGGGAGTAGCGGCCGAGGAACAGGAAACTGCCCTTGCGCTCGGCCAGGGTCGCGAAGATCTCGTCCTGTTCGACGAGGGGAGCGTCCTTCCCGAACGGTTTCACCTTGGGGCCGAAGAGCTTCATATAAGGATTCTATGCGATTTGCCGGGAACTGGCAAGACGGACCGCCCGTCAGGGCCGGGGGGCCGGGGGGCCGGGGTCGGCGGAGGGAGGGGCCTGGACGAAGAAGGAGAGGATGTCGTCCCCGAGTGCGACCGTCCGCCGGAGGAGGAAGCCCTCGGACTTGGGGCGGACCTTGAAATAATGGCGCAGGATGAGCACCCCCCCCACGCGGAGGATGCCCCGCTTCCGGACGACCTTGAGGGGATTGCGGGTTTCCAGGAGCCGGTAGGGCGGGTCGAGGAAGACGATGTCGAACAAAACCTCGGACTTGGACAGGTCGATGACGGCCCTGTTGAACTCCTTCTCGACGACAAGGGCCCTGTCGTCGACCCCGCACCTGGCGACGTTGGCCACGATGACCTTCGCAGCGGCCCGGAGCTCTTCGACGAAAACAACGCGCTCGGCACCCCGGCTCAGGGCTTCGATCCCCACGGAGCCGGTTCCGGCGAACCCGTCCAGGAACCAACTCCCCGGGACGCCGTCCCGGATGATATTGAACAGAGTCCCCTTGAGCTTGTCCTGCATGGGCCGGACGAGCGGGCTCCGGATGAACTTCAGCCGCCTCCCCTTGAAGTCCCCGCCGATGACTCGGATCATGTGATGATCTCTCCTAATAGGATGCGACGAGCCGCCCCTGCTGCGTTTCCAGGCCTATGATGCCGTACGGGAGCTCGTACCAATCGTTGAGCCGGACGGGGTCCGTACCCTCGAGCTGGGAGACAACGGAAAAGACCAGGTCCAGGAAGGCCGTCTGGATCCGCTGCTGCTCAAGGTAAAGGCTCTCGAAACGCACCCGGACCTTCCCCGGCTGCGACTCGACGACCCCCGCAAAGGTGATGTTCATCATCGGCTTGATGAAGGCCGGGAGCTTACGGCCCCGCAGGTCGATGACGGCCAAGCCTTCGATCCGGTTCCCGGCAAAGAGTTTCAGCCGGAGGTCCTTCAGAATGTCCTCTTTCTCCGTCTCAACGCGGTAGGCGATATAGGCGTTCAGTTCGCGTTCCGACAACACGGCTGAACGCAGCCGGACGGAGGGCGCCGCGCCGCTCTCAGATCGGATCCTTTCGATGGCCTGAAGGACCTTCTGGGCGTCTGCCCGGACATCAGGTTTGAGCTCGGTGGACGGTCTCGACGAACCCGCGGGAACGATCGCCAGCGCGGCGACGAGAATGGACGCGAGTCGCACGATCCTCATGTTTTCGTTCACTGTGACTTCCGTCCCCATGCTAGCAAATTCTCCCGGCCAAGTAAAACCGCCGTCCGGAAACGAAGCTCCGCCGGCGGGAGTCTTTAGGGGAGTTGGCTAAGGACAGGCGGGACGCGACGAAGGATACGTCCGTGCGGAGGGCGTGTCGGAAGGTCCAGCGGACCGGTCAAGCTTCGCCATCCTTTTTTTGAGGAGAAGGGTGATCGGCGTGACTAGCCGCAGTGCGTATTGAAGCCAGGCTTTCGGAGACCAGGGGACGACGTTATAGGAATCGGCGATCCAGTCCATGGGCGGAAAAAGGATCCTCAGCAAGGTCCTGGCGGCCAGAAGGGGTTTTCTCCGGGAGAGGAGAGCGAAGAAGGTCGGCGCGTAATAGGGCATGAGAACCGGACCGGACCGGCGGAAGATCCTACCGGGAGGCCAGAAGGCGGGCAGGAGCATGGATTCGAGCGTTCCCATGCGGAACTCCGAAACGACCCGCCCCGGGATCGTTCCGGGCCATAGCGCGTTCGCGAGCTCGAAGCCGTGGCGGACGACGGCCCCGATCCCCTCCCGCCGGGCGATCCGTACAACCTTGTCCCAATCGATGTCCGCCCGCGAACCGAGCTCGGCGATGTCTGTGAGCCACATCAGGCGGGCATAGGAGTGCTGTTGGGCGTGCAGGCACAGATAGCATAACTCATATTCCGGAGACATGATGCGGGCGTCCGTGCCGTCGATCCGGATCCTCCCGACCGACGCCCAGAAATCCTCTTCAGACCGAAACGGCACGTGCAGGCCGAGATAGGCGAAATGGAGCTCGACGAGAAGGTCTCCCAGCCGATAATTAGGCGCAAACGTCCAATCGAGTGCCCGGTTCCCCGAGTGGAGGCGGGTGTAACCCTTGAAATCGGGGACGTACCCCAGCGCGGCGAGGACCTTTTTTAAACCCGGCCAATCCCGCGGATGGACCACGAAATCGATGTCCATGAAGGGCCTGAGCCCGATGTCCGGATAGACGGTCAGGGCAAGGCGAGCACCTTTGGTGACGACGGCTCGGAGTCCCGCAACGCTTACGGCATCGATTAGGGGAGCGATCCGGCGAAAGAGTCGGAAATTGCGGACCTCGTTGGCATAGTAAGCCGTTCGGAGGGAGGCCAAGGCCTCCGCCGGCACCGAAGCCTCAAAGGGCTTAAGGCTGCGGTACAAGAGCGGAGAGACGCTCTCACGGTCGGCCCTCTTGACCAGTTCGCCCCAATCGACGGTTCCCGGGATCAGGCCGTGGAACCTGGCAAGGTCTTCGGCCCCCGGCGCGATACGGGCGAGTCCGACGAGAAGGCGGTCGGTCGCGGTCGGAACCAAGCCTGAAGGCATAGGGGTAAAACTTCGGGGAAACTCTCCGGGGAAAACGCCCCGCCCTTGCGAGCGGGGCCCGAAAGATCTTTATTCCAAAAAGGCCGTGTCGTCAGTTCTTGGAGGTGCTAGCGGGCTGCTCCGTCTCGCTCGGGGTCAGGGCGGCACTGCCCGCGATCACGGCGGCGATGCCGAGCGGCGCGAGGAAAAATGGCGGGACGCCCCTTTTGCAGACGACGTAAACGATGTCGCCAGGAACGCAAGCCTGTTTGAGGGTTATCTCGCACGTCTCTCCGACCAAGGCCTTTCTGACGGAAGCGCCTTGGACCGTGAGGTTTCTGGCGTCCTGATAGAAGTCCGTGTTCACGCCCTTGACATGGATCCTGTCGCCCGCTTGCAAGAGGCCCCTCTCGATGAAGACCGCAGCTCGGACGTTGTTCGCCATGAACTCAGAGACGGGTCCGACCCGGGATTCTCCCTTTTCCTGCTGGTCCTTGTTGACCGGCTGGACGGCTTCCCGGACATCCTTCTCGTACGGGTTCAGCGCAATGGCGATCTTCGCCGTTTCGTTGGCCGCGACCCCGACCAGGTCGGTCGAGTTGTAGCTACCGTCCGGCGACATGACCCCGAGGGCGTACAGGCCGATCTCGAGCCCCTGGACCTTGAAGACTCCCAAGCCGTCCGAAGCAGCGCTCTCATAGACCTTGCCCGACGAGATGTTTTTGACCATGATAACGGCGCCCGGGAGGGGCGTCGTCCTGTCCTGGCCATAGACAAACCCAAGAAGATTGCCCTTGGCAGGGACTTGCCCCTTCAGGACCTGTGGCGAATACAAGATAAGAATCGCCGCGACAAGCCCCAAAGAGAAAACCTTACATTTCAAACCTTTACGCATTGAATCCTCCTTAAGAAAACCCTTTAAAATCATAGGTCATTCAAAGACCAATGTCAAGCATGATTATCAGAGAGGCCGCCAGGTCAGCCGGAGGGGGACGACAGGGCCGCTGACGGCTCCGAGAACGAGGCCGTTAGTTCCGGTGGTGGCTTCCGCCTCCACCCTGCACCCGGAGGGCCCGATCAGGCCTTCCCAGACCACCCGCCCGTTGAACTCCAGGCTCACGAGGGGGCCGGGGCCTTCCCCGGAGGCCGCGAACGCGAAGTCCAGGGCGAGCTTGCCGGCTTCGAGGACCAGCGGAAAGGCCCGTTCCATCCCTTTCGGCACGGGAGCACCGTCGAGAGCCTGTTCCCCGGGGGTTAAGGCCGACCGAATGGCTTCATCGGCCTTCCGTAGCCCGGCATCGTCGTTCAAGCGCTCATAGCCCTTCCGGATCTTGAGCAGGAGGGCGAGGCTCCCGGACCTGCCGTCCAGTGCCTTTTCGTAGAACCGCTCGGCTTCGTAGAGGTAATCGAGTTTCTGGAATGCGTCGCCGATGATCTCGTACGTCTCGAGGAGATCGGGCTTCATGGCCTCGGGGACGAAGACGAGTCCTTGTTCGAGAGACGCGCCGAATCGCGTGATATCCCGGTACCGGTTCTGCCGGAAGCTTAGCCTAAGCTGGAAGGCGAGAGCCTTGAGGTCCTTGGCGTTCAGGGCCGGCTCCGCGGGGAGGACGTTCCTTTCCTTGAGGAAGGTCTCGAGGTCCCCGACGGCCGACGGGCGGTCCTCCAGAGACAGATAGGCTTCGAGGTCGGGTTCGGCGCTCTCGAGGCTCCGCGTCTCCTCGATCCGGCACTTGGCAAGGTTGAGATACGCCGACCGGCGCATGTCGGCATGCTCCTTCGGGTCGATCAGGATCTCGCCCGCGAGGGCCTGATAGAACTTGATGTTCTTGAGGATGCCCAGGCAGGCCAAAAAATGCGTGGCTGCCTCGACCGTCCGGAACGAATCCAGCGCCCTCTGTCCGGACTCCGACTCCCCGGCGGCCGTCACGTACTCAAGACCCTCGGCCCGGGAGAGGGCCTTCTGTCTGGCCTCGACGGAAAGAGTCTTCTCTCCGAGGAACCGGGCAAAGAGGCGCAGCGTAACCGGATCCTCGGGCAGGATCGCGTCCATGAGCGCGTAATCCCGCGCGTTCAGGTCCCATACCTGGAGGACGGCGGCCAGCCTTTCCCTGTCCCTCCCGGCCAGCATCCTTTTCAGGATGTCGCGCGTGAAGACACGCTCCGCCGGGGACAGGCTTGGCCAGCGGGATAGCAGGACCTTGCCGACCTCGAAGAAGATCTGGCTATTGTGTCCGGTCAGGAGCGCGGCCTTCTTGAATTCCTCGAAATAGCTGATGGGCCCGGGAAGGGAGAGATAGGTCATATAGAGAAGGGCTTGAGCGAACTGGAAATGCGTCTGTAGGGCTCCGGGATCGAGGCGGAGGGACCGTTCGAAGCTCACGAAGCTCCTCCGGAGATCGGCGTCGCGGCGGCCGACGTTCCCGATGTCTTCGACGCCCCGTTCGAAGTAGGCCTTGCCGAGCTCGAAATGGACGAGGTCGTTCCAGGGGAAGAAGCCGTTGGCCCGCTCGAGCAGGCGAATCCGTGCCACGGGATCGTCGGTCGCGACCTTTGCCTTGTAATAGAGGTGGATGTTCGCGTAAGAACAGACGGCCGCAAGCCCGAGAAGCCCGAGTGCGACCAGAAAAAGCGCTTTTTTCATGGCACGACCTTATGTCTTTCTGTAGAACGCCGTGACGAAGGTCAAGGCAAGGACAATCGCGAAGAGGAGCATGTTCGCCGGGATGTGGAGGTTGAAGTCCGTCAGGCTATGGACCAGGATGACGATGAGCGAGATGATCCCGCCGAGGGCGATCCCTTTGACGTCCGGGTTCCTCCTTTCGCGCCAGACGAGGAAGGACGAAATACCGATGAAGAGGACGGCCCCGAAGAGAAGGACGAAACCGACCGCCCCGAGCTCCGAAAGGTATTCGAGATAATCGTTGTGAGCGTGGGTGAGGAGCAATTCCGGCCCGGCGGCCTTCTCGAAGGCCGGATAGACCGATGCGAACGCGCCCAGGCCACTCCCGAAGACGGGGAAGGCGGCGATGATGCGGCCCACGTTGCTCCAGAAGAGAGGCCGGCTCTCCCGGAGCAGGTCGTCGAGGGCGAAGCGCTGGATGGTGGACCCGACGCCGATATAGAGGGCGGAGACCGCAATGAAGAGGAACGTGATCCAGATGAAGTTCCTGAGCCACATCCGCCTGGGCCCGAAGCGGCCGAAATGCAGAACGATGAACCCGACGAACAGGATGAACGTGAATACCAGGATGAAGATCCCGGCCCGGGACTGGGAGAAGAGGACTCCCAGCGACATGACGATCACGGCGGCAAAGAGGAGGAGGTTCGGGACCAGCCCCTTGCCCGTCATATGAAGGAGTTTCGCCTTGAGCCCCTCCCCTCCTAGGGAGAAAAAATCCAGCCGGGCGATGAGGAGCCCGATGGCTAGAGGGATGATCATCTCCAGGTAGCCGGCCAGATGGCTCCGGTTGACGAAGGTCCCGGTCACGGAGCCCAGGCTATAGACCTTTTTATAGAAGAGGAGGTGCGGATTCGCCGTGGTCAACTCGTAAAGCCCGTAGAACGCCTCGAACGCGCCCACCGCGACGAGGAAGGCGATGACCCTCCGGATCTCGCGCCCGCGGGTGACCGTCCTGACGACGAGAAACCCAGCGAGGACATAGGCCGCGAGCTCGAGGCCTTCATGGAACGTCCGGACCGGGACGACTGAGAGGCTCAGGAAACCCTTGCCCGTAAAGCCCGGCGAAAAGGCCTTATAAAAATCGTAGGTGCCAGGCGACAGGATACGGACGAGGAACGCGGGGAGCGGTACGACCTGGAAGACAATGAAGGCAAAAAGAGCAAAGAAAGCGTAGCGGGGCCACTTCAGCCTTGCTTTGAGATGGAGGTTGATCGCGGGCTTGTCGCTCGCCAGGATAAAGATCCCGGTCATCGCGAGCACGGTGAGCTCGATGACCAGGATCGACCATTCATTGACCGATGCCATGGGGAGCGGACTGAGGACGATCAGGGCCAGGAGGCCGTACTGGACGATCCTGGCCGTTCCTCCCGTGCCTGTTCCGGGAGGGGCCGCGGGCCGGGACGCCGATCCTTTACGGGCGATCTTGATCTTCATGGTTCTCTGTGCTCCGGTACGTTCATTTTCCCGGCCTCAGGAAACCGGGGATCCTCAACTTGAGCTTCCTGTCCTTCCCCACGGGATCGACAGGGTCGGGACGGTACGGGATCTCCCGATCCTCGATGACGGCCAGGGGATTACCCGTAACGAGGGCCGAGGCGCCGGCCTCACCGATGACCGCGGCGGCGATCTCCGTGGCGGCCGCGAGCCTCGGAGCCTTGGAATGGGTGTTGTGGCCGTCGCTCCCGATGAAGTGCGCAAGGACCAGCTCCAGGAATTTGCGGGACGCCTCGCGCGCCTCAAGGCCGTGGGCATCCATCAGACTCCCGGCGTTCACCTGGGCCAGGGCGCCCATGGCAACCAGCTCGAAGAGGAGCTTGGGCGATCGGGCGAACATCGTGTTCCTCTCGGGATGGGCGATGATCGGGATGACACCCTCGCTCATGAGGTTAAAGAACAGGTCCTTCGCCCCGGAGAAGACGTGATCGTGGGGGAATTCCACGATGATGTAGGCGCTTCCCGCGAGGGACAGGCTCTTCCTGCGGGCCCGGACCTCGCCGAGGAGGCCGTGAGTGATGTGAACCTCCGCCCCGGGCAGGATCGTAACGGCGATGCCCTCGTCCCGAAGCGCTCCGGCAAGCCGGTCACGGGCCTCGTCGAACACGCCGAGGTCGGGGAACTCGAAGCTCCCCTTGTACAGGTGCGGCGTCCCCGCGATATGCGTGATGCCGTCGTCGCGGGCGATCCGGGCCATCGCAACGGCATGGGCCAGGTCCCTGGCCCCATCGTCCAGGCCCGGCAGGATATGACAGTGAAGGTCGATCATCCCCGGGTGCGCGCGTCCTTCCCGTCCGGAAGCTTCTTCCGGTCTTCCGGGTTCGTGGAATACTCGTACTGATAATAATGGTAATACGGCACTGAGGCCCCCTGGCGACCGAGCTTGACCTCGTTGAAGACGACGCCGACGATATCGGACTTGGTCTTGCGAAGCTCCTCGACCGCCCGGATGAGCGGCTTGCGCGTCGTCTTTCCGGCCCGGATGACGACGACCGTGCAGTCGGCGAGCGAGCTGATGATGACCGGGTCGATGACGGCCAGGACCGGGGGCGTGTCCAGGAGGACGAAATCGAACCGGTCCTTGACAAGGGCGAGGAGGTCCTTCATCCGCCGGGAGTTGAGAAGCTCGGCCGGATTTGGGGGATGCGGGCCGCTGGGAAGGATCCAGATGTTCTCGATGGCCGTCTTCTGGACGGCGTCGTCGAACGTCACCTTGCCCGTCAGGCAGCCGCTCAGGCCGACAAGGTTCCGCACCTTGAAGACCTTGTGGAGCCGCGGCTTGCGCAGGTCGCAGTCGACAAGCAGGACCTTGCCTTCGAGCTGGGCGAACGAGACAGCCATGTTCCCGACCGTGGCCGTCTTCCCTTCCTGCGGCATCGTGCTCGTGAAACAGATCGTCTTCGGCTGGCGGTCGGCGTTGGAGAACAGGATGGACGTCCGGACCGTCCGGTAGTCCTCGGAGATCGAGAACTTCGGGTAGAGGTGGTTGATGAGCTCGATGTCGCTCGCCTCGGGCATGGTCTCCGAAGCCGGGGCGTTCTCCGCCCCGTAGGAATAGGCTCCGTAAGTATCGACACGCTTCTTCGTGCCGCCGGGCTCGAGGAACGGGATGATCCCAAGAGACGGGAGGCCGGTGAGCTTCTCGGCATCCTCGGGGCCCTTGACCGTGTTGTCCAGGTACTCGACCAGGAACACGAGGCCGAGCCCCCCGATGAGGCCGACGAGGAGGGCCATGAGGAGGTTGCGCCGGGTGTCGGGCGTGAACGGACCGCCGGGGACGAGCGCCTTGTCGATGATCTTGATATTGCTCGTCCGGAGCCCCCCGAGCCGGGCCGAAACGAGCGTCTCGTTCTGCTTTGCGGTAAGGGAGTTCAGGAGATTCCGCATGTTCTCCACCTCGATCCGCAGGCTGTTGTACAGGATGGCGTTGCTGTCGGTCTTGGACACCTCGGTCCTCTGCGTCTCCAGCATGCTCTGGAGGGAGCCCTCTTTCTTCTGGGCAGCCCGGAAATCGGCCTCGGAGGCGTCCACGGCCTTGCGGATCTCGCTCTCGAGCTCGGACTTCATGCTGTCCAGCCGGGCCTTGAGCTTGATGATCTCGGGATAGTCGGGCTTGAAGACCTTAATCCTTTCGTCGTATGCGTTCTTGGTCTGGGTGTAGGAGGTCTTGAGCCCCTGGATGAGGGAGTTATCGATGAACTGGGGCAGGGTATCGACGCTCAGACCTTTCAACTCCCGGAACATGGATTCCTTCTTGATGCGGTCAACCTGGGCTTCCGTCAGGGCCGAGCTCACGTCGGCGAACTTGGTGACGACCGAACTCTCGTCCTTATTGAGGAAGAGGAGTTTCTTCTCCTCGCCGTACCTCTGGAGGTCCCGTTCCTTCGCGCCGAGGTCGTCGCGGAGTTTGGCGATCTCCTGGCTCAAGAACTCCGAGGCCTGTTGTGTGGCCTCGTACCGCGTCTCGATCGAGTAGGTGATGAACTCCTCGACCAGGGCATTCACAACGTCCGCAGCAAGGACCGGGTGCGTGGATGTGTAGCTGATGTCGACGAGCCGGGTCTCCTCCACGGGAGATACGCTCAGCCCTCCGAGGACCGTGAAGGCATAGGCCGAATAGGGGCTCGGCTTGTACTGGGGCTGTTCGCCACGAGCGGCGGACTTCTTCGAGTCGAAGAGCCAGCGCAGGGTGACGAGGTCCTTGACGCCCTTGAGGGGGTTCGGACGGGGGCGCGCCGCTGCCTGGAACTCAGGTCGGGTCGGGAAGTTCATCTTCCTGGCCACCCGCTCGGCCAGGGACCGACTCGTGAGGAGCTTGAGCTGGGTGCTGAAGTAGGTCCCCAGGTAATCGGACCGATAATACGCCCCGGAGCTCAGGATGTCTTGGATGTTGAGCATGTTCGAGCTGGGCTCGTCGATCATGATCGTCGCTGTGGCCCGATAGAGGCGCGTCGCGGTGAACGAGAAGATCCCCACGAAGACGAGGAGGACCGCCGTGAAGGCGATGAGGATGTTCTTCCTCTTCAGGACGATGTGGATATATTCCTGGAGGTCGATCTCTTTTCTTTCGAGCGTGGTGTTCATGGCCGTATTCCTTAGAAGAGGGATTCCGGGACGTAGACCGTGTCGTTCTCGAGGAGCGGGACGTCCTTCTGTTTGTTATTGAGGATGCTCCTCACATTGACCTTGATCTCTTTTGCCTTGCCGGTCTCGTCCTTCCGTTTGATGACGACGCCGCCCCGGGAAGCCCGATCCGTGAAGCCGCCAGCCTGGGCGATGGCCTGGAGGAGGGTGGGGATCGCGGACTTCTTGACCTGAAGGGCGCCCGGGTTCTTGACCTGGCCAAAGACGTAAACGGCCACGATCTTGTCCACCGGAATGTTAACGATGTCACCCGCTTCCAAGGGGACGTTGAGCTTGGCGTCGCCCTTGAGGAAGAGGTCGTCGATGGAGATGCGGAGCGAGGTACTCGTTCCGTCGAGGAGCTGGCGGATAATGATGATGTCGCTCCCGGCGTCGCGGGTCAGGCCGCCCGCTTCCGAAACGATCTGCATGAGCGTCTGACGGCCGAGGAGCTGGTAGGGCCCAGGCTTTTCGATCGCGCCCAGGACGGAGACCCGCTTGCTCTGGTATTCGCGAATGAAGACGGTCACCTGCGGATTCTGGACGTACTTCTCTCCCAGGAGGTCGGCGAGCTTCTTCTCGAGCTCGGATTTCGTCAAGCCATCGACGAGCACTTCGCCAAGGAGCGGAAGGCTGACCTTCCCGTCCTCGGAGACGCGAACCGTCCGGCTCAACTCGTCCGCCCCGAAGACGGCGATCTCGAGGAGGTCCTTGGGCCCGACCCGGTATTCCTGGGTGAACTTCTCCTGCGCGGACAGGAGGACGGAACACAGGGCCAAGAGGCCCGCCATCGCGAACTTGATCGATCTAGCGCCCATATCATTCTCCTTGATGCGGCGATCAGAAATCCTGGGTCAGGCTGAGCCCTATAAAATTCCTGTTCATGTTGTAGCCGGGAACGTTGGAGTTCCGCTCGAAGATATTGTAGCTCAATTGGATACCGGTCTTACGGAGGAAGAATATCGAAAGGCCGATCGAATGCGTCCGGTGGATGTCCCGCCGGGCGATCTCCGTGGGGCCGGCCTCGGGATCGTTGACCCGGAACGGCTCCGGGTATCTGAGCGACCCCTGCCTGAAGTTGTAATCGAGCCTGAACCGCCGGGTCAGATAAAAAGAAATCCCAGGGCTCATCCTGTTTTCGACATAATAGTAGGCGTCCTCGAGATAGGAAAAATAGGTTTCACGGCCGAGGCCGAAGCGCAGGCTGAACCGCCCAAACAGGAAATTGATATCCGTGTCGGCGACGAGCCCGGAATAACTCTTGCGCCCGGCTTCGTTGGGGGTGAATTTTTTATAACCAAGAGACAGCCTCCCTCTCGCACGCCCCGTGAGGGGAAAACGGAGGCCTATAGAAGCTTGGACGGACCGGGAATCCCGCCATCGGGAGGAAGGATGCTCAAATTCATATTTCGTTGTGCCGATCTTCATAAAGAGCGAGCTCTCGGAGAAAACCGGATAATACAGTTCGACGTTGCCCGTCGTTTCCTTCCGGTTCAGGGTCCTCGAGTACAGGGCCTCAATATCGGGAAGGACGACATCCCCATAGTAAAAGCGGTCGATCGTTCCCGTCATTCCTATCGACGTCCCCCTCGGCGTTTCATAAAAGAAGCTGGCCGTCGTGCCCTTGGTCGTATCGGTGACGAGACTCGAGAATTCGCTGAGAACCCTTCGCAAATGCTTCCGATAATGGTAATCGCCCGAAAGGGCGATTCGGTTGAATAGATTCAAACGCAGACTCGGGGCATAACTGTTCGTGAACGTCCTTAAACGAGTTTGCCTGGCGAAATATAGGTATTCAGGGTTCTCCGTGAAAGACAGGATCATCGAGCGGCCCAACAGGAGATAGCCCTTGATCTCCGGCGAAACCGTGCCGGTATAGTCCCCCACCGGGATTTCGTCGGTTCGCTGATAATAAACGTTATCGTCATACCCGATGTTCCTCAATTGAAGCGCCGGAATGAACCGGAGCGGCCCGAATCTCAGTTTCGCCCGGGTCACGACATCGTTCCGCTCGGCCCGAAAGCTCACATAGTCCTGTCCGAAGGCGGGCGCCCATGAAACCGCCATCAAGACCGCGGCGACGAAGAGCCGGAGCTTTTTCATTGGACGATCTGTTTTGCCAGAAAATAGGCCGCCGCAGCGAGGACGAGCCACGGCCACACGCCTTTCCATTTTGAGAGAAGGAGTCTTTTCATTGTCCGGATCCGGAAATCGGGATTTCAGCGCTATGGACGGACTTGGGGGATCCCCCGGAAGACCTTCATGAAGGATAGCCTCTTGATCAGGGCCAGGATCAGGTCGCCGTGCCAGTCGAAGTCCCCTTTCTCGCGGATGATGGGAATGATCCCGTCAGTCTGGGCCAGGTAGAAGATCTTTTCCATCTGGGCATCGGTCAAGCGGGCGCAAACCCTCCGGGCCATGCGCCCCAGGACGATCTCCCTCTGCATGGCGGCCCGCCAGGCCTTCTCGTACATTGCCAGGTTCTTCGCGGCGAAAGCGTTCTTGGCGAAGCACTCGCCGATGACGTCCGCCGCGATATCGGCGCCCATCAGACCGTAGGCGACTCCCCCGCCGGTCGTCGTCTTGACGTGGCCGGCGGCCTCGCCGATGGCGATGACGCGCTCGCCGTAGGTTTTCGATAGAAGCCCCTGGGCGATGGCCTTGATCCTGATCCCCGGGGGCGGGGCGTCCCCGAACCGCTCAGGGAAAGCCGCTCCGACGAGTCTCGCGAGATAAGCGCGCGGCTCGTTCCGTGTCAGGAGGCCGACCCTAAGACGGGCTGGCCCGGAAGGGACCATCCAGGCAAAGGCCCCGGGCGCGACATCGCGTCCAACGAAGATCGCGGCCGCGGCGGGATCATCCGTCTCGATCTCCACCTGGGCCCCGTTTAAATATTCCTTCGGCCTGCCGAGGCCGAGTTTCGCATGAAGCCCGAAATCGATGCCGGAGGCCAGAACGGCCATCCTGGCCGAAAAAAGACTCCGGCTTCCGCCCGTTCCCCTGGCGCGAATCCTGACGCCCTCCCCGGAAACCTGAATATCCTCAGCCTTCACCGAGAGCTCGATATCGGCGCCCCTGTTCTGGGCTTCAGCCGCCAGGTTCCGGTCGAACCGCTCCCTGTCCACAACATAGGCGAAGGGGTCGGGATGCCTATAGATAACGGAAGTGCCAAAGGGAGAAACGAGCCTCACGGTCTGGAGTTCGCCCAGAGCGGAGTCCCGGTTCATCCCAAAGGAATCGAAAACCTCTTTCCCAATGATCCCGGTGCAGACGACCTTGGAACCGATGCCGTCCTTCTTTTCGAGGAGGCGGACATGGAGCCCTGCCCCGGCCAAACGGGCGGCCAGACGGAGCCCGCTGGGTCCGCCGCCGACAATGAGAACATCCGCGCTATTCATTTTTTGTCTTTATTTAAGCGATTCGCTCGGGGATTGTCAACCCGTCCGCCCGGCCGAAGTCATACCTTTCGCGACCTCGACTCCCATTTTCCCCTGAAGGTGATCCAGAACGATAGGACGATGAGTTTCAGGTCGAGCCAGAAGGACCGCTTCCGAATATAGAGGAGGTCGTAGCGGAACTTCTTCCGCCGCGGAGTCTCGCCGGGGAGGTAGACCTGGGTCAAACCCGTCAGGCCCGGCCTGACGGCGTGGCGCTGATTGTAGCCAGGGATTTCCTCGATGGCCCTCGTGTCCGGGTTCCCGTGAACCTCTTTCTCGTGGGGTCTCAGGGCCCGGGGACCGACGAAGCTCATGTCGCCCTTGAAGATGTTCCAGAGCTGGGGAAGCTCGTCCATTGCGGTAGCCCTCAAAATACGGCCGAGCCTCGTCACCCGGGGGTCGTTTTCGACGGCCTGGACAGCCCCCCTCCCCTTTTCGGCGTCCACGATCATCGAGCGGAACTTCATGGCTTCGAAGATTCGCCCGTTTTTCCCAACCCGTTCCTGCCTGTAGAAGACGGGCCCCCTGTCCTGCAGCCATATCAAGAGCCCGAAGAGGATCCAGAGCGGGGAGGACAAGACCAACCCTACGAAGGACAGCGCGATATCGAAGGGCCGCTTGAGGAACAGGGCTCTGGCGAACGGGCCGGGCTTCGAGCTGTTCCGCCGCAGAAACTTCGTCCCCAACACGGCCGCGATGCCGGCCGTATCGATGCCCCAATCGATAGGGCTCCCGTTCCGGTTCGGAACGAAGCTCTGGAGGTATTCGTCCAGGAAGCCGTAGGCGACGGAGACGAGGCCCGCTCGGAGCGCCCAGCCCGGATTCCATTTCCGGGCTTCGGGCCCCCGAAAGGCGCGATAAAGAAGATAGGCCAGGACGCCATACTCGATGATGTGCAGGGACTTCCGAAAGATGATGTAGAACAAGCCGATAGCCGCTTCGGACGCGTGGGGAAAAAGCCATCGGAACACCGCGGTCGATATCTCATAAGTGATGCTGCTGCCAAGGAATCGGTTACCGACCGGAAAAAAGAACGCCATCCAGAGGATAGGCGGAAGCCAGTACTTGAAGAACCGTCTCGTACGGCTCATGACGCGTTCCCGGTCATGGAAAGGGATTTCAGCAAGGATTCGTACCGGTCCATGATCATCGTTCGCGCGAAATTGCCAACGACATATCGCCGGGCGTTGGAAGCCATCTCCCGGCGCACCTCGGAGTCCCCTTTCAGCTTGAGGATCGCCTTCCCTATTCCCGCGATATCATCGGGTGGGACCACATCGCCGCAGCGATTCCCGCGGATGAGGGCCGCGACCTCGGAATCGGGCGGCGCCAACCCAAGGATCGGCCGTCCCGCGGCCAGGAAATTGTAGAGCTTCGACGGAACGGACATCTGGGATTTTTCCTTGTCCAGCGGGACGAGGAGGACGTCGCTCGAAGCGAGGAGATGGGGCAAGTCTCCGTAAGGCTGAAACGGGAGGAACCGGACATTGTCAGCTCCGAGCTCTTCGGCCCTCTTTTGCAGCTCCGCCTTTTTCAAGCCCTCCCCGACGATCACGAAGACGACTTCCTTGTTTTCCTTCATCGTCGCGGCGGTTTCGAGGACATGTTCCAGGGCCCGGTTGCTGCTGATGCTGATCGTCCCCGAGTACATCAAGACGAATTTATCATGAAGTCCGTATTTCCTGGAGAGGGGATTGTCCTTGGGAAGGGGCGTCAGAAAATCCGTGTCCACCCAGTTCGGAATAACGGTCATCTTGTCCCTGGGGACCCCTTTGTCCAGGAGATTCTTCAGGAACCCTTCGCCGATGACGACGATATGGTCCGAGATCCCGTAGACCCACTTCTCAAGGCCCTGGGCGAAACGGATCGCCGAGCGGTTTTTGAGGATTCCGGATTCGATGGACAGGTCGGGATGGATATCCTGGACGTTGAGCACGACCCGGACGCCACGTAGCCTCGCGGCAAGGAAGCCGGTCAAGCCGAGCTGGAGGGGCGGTGTGCGCAGGAATAGGATGTCCCCTTTCCGGAGCGTCAGGGCGTTCAGGATTGTCCCCGCCGTATAGATGTTCCAGGCAAAGAGCCGGGCGATGGGGTGTGGCGCGGCATTGGTCCAGAACCGCTTGACGACGAAACCGTTCATCCTTCGGCGAGAAAACAGGAGCCCTTTGAGATCCGGCGGCCGCTGTCTCGGGATGGTCGTCACGACCTCGATGTCATGTCCCCGCGCGGCCAGGTCGGAAGCCAGCTCGTTGATGAGGATCGGAGCACTGCCGAAGTCCGGCAGAAAATACATTGTGTGGATGGAGATCCTCATGTTAGCGCCATCGATCCTGAACTCTCGCCGCGGGGAAGGCTGTCGCCGCGGCTCGCACGGGGTTCTCCTGGATCCACACCCAAATGTAAGCTATGGCCGGGACCAAGAGCAGAAGGTCCACTCCATAAAACGCCGCCGTCGATTCGAAGAAGCTCCGCCCCGTCAGGAAGCCGATGATCAACACGGATTGCATGAGCAACGGGAGGTCGGGTCCTTCGACCCGGCGGATCCGCTTCAGGAGATCGGACCTCGAGATCAGGATCCAGACGGCGATTATCGCCGCCAAGAACAGTCCGGCCCCCAACACGCCGGCATGGATGGCCGAATGGAGATAGGAATTGTGCATATGCTCGGAATTGAGCATCAGCCGATCCGCGTGGAATCCCCAACCCAGGAAGGGGGAATGTTCGATCTGGGCCAGTCCCTTGCGCCAGGTATAGTCCCGGCCCGTCAGGAACATGAGCCTCTCGACGTGGCCGTGGAGACGCCATTTGATCCCGGACAGATAGACGAGATAGGTCGCCGCGGGGCCGATGACGAGAAACCTCAGGTCGACCCCCAGGATCAGGACCAGCAGGACTCCGGCAATCGCCAGCCCCAACAGGGACGTCCGGGAACGGGTCTGGGCCAGCATGAAAAGAGCCGGAATGAGCAGAGCCCCCCAAACGATCTTCCGTTTCCCCGGCCGGCAGATGAGATAGGTGAAAGCGATGATGATGGTCACCAGCGCGAAGCGCCCGACGCCGTTGGCCCTCATGTCGCCCAAGTTGAACGGAAGCCGATAGAACTGGGAAAAGCGTTCGTCCGAACCTCCGACACGGAGCACGTCGGGGAAAATGGCGGCGAAGATAAGGATGACGACGATGTTGTTCAAATAAAGGATCTTCCGGATTCGTTCAAGAGAGTCCGGCATCTCCATGGCGACCCAGACGACGAGCAAAGGCGCGACATACTCGAATGCCCAATACAAGGCTATCATCCGGCTCGGGGACAAGAACACGGAAGAGAGGGCGCCGACCGAAAAATAGGCGAACAGGAAGCCCGCAGGCATCCGCAGGAAGGATAACCCGGGCCTCTTGATCAGCATCCACATCAGGCTCAGGTAGACGGCGACGAGGGGAAACAGGGCTCTTGCGGCCTGAAATAGGGTCAGGGGATCCGACAGGGCACCTGCCTTGATATTATAAATCCCCGTGAACATGCCTCCCCAGACGAGGAGCCAGAGGATGCTGGTGAAGATCATCGTCTGTTCATTCCTTCAGGTCCACGTCCGCAAAGGACCTGAGGCCCAAGGCGAAATCATAGATCTCCCGCATTCTTTCGCCCAACCTGTCCCAGGCATAAAATTCCAGGGCTCTCTTCCGGCCCGCTTCTCCAAGCCTTTCCCTCAGGCGCCGGTCCGAAAAGAGCGTCTCCAGAGCCGAGGTCATCCCCCCGATCACGGACTCGCGGCTGTCGGGGAACACTTTGATCCCCCACAAATCCCTCACATGTGCCCCCGGACCGCCCGAATCCAGGACGACAACCGGAATGCCGGAGCCCATGGCCTCGACGACAACGGCCCCTCCCCCGTCCCTAAAGCTCGGGAAGAGGAAGACGTCGGACGACCGCATGTTCGCCAGGACTTCGCGGCGCGGAAGCCAGGGGAGGATACGGATCTTGTCCTCGAGGCCGAGACGGGAGATGAGGCCCCGGATCCGTCCCTCTTCGGGGCCTTCGCCGATGATGACCATCTCGGATGCGGGATGTTTTTCAGCGAAGGCGCCGAAAGCCTCGACGGCTAGCGAAAATCCCTTCAGCCGGTGGAGCCGTCCGGCCGTAATAACCTTGAACCGCTGCTCGTTCCTCTGTTGTCTCGGCCCATCATCAACGAAATCTTCGGCGGCGACCCCGTTCACAGGAAAATATATGACCTTTTCTCGGAATTTTCGGGGCATCCGTGCCCGCGTTTCCCGGTTACAGACGAGAACGGCCCTAGCTTTCTTCAAGCATCTCTTCCGGACGCGCATCCTGCGGCCGATTCCCTGGGCACAATTCCTGGCGGCCTCCGCGAACCGCCCATACAGGGAATATTCTTTGAGAAGGGGTGTGGGAGTCCTCTGTCCGCCGCCCACGGGTCCCCAAATGAACGGGACCCGAAGGAATGCTCCAATGAAGCTTGGGATCCAATCGTTGCCGAACGTCAGATGATGAGCCGCCTCGAAGTGAACCTCACGATGCAGTTTTCGGGCTATCCTCCAGGCCTTGATCTGCCAGAGATAGTAATAGATCCTCTGTCCGAACTCGATCCGGTAGAGCCATTTCAGCCCTCGGGGAAGTTCTGCGAAATGGAACCGGACGTTCGGCAGCGGCTTCCCCGCCAGCGCCTCGGTGATCCCCGCCTCGTTGTAGCGGTGCGTGATCACCCAAAGTTCATGGAACCGGGCCAACTGTTCCATGAGCCTCCAGCCCGTCAGGTCTTCTCCAGGATGGAGTTGGAGAGATCCCGCGGGATTGCAGGCGTAAGCGGAAACCAGGACCTTCATGGAAACTCGTCGCCGAAGGGCGATTTCGAAGCAATGACGTGAAAGTTTTCGGGCCGACGATGCGTTCTCGTGTGAATATAGCCGCAGTCCCTCAGAATGCCGAGGATGTCGTCAACGCTCACCCCGTCCGGCAGGAGCGGAGGATGGATCTCGCAACAAACCAAGCGGCAGGCATCGCTCCGCAATGCCCGCTCCATCCCCGCCAGGACATGGTATTCATGGCCTTCCACATCGATCTTCACGACCTGTGGGGCCGGCAATCCGTGAGCGGCAATCAGATCATCTCCTCGGACGATACGGACGGAAAGGGACCTGTCGCGCTCGCGCTTTACCCGGGAGACGCGGAACCGGCTTAGGAAGCCGGATGCCGGTTCGCTCCCAAACGCGACCTGGAAGCTCCGGACATGATCGAGTCCGTTGAGATCGGTGTTGTTGCGGAGGGAAGCGAAGCTCGGCGGATCGGGCTCGATCGCCACGACCATGCCGCCCGGCCCGACTCTCATGGCCATGAAAATAGTGTGGACACCGATATTGGCCCCGACATCGTAAACCACGTCCCCGGGCCGAAGTGCCCGCACTAATTCGGACAGGACAGTCCCCTCGTTCCCGGGGCCCTTTTCAAAAGGGATCTCGACGAGCCTAAGCTCCCGGGGCGTCCTCGTATAGAACAAGGCAGAGAGGTCGGTGAACCGAATCCGAGTTCTCAGGCTCTTCGCCCTCCTGAGAACGAAGTACAGATGCCTCATTGGAGCCCGAAGGCCGAGCGAATTCGTAATTCGATATAACGGCGAAATGAACGACACGGCTTTCATCAGGTCCAGGGCTCGAGATCGCTTCATGGGGATCCTTTCTTTCATGCCCGGGATGATGATTTGATGACGCGTTCGTAAACATCCAGGTATCCGCGAATCGTTTGGGCCATAGAAAAATCCGCCGAGCGGTCGCAACCTGCGATGGAGAGCCGTTTCGACAGTTGCGGGTCCCGCAGGATGCGACCGACCTTCTCGGCGATGTCCGCGGGATCTCTGGGATCTACATAGAGGACGGCGTCTCCGCCTACTTCCGGCAGGGAGGAGGCTCTTGACATGACAACCGGGACGCCGCATGCCATGGCCTCTAGGGGAGGATAGCCGAACCCCTCATAAAGCGAGGGAAAGACGAAGACATCCGCGCTCCTATAGATCATAGACATCTCCCGGTCGGGGACGAACCCGGTCAATACGACGTCCTCCCCGAGCCGGAGAGCTCTGATCTCCTCCAACAAGTCTTTGATGGCCCAACCTGACGGCCCAACGAGAACGAGGCCTTGGGGAACCTTCAGTTCGTCCTTGAGAATACGGAAAGCGCGGAACAAGGTGCCGAGGTTCTTCCTCCTATGTGGCGCCCCCACGAAAAGCAGGTATCTTTCCGGGATCCTATACCGGTCCCGGACCGTTGAAAGCGCCTCGCCGTCCTGCGGCGACGCTCCGAAAGAGACATAAGGGTAGATTACGGAGATCCTGCTTTCGGGAACCCCATAGTACCTCCGGAGATCACCTTTGGTGCTTTCTGAATCCGCCACCACGTGTTCAACCCTCTTCAGACAGGCCGGCCAAGCATAATTCCACCAGCGGAGGGAGCGTTTGGAACACGTCTCAGGATAGCGCTTGAATGCCAGGTCATGGACCGTGACCAAGGTCGGCCGATGCCGAGCCAGGTACAAGGGCGAGACCGAAACCGGGGCATGAAGGATATCCATCTTAGGCAGAGATAGGGAGTGAAGGGCAAAGTAAGCCTGATTCCATGGGAGCAGCCTGCCCCCAGGCAAGTCCACGCAGATTTTCTCGAAATTGGAGCCCTTGACCTCGAGCTCCTCGGCGACTTCGCGGCGGGCGAAAAGGAGGTACTTATTCTCTCGATCCATGGACGACAACCCTGTCACCAACTGACGGGAGAACCGGCCGACTCCATCCTGCAGGTTTCGAAGGTTTAAAAGATCCAACCCGATCCTAATCGACATCGGAGATCCTGGTGGGAGAGCGGGTTTCGCTTCTTGATCCAATCCCTAACAGTTCGAGGAAGTTGCCCGCAGCCCGATCTAGGTATGCCCGCTTCCGTTTCCGGACGGAGAGAAAAAGGCTCATGGCCGTTCTCGCCAGAAGGGTCATCAGACACTGGGCCTTCGAAAGTTCCCTGTTCTTGCTGACGAAGTACAGGCGGTTCTGCACTTCCCTCCGGCCGAACACGAGGCCACTCCCCCGACCCGACGATGCCGGGTAGTGAAAGCAACGTGCGTCCGCCACAACGGCCAGCCGGAAGGCCTTCCCGACCCGATAGCTGAAGTCCAAGTCCTCGAGGTAACTGTACCCTTGGAACCACTCATCGAATCGGATCGTCTCGAAAAGAGAAATACGCCAGACGGACGCCGTCGAGGGAAGCCAATCGGTGTGACAATTCTGAGAAACCCGACCGATCATCGTCTGAAATCCCGAGGAAAGGACCCTTCCTCGTTCATCGCTGTAAAGCCCCAGACGCTTTGCCAGTGAAGATCCTTTCATCCGCGGGGCATAAAGGGCAGGATGGTTGGCTAGATTGAAAGCCGCGCCGCCGAGGTCCGCCGGAGCGTTCTCCCAAAAGGCCATCATTCTCTCGATCGACCCAGATTCCATGACGACGTCATCGTCTACGAATCCCGTCAGGGTCATCCCGGCCCGGACATATTTCAAGCCCTGATTACGCTGTCCGGATGCCGACGGGGGGGAATAATGGATATGGACAAGAGGCGACGCCTGATAGATATCGAGGGCTGTCTTTATTGATCTCGACCCCGAATCCACGATGACGATCTGGTCGGCCGGACAAGATTGCCGATCGAGGCTCCGCAGAAGACTAGCCATCTCCTCGGGTCGGTCCCTGGTAGCCACGATCAGGGCCAGGGAGTTCTTGAAAGGAAGCATTTGGTCCTTTGCATACGTCCCCGCTCAGAGAGTTGTGCCTGAACCCGGGAGTGCGGGAGTCGCCTCCGAAGCGCGTCCCGTCCCCTCCAGTAGACGCGAGACAAGGGCCTTGACCTCGGCCACGAATCTCTCTGAGGAGAACCTCTGGGAGGCAGGGAGAAGACGCTCGAGGATCTCGTCCTGAACCCTTCGGCTATCGAGGACGCGAACGATCTTGAGAGCGGCATCATCCTCGTCGAGATAAACAAGGTCGGGATGATCCACGACTTCGATCTGTCCGCCGCCTGCGGGGACCCACGGGATCATGCCGGAGTCGACCATCTCGGCGACGGCGATCCCGAATGCCTCGTGGCGGCATCCGGACAGACCATATTTATGACTGGCTAGGAAACGTTCCTTTGCCCTGCCGAAAACGGGCCCTTCGTAATGGACCCAGTCCCGACGGTCCCAAAACATTTTCTGCATCCGCCGGAAATAGGACGGGTCGCTTTTCCCGCCCAGGACATGAATATGAAGGCGATGACCCCTTTCCCTAAGCCGTTCGGTGATACCGAGCAGGCTTTCGATGCGTTTTTCCGGGGAGATTCTGCCGATGCAGACGATCCCGTCCTCTCTCTCTTCCCACGCCATCGTCTGGCGGGTGCTCGAAACGGGAGGATAGATGATCGCCGAATCGACTCCGTACTTCGCCAGGACGAGGTCCCGCGTCCAGCGTGAATTCGAGACCGTCACGTTCTCGTTCCATCCAAAATCCCAATCCCCGGACCAGGTCCTCGCCAGACGAAGATAGGCCGAGCGAAAGAACGATCTCCTGTACAGAATGTCCTTCAAACCGCCGGGCCCCGGGTTAAGCTCCCGGCGCGCCTTGTCGTCAAAAGAAAAATCCCCGATGAATTGAAGCCCTTTTCTTCCGAAATTGCAGGGGTTGTAGGAGGAGATCATCAGGTCGAAACCGGAAGACATCTTCTTTATGAATCTGGCCAGCCGGGCGGATCCGAGAGCGTCGAATCTCACCCCGAACATGGAGAAGCGAGAGATCGACAGAACATGAAGACGATCCGGCTTGATGGCCGTCCCATAGGAATCGTTGAGCCGGGGCAGATCGACTGGCCCGGTGGTCAGCAACGTGAGATCGGCAATATCCTGAAGGGCCGCCAGGATCCAAAGGGCAACGGCTTCGGACCCGCCCCCGGCCGAGAGATGCGGATGAACAACACCGATGCTGCGCGTCATCCTTGAAACCCGTCCGGAGTCCGGACGCTTGAGGTCCCCCGCTTGAGCCTTTTCCGGAAATCCACGAACGATCTCCAGACCCAACCCCTGTCGTTTCCGTCCATAGCCAGATACCAGGTCGCCGGCAGAAAGCCGAGGAACAGCCCCAGGATGAGAATGCGGCCGTAAGGCAATCGGACCAGAAAGGCCCCGGCGGAAATGAAAAGGGCAGACAGGGCAATCACCCTCAGGATCCCATGTCGGACAAGGTCACGGAATCCGATCTTTCCGTATTTCTCAGACGCGATAAATAGCATGATCATGTCCGCTGATGCCCGAACGGTCCAGGCCAGAGCGGCACCGTCGATGCCCATCCTTTTAATCAGGATCCAAGCCAAAGGCGCATAGAACGCGAGCTCGATGATCTGGAGCTTGGCGGGAATATCAGCCCTACCGATGCCCTGTAGAAACCCGAATGGCACCATGGCCAGGGAATTGACGAGGAATCCGACGGCTAGGACCTGGAAGATGACGGTACTTTTCTCGGCGAACATCTCCCCAAGCCAGATCTTCATCGCGTCCTTTGCGAAAAAGACAAGGAGGATGACCATGGCGCTGAGCAGGATGAGCAGGTATTTTGTGGCCCGGGCATAGTAGGCCTTTGAACGCGTCAGATCAGCTTCCCCGTTAAGGGCACTGAACATGGGGAAAAGCGTCAAGAGCAGGCTACCCGGTACGATGCCGAGCCGCATGACGACCTCAAAAGGGGCAGAGTAGTAGCTGACGGCCCCTACCGCTAACAAGGCGCCGATCATCAGCCTGTCCACCGACCCGAGGACGGGCGCAAGCAGGTTGGAAACCGTCACCCAGCCCCCGAAAACGAGGAGAGTCTTGGCCGACTCCGCGTGGAACCCGATCTTCGTCTTCAGGATGGGAAGGGCGGCAAAGGAAAGCCAAGCCCAGGCTATGAGAGTCAATCCCCTGGCTACGGTGAGAAGGATCACGATGCCCGGAAGCTTCATTCCCGCCAGGGCTCCGCAGAGTGGAAGGAGGTAATTCAGAGCGCTGAAAGGGATTTTGACGATGTTGACGAGATCGAACCTTTGGGCGGCCTCAAGGACGCCGCGAAAGGAGGCTGAAATAAGCACCAAAGGAAGGGATAAGGCAAGGATGTAGAACGAGACCCTGGTCTCGGCCACAAGAGCCGGGGGAATCTTCAGGATTTTTTCCGTTAGGACGGAGGTCATAAGGACGAGGCCCACCGCTCCCAACAGGCTCATTGCAGCCTGGAAAAAGACCGTCGTCCAGAGATACCCCGGGACTTTCTCCGCCTCCCCCTTTCCCAAGGCCTCGGCGACGAACTTCGTCGTCGCCCGTCCGAGGCCCAGATCGACAAAGCCGAAATAGCCGACGACGACCCAGATGATTGAGAGGATGCCGAAACGCTCGAGGCCGATGTGCCGGATGATCGGGGGGATGGCTAGGAGGCCGATAAGCAGGGGCAGACCCAGCCCGATCAGGTTGAATATTGTGTTCCGGACCAACAGCTCCGACCGGATGACGAGCCGGGTGGGGAGATCTCTTTTTTCCGGGGTCAAGGATTCAGTCATGGGAAATTTCGGCAGGCTACCGCCGATGGCAAAGTCCGTCTCTCTCGATTGTGAAGAAAACCTAAGCTTTTGCGAAGACGACAAACCAAGTGCCCATGATTATATCCGAAGCCAGGCGAGAAATGGAAGGGCTTGTCATCTTCATCATCCGGGTGAATTTTATCCGGCCATCCCTGGGGCCGCAATCGTCGGGGGGGATGAATTCAGGGGTGAAAATCGTCCCTCTCTCCTCACCCAAAGAGGTGAGGGGTGTCGGAGCTTTGACAAACAGGTGCGAATCGGGATATAAATGACCAGTACCGGAGGGTTTCCCCATGGATTTTTTACACACCAGAACGGTCGGAAAAGTCACTCGTCTCCTCGCCGCGGCCCTATCGGTCGTCCTCGTCCTGGGAAGCGGGCTCTCCGCCTCCCAGGCGATCGACCCCTTCTACCTCAGGCTCTTCGAGGACGGCGAGGCGGCGTTCGTCGCCGGAGACCACGCCAAGGCCGTCAAGGACCTGGAGTTGGCCGTATTCGGGCTCGGGGCCGACCGTATCCGTACAGCCAGGTCCTGTATCTATCTCGCCTTAAGCCATTCCTCTTTGAAGAACACCGAAAAAAGCCGCGAGTTCCTACAGCGCGCCATCGGGCTCATCGGGACCGATGCCCCGGGATCCCTTGGATTGGCAGGAGGAGCCCTGAACGCATACGAAAGGCTCCTCGAGAACCTGCCTGCCGCTCCTGAAGCCCAGGTCAAGGAGGCCGCTCCCCCGGCCTGGGAAAGATCCCGGGAGACCACCCCTCCCGCCATGACCAAGCCCGCAGTCGATCCGGCTCAAGTCAAGGAACTGGAGGGCCGGCTCGGGAAGGAACCTGATAACGACGCCCTTCGATTAGACCTGGCGGCCCTTTACATAGGGCAGGGAAGCCACCGCAAGGCGGTCAAGCTCATGCGGGACCTCCTCAAGAGAGACCCTGAAGAGATCATGGCGACCTTCCATCTCTCCCGGGCCCTGTTCTTCCTGAAGGACCACAGGAAGGCCCTCGAAGGGTTCCATAAGATCATCGGTCCCGCCTCGGAAGAGAAGGTCACGAAAGACGCCGTCCTCCGCTCTACCCTCTATATAGTTCTGTGCCTGGATAGCCTGGACCAGAAGAACAGCCGGGACTCCTACCTCGATTACCTCGAGCGTAACGTCCCCCTGGTTGAGCTCAGGCGGCTCATCGCGGAAGAGGACCTCGGGAAGGATTGGGGACTCCTCAAGGCCGGAAGCAAGTAGCCCCTCGTTTCCTTGACAGGCCGATACCCCTCATCTATACTGAATTTCCGTCCTCGGGAAAAGCACCATGACACAGCTCGAAAAGGCCAGAAAAGGGATCCTTTCCCCCCAGTTGCGGAAGGTCGCCAGGGAGGAACAGGTATCCCCCGACGACCTGGCCGGCCTCATGGCCACAGGCAAGGTCGTCATCCCGTGGAATCCCGCCCACGCGCCAGCCAGCGCGGCGGGGATCGGCCGCGGCCTTCGGACCAAGGTCAACGTCAACCTCGGCACATCCAAGGATTTTCCGCGCCTCCCCGTTGAGCTCAGGAAGGTCGCCGTCAGCCTCGAGTACGGGGCCGACGCCCTTATGGACCTGAGCACGGGCGGCGACATCCGGCGGATCAGACGGCGCATCCTCGCCGCGACACCGATTCCCCTGGGCACGGTCCCCATCTACCAGGCCGCCATCAAGGCCATAGAAGAGCACGGGACCATCGTCGATATGACCGAGGAGGACCTTTTCGACGCCATCGAGACCCAGGCCCGCGAGGGCGTGGACTTCATGACGGTCCACGCCGGCCTGACCCTAAAGGCCATCGACCGGCTGAAGCAGCAGGGCCGGGTGGCCGACATCGTCTCCCGGGGCGGGGCCTTCCACCTGGCCTGGATGCTCCATAACGGGAAGGAGAATCCTTTCCATGCCCGATTCGACCGTCTCCTCGAGATCGCCCGCCGCCATGACGTGACCCTCAGCCTCGGGGACGGGCTTAGGCCCGGAAGCATTATGGATGCCACCGACCGCCCCCAGATCGAAGAGCTCCTGACCTTGGGAGAGCTTGTGAAGCGAGCCCTCGAGGCGGGCGTCCAGGTCATGGTCGAGGGGCCTGGCCACGTTCCCTTGGACCAGATCGAAATGAACGTCAAGCTCCAGAAGCGCGTCTGTCATGAGGCCCCGTTCTACGTCCTCGGGCCTCTCGTCACGGACATCGCTCCCGGCTACGACCATATCGTTGCGGCCATCGGAGGGGCCATCGCCGCCGCCGCCGGCGCCGATTTCCTCTGTTACGTCACGCCTTCGGAACATCTGGGCCTTCCCTCCGTAGACGACGTTCGGGAGGGGCTCGTGGCGTCGAAGATCGCCGCCCACGCCGCCGATATCGTCAAGGGCGTTCCCGGGGCGCGCGAGAGGGACCTGGAGCTCTCCAAGGCCAGGAAGCGGCTCGACTGGGAGGGCCAGAAGAGGCTCGCCATCGATCCCCGCAAGTTCGGCGTCGTTCGGCGGGAACGGAAGACCAAGACGGAAGCCTGCTCCATGTGCGGGGAATTCTGCGCCATGCGCATCGTCTCCGAGTTCCTGGACCCCGCGGGGAAGGCCGATGTCGCCTGCTCCTGACGCGCTCCTCTTCGGCACGGCCGGAGTCCCCCTTTCGAGCGAAGACGCTTCGAGCGTTCATGGTATTGAACGAACCTTCACGCTCGGCCTCGACTGCCAGGAGATCGAGTTCGTCAATGGGGTCAAGATGGGCCTGGACACAGCGCGAAAGGTCGCGGCCGGGGCGGCCGCGCGAAAGATCAGACTCAGCGCCCACGCCCCCTACTTCATCAATCTCAACTCCGAGGACCGCGGCAAGCGCCTCCAGAGCCAGGAGCGGATCCTGGCGACAGCCAGGATCGCCCAAGCCTGCGGGGCGGGAAGCGCCGTCTTCCACGCCGGCTTCTACGGAAAGAGCTCGCCCGAACAGACCTTCGGGGAGATAAAGAGGGAGCTTTCCCAGATCGTTTCCATCCTCCGTTCAGAGCGCGTGCCCGTGACGCTCCGCATCGAGACGATGGGGAAGAGGTCCCAATTCGGCTCGCTGGAGGAAGTCCTGAACCTCTGCCGGGAGATCGAGGGCCTCCAGCCCTGCCTCGACTTCTCCCACCTCCACGCCCGCGAGGGCCGGGTCAACTCCTACGAGGAGTTTGCCCGAGTCCTTTCCAAGGTCGAAAAGAAGCTCGGCCGCGCCGCGCTCAAGAACGCCCACGTCCACATCTCGGGAAGCCACTATAACGAGGCCGGCGAACTGAAGCATCTCGATCTAATGCAGTCGGATTTCCATTTCGACGATTGGATCGAGGCCCTCGCGGATTTCGATGTTCGGGGCCTCGTGATCTGCGAGAGCCCGAACCGCGAAGAGGACGCCCTGATGCTGAAGAAGCTCTATTGGGCCCAAAAGGCCAAGACGGACGACTCGGCGGCGACCTCTAAACCTTGACACTCCCGCACCGGACCTATAAACTGAAACCTCCCTTTTTTTCGGGGGGATTCGACGGGTAAGGCATGAAGAGTATTCGTCTTGACAAGATAAGGGACAGGGTCCGACGGTTGGTTCAGGAAGCCAATTTCGTCCTTCCCGGTGACGTCGCCGCGCGTCTCGAAACGATGGCCGCCGCCGAGGAGTCGGACGCGGGGAAAGAAGTCTTCCGCGAGCTCCGGGAGAACGCCGCGATCGCCGCCGCCGAAGGTCTCAGCCTCTGCCAGGACACCGGTCTGGCCGTCTTCTTCGTCGAGGTCGGCGAAGGCGTCCGGTTCGAAAGCGAAAGGCCATCGGACGGCCTGCGCCGGGCCATCGAAGAGGGCATGATCGCCGGGTACGGCGAGGGCTACCTGAGAAAGTCCGTGGTCGCGGACCCTCTGCGCCGGGCCAACACCGGAACCAACGCCCCCGCCTTCATCCACTGGGACATCGTCCCCGGAGATACGTTCCGGCTCACATTCATGGCCAAGGGCGGGGGGGCCGAAAACTGGAGCGCGGTCCGGATGTTCGCCCCGGCCGCGGGAGGCGACGCCATCGAGGATTTCGTCGTAGAGACGGTCGATAAGGCCGGCCCCGCCGCCTGCCCGCCGCTCATCGTCGGCGTCGGGGTCGGCGGGAATTTCGAAGGCGCGCCGCTCCTCGCGAAGATAGCCCTCCTCCGGAAGCCCTTGGGAGCCCCCCATCCCGACCCGTTCTACGCTGCGATGGAAGGACGCCTGCTCGAGAGGATCAACGGACTGGGCATAGGACCCCAGGGCCTGGGCGGGAGGACGACGGCCCTGGCCGTCCACGTCGAAGCCGCACCCTGCCACATCGCCTCCCTCCCGGCCGCCGTAAACATCCAGTGCCATTCGCACCGAGTGCTCGGATTCGAGTTATAAAAAGGAGAACGCTATGGTCGAGATCCGATTCCATGGACGCGGCGGCCAAGGGACCGTCGTGGCCTCGAAGGTCCTGGCCGACGCCGCCGCCAAGGAGGGTAGTTACGTCCAAGCCTATCCCGAGTTCGGGGTGGAGCGGCGCGGCGCCCCCGTCTTCGCCTTCCTCCGCATCGATCAAAAGCCGATCTATGACAAGAGCCGGATCTACGCCCCGGACCACGTCGTCGTTGTGGATCCGACGCTTGTCGAGGTCATAGACGTCACGGAGGGTCTCAAGGACGGCGGCTGGATCATCATCAACAGCGACAAAGCACCGGAGCATTTCAAGTTCCCCGCGCGGTTTCGGGTGGCCACTATCAATGCCACGGAGATCGCCGTCCGCAATAAGCTGGGGACGATGGCGGCGCCCATCGTCAACACGGCCGTCGTCGGAGCCGTGACCAAGGTCCTGGGCCTGGCGAAGCTCGATTCCCTGACAGCAGCCATCCGCGAGGGGGTGCCCATCAAGCGCGAGGAGAACGTCCTGGCGGCCGAAGAGGCCTACGCCAAGGCGTGAGGGCCGTCCCCGCAGCGAGGAGATCAGCATGACCAGTAAAAAAGACGTCAAGAAGATCGTTTTTGCGTCCGAAAAAGAGATGCCGGTCACCACCATGTCCCTCGGCTCCATGCTCCATAACAGGACGGGAGCCTGGCGGAACATCCGGCCCGAGGTCGACCGTTCCAAGTGCATCCAGTGCAGCATCTGCTGGAAGTTCTGCCCCGACGTGTCCATCGACATCGTCGACAACTGGCCGGTGGTCGATTACATGTACTGCAAGGGGTGCGGCATCTGCGCCGAGGAATGCCCGACGAAGTGCATCGTCATGGTCGAGGAGGAGAAATGAAAAAGGTCATCATGGGCAACCATGCCCTGTCCTACGGGGCCATGCTCGCCCGTTCACAGGTCATCGCCGCCTATCCCATCACGCCCCAGACGCAGGTCGTGGAGCTCCTCTCCGAGATGTGCGCCGACGGGACGCTCGACGCCAAGTTTATCAAGGTCGAATCCGAGCACTCGGCCATGGCGGCCAGCCTCGGCGCCTCGCTCACCGGGGCTCGGACCTTCACCGCCACTTCATCTCAGGGCCTCGCCCTTATGCACGAACTCCTCCATTGGGCCTCGGGCGGCCGGCTCCCTGTCGTCATGGGCGACATCAACCGGGCCATGGCTCCGGGCTGGAGCATCTGGACCGATCAGAACGACAGCTTGTCCCAGAGGGACACGGGCTGGATCCAATTCTATTGCGCGTCGAACCAGGAGGTCGTGGACACGGTTATCCAAGCCTTCAAGGTCTCCGAAAGGCTCCTCATCCCGAGCATGGTCGTCCTGGACGCGTTCGCCCTCTCCCACACTTACGAGGTCGTCGAAATCCCGGACCAGGCGAAGGTGGACGGGTACCTGCCCCCCTTCCGCCCGGTCTACAAGCTGACGACCTCCGATCCGCACGCCTTCTTCGGCCTGACCGCGCCCGAGCACTACATGGAGTTGCGCTACAAGCTCCAGAAGGACATGGAGAAGGTACCCGACCTCGTCGAGGAGACCGGGCGCGAGTACGAGCGGATCTTCGGCCGCCGCCTCGGACTCGTCGACGCCTATATGTGCGACGATGCCGACTTCCTGTTCGTCACCTCCGGCTCGGCCGGCTCAACGGCCCGAGTCGCCGTCGACGAGCTTCGCGCGGAGGGGGTCAAGGCAGGGAACTTCAGGATCATCCTCTTTCGGCCCTTTCCCTTCGCCGCGGTCCGCGAGGCCCTGAAAAAGGCCCGAAAAGTGGCCGTGCTCGACCGCAACCTCTCCTATGGCCATCACGGCATCTTCTACCAGGAGGTCAAATCGGCCCTGTACGGACAGGATGGGATGCCGCCGGTCTTCGGCTACGTCGCCGGGCTGGGCGGCCGCGACATCACCCCCGGGGATTTCAAAGAGATCTACAGGTTGGCGTCCTCCAAGGACCGGCCCGACGAGGAGATCGGCTGGATAGGAGTCAAGAGATGAAGAAAGAACGCACGATGAAGCTGACCTTGCCCGAAGAAGAGCTGATGAGCCCCGGGCACCTCGCCTGCCAGGGATGCGGCGCGACGATGGCCATGAGGTATGTCCTCAAGGCCCTTGGACCTAAGACGATCGTCTGCATCCCGGCCTGCTGCTGGGCCGTCATCGACGGGCCCTTCCCCCACTCCTCGCTCGGAGTGCCCATCTTCCACTGCGCCTTCGAGACGGCCGCCTCCACGGCCGCCGGTGTCAAGGCCGGCTTGGAGATCACGGGCGACACCGAGACGACCGTCCTGGCCTGGGCCGGGGACGGCGGGACGTTCGACATCGGCCTCCAGGCGCTGTCCGGGGCGGCCGAACGGAACGACGACATCCTCTACGTTTGCTACGACAACGAAGCCTATATGAACACGGGGATCCAGCGGAGCTCGGCCACACCCTATGGCGCGTGGACGACCACCACGCCGGTCAAGCACTTCAAGAACCGGCCAAAGAAGGACATCGATGCCATCATGGCCGCCCACCGCATCCCCTACCTTGCGACGGCCAGCGTGGCCTATCCCGAAGACGTGTTCAAGAAGGCGAAAAAAGCCAAGGAGATCAAGGGGACGCGCTTCCTGCACATCTACGCCCCCTGCCCCTCGGGCTGGAAGAGCCGGCCATCGGATACCGTCAAGCTCGCCCGGCTGGCCGTTCAAACCGGAATCTTCCCGCTCTACGAGATCGAGGACGGCGAGCGGACGACGATGAGCATCAAGGTCAAGGAGAGGAAGCCGATCAACGAATACCTGAGGCTCCAGGGGCGTTTCCGTCATCTGAAGGACCCGGACATCGCGGCCATGCAGGCCGAGGTCGATCGGAAGAATGAGCGTCTGCTGAAGAGCTGTTGATCCGGCAGGACCGGGTCGTTCCGGTCCGCTCGGCGACATCCGCGAACGGCGCAAAATTCCGCTTCAATGTTGCCAAAAGTCCGGCTTTCGCATATAATCCCTATATTAATGATAGAGATTGATCGAACAACTATAATGAAGGAGCTTCGGATGAAGAAGATAACGACCGCAGCCCTCGCGCTGGCCATCCTCCTAGCCCTCGGATTCCCCGCCCTGGCTGTCGAAGGAGAGAACGTTCCCGCCCCCGATTTCGCCATCAAGGACCTTCAGGGAAAGGCCCTTTCCCTGGCCGACTACAAGGGCAAGGTCCTGGTTCTGAACTTCTGGGCGACCTGGTGCGGACCCTGCAGGGCCGAGATCCCCGACTTCATCGAAGCCTACAAAGAGAACAAGGCCCGCGGCTTGGAGATCCTCGGAATTTCCGTGGACCGCATGACCGCGGACAGGCTCCTCACGTTCGTCGACAAAGCGGGGATCAACTATCCCATCGCCCTGGCCGACCGGAAGATCCAAGAGGATTACGAGCCCGGCGATTACATCCCGGCAACCATCGTCGTCGACGGGAAGGGCGTCATCAGATATCGCTATGTCGGCCAGCTCGAAAAGGCCGCCCTGGTCAAGCTGTTCAACGAGTTGATCGCGGAAAAATGACGGGCGGCGTTCATCGCGCCTACCAACGGTAGACGATAGCCGCCCAGGTGAAGCCGGCGCCGAAGGCGTCCATGACGATGACGTCCCCCCTCTTGAGCTTCCCGTCCCGGACAAGCTCCTCCAGCCCGAGGGGGATCGTGGCTACGGAGCAGTTGCCGTACTTGTGGATGTTGATAAAGACCTTTTCCTTCGGGAGCTTCAGCCGTTCGCCGGTGGCTTCGATAATCCTGATGTTGGCCTGATGGGGGATGAGCCAGGCGATATCCTCTTTTGCGACCCCGGCCCGCTTCAGGGCCTCCACGGCGGCCTCCCCCATCCTCTTGACGGCCTGCTTGAAGACCTCGCTCCCTTTCATCTGAAGGCAATGGAGCTTTTCGGCGACCGTCCTCTCGGAGGCGGGCATCCGCGACCCTCCCGCGGGAATGGACAGAAGGTCGGCAAGGTTCCCGTCCGCCCCCCAGTAATGGGAGAGCATTCCCGAGGCGTCTGTGCTTTCCTCGAACACGAACGCCCCGGCGGCGTCGCCGAAGAGGACGCAGGTCGAGCGGTCCGTCCAATTCGTCACCCGGCTCAGCATCTCGGGAGCGACGAGCAGGATGCGTTTCGCGGTCCCGGACAGGATGAGGCTCTCGGCGACGATCATCCCGTACAGGGCCCCCGAGCATCCGGCCGAGATGTCCAGGGCGGGGACGGGCCCGCCTTTGAGCCCCCTCTGGATATGACATGCCGTCGACGGGAAGATCGTATCCGGAGTGTTCGTGGCGGCCAGGATGAGGTCGATGTCCCCAATCACGAGCCCGGCGCTGCGCAGGGCGTTCCCGGCGGCCTCGATGCCGAGGTCGGAGGTCGCCTGGTCCTCCCGGGCGATCCGGCGTTCCCTTATCCCCGTCCGGCTGACGATCCATTCGTCGGTCGTGTCGACTATTTTTGCGAGGTCGGCGTTGGTCAGGACCTTTTCGGGGATGGCGACCCCCTGGCCGACGATCTTGATCTTTCTGCGCTCTGCACTCTTCATGCTCGCTCCAGTTGACGTATATCATAACATACGGGGTTTCGTTTGGAAAACGGAACCCGCGGTGATAGAATCCCTCCGGGTCATGAGCAAGCGTCTTTTCCGGGCCGGGGCCGTCGTCGCCCTCCTCGTCTTTGCCGGCAGGGCGTGGCCCCAGCTCATCATGGGCCAGTATGAGGACGAAGCGCCCCTCGCCAGCTGGAACGCACCAGGGATCGCCTTGGCGCCGTCGCTTGCCTGCGGGGGCGCCGGCATCGCCGCGGCCTGGGACGCATCGGCCGTCCTCGTCAACCCGGCCCTCTCCTGCGCCCTCCCGCGGTTCACGGCGGCCGTGAGCTTTTCGTACCTCTCGGCTTCGCTCATGAGGTACTCGGTCCTGAATACCGGCGTCTTTTCCACTCCCGGCCCTTTGAAGGACCGGTCCTACGGCGTCGATTTCGGAGGGCTGGCGGTCCGGCTCGGGAATTGGGCCTTCGCCGCTTCAGCGGACCTCGCGGAAAACTACGGCAGGCCGCTGCTCGAATATCGGGCCGAGGCGCAGGGCGATCCGGTCTATTTCATCCGGGTCGAACAGACCGGATGGCTCAGGAGCTTCAACCTGACGGTTGCCAGGAAGATCTCCCGGCGGCTCGCGGCGGGGCTGGGCTTCCGCCTTCTGCGGGGCAAGCTCGAGAGGACGATCACCGAGACGTTCGCCGCGGACGGGGTCCTGATCGATGACGGCCGACGGCAGACGTTCTCGGGGTTCTGTTGGAACGCCGGCCTTACCTATGCGTTTTCGGAACGCGTCTCCGGGGGCCTCGTTTTCCGGGCCCCTTTCGTCAAGAGAGCGTCGAGCCGGAGCCTGCTGGAATACAGGGTCCCCGCCTCCGGAACGGACATCGCGATTGCCGCGGACGAAAAGGACCGGTACGAGCAGCCCTGGGTCGCAGGCGCGGGGGTCTCCTGGCGCCCCTCGGAGAACCTCCGAGTCGTCTCGGACATCCGATTCTTCAAATGGTCCGCCTACAGGGCATCGTATTTCGGCGAGCCGAAAGTGCGCGATTTCCGGGACGTCTGGACGGGCGCCGCGGGGGTCGAGTACCTGGGCTCCTACCGCCTGTTCAGCCGCAACGTCCGATCCCCCCTCCGGGTCGGGGTCGCCGTCGACCCCCAGCCCATGAAGACGGCGAAATCCTCATATGTCTACCTCACGTTCGGGAGCGGCCTTGTCTTGGGGCGTCTCCGTATCGACGTGGGGGCGGCCGTCGGCAGAGAACGGGGTTCAGGGGATGGATTGTCCGCCCGCAGGGTCGCGATGACCCTGAGCTATGATCTCGGGAGCGACCGGCCATGAGGAAGCTTGTCGTTCCGGCCATCGTCATTCTCCTCGCCCTATCCGCAGGCTCCCTGGCCCTCCCGGTCCCGGATGATCCGGTCGAAATCGTGAGCGTGGCCGCGACGGAGGGAAACCTGAAGGTCCTCGCCGAAATGCGGGTCGACGTCCTGAAAGCCGCCGCCGGGCGGGTCCATATGGTGGCGACCGCCGCGGACCTCGGGCGGCTGTCGGCGCGGGGGGTCCCGTTCGCTGTCGAGACGGCGCTTTTCGCCCCGACGCGGCCCGTCGCGATGGCCACGGCCGGAGGCATCAACGGGGAATTCCATTCCTATCTGGAGCTCGAGTCCGACCTCAAGGCCCTGGAATCCGCCTATCCCCGAACCGTAAAACTGTTCACGCTCGGCACGAGCCTCGAAGGGCGCCATATCTATGCGGTAAAGATCAGCGACACCCCGGAGCGGGACGAGGGCGAAGCCGGGATCCTCTTCCTCGGATGCCACCACGCCCGCGAATGGATCTCGGTAGAGGTGCCGCTTCTCCTCGCCCGGTATCTGGCCGAGAGCGCCGAGACCGACGCGACCGTCCGCGACCTCGTCGGCCGCTCGGAGATCTGGATCGTCCCCCTGGTCAACCCGGACGGCCTCGAGTACTCCATCGACGTCTACCGCTACTGGCGGAAGAACCGCCGGGCCAACGCGGACGGAAGCTTCGGCGTGGACCTCAACCGGAACTACGGCTACATGTGGGGCGCGGACGACGCCGGCTCGAGTCCGTCGCCCCTTTCGGAGACCTACCGGGGGCCGTCGGCCTTTTCCGAACCCGAGACCCGGGCCGTGCGGGACCTGTTCCAGCGCAGGGACTTCCGGGCGGTCGTCTCATATCACAGCTATTCCCAGACGATCCTCTATCCTTGGGGCTACACGGATGTCCCCGCCGACCAGGACGATCTGCTCCGGGAGATCGGGCTGGAAATGGCGGGGCTCATCAAGGCCGTGAACGGGCGCGCCTATGCCTGCGGGCAGTCGGCGTCGTCGCTTTACCTGACGAATGGGGACACGACGGATTGGACGTTCGCCGTGTCCGGTATCCCATCCTACACCGTGGAACTCCCCCCCGTCGATATCGAACTCGGCGGATTCTTCAACGCCGAGGAGGAGATCGACAGCGTCTTCCGGGAGAACCTGCCCGCCATGCTCTCCCTGGCCCGCCGGGCGGTCCTTTCGCCGGGAGAAGCCGGGATCGACCGCCGGGAGAAATACCGTCGCACCGTTTTGTCAAGGGACGGGCGCGGCCGTACGTTGACAAAATCTCGCCAAAAATATAAATAGGAAGGCACCGCTCGCCGCGAAAAACGATGGTCGACGCAAACGCTTTACTCACGAGCCTCGGGGCGGTCCCCGACCCCGCGAGGGAAGGGCTCCCCTATTGGGCCTTCTGGCTGCTCCTGTGCGTCATCATCCTCCTCCTCTTCTTCATCTTCCTCAGGGACAAGGATCTCAGGCGGCGGCTAAGCGCTTTCCTGTCGGGGGCCAAGCGCAAAATGATCCGCATGAGGCTGACCGCCAGGCTCAGGCGCGAAAAAGAGAAGAAGGGGGGCCTCTGGAAGGAGCTCGGCCGGAAGGCGTGGTGCGAGGATGTCCGGATCGAGGGCACCGAGGAAACCTTCAGGAGCCTCACCTCCCTGGAAGAGGAGATGAACCGGCGTCAGGCGGAATGGCAGGAGGTCTACGACAGGATCGACGCGCTCGAAACGGCGCACGAAGAGGCCCGGAGGCTCCGGAAAGCCGCCCTCGAGGCCGAAGAGGGGGCGCGCCGCCCGATGGAGGAGCGGATGGCGGAGCTCCTTCGGCATGAGAAGGACCTCAAGAAGCGGCCTCCCGCCGCGAGCGACGGCCCGGCGGATACGGACGCTTCCATCGATGAGGAAGCGGCGCGGATCGCCGTCGAGATCGCGGCCCTCAAGGCCGAGATCGGGCGCCTTCGGGAAAAGGCCCTGGAAACGCGTCGGGCTCACGAAGATGCGGAGCGAGTCGAGGAGCGGGAGATCCAGGAGGGAGTGAAGAATAAAGAACAGGTCCAGGACCGGATCATCGACGTAAAGAAAAGCTCCGAGCCCCTCACCGAAAGCTTGGGCCGAGCCCTCGACGAGGCCCGCGTCGAGCACAAAGAGCTGGCCCTCGTCTATTTTCAGATCGACAGCGTCGACCGCGCCATCAGGAATCTACAAGCGAGGATCGAAAAGCTCAGCTAGTCGGGACTTTACCGCTCCGGCGCATACGTCTAGAATAGTCGAATGCCCAAGCCGAGGATCCTGGCCCATATCTGTTGCGCTCCGGACGCTCTCTACGTTGTCCGCCTTCTCGGCGAAACCCATGAGGTCACAGGTTTTTTCTACGACCCCAATATCCATCCCCGGGAGGAATACAACCTTCGGCTCGAAGAAACGCGAAAGGTCGCCGGGATGCTCGGCATGGAGCTCGTCGAAGGCCCCTACGACGCGGACCGTTGGCTGACGATCACGCGGAAGTTCGAGGACGAACCGGAGAAGGGTCGCCGGTGCGACGTCTGTTACGCCGTGCGCCTCGGGAAGACGGCGGAAATGGCCCGCGATCGGGGGTTCGGCCTATTCACGACGGTCATGAGCCTCAGCCCGTGGAAGAAAGCCGGAACGATGAACAGGATCGGCAGGCTCTTCGCCCACAGGCACGGGATCGACTTCCTGGAGGCCGATTTCAAGAAAAGGGACGGCTTCCGTAAGAGCGCGGCCATGAGCAGAGAAGCGGGCCTTTACAGGCAGGACTATTGCGGTTGTCTTTACAGTAAGAAGGTTAGAGGTTGAAGGTCAAGAAGCACGGGAAAACGCCTCGCGCCGGGACCGGACAGGCCGCAGCCCTCACGGTCTTCGGCGTCGTTCAGAGCGTGGGCTTCCGGCCGTTCGTTTACCGGCTGGCCCGGGAGCTAGGCCTTACGGGCTGGGTCAAGAACGCCGGGAAAGGCGTCGAGATCTTTCTCGAGGCGCCCGGGTCCGCGGTGATCGACCGGTTCATCGAGGCTCTGGAAGAGCGGAAACCGCCCCTGGCCCAGATCGAGAGGATCGACCGGGCGCCCGCCCGGTTCCGGGGCCTTGGGAGTTTCGAGATCCGGAAGACCCGCAGGGCGGCCGGTTTCGTCTTCATCTCCCCCGACATCGCCATCTGCGACGACTGCCTCGAAGAGATCCGCACGCCGGGGGAGCGTCGCTACCATTACGCCTTCACCAACTGCACGAACTGCGGCCCCCGATATACCATCGTCCGCGACCTCCCTTATGACCGGAAAACAACGACCATGTCGGGCTTTCCCATGTGCCCCAATTGCGCCCGAGAGTACGGGGACCCCTTGGACCGGAGGTACCACGCTCAGCCCATCGCCTGTCCCTCCTGCGGCCCCCGCCTGAGCCTTGTCGAGCCGGGGACGGGGCGTACGCTCGCCGGAGACATCCCCGAGGCGGCGGGCCTCATCCGGAAGGGCAGGATCCTGGCCATCAAGGGGATCGGCGGGTTCCACCTGGTTTGCGACCCTTTGAACACCGGGGCCGTCCGGCGCCTGAGACGCATCAAGGAACGCCGGACGAAACCCTTGGCCCTCATGGCCGCGGACCTCGCGACGATCCGGAGATACGCCCGGGTGTCGGCGCTTGAAGCCGGGCTGTTGCGCTCGGCCCGGAGGCCCATCGTCCTCCTCAAAAAAAAGAAGGACATCCCCGGCATCGCTCCCGGCCTCGGCGAGATGGGATTCATGCTCCCTTATTCGCCCCTCCACGAACTGCTCCTCGAACGCATCCCTCTCATCGTGGCCACGAGCTCGAACGCCAAGGACGCACCCATCATGAGGTCGGAAGAGGAGGGCATCGGCGCCCTCTGCGACGTCATCCTGACCCATGACCGCCCGATCGAGATGCGGTCGGACGACTCGGTCGTCAAGGCCGCGGGCCGAAGGCCCCTCTTCGTCCGACGGGCCAGGGGATATGTCCCCTATCCTCAGCCCGTCCCGGAAGGGCTCAGGACGGGGACGGTGATCGCGGCCTTCGGTGGAGAGCTGAAGGATACGATCTCTCTCTACAAGGACGGCTACGTCATCACGAGCCAGTTCCTGGGCGACCTCGACGATTACCGGAACTTCGGCTATTTCAAGGAGACTCTCGCCCATCTCGAACGGCTGTTCGGGGTCCGACCCGAAGTCCTCGTCACCGACCTCCACCCGGATTTCCGGACGACGCGGTTCGCCGAACGGTCCGGCCTCCCGCACGTCCGGGTCCAGCACCATCACGCCCACGTCCTCGCTCCCCTTTTGGAACACGGAGTCCCGCCCGGATCGAAGGTCCTGGGCGTAGCCCTGGACGGTTACGGGTACGGGGAGGACGGGAAGGCCTGGGGCGGCGAGTTCCTCATCGCGGACTACGGTTCTTTCCTGAGGCTGGCGCATTTCGAGGAGGTCCCGCTCCCCGGGGGAGACCTGGCGTCACGCCAGCCCTGGAGGATGGCCCTGTCACATCTGCGCGAGGCGTTCGGAAAGGACATCCCTCCCGTAAAGGCCCTGAAGGCGGCGGACACCGGGAAGGTCAAAGCCGTGCTCGCCATGATGGCCAACGGGATCGCGAGTCCCCCCGCTTCGAGCTGCGGTCGCCTTTTCGACGCAATCTCCTTCCTGTGCGGGCTCGCTCCCCTGGAAACAGAATACGAAGCCGAGGCGGCCATGCGCCTCGAAGATGCCGCCGGTCGCCGGACGTCGGCGCATTATCCTTATGCCGTGTCCGGGGACGGGCCGCCCCTCCGGATCTCCTTCGCTCCCACCATCCGGGAGGTCGTAGCCGACCTCTGGCGCGGCGTCCCCGTATCGAGGGTATCGGCGAAATTCCACGAGACGTTGGGCCGGGTCATCCTCGATATCGCGCGGCGGGCCAGGAACGAACACGGGATCGGGATCGTGTCCCTCGCGGGGGGATGCTTCCTGAACCGCAGGCTCCTCCTCGCCGCCGAGCGCCTGCTCGGACAGGAAGGATTCCGCGTTCTTCGCTCCGAGGCCTTTTCGCCGAACGACGAGTCCGTTTCCCTTGGGCAGATCGCTTTCGCCCTGGCCCGGGCGAGACGCCCGAAATCCTAGTCTCGGTCCTCGGGACCCTTCCCCGCCGGCCCTGTCATCCGCAGCCTCACTCCCCCCGTGAAGGATAGGATTGCGTTGGCCAAGAGCGCGAGGAGGAAGCCGGCCGCGCCGAACAGGATGAACCCCGCGAGCCCACCGAGGCCGGCGAAGACCATCCCGCCGAGGAGCTTTCCCTGCATCTCCTTGAAGAACGCGGGAAGCAGGTCGGAGATCCCTGGGACAAAGGATGTGGCTCCGGCCAATAGCCCTAACAGGACCCCGGAGACGATCCCCACGCCTCCCCAGAATAAAAGATATGAAAGCGGGTGGACGGAACGAACGACATAGTCCCCCCCCGCCCCGGTTCGGGACGGCGCGGCTCCCGCCGGGCCGCTGAACTCTGGAGCCGTCGGGGTGGGACACGACGGGCAGGCTCCCGTTTCCGAGTCCAAGGAAGAGCCGCAGACGGGACAAACTCCCGCGGCCGCGACGCGGCCGCCGCATCCCGCACACTCCTCGGATTCGAGGTCGTTCTCGCGGCCGCAATAGATGCAGATGGCCCTTTTCTCGCCGAGGGAAGGCAAGGCGCTTTGGACCCAGCCCGTCCCGCTAAAGTAATACCATTTCCCGGTCTGCGCCCCGATCATCCAGAAACGGCCCTCCTCGTCCTTGAAGCGCATCTGCTTGAGACTCTCGATATACTCGCGCCGGGAGATCTCTCCCCCGCGGAACCGGCTGGTCATCCGGTCGAAATCGGCCTTCACGTCCCTGAACCTATCGTCCATTTTCCCCCCTCGAACCGGGCCCACGCCGCTTAAAACGCATTTCGTTTGTTTTCAAGGACATATTAATTCTTTTATAATCAGCGAGTTACCTGCCATGACGAATTCTTGTGCAAACCGTCGTATCTTCAAGGATTCGTTGGCCTTTTTAGCCTGCGACCCGGTAGATATCCACACTTTTTCCACACTTCCTGTGAATAACTCGGAGCCCTTCCCTCGAGCGTCCCGGCTCTTCTCATAAACCGAACTGCCTCAGGAGGTCGAAGAGATTGAACCCCTTGATGGGGGCCGGGATGAACGAGATCGCAAAGATCAGGACGATAAGGACGCCGACGGCTTTCCTCCCCGGCGACAGCGGGACGTCCACGTCCACGACCTGGGGATGCTTCAGGCCCAGGAGGAGGATAAGGAGCGCCCAGACGAACCAGCCCACCCAGAAGAAGATGCCCATGACGACGAATGCCCCCAGGAAAATCTTGGCCACGGTCATGGCCTTTCTCCCGACCATCGCGAAAAAGATGTGTCCGCCGTCGAGCTGCCCCATGGGGAAAAGATTAAACGCCGTGACCAGGACGCCGACCCAGCCCGCGAAAGCCACGGGGTGCGGGACGATGACGTGCCCCGGCGGGATGTCCGTGAACAAAAGCCCGGCGATGAACTTGAAGAGCAGAGGCTCCCCGAAGACCAGGGCTCTCTCCCCATGGGGCGGGAGCGCGATCTTCGATAGGGACAGGCCGACGACGAGCGCCGGGAGAGCAAGGGTAAAGCCGGCGAGCGGCCCGGCCGCCCCGATGTCGAACAGTTGGCGCTTGCGCGTGATCGGGGACTTGATCTTGATGAACGCCCCCAGGGTGCCGATCAGGGTCGGGGCCGGGACGAAGTACGGGAGCGTGGCGTCGATCCGGTAACGCCGGCAGGCCAGGTAATGACCAAACTCATGCCCAAGGAGGATGACGAGAAGGACGACGGAGTAGAGGACGCTCAGGGTGACGATCCCGCGGTCGTCGAAAAGCCCGGCCCGGAAATTGAACGGGAAGTCCGGATCGACCGCATTCCCGTCTCTGTAGCTCAGGCTCCAGCTCAGGCCTACGAAGAACGTGGAGGCGATCGTCAGGACGAACAGGAGGATGTTAAGCCAGGGTCCCGCCTTCGCTCGGATCCTTTCCATGAGCCGCATGGAAAAAGGTCATCCGCGAAAGCTCCGGGTCAGCCCTGAAGCTTGTGGAACCTTGCCATCAGCTCGTCCCTGTTCTCCTTGCGATTGGGATCGGCCACGCAAGAGTCGACGGGGCAGACCGCCGCGCACTGGGATTCCTCGAAATGCCCGACGCACTCCGTGCACTTCGCAGGCTCGATGACGTAGCGTTCGTCGCCCGCCGTGATGGCCTGATTGGGACACTCGGGCTCGCAGGCGCCGCAATTGATGCATTCCTCGGTGATCATGAAAGCCATCGGGTTCCTCCTCGAGAATTACGGGACCATTATATTCCAATCGCCCGGCTTTTCAAGGGAACGCCCTACTTGGCGCTCTCGAGCCGGCCGATCTTCAGGGACGCCTCGTAGCCGTAATAGGTCTGATTGTATTCCTCCTGGAGCTTCTTGAAAACGGCGAGGGCTTCCGAGACATCGCCCTTGAGCTCCAGCGCCTCGGCCTTATGGAACAGGACCGCGTCGAGGGGGTAGGAGGCAGGTTTCTCCTTTTCGATCCTGGCGTAAATCTCCAGGGCCCGGCCGAAATCCTTCTTCCGGACGCAGATCTGGGCCAGGAGGTCCTGGGCCTGGTAGGCGACGAAATCCCGCCGGGCCGGCTTAACGGCGGAAGCGCTCCTCTCCGCCTTGTCCAGTTCGCCCTTCTCGAGCCAATATGTGGCCAGCGCGATGTAGGCGACGCGAGAATACTTTCCGGAGCCGGCTAGCTTTTCCAGCCGGGGCAGGTTCTCCGGCTTCTGGTCGAGGCCGGCCCGGAGGGAAAGGATCTCGCCGACGACCCGGCTCTCGGCCCGGAGCCCCCGGTTCTTGAGGAAGGTGATGCCCAGGAAGACCAGCGCCAGAAGCACGAGGACTCCCGCGCCAATGAGGAGTTCCCGTCCCCACGTCTTCGCGAGCTCGAGAAACCTGGTCATGCCCGAAACGAACTCGTCTTCTTTGAGCTGTCTGCGTTCCGCTCTTTTCATGGATGTCTCCTCGTCTTCCTAGACCATAGCCCTCTCTTTTAGCACAATCGTGTCCAAAAGCCAAGGCCGGGAGCTGCGCAAAGACCGAGATCAGGATCGAGCCGGCAAGATCGCCCCGGCCGGCAAGCCCTTCGGCCGCGAGAGAACCTTCGCCCGGCCCGAGGGAGAAAGCCCGCTCGCCGCGGCTTCTCCCGGCGCTCCGACGGGGAGAGGATCTACGACGACACGATCCTACGGAACCGGAACACGTTCCAAGTCAACGCGCAGCCTATTCCTGAAGATCAACTATCTCTGAAGGTTCTAATCACCACTCGAACCGAACCAGTCCGGTCTTCCCAGCGAGCTGTCCCCGGATATCCTCTTTACGGACCTTGCCTTCCTTTTCGGCCTTGACGGCCTTGAACAGCTCGTAGGTCGTGAGCAGGCCGTTCCCATCCTTCTGCGCTTCCTCGACCTGGAGGGGGGAGAACGGGCTCGTCCGCGCCTCCGCTTCCTGGGCCAGGAAGTAGTTGCCGACGAGCACGGCCTTCATCCTGGTGTTGTCGAACTCCTGCATCCGGCGCCCCTTGTATTTTTGGAGCAGGGCGCATTCCTCGTCCGTGGCCCAGTTCCTGCCGCCCCGGACGAGGACTAGGATGAGGGGCTCCCTCTGAAGGCTGACCTCGACAGACTGATCGCCGGCCTCGATAAGCCAGACATCCTCCTCCTTGCTCCGGATGACCTTCTTCCAGTACTCGTCGACATCCACGACCTTCCCCCAGCCGAGGTATTGGAGGGCCTGGATGACCGCCTTTTTGAGCTCGGAGCCTTCGGATTTGAGGAGCCTGTTGAAGGATTCCTGTTCCGTCGCCCGGGCCTCCTTGAGGCTGTCCTCGATCTCCCGGAGGGCCTGTTCGTGGCGCCTGACCTCCTCCTCCCGGCGGGCGAGCAGGTTTTTGAAGACGGGGAATGTATACTCCCCGCCGTCGAGCCAGCCGTATTCCGGGACTTCCGTCGCCCTCAGGTCGAGCAGGGGGGCAACGTCCTTGAGGAAGAAGCCGGCAACATCGGCGTTCTTCGGGCCGAACGAAGGGAGGAGGAGATAGAAGCCTTTGCCCTTGCGGATGAGGACGGAGACGGGGCGCCCGTCCCGGCCTTTGGCCAGAAACTCGTAGTTCCCGTTTGCGCTCGACACCTTGTCCCACGACGTTTCGGGGACGGGGTCCTGAAAGAGCTTGTAAGCATGGACGATGGACGGTCCAAACCTATCAAAAATGAGGCTGAACGGGACCTTCGGCCTGAGAACGAGGCCCTCCGACGGGTCCGCGTTCCGGAAATGAAGCTCGGGATACAGACCGATGATCCCGGTCAGGTCGACGAGATCGCCCTCTCCGACGAAACAGACGACCCGGGTCCCGCCCTCGACGAGCGGGGCGATCTCCGGCGCAAGTTCGTTCCGGGCCCTGCCTTCCTGCCCCTGCCGACCCATCTGAAAAAAGACCGTTTCACAATCCACAGGCACCCGGTGACGCGCCGACTCTCCCTCGCTCGCGGCCAGGAGCACCGCGTCGAAACCCTCGGCGCGCAAGTGCTCGCAGTCCTTTTCATCGAAATCGATCAGGACGATTTTGGACATGACCCTCATCCCTCCCGAAAAGATTTTAACGGAGGTTTCCACCCATCGTCAACGGGTATCTCACGAACCCTCGAGCCTGTGAATCACCCTTAGAGGTGAATCCCTGGGGGATATTGGCCGAGGGCCCTCCCGGGTCCCGGAGTCAGGAACGCAGGTGGAAAAAACGCGAGACGGTCCCTGCCAAACGATTGATGAGAATGAAATTAACGGGCCAGCGTCACGGACACGACCGCGACTCTCTGAAAAGACGTGATGAGGCCCAGCTCAAACGAGGGAATCAAGTTAACAACGTCAACCGGCCTTGATGTTCAGCGCGTTGTATCAGAAAGGCTGCGGCTTAAACCCTCCCATCAAATCTTGCTCTGAACAGATGCGGCGGACGGGCAATCGAGCACAGGCGAAGGGGTCGCGGCATCACACATCGAATTTCAGGACGACCCGCGCTACAGGCCATACTCGAGCACCACGTCCTTGCCGCGCGCGGCTCTGAGGGCGTTGGACAAGGTCGTCGGGACTCTCACGTCGGGGCGCACGCCGCCCCTGCCGTCGCGAATGTCGATCTGCACGACCTTGCGCTCGTCCAGCGACTGGCCGAACGGCCAGTCGATCATGTAACCGCCGGGCATGAGTGCGGCGTCGCCGGACATGCCGAACGAACCGTTCGTGCCGCCAAAGCCAACCACCCTGCCGTTGGGCAGGTTCTTGATGCCCATCGCAACGCCCTCGCCGGAGCTGATGCAGCCGTTGTTCACGAGGGCCACCACCGGACCCGCGTATAGGCCGGCTGGCTCGGACCGAGGACGGTCGACGTCCTTGCCAGGGCGTTGGCCACCGGCGCGCCTAGCCTCATCCCTGCGCGCGACGCGGCGCCCACGGCCGCGCAAGCGAACAGCACGAGGAACGGAACGATGAACAGCCGCCTCATCTTGCGGCCGGTTTGAGGCCGGGGAGTGCTGGGAATCTTTGTTATCGATCAGTACGGAAATTTTTTCGTGAACTGGTTGTTGTCCTCTTTGGTTTCGACCACCGCATTGTGGATATCCACCGTGGCCCGGTAGGTCGGAGACGGGCCGGTGTGCTGGTAAGATGTCGCCACTTTCGTGACGGACTGGCCGGCATTGACGGCCGGGATGCTGATCTCCGGGCCAGCTTGAGCGAACGCTCCGCCAGGTCCGGAGTCACGTTCCAGCAGTATCGCGCAGGGGCCGGCGCCGCCCGGACCTTGGTTGGTGATCGTGAAGTGGATATCGGTCCACCAGATGAAATTCCCGTCCGCGTTGGGATCCTTGCGGATAACGTTCTTGAATTTGAAGGAGACAATCAGGTCGGGCTTGGCCAGGACGGGCTTGGCCAGATCGGTCGCCCGGCGAATATCCACGATGCAGGACAGCGTTACCTCCTTGGTGTTGTTGGCTTCATTAAGCTCTGCCAGGACGTTTTCGACATCGACCTGCGCTTTGATCGTCCTGTTCCGGCCGGAGATTCTTAAGCCCGGGTCGGCGCCGACGCCGTGGGCGAATACAGCCCCCGGCTCCAGGACATAGTGCGATTTGCTGTCGTCCATGAGCAAACCGTCCACCGAGACCTGCTCTCTCAGCACCTTGTCGATCTTGACATTGCCCTTGTTCGTGACCCGGATCCAAACTCGGCATTGGTCGACGAAGACGTCGGTCATTTCAATATCGACGACCTTCTTGGCCGTCCCCGAATTCTGCCCGCCGTCCGTTCCACGCATAGGGACGGCAAGGACGACGGCGAAACCGGCGATCAAGCCGAGAATCAACATCTTGTTCCTCATGATGCCCCTCCTTTCTCCTCTATTCATGAGCGATGATATCCTCGACCGGGGATCGATGTCAATGACGCAAAAGCGAGCGTGAATGGCGGAACGCACCCGGCAATGGCCTCAAGACAGTGGCCGTTTAATTTCGGGCTTCCCTCCCGAGACGAGTTCTTCTTTGCGCCGCCTGCTCAGGGACTTGACAGCGCACTCCCGTGCCAGGGATAGGGACCGGCTGCCGCACTCCTCCCGGTATGCCAAGGTGACGGGGCGTCGGGTCCGTGTATAGCGGGAGGCCGTGCCTTCCTGGTGCTCCCGGAGTCGGCGGTCAATATCGGTGGTCACCCCGGTGTAGAAGGACCCGTCACAGCATTCCAGGATATAGAGGAACCAAACGGCTCCCGCGACCGCAGTCTGCGGCAGCTGTTCCTTCCGTGCCCTCATCCCCCGGAGCATTCGGCGGTACTGAGGTTTCATGGAATCTTCTTTCCTATTCTCATCGGGAGAATACTTCCGGCCGCGAGTCGGCGTCAAGCATAGCCCGGGCGGCGACGGCGCGACAACCTCGGCACCGCGATTTCATCTGGGATATCCCGAACCGTTAGCAGCGTTGCGTCCTCGGAACACATCCCGCCGCATATTGAAGCTGTCCGGCATATATCTGGCCCAGCACAGAAGCCAAGGTCCAGCGGTCCGGGACGACGGCGGGCGGAATGTCGAACGGATCGATGCAAAGAGCGGCCAAATGAGTCCACGCTCGAGGCGATTAAAAACGGACTTGCTTATTCAAAAAGTTGCTGACAGAATGGACGAGAAACGAGGTTCAGGTCAAGGTATCTGACATCTGTCAGTTCTCGTAATGTTTAGACAAATTAAAATCCTAGAAAAAATGATTATCAATAAGGAGGGTAATTTTATTATGAAACACAATAAATATTCATTATGTGTGATCCTTTTTATTTGTTTTAATCTCATGCTGATCCCTTTATTCCTATATTCTGGTGAGACCTTTGTGATTCAAGCCAAAAAGCTTTATACGGTGTCTGATGGAGTTTTGGAGAACGGCATGGTCTTTGTTGAGAACGGGAAGATCGTGAGAGTAGGAAAGAATCTTCCTGTTCCCAAAAAGGCGAAGTTATTGCAATCAGAAGTTGTTATTCCTGGCCTTATCGATATCCATTCACATTTGGGGACCGTGACAGATAACGATACAAATGAAGAAACAGCGTTTCTGACTCCTCAGGTAAGAGCTCTAGATTCTTTCTATTTTGACGATCCAGGAATACAGTCTAGTCTTGCCGGCGGAGTGACAACTATCGTAATACGTCCTGGCAGCGCAGAGATTATTGGAGGAGCAAGTTTAGCCTTAAAATTGAAGAAGGCTCCTCCAGAACAGATGGTGTTAAAAGAAATATGCGACCTAAAAATGGCATTCCTCACGACTCCGGCCGCGATGCACGACATTAGTTTAATGAACGTCTACTTTTTGGCAAAGAAGGCTTTTTTAGAAGCGCAGGAATATATGAAGCAGTGGGAAAAGTACAAAAAGGATACTGATGAAAAAAGGGATGTCAAATCTCCGGAAAGAGATTTGGGGAAAGAAATCCTGGTTATGGCCTTGAAAAAAGAGATCCCGGTCCATATTCATTGTCATACACCTTCTGAAATCATGAGCTGTATCCGTCTGGCCGATGAGTTTAATCTAAAGCTCAGTCTTGGACACTGTACTTTTGCCTATTTGATTGTCAACGAACTCGCAAAGAGAAAAGATATTTATTTTAATTGTGGTCCTTTAAATTTTAGTTCATATACAGGAGATTCACGCAATTTTAAATGCAATCCTGCAATTCTTGCCAATGCAGGACTTAAAGTTTCCCTTCAGACAGATGGTGGCGGATGGCCGAAGGATAACTTTCGCTATCTGGGCGCCGGGTGCTATCGCTATGGCATGCAAGAGGAAGATGTTTTAAAAGCACTCACGCTGTATGGGGCAGAGGCGGTGAATTTAGACAAAAGGATAGGAACTATTGAGGAAGGAAAAGATGCTGATCTTGTGTTTCTCGATGGTGAGCCTTTTGAAATAACCACCTCAGTGGAAAGGGTCATGGTGGATGGAAAAATCGAGTATGAAACGTTAAAAAGTGCAAATCAGAATCGTTTTGTTGCTTCCACACCTGATGCAAGCGGCCAATTAACTTTTCCTCCTGATTTAAAAAAAGCCAGCGCATTTGCCATAAAAGCGGGGACGGTTTTTACCATGGCGGGACAGCCGATTAAAAATGGTATCGTTCTAATCAATGGAGGGAAGATAGAAAAAGTCGGAAATAATATTTGCATTCCTAAGGATTATGCCATATTGGATGCGCAGGAGTTTACCCTCATGCCCGGATCGGTTCATCCCAGAGTTTACAGGGCTGTTACCCCAGGGATAAGATATGGCCAGATTGATGAGCCTTCTAATCCGATAGTGCCGGAGCTTGAGGCAAAATATGCAATAGAGCCTCAGGCGCAGGAATTTTCCCGCTTTCGACAACTGGGTATAACCACAGCCTTGATCACTCCAGGAGACATGAATGTCATCGGAGGACAAGGGGTGGTATTGAAAACCACAGGTGCTATCGTTGATAAAATGATTGTTAAAGATAAAGCAGCAATGATCTTTGGTTTAGGGCCAACGGCAAAAAGAAATGGCCAGATGCCTTCGACTAGAATGGGAATTGCAGCTTTGTTGCGCGAGACTCTTATGAGAGCCAGAGAGTATATGGATAAAGCAAAGAAGTTAGAAAAAAGTGAAGAGGAGTCCACAAGAAATTTTTCACTTGAGGCCCTCCTTCCAGTCCTGAATAGAGAAATGCCTGTAATAATACACTGTGATAGGATGGACGATATACTCACTGCCCTTAGAATTACTGATGAATTTGGGCTTAGAACAATTATTGAAGGAGGGGAAGAAGCTTATAAAGTTGTCAAAGAGATTCAACAAAGAAATGTTCCCGTTATTCTAGAGAATATTTTTGAAGGGCGAAAAGATGGTGAATACCACAGTAATGAGAATCCGGTAATTCTAAGTAAAGCAGGAATCAAAGTGGCGTTTGAAACACTTCAAGGAGTGTGGATGGTGGAGTGGGCAGCCCTCGGCGTGCCGGGGACTGATCCCTTCTTGACAGCTGCCTACGCTGTAAAAAACGGAATGAGTGAGGAAGCAGCGTTGAGAGCTATAACGATAGATGCAGCAGAGATAATTGGTGTAGGAGATAGAGTTGGAAGCATAGAGCCTGGTAAGGACGCAGACATCTTAATCATGAGAGGACATCCCCTTAAAATTAAATCGATACTTGAGGCTGTTTTCATCGATGGCAAGCTCGTCTATAAACGTGACGACTTGGAGCCAACTAAAAATGATTTGGAGTGATCAATGTGACCTGCCCGCCTCAAAGGTGTCAACAGGCATCCATAAATGCCCCTTTGTCGGCGTCGAATAATGACCCACCCTCTCATGGATTTTCTTCGACCTCGGGTTCTCAGATGAGGCCCGCTTTAACCTTTTCCCTGAGACGATACGAGTTTCCCTTGATGTTGATAGTGGTCGAGTGATGGAGGATCCGGTCCAAGATGGCCGTGGCGATGACTGGGTCGCCGAAGATCTCGTTCCACTGGGAGAAGCTCCGGTTCGAGGTCAGGATCGGCGCCCCTTTTTCGTACCTCCTGGAGACGAGTTGGAAGAACAGATGCGCGCCGTGGCGGTCGATCGGGATGTAGCCGATCTCGTCGATAATCAGGAGCTTGGGCTGGCAGTAGAACTTCAGCCGTTCCTCGATCCGGTTCTCCGAGTACGCCTTAGTCAGGGAGGCGATAAGCGGCGTGGCCTGGGTGAAGTACGTCCGGGAGCCTTCAGTGACCGCCTTGACGCCCAGGGCCACGGCCAGATGGGTCTTCCCGACGCCGGGCGGCCCGAGGAAGATGACGTTCTCGCCGTTGAAGATAAGCCGGCATTCCGCCAGCTCCTTGATCCGCTTCTTGTCGATCGACGGCTGGAAGGCGAAGTCGAAGCTCTCGAGCGTCTTGGACCTCGGGCGTCCCGCAGCATCGGGGAGCTCCGGCTCGGCCGCCTCCCCAGGCCTCAAGTTCCAGACCTGTGTTTGCAACTCGCTCCTTGAAATTGTCTCTGCTTTAGCAGAGGATGTGCATTGAGGGGATTCAATATGATCAAAGAACGACGCAAGGGGAAGATAGGGAAGGCCCTGTCTTTGTTGCTGGTCATTTCGCTTTTGGGGTTATCACAAAACCTTATTGCCGGAGAAAGACACGGGGCCATTCTCTCGGTGCAGAAGACGGATGGCCATCAAGACAACGGCGAATTGATCGCCGTGAAACCGAGCTCTTTGCTACTCTTAGACTCGGCCTCAGGAGCAGACATCTCCATTGAAGCTTCGGACATCAGCGCCATTAAAGTTGTCAAGAAATCAAGAGCTTGGATTGGCCTGGGATTGGGCGCGCTGATAGGGGCGGGGCTAGGGGCCCTCCTGGGGGTTGCCAACGTGGTCGATCCTGGGCATATTGGGGGTAGGCGTGTATTGTGGCGTTCAAGGGGGCAGAAAGCAGTTGTCATCGGTGCTTTTTTTGCGGTTCCTTCAGGGCTGCTTGGATTGGGAATAGGGGCCGCCGCAGGAACCGATAAAAAGATCCAATTCGAGGGGAAGAGCGATTTAGAGATTCAATCCGCTTTGGGGGAGCTGAGACAAAAAGCACGAATCCCCGACTTTAAGTGATTATTCCCTTCGGCAACGCTTAATCCGCCCTCGGGCATCCCGCAACCTTGGGAAGCTCGGGTCGCGCCGTCTTCCCCGGCCTCAACCTCTCTTCTCTCCTCTCTCCTTCTGGGCTACCCTCCAATAGTTCTTTGCTCTACGGGGCTCTCTGACCCTGCGTTGCCGCGTTCATAACGGCACGTCCAGAAAGCGTCCAGCATGCTCTGCTTGGAGACGCACCTTTTTCGGTAAATTTCCATTGAGGCAACAACATGATCTCAGTAACAAAATAGGTGAGTCAATGCGGGATTGAAAGTGGTTTGCGCACTCCTTGTCAGCAGGGCGGAGGCAGTCCAACCTCCGCCCTGCCACTCATGTCTTAGCTTCTTACTTGGAATACTGCTCCTGAGCCAGATGCGCAATGCCCAACTGCTGCAATTTAGAGACCGGCGCCATCATGGTTACCGTGGCTGTGCCCGGCAGGCGTCCGATCTCCACCCCTCCGGTCATAGTCACCCAGTTCCTTACGGCATCGGGGGCAATGCCCAAGAGCTTGGCCATCCGGTCCACCCCGCAGTTCACGGCATCATTGAGGTTGGGCCCGCTCCCGATCATCTGGATGGGCAAGAGATCCTTCTGGACGGCAAAGCCAAACCGCTCTCCCATCACCTGAGCCTTCTGGATTTGCTCTTCGCTGTAAGCCTTGGCCAGGAAGGGCAGATCTTCCTTATTGGGCAGCAAGATCGGACCATCCAGGGACAATCCCTTGATCAACTCCACTTCCAGGGTTACTTCGGCACTCACGTCGGTGGTATGGCCGGAGATCTCTCCATCACCCTGCATGGCATGCACGTCTCCAACCACAATCCCTCCCCCCGAAACCTTCACCGGGGCGATAATGATGGCCCCTTCTCTCACGTTGTCTATATCCATGTGAGTGTCCGTACGCATGGCTAAATCCGCCTTGGTAATGGCCAGCTTGTGCGGGGCGCCTACCAGGAAGACGCCGAAATCACCAGCATTGTGTGAGGTGGGCAGATCGACAGCGGGCGTGGTCCCCATATTTCCGATCATGGCCCGCACCCGGGCGACGATTCCAGGAGGCATATCGGCCACGCTCAGCAGCGTCACCGGATAGGCGAGGCCCTTAGCGGGGACAGCCGAAAATTCATAGGCCTGTTTGGCGATCTCGTCCGTGACGTATTTGGGCATGGTCACGCCAATGGTGCGGTTTTCGTCGAAGAGAACGGTATAACCGTTGGTAATCTTAAAGGGAATACAGTCAGCCCCGCAGAGCTTGCACCGGATGGATTCCGGACCCGTTCCCTTGACCTCGGTGGGCGGATTGATGGCCCCGCACTTGGGGCAACGCTTGGCCACGAAGGGGTCCCCGACAAAACGGCCCTCGATAGCGGTTTCCGTGCCCGAGGCAGTAGCCTTGGCCAGAACCCTCACGCTCTTGATCTTGAGGGCAATGGCATCCCCCACCTCAGCACCCTCTACAGCCACCGGGACCGTCAGGGTATGGCCGCTCCTCAATTGAGGCGTGATCATGGGCCCATAGCAGGCCGCCTCAGGGGTAGCGACGATAATCCCGCCACTCTGGACCGGCCCGATCATTTTGACAGAGGGTCCGATCACGTCCACGATCTGGCTGGCAAAGATGATTTTCTTACTGGGCTGGGCTGAATAGCTACAAGGGAGCAAAAACAAAATCGCCATCCATGCCAGAGAGCGAACTAACACAACTCTTTTCATTTTTCCGGCTCCTTTTCTTAATCCACGGACTTGAGAAAACCTGAGAAGCTACGAGAAGCATCGAGAAGGCAAACGGTCGCTCTATCCTCCTTCGTTATCACCTCCTTCATTTTTCATTTCTAAAAAAGATAAGGCCCCTTCGCGGACACAGTTACCCTTTCGAAGGGGCCTTGAAAAAAGCCTCTTTTCTGCCCTCAGACCGCAGCTGGCTGCCATTCGCCACTTGGATCCTTCACATGATTCGTAGGGAAATTGAACAGATTCCTTCCCTGACGTCTGTCATTGTTAGCTCCTTTCTCATGCAAGTCAAGCGGTTTCGTCTTTCAGAATGCTGGGAGCTTGAGATGGTCCGCTGGTGAGCAAGGAAAGAGAAGAAGGTTCGGTTAGAAACCCCTTGACGTCCTCCTAGCCGGACTGAACTTCGTCATCGCCGGCTACGGCTGGTGCGGCAAGGCCTGGCCAATTGAAGCCAGCCCATCTGGCTGGACCAGTTTTTGGGTGAGGCTCCGGGGCCTGAGTCTGGTGCTTTTCCTACCCAAAATGGGGGAAATCTGTTACACCCGTGTGACATGGCGAAAAAAGAACCCTCGAATCCCCTATTAGAAATGTCCCTAAAATGTTCGGTATCAGAGAATTAGGGAGAGTAGCCCTGGGGGGACTCGAACCCCCGACACACGGATTAGGAATCCGTTGCTCTATCCATACTGAGCTACAGGGCTGTCTCAGTTCGATGGGTAAACTATAGCCGAATCCCCCCCGGTTTTCAAGGGAACGGGACAGGAGTCGGGGCCTGCCCCGAGCGGGCGGAGGTATCAGCCTTTATCTCCCGTCGGCCGCTCAGGAAGCAGCCCCCGGCAGGGCCATTAGAAACACCAACCCGTCATCTCAGGTCGAGGCCGGCCCGCGGCCAACATCTGCTTCGCGCCCCGTCTCGGGGCTCCGGCTCAGTTGCCCGGCTTCGTCTGGTATTTCTTGGTGGCCTCGTCGATCTGGGCCTTGTATTTCGCGACCAGGGCCAGGTCTTCCGCGTTCAGGTCGGACGTGTCGTCCGGCTTCTGGGATTCCTCGATCGACGTCTTGGCGCTCTTGATCTGTTCTTCGTAGATCGTCTTCATTTCGGCATTCAGGTCGGGCTTGCTCAGGTTCTCTTCGGCGATCCGGATGGTATCTTCCATCCCTTTGATCATGTCCTTGGTCATTTTCTCTGAGGCGATCATCATGTCGCCGATCATGATCCGACCCCAAACGGCCATATAGTCCCCGAAGTCGGCGAAACCGTACTTTTGGGCGAAGCCGTTGTATTCCTTAGTCTTCTTCTCGATATCCGACATATTCATCATCTGGCCGCCCTTGAAGAGGACATCGAAGGGGTTCACATCCTCCTGCAGGGATTCGACGAACTTGGTCATCTTTTCGTCGGTCAGATAGGGTTTCGTATAATCGTTCTGGGCGTTGGCGTTCGATGGGATGACCGTCCCGGCGGCCTCTTGGGCCGCTTCTTTGGCCGCGGACAGAGCCTTTTCCGCCCCGCTCTTCTTGCCGCAGGCGAACGACAGGACCAGAGCGATGACCGCCAGCAGGACGAAAACACTCTTTCCGGAAAACCTAATCCTTTCGCGCATCCGATACCTCCTTCTGAAATTTCCGCAGGGACGATTATACCTATCTCCGCGAAAAAAAACAGGCCTATTTCTTGAATAGCCCGACCAGTTTCCGGAGATATTCCAGCACGTTCTTCTTGTTGCTCCCCGCCTCGAGGTCGACGGCCGAAAGCTCCTTGATCTTCCGGAGGGACTCGAGATTGTTCCGGTTCCGCAGGCTGACGATCTCGGCCACCGAGTCGGCCAGACCGGGATTACGGGCGAGGAGCTCGACGAACGCCTCGGCACCGATCTCGAGAAGCTCGGATTCCTCCTCGACGGTGACGGTGGCCGTCCGGGGCATCCCGGTGAAGAGGGACATCTCCCCGACGATCCCCCCGGGGCCGGTGTGGAACTCCGACGAGAAGGACTTGCCGGCTTCTTCGGTCGTGATCCGCCCCTTGACCTTTCCCCTAGCGACGACGTAGCAAGCCTCGCCTTTCTCCCCCTGCCGGAAGAGGGTCTCTTCCGGCGTGAAAACGACGCGGCGGACGAGGCCCGCAAGCTCCCGGGCCTCGGCGTCGGTCAGGATGGCCTGGCCCGCCCGGTCCCCTTCCTGATGCCTCAGGAACGAGGAGTTGAGGAGGTCGATGAGATTGCGCTCGACGGCTTTCCCCGCCTCCTCCTCCGCCCCACTCTTGTCGACGGTCTCCAGGACCCGGGCCAATTGGCCCGATAGGGGCATCGGGATGGCAATGCCCAACCTTTTGAACTTGTACCAGACGCGGCGCCCGACCTCGGTCGAGATGGAGAACTTCCGCTGGTAGTCCTGGATCCAGAACTTGAGCAGGTAGGAGACCCCGAGGTCATCGTAGCCGAGGATATAGGCCATCGGCGCCGGGGAGGCGATCACCTCAGGGACCTCCCGGGCGGAGGCCGTGAGCGTCGCGAGGACGAGGGCGGGGGCCGCCTCATAGCCGACCTTGAGCGGCAGGGTAATCGCCGCCTTCGGGTCGGGCTGGGAGAAGTTCGTAATCGTCCCCGAGGCCACAGCGTTGTTGGGCAAGACAATCATGTTCGAGGCCCGGTCCAGGATGCGCGTCTCGCGCCAGTTCGTCTCCATGACGACGCCCTCCGTTTCGCCGATCTTCACCCAGTCGCCCCGGCTGAAGGACCGTGTGAAATGAAGGGAAAGCCCGGCCAGGATGTTGCTAAGGACGCCCTGCAGGGCGAGGCCGATGACGGCGGTCAGGATGGCCGAAGTGGCGAGGAAGGGCGTGATGTTGATGCCGAGGATCCCCTTGAGGATCATGAAGACGAGCGCCAGGTAGAGGACGGCCAGGATGAAGCCATGAAGGACTCCGGGAACCGGGTACCGCGCCTTTCGTCTCTTGAACCAGGCTTGGATCGAGGCGTCGACGAGGCAGACGATGAAGACGACCGCAAAGAAGACGAGCCCGGCATGGACGAAATCGAAGAATCGGGCCCTCACAGGCAGGAGCCGCCGCGCCGCCCGCGAGGTCAAGGCGAGGGCGACGAGGATGAACGACGCGGGCAGGAGGAGACGCGTTAGGAAAGGATGCTTCCTGAGCGGCCCCCGGAACGCGGCCGTGAGGAAAGCCGCCAGCCCCAGGGCGGCGCACCCGGCGACGATCTCGATATACAGAGTCCAGTTCGACAGCGTTGCGTCGGGCATGGCGCCCCTCCTTAAACGAACAGCCGCAGCCCCTGCCGGGCGGCAGACGTCCTTCGGAAATGTTCCCTGGCCGAAGCGGCCAGGCCGTCGACGAGGTCGTCCCCATGGTCGGGGTTCAAGTGCGAGAGCAGGAGGTCGGCCGCGCCCGCCGCCGCGGCCAACCGGGTCCCCTCGAGCCAGGTCGAGTGGCCCCAACCCCGTTTCCCGTTCACATATTCGTCCGGAGTGAACGTCGCGTCGCAGACGAGGTGGGACGCGCCCGCGGCGAACGCGGCGAGATCGTCGTCGACGCCGTCCTCGGGATGCTCGGTGTCCGTGGCGAAGACAACGCTCTTCCCGCCCTCCTCGAACCTGTAGGCGAGACTCCCTTGCGGATGGCGGAGCTCGTGATGGGTGATCTTGACCCCGCCAAGGACGAGCCCGTCGGGGGGGACCTCTCTGTAGGTCTTGCGCGACTTGGTCTCGAAGAGTTCGACAGGAAAGTATTTTCCGGCGACGAGGCCTCCGAGGTACCTCTCGGTCTCCGTCGGGAGGGCGGGCGCGTAGACCGTTATCTCCACGTCCGGGCGGAACAACGGGGCGAAGAACGGGAAGCCCATGACGTGGTCCAAGTGGAAATGGGTCAGGATGAGGGTGACCCGGAGGGGTTCCCCCCCGCGCTCGCGGATCAGATAGTCGCCGAAGTCCTTGATCCCCGTGCCCGCGTCGACGACGACGATCTCTCCCGACCCGGACATGACCGAGGCGCACGGCGTGTGGCCGCCGTAACGGGTCTTGTCTTTCCCGGGCGACGGGAACGTTCCCCTGACCCCCCAGAATTGGACATCCATGATAGCCCCTTCCCTATTTCTCCCTGAGTTCATAGACTCCGTCCCAGTCTGCGGGCGGAGGCGATTCGCGGAACGCCGCCGAGCGTCGGAGGTAGATCGCCGACGGGGGGTCGTCCGGAAAGCTACCGAACAGCGCGGCGGCCCCGTCCCAATCCCGCGCCCGATAGGCCGCGAGCCCGCGTTCGAACATCGCGACTCGCTCGATCTCCTCCGCGGTGGCCGATTCCCGCTCCGCGATCGGCTCGAAGACGCGCACGGGACGCTTCTTGCCGATGACCCGGAGCATGTCGATCTCGCGGGTCAGAACGGCGTCCTTGACCGCATCGCGGGTTTCCTCGCTGATCAGGAGGAAGACCTTATACTGTTTGCAGGCGCCCTCGAGCCGCGAGGCCAGGTTCATGGTGTCACCCATGGCCGTATAGTCGAACCTCTTGCGCGAGCCCATGTTCCCGACGACGGCCGGCCCGGAATGGAGGCCGATGCGGGCGAAGACCTCGCTGCCGAACCGTCGGGCGAATTCCGGCCTCATCTCCGCCAGTTTCTTCTGGCACCTCAGGGCCGCCCGGCAGGCCCTTAACGCGTGGTCCGCTTGGTCGAGCGGCGCGTTCCAGAAGGCGATGATGGCGTCCCCCTCGTACTTGTCCAGCGTCCCGCCCGAGGCCAGGATGATATCCGTCATCTCCGAGAGGTAGGCGTTGAGGAGCTCGACCAGCTCTTCGGGAGTGAGCTTTTCCGAGATGGACGTGAACCCGGCCACGTCGGAGAAGAGGGCCGAGATCTCCCTCTTCTCTCCTCCCAGGGCAAGGAGCGCGGGGTTCTCGAGAATCCTCTCGATGACGTCGGGGCTGAGGTAGTGCCGGAACACGCTCTTGATGAAGCGCCGCTGGCGCCCCTCGACGCCGTAATTAAGGAGCGAGGCGCCCACGCTGGCAAGGAGCGCCGCGAAGACCGGAACGGCGAACGGCAGCCAGGTTCCCGCGACGAAGGCCAGCAAGGAGGCCGCGGCCGGGAGCGCCGCGAAGAGCGCGAAGAGGCCGGCGACCTTCCAGGTCCTGCTCGTGAACGATATGACGACGGGGGCGAGCAGGGACAGGGCAAGGATATAAAGGAGGGCGACGGCGCCGGGCGGGACGCGGACGAAATCGCGGTTCAGGAGGTTGTCCAGGGCCGCGGCCTGGATCTCGGTCCCGGGACAGACGGAGCTGAAGGGGGTAGGGCGCAGGTCAAGGAGCCCGGGGGCGCTCGTCCCGACGAGCACGGTCTTGCCGGAGAACTCCCGGGGATCGATCTGGGGTTCCTTGCCTTCGTCCATTTGGGCCCAGGAATTGATGACGGCCGCAGCCGACCAGGTCGGGTAGGTCCCGGTCGGGCCATGATAGCGGATGATCATGCGCCCCCGGCCATCGAGAGGGACTTTCCCCATCTCCGCTTTCTTCCCAACGAACTCTTTCATTGCGAGCGGGAGCGAGGGGAGGATGAGGCCCTCGTAGGCGAACGCAAGAGGAATACGGCGGAAAATGCCGTCCCCGTCCGGGGCGAATCGGACGTTCCCCGAACCTGCCGCCGCCCTGAGGAGGACTTCGATCGGGAGGGAGGCCGAGCGGAGCGCCTCGGCGGCCCCCCCCGGGACCGACGAAGGTGGAAGGGCGAATCGCGCAAGTTCCCGGAGCGCGCCCTCATCCTTGTTCTTCGCCTCGTCGCTCAGGAAGAACGGGACGAAAATATTGCCCGTGGATGCCATCGCCCGGGCCAGAATCTCGTCGTCCTCGACCCCGTACCGCGAGCTCTCGCTCAGGATAAGGTCGAAGAAGACCGCCTTCGCACCGCCGGCCTTGAGATAATCCACGAGGGCAACATATATCTGGCGCGGCCAGGGCCACGGAAGGCTCTGGGACTTCTCGTAGACGTCGAGGCTTTCCTGATCGATAAGGATGAGGGCGATATTCCGGTCCGCCCGGGAGGCCGACGAGAACAGCCTCAGCCTGAGGTCCCAGGACTTCCATTCCAGCGACTCGAAGAGCCCCAGGGATTGGATGAGGAAAGCGATGACGAAGACGGTTCCGCCGACGGCGAGGCCCCGGGCGAGCTTCTTGGACATCCGCACGGGTCCGGTCTAGGGCTTCAATCCCTTCGCGGCCTGGAGGAAGCGCCCCGTCCGGACGTCCAGTGTTTTGGGAACGGTCCCCATCCCCTTGATTTGGGAGTTGACCCTGCCGAGCCTGTCTTCGGCCGAAGGATGCGTCTTGAACCAGCCCTTGGCGCCTCCCGCCGCCGGGCCGCCGGTCATGGTCTTCAGGAAACGCGCCAGGCCGTTCGGATCGTAGCCGGTCGCAGCCGCGTACTTGACGGCCAACTCGTCGGCCTCATACTCATATTTCCGGTCGTAACCCTTTTCGACCAGGCCCTCGACGATGTCGCCCAGGACGTTCTCGAAGACGCCCGTGAGCTCGGCCAGTTCCTTGGACCCATAGCGGGTCGCGGCCTCCTTGCCCAGGATCTTGAAGGCGTCGACCAACCGCGATTTCTTGATGGACTGGAGGCCGTGCTTGGCCGCGACGTGGCCGATCTCGTGAGCGAGGATCGAGGCCAGCATCTCTTCGTCTTTGCAGCTCTTGAGGAGGCCCTTCGTGACGAAGACGAACCCGCCGGGAGCGGCCAGGGCGTTGATCTCTTCGGTGTCCAGGACGAGGAAGTGATACCCACCGAAGGTCTCCGGCCGATCGGAGGAATAGCTGATGGTTTTACCGCAGACGTTCACGAAGTCTGTGAGCCCGTCGTTCACATATGCCTTATAGCGGGAAAGGATCAGGGCCGATACCGCTCGGCCGATATAGTATTCTTCCTGCTCGGTGATCTCGGAGAAGGTCGACCGCACGGCTTCGCTCGCCTTGACAATGGAATCCCGGTCCTTCTCGGAGATCTTGCCCGTGTCCCCGAGGACCTTGGCCCCCTCCTGGACGACGGAGCACTGCGACAGGAAGAGGCTCACCAACGCGGCGGCCGCAACGACGGAAGCGAAGCGGGACGCCTTCACTTTCCGCCTCCGGACCCGGCCAGCTTGCCTTTCTTGACAAAGGCCTCGACTTCCGCCGGGGAAACGGCGATCTTGAGCATCCTGTCGACGGCCGCGAAATCGGCGCTCGCGTGCTTCGACTTATAGCTGTCCTCCACCTGCTTGTTGAATCCCTTGCCGGCGAGGGCGACCTCGTTGGCCGAAGCCTGGGTCTTCATGGTCCCACCGACGGACATCAGGTTGAACTTCTTTGTCTCGACGGCGCTCGAATGGACCCAGCCGACGACGCCCGCCAAGGTCTTGACCTGGAGCCAGCCGCCTTGGGCGGACAGCTTTTCCAGGGAGTCCCCGGCTTTCAGGGCGGCGACCGCGGCGGCATAGAACTTGGGGTCCTTCCGCAGGCTGGTCGTCTGGATCTTGACCACGACCGTCTCGGCGAGAAGCAAAACCACGAGGGCTAGAAGGGCGCCGGCGAACACGGCCGGCCGGTGGGCTCGTTTCATTCTGTCCTCCTTCATTCGTCTGGCCCAATCAACCCATTCGACTCCCCGGTTTGAAGCCCGGGGCATGCTCCGGGTTGATACTGAGCCGCGCTTTTTACCCCGATTTGAAGATCGGGATTTATTGCCTGCGAACGTATCATAGGGAAAAGGGGTCGGGGATGTCAATCGAAGAGCGAGACGGGAGGGAGGTGCCGAACGGGGCATGTCGGCATGACGGGCGGGATCAGGGACGGCAGCGGGCCCGGACCTTGTGCTGGCAGTTTGGGCAGAAAAACGTGCTTCTCCCTCCGATCCGGATGCGCCGGACCTGGCTCCCGCAGGCGCGGCAGGCTTTCCCCTCCCGACCATAGACCTTGTGCAGCGACTGGAAATCACCCGGCTCGCCGTCGGGGCTCTTATAGTCCCTGATCGTCGAGCCCTTCCGGGCGATGGCCCGGCGGAGGACGGCCCGCATCGACTTCCTCAAGGTCTCGAGCTCTGCGTCGCCGAGGGCCCCGGCCGGGGTCATCGGATGGATCCGCGCCCGGAAAAGGATCTCGTCGGCATAGATGTTCCCGATGCCCGCCGCAATCCTCTGGTCGAGGAGGAGGCTCTTGATGCGCCCCTTCCGGCCGCGGAAGAGGCTGGCAAACGCGGCCCGGCCGGTTTCCAGGGGTTCCGGGCCGAGCCTATCCAGCTCAGGAGCAGAGGCCGAGGACTCCGGTCCAAGACAGCACAGGAAGCCGAACTTCCGGACGTCGCGGAACCGGAGCTCCAGCCCGCAGCCCGCGAGGGAGATGAGGAGGCGGGTATGTTTGTCGACGGGGTCGGCGGACTTCGCGAGGAGGAGCTGGCCCGTCATCTTCAGGTGAAAGACGAGCGTCCACCCTCCTTCGCAGGTGATAAGGATCATCTTCCCCCGGCGACATACTCTCAGGACCCGCTTCCCCTCCAGAACGGCAAGTCCGGGTCCGGAGGGCCGGCGCAGAAGGGGCGGAAAAAGGAGGCGGACGGGACCGAGCTCGGCTCCCTCGAGTCGGGGGGCAAGCCAGCGAACGATCGTCTCGACTTCGGGAAGCTCGGGCATGGCGCCATTGTACTTGATTTAGGGGGCGTTTTCGATTAAGATTCAAGACTCATGAAACTAAAGGCTGTCCTGATGATGGCGCTCGGCTGGCTCGTACCCGGCCTGGGGCACGTCCTCCAGCGGAAATACGTCCGGGGGGCCGTCTTCTTCGTCTCCATCTTTGCGATGACCGGGCTCGGCCTGGTCATGGGAGGCAAGGTCTACCCCTTCCAGACGGAGAATCCCCTGACGGTCCTGGCCTTCTTCGCCGACGTCGGAAACGGGCTCTTCTACGTTCTGTCCCGGCTCCTGGCCGTCGGCCCCGGCGCCCTCGAGCGGACGACCTTCGAGTTCGGGACGGCCTACATCGCCGGCGCGGGGCTGCTAAACTATCTGGTTGCCCTGGACGCGGGCGACATCGCCGCGGGGAAGAAGTCATGATCCTCGAAAGCCACCTCTTCTCCATGGTCCTCTACGCGTTCTTTGTCTCCCTGGTGATGTCCCTGCTCAGGCGAGAGGGACGGAAGGCGCGCCTCAGGTACGGGGCAACCCTTTTCCTGATCATGGTCGCCGGAGCCCTCGCCTTCGGCTGGTTCATGTACCTCTTCATTTGATGATCGAGCTGTTTCACGTTTCGAAGCAGTACCAGCCCGCCCAGTGGGCCTTATCGGACATCAGCCTTCAGGTCCGGAGCGGGGATTTCCACTTCATCACCGGGCCCAGCGGCTCGGGCAAGTCGACCCTCCTCAAGATCATCTTCCGGGAGATCCTGCCAACCGAGGGCCAGATCGTCATCGACGGGGTGAACGTCCTGAAGATGCCGAACCACCGGATCCACGAACTCCGGCGGACCATGGGCATCGTCTTCCAGGACTTTCGCCTCCTCTTCCACCGGACGGTCTTCGACAACGTGGCCGTGCCGCTCCAGGTCCTCGGGGAGCCCCGCAAGAAGATCCGGCGGCGGGTTTTCGACACGCTCCGCCAGGTCAATCTCCACAACCGGATGTGGGATCTCCCGTCGCGGCTGTCTTACGGGGAACAACAGAGGGTGGCCATCGCCCGGGCCATCGTCAACAACCCGAAGATCATCCTGGCCGACGAACCCACCGGCAACCTCGACCCGGAGCTGGCCTTCGAGATCATCAGCCTCTTCAAGGAGATCAATGCCCAGGGCACGACCGTCATTATCGGAAGCCACGACCGGGAGCTCATCCGCCACTTCGGGGACAGGATCCTCTTCCTTCAGAAGGGCAAGCTCATAAGAAAGGACGCCTCCTGAACGCCCGGAAACTGGAGTACCTCGTCGGCGTCGCGGCCGATAGCCTCTGGAGCCACAGGGGGAGGAACGCCTTCTCGGCGACGATCATCTGCCTTTCGTTCCTCATCGTCGGCGTCTTCCTTTCGCTCGCGAACAATCTCCAGCACGTCGCCCGCCAGGTTTCGGCCGACATGGTCGTCACGTTCTTCCTGGACAAGGACCTCCCCCCGGCCGACCTCGGGGCGCTCGAGCGCCGCGTCCGGACCTCTCCCCTCGTCGCCGAAGTCCGGGTCGTCGCCCCCGGGGAAGCCCTGGAGAGGTTCCGGAGGAGCTTCCCGGAGCTCAAGGACATCCTCGACAACCTCAAGGGCAATCCCTTCCCCGCCTCGCTCGAGGCACGGCTCAAGGACAAGGCAAGAGATTCGGGAAAGATCGCCGGGTTCGTCCGCGAGGTTCGGGCGGTCCGCGGCGTCGCGGACGCCCAATACAACCGGGACTGGGTGGATCGGATGCAGTCCCTAAGCCGGTTGGCCCGGGCCGTCGGATTCTTCCTCGGCGGGATCCTCGTCCTGGCCTCCTTCTTCATCGTTTCCAACGTCATCAAACTCAACGTCATCGCCCGGAAGAACGAGATCGAGATCCTTCGCCTCGTCGGGGCCACCAACCTGTTCATCCGCGTCCCGTTCCTCCTCGAGGGAATGGCCCTGGGGATCCTGGGAAGTCTGGTCTCCCTGGCCCTCCTCTTCGTCGCCGTCCGGCTGTTCCCCGTCTATGTCGGATCCCTCGGGGCCCTCCAGCAGGTCCTGAGTTTCCGGTTTCTCACTTCCTCCCAAGCCCTCAGTCTCGTCGCGGCCGGCGCGGCCATCGGGCTATTGGGTAGTGCCAGCTCGGTGTCGAGGTTTTTGAAGATCTGAAGGCAAGGCGGGCGAGAGGCGCGCGACAAGCGCGGCGGAAGGAACCTCCAAGGTTTGACATAAACCGATGATTGCCATAAAATTCCGGGCGACATGGCATCTCTAGGGCAGGAGCTCAAGAAGGACCGCGAGGCCCGAGGCATATCCCTCAAGACGGTCGCCGACGTGACCCGGATCACGCAGAGATACCTCGAGGCCATCGAATCCGACCGGCTGGACCTCCTGCCGGGGGGCTTCTTCATCAAGGGCATCCTGAGGGCCTATGCCGGGGCCGTCGGCCTGGACGAGGACGCGGTCCTCGAAAGATACCGGCGGGCAGGCATCCCGGCCGCCTGGGAGCCCGGCAGAGCGCGGAAGCCGGCCCCCAAGACCGGAACCTCGAAGAAACGGGCCCTTTCCCTAGCCGGGGCGGCCGCCGCCGTCATCGTCATCCTCAGTTTCGCAGTTTACTTCCTGACAAGGCCGGGGAATCCCGGTGCCCCTCCGGCAGACATAAGCCCGTCCCCTACCGAAACGACCCGGCCTGAACAGATCCCGCCGGCGGCGCCGGACGTCGAGGCTGCCGTCGCGCCGGTAATGGAAAAGGGGCTCCGGCTCGAGATGACCTTTACCGCAAAGACCTGGATCCGGGTCTACGCCGACGGTCGGCTCGCCATGGACGGCCTCCGGTCGGCCGGGGATTCGGCCGAGGTCCGGGCGGACGCCGAGCTCCTCGTCCATCTCGGCAACGCCGGCGGGTTCACATATGCGCTCAACGGGAAACCGGGAAAGCCCTTCGGGCGCTCCGGCGCCGTCGTCAAGAACATCCGGATCACCGCCGGGAACCTCCGGTCGTTCCTGGCGGAGGACGGAACCGGGGTCGAATAAGGGAACGGGGGAACCATGGCCGATCCCAGGAAGAAAGGGCCCCGCGTCATCGGGGCGATCATCATCCTCCTCATCGTTCTCTTCTTCGCCATCGAGTTCTTCATCCGGGAGTCCCAGGAGTTCTCGCCGACCCGGCTGACCAACGTGCTCCTCTCCTCCCTCCAGATCATCGTCCTCCTCCTCGGCCTCATCCTGTTCTTCGTCCTCGGCCGGAACATGGCCAAGCTCTACCTCGAGCGGAAGAGGAAGGTCGTCGGCGCGCATTTCAAGATCAAGCTCGTCACGTTCTTCATCGCCCTGTCGTTCATCCCGACGCTCCTGCTTTTCGTCTTCGCCAGCGACTTCGTCAGCCGGAACATCGAACAATGGTTCCAGACGCCCCTCGACAAGCTCCTCGACGACACCAAGAGCGTCGCCGAGGGCTTCACCCTCAGCACGGAGGAGCTCGCTTACCACAACGCCCAGCAGCTCAGCCGGGCGATCATCGCCGGACGGCTCATCAACCCCGAGAACCGCCCCGCTCTCCGCGACTTCATCCGGGACAAGCTGACGGAATACCGGCTCGACGAGATCGGCATCTTCCTCGACGAAGAGGAGCTCTTTTCCTACATCAACCCGAACATGCCCCTCCAGGATTACAGGGACCTGAAGGCCAACATCGTCAAACGGGCTCAGCTCGGCGAAGAGTTCCGCAGCATCGAGCCCATGGGGAGCGGCGAGATGATCCGCCGGGGCGTGTCTTTCAACATCCCCTCGGTGGGGAGCGTCCTGGTGACCACCGGCAAATTCCTGCCCCAGAACTATGCCGAGAAGATGGGAAACATCGCCTCCTACGTTCAGCGCTACCGCCAGCTCAAGACCCAAAAGAACCCGGTGAAGTCCTTCTATCTCATGACGCTCGTCTTCATCACCATCCTCATCATCTTTGCCGCGAGCTGGATCGGCTTCCACCTGGCCCGGGGCATCACCGTGCCTATCGAGAAGCTTGCCCAGGCCACCCGGGAGGTCTCCCGGGGGAACCTGGACGTCAAGGTCGAGGACCCCGCCTCCGACGAGATCGGGACACTCATCGATTCGTTCAACCAGATGATCTTCGACCTCAAGACGGGCCAGGCGAGCATCGCTCAGAAGACCTTTGAGCTTGAAGGCCGCAAGCGCTACATCGAGACAGTCCTCAACAACATCAACACGGGGGTCCTGGCCCTGGACGCCAAGGGCGCCATCACGACCATGAACCCCTCGGCCAGGGAGATGCTGGGCTTGGCCGACAGGGACGTCGTTGGGAAAAGCACCCGGGACATCCTCGGCTCCGCCAAATACGCCGAACTCCTGCGGAATATCGACTGGGGAATGCGAAACAGATACAAACTGGCGGACCGGGAGGTCACGATCACCGACGGCCAGGTGACCCACCTCGCCCTAGCCCTCTCTCCTCTCAAGCAGACCGACGGCGAGTTCTCGGGGCTCATAGTCGTCCTGGACGACCTAACCCAGCTTATCAAGGCCCAGAAGATCGCAGCCTGGAAGGAGGTCGCCCAGCGGGTCGCCCACGAGATCAAGAACCCCCTGACGCCCATCCAGCTTTCCGCGGAACGGATCATCAAGAACCTCCAGAGGTCCGAGCCCGGCCACCGGGAGGTCATCGAGGAGGGGGCCCGGACGATCATCCAGGAGGCCGGGACGATCAAGTCCCTGGTCGACGAATTCTCGAACTTCGCCCGGATGCCCAAGGTCGACCTCCGGTCGGCGGACCTCCACGAGATCCTCGACCAGACCCTCGCCCTCTTCAAGGGCATCTTCACCGACATCGAATTCGAGGTCGCCTACGCCCCCGACGTGCCGGCCCCGGTCCGGGCCGACCCGGAGCAAATGAAGCGGGCGATCATCAACATCCTGGACAACGCCATCGACGCCATGAACAAGAAGGGCAAGATCCAGATCCGGACCGCTTTCGACCCGGAATCCCGTCGGGTCAACATCGAGATCACCGACTCGGGCCCGGGGATCGGAGCGGACGACAAGCCCAAGCTCTTCCTCCCTCATTACTCCACGAAGAAGAAAGGGATGGGCCTCGGGTTGGCCATCGTCAACCAGATCATCAGGGACCACGACGGTTCTGTCGACATCGAGAACGCCAAGCCCCACGGGGCGAAGTTCACCATACAGATCCCGGCTTAAAAGGGGCGCAAAAGAAGGAACATGAGCAACGAGAAGATCCTGATCGTCGACGACGAAGCGAGCATCCGGTCCTCCCTCCAGGGGATCCTGGAGGACGAGGGCTTCGCGGTCAAGACCGCGGAATCCGGCGAGGGGGGCCTCGCGGCCCTCAAGAGCCAGAACTTCGACCTCGTCCTCCTGGACATCTGGCTCCCCGAGATGGGGGGCCTCGAGGTCCTGGAGCGGATCAAGGCGGGCGAAGAGAACCCCCAGGTCGTCATGATCTCCGGCCACGGGACCATCGAGACGGCCGTCAAGGCGACCCGTCTCGGGGCCTTTGACTTCCTCGAAAAGCCCTTGTCGCTGGAGAAGGTGCTCTTGACGGTCCAGAACGCCCTCCGCCAGAAAAGGCTTGAGGAGGAGAACGTCCAACTTCGTGAGAAGGTCCGAATCAAGTACCCCCTCATCGGCAAGAGCCCGGCCATTCAGAAGCTCCGCCGGGACATCGAGATGGCGGCGCCGTCCGGCGGCCGCGTCCTCATCTATGGCGAGAACGGGACGGGGCGGGAGCACATCGCGACCCTCGTCCATCGGCAGAGCCGGCGGAAGGACAACCGTTTCGTCGGCATCAACTGCGCCGCCATCCCGGATGACATCATCGAGAGCGAGCTCTTCGGGGCCGTCAAGGGAAGCCTGCCGAACGCCGTCAAGGACAAGAAGGGTAAGTTCCTCCTCGCCGACAGCGGGACCCTGTTCCTCGACGAGATCGGCGATATGAGCCTCAAGACGCAGGCCAAGCTTGTCCGGGTCATCGAAGAGGGGAAATGCGAACCGGTCGGGTCCTCGGAATCGGTCGCCGTCGACGCCCGGATCCTGGCCGCCTCGAGCAAGAGCCTGAAGGAGCTCATCGCCAAGGGCCGTTTCCGGGAGGACCTGTTCTTCAAGCTGAACGTCATCCCCCTGAGCATCCCCCCGCTCCGCGAGCGGGTGGAGGACATCCCGCTCCTCATCGAATACTTCCTCGAGTCCTTCGCGAACGACTACGGCAAGAAACGGAAGACGATGGACCGGGAGGCCGAGATGGCCTTCCTCAACTATTCCTGGCCCGGCAACGTCAGCGAGCTCATGAATGTCCTCGAGCGTTTTGCGATCATGGTCCCGGACGACGAGATCAGCGCTGCCCACCTCGGCCTGCTCGTCGAGGCCCGGGAGATCGAACTTCTGCCCGGGATGTCGGCGGGCCGCTCGCTCGAAACGGCCCGGGAACAGTTCGAGCGGAGGTACATCCACAAAGCCCTCGGCCGGAACGGCTGGGACATCGTCCGGACCGCCGCCGAGCTCAGGATCGGCAAGGCCGACCTCGAGGCCCGGATCAAAGCCCACGGCATAACCTTCATAGACTGAAAAGCGAGACGGGCGAGACGCCGCCATGCCGCTCGACCAGACGGAAGCCATCGTCCTGAGGACCTTCGATCTCGCCGACCAGGACCGCATCGTCGTCTTCCTGACCCGGGACCGGGGCGTCCTGCGGGGCGTGGCCAAAGGGGCCCGAAAGTTCGGCAGCCGGTTCGGGAGCAGCCTGGAGCCGATGTCCGTCGTCCGGGCCTTCTTTTACGAGAAGGAACGGAAGGACCTGGTCACGGTCAGCAACTGCGACCTCCTCGAGTCCTTTTTCGACGTCCAGAAGGATCACAAGGTCTCCTTCACCCTGAGCTACTTCGCGGAGATCATCGAGGAGTTCTCCCCCGGACGGAGCGGCGACGACGTCCTCTTCCGTCTCCTCCTTGCGATCCTGCGGTGCCTTGCGGCGGGCGGGGACCTCGGCGCCCTCGCCGGCTATTTCGAGGCGTGGTTCCTCCGCATCAACGGATTCCTGCCGGACCTCGCGCGCTGCAAGAAATGCCGGGAGCAGCTCTCCGGCGAGGCGTGGCTCTCACCGAAGCGGGACGGGGCCTATTGCGGGGACTGCGCCCCGGCGAAGAAGGACTCTGTCCCCCCCGGGACCGGCCCGTACCTGGAATGGGTCCGCCGCAACCCCCCGCCGGAGGCTTGCCCGCCCGCCTTCGAGGCCGGGGCCCGAAACGGCATCCGAAAGGTCCTCCAGGCGTTGATCATCTATCATATGGAGCGCGAGCCGCGCACACTCCGCTATTTGGCAATCGGCGGATAGCTCCCGTCCCCGGACCTCGACGCCTTCAGACCGTGTAGTGGAGGACCTTGCCCTCCGCATCGCAGGTCCGGGTCCAGGCCAGGACCTTCTTCCCGTCCTTGTCGTAGAAGTTGCCCGTGATGATGAGGATAAGGTCGACAAGATAGCCGATAAAGAAGCATCCGAAGGTCAGAAGCCAGACGATCCCGGTTCCGGTCTTCCCCACGTAGAACCGATGGCCGCCGAACATGCCGAGATAACAGCCCAAGAGAAGGGCGACCAGCCGCGATTTGTCGGACATACGAGCCTCCTTGAAGAATATCCAAGCTTTTTATAGCGGAGGCGCCCGCCGAAGTCAATCCGGCGCTCAGCCGGCAACGATCGCCATGATATCGGCCGCCGCGTCCACGAGGTAGGTCGGCTTCTTCGCGGCCAGGAGGTGACGGCGGTGGAAGCCCCAGCTGACGGCGACGACCGGAACGCCCACCTTCTGGCAGGCCTCGATGTCCCGGACCTCGTCACCGACGTAGAGCACTTCATCCTTCTTCAGGCCGTGCTTCTTGAGCAGGTGAAGGAGCGCCCAGTTCTTGCCGAAGAAGTTCTGCTCGGCGTGGATGAAGTCGAAGACCTCCAGCGTCTGGGCCCGCAGGAACTTCTGGACGTTCTCCCGGGAGTTCGAGGTCAGAATTCCCAGCCGGAAGCCCAGACCCTTGAGGCCGAGGACAAGGTCCTTTATCCCGGGGAACAGGGTCATCTCGTTGATCCTCTGGTTGAGCTCCTTCTGGCCGTGGAGGACCATGTACGGCACCTTGATCAGCGGGATCCTGTAACGCTTGATGATATCGATATTGGACATGCCCCGGAGCTCTTCGACGTCCTTATCCCCGAGTGGTTTGATGTTGAACTCGGACGCGTGCTCGTTGACCAGCCGGATGATGGCCGAAAGAGTGTCGGCGATGGTCCCGTCGAAATCGAAGATCAGCGTCCCGTACCGGGGCTTTCGGACTTCGGAGACTTCCGTGGCGCGTTGGGAACCGTTCAGCATGATGTGTCTATCCGTGAGGCATTTTAGCTTCGCGTCCGCCCCAAGTCAAACCGGAGCTCCGGGCGCCGGCATTATTTTCGGGGAAGCGCCTTCGCGATCTCCGGAACGAGCTTCGCCCACTTCACGTAGCCCTTCGCGTTCAGATGAAGGCCGTCGTCGGACAGGTCCGCCGGAAGTTCGCCTTTGGCGTCCGCGAATCGCGCGTAAAGGTCGAGGAACGAACAGCCGTGCTTCCGGGCGAGCTGTTTCAGGCCCTTGTTGGCGGCCAGGACCGTCGGATTGTACGAGGCGTACTCCATGTTGAGAGGAAGAAGGGACTGGACGACGATCTTCGTTCCCGGCGCGCCCGCCTTCATCTCCCCGAGCAGTTTGTCATAGTTGTCGAGCAGTTCGGGGACGGGGATGGGCCAGAAGATGATATTGTTGATGCCGATGAGAAAGTAAACCTTGCGCGGCCCGAGGTCGAAGACGGATTCCTTGAGCCGGTCGCGGACTCCGTAGTACCGGCCGCCGACCTTGTCCCCGCCGATGCCGCGGTTTGCCACGCCGGCCGGAAGGAGCGCCGCCGGCCAGCCCTCGGTGATGGAGTCGCCGAGCATGACGACGCCGCCCTGTTTCACACCCTTGTTCTCCTCGACGAAACGGGCGACATTCTTAAGCACATATTCACGCCGCGAGTCGACGATACGGCCGCTCCCGTCCTTGACGATGATGCTCAATCCGACGGGGGCGATCCGGAACTCCAGGACCCGCCCGACCGCCAGCGGAACGAAACCCGCGCCGTAGGCCTCCCGAATGAGGGCGATCTGCTTCTCCCCAGTGCAGTGGGTGGCGCCGACCCTCTGAACCCCGAGGGCTCGGAGCTGCCCGATGATCTCCATGACCTGCTCGTCCGACATATTGAGGAGATGGAAACCGCCGCACACGAGGTCCACGGGCCGATCGAGCATCTCTTTGGCCCGCTCGACCATGCTTACGATCCCGGGATGGGCACATCCGGTCACGACGACCAGACCGTCCTCGGTATTCAGGACCAGGGCCTGCTCTACAGGGGATTTGCCCGTCGCGCCCGTCAGGTAGACGTTCCTGCAGATCTCCATGGGCTCGCGTACCGTGGTGCCCGGAAGGTCCGGAAGGTATTCTTCCGGCCAATCGAAGGGCGCATAGATCTCCGCCCCCTCATCCCTGATGAGGAAGGGCACGAGAGCGCCCGTATGGTCGGAATGGGCGTGGGAAAGGGCGATGATCTGGACCTCTTTCGGATCAACCTTCAGGACCTCGAGGTTCTTGAAGAGCACCTCGTGCTTTCCGCCCACATCGAGGAGGATGGTCTTCTCCGTCCCCCGGATGAGGCACGAGAATCCCCAGTCGGCCTCGGTCCCGGGAACGGCGGTGGTATTGTCGTAAAGGACCGTTAAGGTAAGGGGCGGCGGGACTTCGGGCGTTTCGCCCGGGCCCGCAAAGGCCCATCCGGCAGAGAGCCCGGAGATCATGGACAGACAGAAGATGATCGCAAGATTGCGGCGCAAGGTTTTCATCCTGACTCCTTTCGACCCGAACTCTTCCCCTCTCCAGAGATGATAAGGCGGGCCGAGCGGCGAAGTCAACGCCGGCGTTGACCGGCCCGTCCATCGGGTATTAACATTCTTTCTCTTGGTTCAGATTCGCCTCCTATCGACAGATCGCCCGGATAAGGCTCCTCATCATGTCTAACGGCGGCTGGTGTCCGTTGCTGCGCTACGACGCCGAGCAGGATCTTCCGCGGATCAGCCGGGCGCTGATCCGCCGCGCTTTGGCCTATGCCCGCCCCTATCTCGGCCGCATCGCGGCCAGGCTTCTCCTGATCCTGGTCGCGACCCTGCTGGGGCTCGCCCCTCCCCTGCTCGTTCGGGACCTCGCTCGCGCTGGCCAGCGCCCTGGTGATCATGTTGAGGCTGGAGTGGCGGCTGACCCTTCTGGCCATCGTCGTCCTGCCGCTCTTCCTCATCCCGGCCCGCCTCTTAGGCCGGAAGCTGAGGGCCGCCGTCCGCCGGCAGATGACGAACTATGCCGAGATGAACACCATTGACGCCGAAAAGGGGCTGAAGCACGTCGCAATTCAGACAGCCGTAACCCGGCGTGCTGGAGATATGGGCGCTGAGCCGGGCGCAGTTCGTGCAGAACGCGGGTTGTCTGGCGGCGTTCGGGAACTGATTGTGCATCGCGGAAAGCTGCGGCGCCGTGGCCTGGTCCGAAAGGCCCTAAGCCAACCCTACCGATAGCACAATGGCCCCTAACGCCAATAGATAACGGAGACACTTCGGCAATGAGTGAAAGTTCATCGTCCCCTCCTTTTTATTGATTATATCCCGCCTGTATGAAAGCACAAAGCGATCCACCAAGGGGAAAGAGGGAGTTATCCAGGTGGTGGAGCTGACCAGGATCGAACTGGCGACCTCTTGAATGCCATTCAAGCGCTCTCCCAACTGAGCTACAGCCCCACGAGGTGAACACCATATTACAAAAAGACGGCGCGCGCGTCAAGCCCGGGCGGAAGCCCTTCGGTGTCCTCCCCCTGGACCTTCCCCATGGGGTTGTCGGCAACGCCTCCCCGCTCCCATCGCTCCGGCCTTTGCCGCCGCGGCGGTCCCCCCGGCTCATATCCGGCTGAGCCTGCTTGACTTATCCGCCCGTTCCATGTATTGATAATGGTCAAAAGCCTCAGGTTGAGGGACACGAGAAGCGGCGATCATGAAATGTCCGGCAAGACGATGAGAAAAGCTCTGTCCCTGCTCGCCGGCCTAGCTCTCGCCATGACGGCCGTCCTACCCGCGCGCGGTTCGTCGGAGCCCGGAACTCCCCTCGCTCTGAGTTTTTCCTACGCGCCGGACGGGAACCGGTCCCAGGCGGCCTCCGAAGAGGACAAGGCGAAACCGGCGGCGCCGACCCCCGCCGTCCGGGCGAACGGGGGCCGGGCCTTCTTCGAGATCGGAATCCTGATGGCGTATTCCCAGACCCGGTACTGGCTGAACTACGCGAAATTCATCGAGGATTGGCAGTTCCACTTCAACTGGAAGGACCAGCGGAGGCGCTTCTTCAGTTTCAAGGCCTGGATGTTCGACTCCAACGCCTTCAGCCTGAACTGGACCCATTCATTCGCCGGCATGCTCTATTACCAGTTCGGACGGACGAACGGCCTGAGCTGGCCGAGGTCGTTCCTCCTCTCGCTGGGCGGGTCGCTCTGGTGGGAATACGTGGCGGAGTGGCGCGAGATCATCTCCCTGAACGACAACATTATGACCTCGACCGGCGGTTTTGCCGCGGGCGAGGCCTGGTTCCAGCTGGGGAAATACTTCATCGGGCGCCAGGGCCTGCTCGAGCGGTTCCTGAGCTTCGCCGTCAACCCGGTCCTGAAGTTCAACCACTGGCTCGATTTGAGGAAGGGGCGGAACCGTTCGCTCGGTCCCGAGCCCGGATGGCATGATTTCCGCCTCTTCGTCGGCCGGAAGAAGATGCCGACTTCGGCAGGAACGGGGCCCCAGAGAACCATGTTCGTCGGTTTTCATACCCGGATCATTCACGCCCCCGAATACGGCAGGCCCGAGCGGAGCGGCCGGATCGTCACGGACACCCTGGCCAGCGACCTGGACGTCGATTTCGCCCTGCGGCACGGCAGGATCGAGGAGTTCAACTTCTCGACGCGCGTCGCAGGCCTAGGCTATTACCGACAGGAGATCGGTCCCGATCGAAAAGGCTACGCCTATTATATCGGTATGGGCTCGGCCTTCACGCTGTTCAAGAAGAAGTCCATATCGATCTACGACTCCCGCGCGATCCCCGTCAAGAAGGACTACGACCTGCACCTCCAAGAGCCCAGGCAGTTCACCGACAAGATGGCCGCCGTCCACGTCGCCGGGCCCGTCTTCGATTACACGGCGTTCACGCCGGAGTCCCGGCTGCGCCTCGTCCTCGACGCCTATCTGGATTTCGGCCTCATCAACGCTTTTGCCCTGAACCCATACTCTGAGGCGGTAAACATCCAAGGAGTTAAGACGACGCTCCTCTATTACGGGTATTACTACGGTATCGGGACGACGCTCGCCTCGGACCTGACGTACCGATACCGGGCCCTCCAGTTCGGCGGCCGCCTCCGGTATTCGACATACGGCTCGATAGAGGGGCTCGACCGTTTCCAGGCCGATATCACGGACGATTTCCACCTGAAGGACGACCGCCTCGCCTGCCGGCTCGAAGCGGCGGTCCGGCTCCCCTGGGCGCCGGTAGAGGTTCTGGCAAGTTACGAGGGCATCGGGCGTCGCGGAACCGCTAAGGATGTCCGCCGCCGCGATTTCGAGGACCGGTACGCGATTTGCGTCGCCTATAAGTTCTGAGGGAAATCCCCCCTAACCCCCCTTTAGAAAAGGGGGGAAGCGATCCGCGGGCTGAAGCCGGAACCTCCCCCCTTTCGGGCTGAGCTAGCCCCCCCCCTTTGGAAAAGGGGGGTCGGAGGGATTTCGCCCCCTACTTCTTGTCCGAGGCACCGGGCTTGGTGACGGGTGCGCCGGCCCTGCAGAACGGGCAATCCTCCGGTTCGAAGGCTTCCACCTTGAGCGAGAGCATGCTGCCGACGGGCTTCCCCTCGATGAGGACCGAGCCGGCGGTCCGGTCGACCAGGACGTAGACACCGGCGACCTCGACCCGCTTCTCTTTCAGGGAGGCCAGGACCTCCTGAATGGAACCGCCGGTGGTCAGGATGTCCTCGACCACGATCGCGCGCGAGCCATCGAGGCCCGAGAACCCGGAGCGAAACGACATCTTCTCGTCGACCCGCTGGCTGAAGGCGAACCTCTTGCCGAGCTTGAGGGCAGCCAGGAAGCCGATGGCGATGGCCCCGTAGGCCGGGGAAACCACGTATTCGAAGTCCCGGCCGTCATCCTTGATCCGGGCGACGAGCAGGTCGACGATCCTCTCGAGGACGGCGGGATTCTGGATGAGGCGGATCTTCTCGAAATACCACTCGGAGTGCTTTCCGGAGGTCAGCTTGAAATGCCCCCGGAGCAGGGCGTCGCATTCCTTAAAAAGGACGAGGACCTTTTCGGTGTCGTTGTCGGCCATGGTAACCTCCAAGGGGTCAGGTCTCAACTTTTGACAATCGATTCTACCCATAAAACCCACTCCCGGGCAAGCCCGATTGTCAAAAGTTGAGACTTGACCCCATTCGCCCATTTCACACGGGCGGGAAAAAATGATAAAATACATGGGAAAAGGAAAATCTTATGCCCAAGAAAAGGAACAGATCGTTCCGGAATGTTTTTTTCTGGATATCGGCCGGCGTCCTCATCATCCTCCTCTGGAGCCTGCTCCAGAACCCGAACGTCGCCCGCAAGGACGTCACGTTCACCCAGTTTATGGACCAGGTCGAGCAGGGGAACGTCGAAGAAGCGACCATCGCCGACAACGAACTCCGGGGAAAATACAAGGAAGGCGGGGCGTTCCGGACCATCTTGCCCGCCCAGTACGACGACCTGATCAAGGTCCTCCGCCAGAACAAGGTCAACATCATCGTCAAGAACACCGCCCGGAGCGGCTGGCTCTCCCTCCTCTTCAGCTGGTTCCCGATCATCCTGCTCATCCTCTTCTGGGTCTTCTTCATGAGGCAGATGCAGGCCGGGGGGAACAAGGCCATGTCCTTCGGCAAGAGCCGGGCCAAGCTGTTCTCGGGATTGGCCAAGAAGGTGACGTTCAAGGACGTCGCCGGGGTGGACGAGGCCCAGGAGGAGCTCAACGAGATCATCGAGTTCCTCAAGGACCCCCAGAGGTTCCAGAAGCTCGGCGGCCGCATCCCCAAGGGCGTCCTCCTCGTGGGCGCTCCCGGCACGGGCAAGACCCTTCTGGCCCGGGCCGTAGCCGGCGAGGCCGACGTCCCCTTCTACTCCATCAGCGGCTCTGACTTCGTCGAGATGTTCGTCGGCGTGGGCGCTTCGCGCGTCCGCGACCTCTTCGACCAGGGCAAGAAGCACGCCCCCTGCCTGATCTTCATCGACGAGATCGACGCGGTCGGCCGCCAGCGGGGCGCCGGGCTCGGGGGCGGCCACGACGAGCGCGAGCAGACGCTCAACCAGCTCCTCGTCGAGATGGACGGCTTCGACTCGAACGAGGGCATCATCCTCATCGCGGCCACCAACCGCCCAGACATCCTGGACAGCGCTCTCCTCCGGCCGGGCCGCTTCGACCGCCGGATCGTCGTCGCCATGCCTGACGTCAAGGGCCGAGAGAAAATCCTCCAGGTTCACGTCAAGCGCGTCCCGCTCGGCAACGAGGTTGACCTCAAGGTCATCGCCCGCTCGACCCCCGGCTTCTCAGGGGCCGACCTGGCCAACCTTGTCAACGAGGCCGCGCTCGTCGGGGCCCGCAACGGCCAGGACTCGGTGACGATGAAGGACCTCGAGTTCGCCAAGGACAAGGTCCTGATGGGCGTCGAGCGTAAGAGCATGATCATCAGCGAAGAGGAAAAGAAGAACACGGCCTATCACGAGGCGGGCCACGCCCTCATGGCGGCCATCCTCCCCGAGGCCGACCCCATCCACAAGGTCACGATCATCCCCCGCGGGATGGCGCTCGGCACGACCCAGCAGCTGCCCCTCGACGACCGCTACACCTACACCAAGGATTATCTCGAGGCCCAGCTCTCGGTCCTCCTGGCCGGGCGCGTGGCCGAGATGATCTTCCTCGGGAAAACGACCACCGGCGCGGCCAACGACTTCGAAAAGGCCACCGAAATCGCCCACAAGATGGTCTGCCTGTGGGGCATGTCCGACCTCGGCCCGCTGACCTTCGGCGAGCGCGACGACCTCATCTTCCTCGGCCGCGACTTGGCCGTGAATAAGAATTACAGCGAGCGGACGTCCGAGCGCATCGACGACGAGGTCAAGAAGATCGTCATGCGCAACTACAGCCGAACCCAGGAGATCGTCGGAAATAACAAGGACAAGCTCGTCCGGATCGCCGAGGCCCTCCTCGTCAAGGAGGTCCTGAGCTCAGACGAGATCAATCAGATCGTCGACGGGAAGATGAAGCCCGAGTCGAAGAAGGGGCCAGAGGACAGCTCCCCCGCCGCGGCACCGGAACCGGACGCCGGCGGGGCCCTGGAAACGAAAACGCCCGACCCGACGTAAGAACGAAGTTGAGGAAGATATACGCCCTGGAAGCCCGGGGCCGGGGATTCGTCCTCGGCCGGAGGACTTGGGTCATGGGCATCCTCAACGTGACTCCCGATTCGTTCTCCGACGGGGGCGCGTACCACGGCCCGGAAGAAGCCGCGGCCAGGGGAGTTGAAATGATCGCCGAAGGCGCGGACATCATCGACGTCGGCGGGGAGAGCACCCGCCCGGGCTCCCGCCCCGTCTCCGAGGACGAGGAGCTCGACCGCGTCGTTCCCGCCGTCCGGGCCCTCCGGGAGAGGACGGGCGCGCTCATCTCCGTGGACACGATGAAAGCCGCCGTCGCCCGTGAGGCCCTCGCAGCCGGGGCCGATGTCGTCAACGACGTCAGCGCCCTGAGGTTCGACCCCGGCATGGCGGGCGTTATCGCGGCGAGCGGGGCCCCGGTCGTCCTCATGCACATGCGGGGGACGCCGGAAACCATGCAGTCCCTCCCCCCCTACCGCGACCTCTTCGGGGAGATCTCGACCTTTCTAGCCGAGCGGATCGAGGCCGCCCGCGCGGCGGGGATCGCGGCGGAAAAGGTCATCGTCGACCCGGGGATCGGGTTCGGGAAGACGGTCGAAGACAACCTCGCCCTCATTGATGGCCTGGATTTCCTTGCAGCGCTCGACCGCCCCGTCCTGGCGGGGGCGTCACGGAAAGGGTTCATCGGGAGGACGCTCGGCCTCGGGCCCGGAGACCGGCTCGAGGGCTCCCTCGCCGCCGAGGTCCTCTGCATCGCCCAAGGTGCCCATATCCTCAGAGTCCACGACGTCCGGTCCGCCCGGCGGGCCGCCGATATGGCGGACGCCATCCTCTCCCGAGGCGCCTCCGGCCTTTTCAGGGAGGAAGGGAGGAATGCATGCCGATCCTGACCAACGTCATCAGCACGGTCGGCCACGCCACCCTGGGCGATTTCTTGGACATCCTCCTCATCGCTCTTATCCTCTACTCCATCTTTCTCCTTATCAAGGACACCAAGGCCTACCAGATGGCCCTCGGCCTCGGGCTGGTCGGCATTCTCTTCCTCCTGACCCAGTGGGGGAAGCTCGTCGTCTCCAACAGGCTCATCCGGTCCTTCATCAATTACATCATCATCGCCGTCATCGTCCTCTTCCAGGGCGAGATCCGGAGGTTCCTGACCGGGATCGGGTCCCGGACCTTCCGCAAGCCCCTGGCCCTGCGCTCTCTCCGGGAAAAGCTCGAGGATGTCCTCATCGCCCTGGAGTACCTCTCCATGAAGAGGATCGGCGCCCTCATCGCCATCGAGAAGGAGATTTCGCTCTCACCCTACGCCGACCGGGGGACGAGGATCGACGCCCTGCTGTCCAAGGACCTCCTCGTCAGCCTCTTCTTCCCGCACTCCCCCCTCCACGACGGGGCCGTGATCATCAAAGGGAATAAGATCGTCGCGGCGGGCTGCCTCCTGCCCCACCCCGCCTCGCACAACCTGAGCGAAGAGTACGTCGCCCGGACCCGCCACCTGGCAGCCCTGGGACTGTCACAGGAAACGGACGCAGCCGTTCTCGTCGTCTCGGAGGAGTCGGGAGACATTTCCCTCGCCTTCAAGGGGAACCTCCAGAAGCTCCACGGCCGGGACGAGCTCCGGCAGCGGCTCGTCGACTATCTAAGGAAGGGATGATGAGATTCTTCAGGGACCTGTTCACGCGCAACCGGGGGCTCAAGCTCTTCTCCCTTCTCCTCGCCTTCGTCCTCTGGCTCATCCTCATCCCGGAAGAGAAGACCTATTCCGAGAGGACCCTGACGGTGCCCCTCGAGACGCGGAACATCCCCGCCGACATGGAGCTCGTAGAAAGACCGGCGGGGACCGTCGACGTCACGGTCCGAGCCTCGAACCGGCTCCTCGACGAGATCTCGCCGGCCTCCGTCACGGCCCGCCTCGACCTCGAACGGGCCTCGATCTACCAGGAAATGTATCCATTGAACGCGTCGACGATTGCCGTCCCACAGGGCGCCGAGGTCGTCGCGATCTCTCCCAACATGGTGCGCCTGAAGCTCGAGAAGACCCGGCAGATGGACCTCGAGGTCGCACCGATGGTCGTGGGCAAGGTCGCCGAAGGGTTTCGGATCGCAAAGGTCGAGGTCACCCCGGCCCGCGTTCCGGTCAAAGGCCCGGAGAGCAAGATCCGGACGCATGACCGTCTCACGACGAGCCCGATCGACGTATCCGGGCTCGCCCGGTCGGCTACCCTGGAGGCGGATATCATCCTGTCAAGGCCCGACCTTAGACTCGCGACCCCGCTGACCCGCGTCCGGGTCGACATCACGCTTGAAGAGGATAAGCGGACTCCCCCCGGGAAGGACGCTGGGAAGCGATGACGAAGCTCTTCGGAACGGACGGGATCCGGGCCGTCGCTGGCGAGTTCCCTCTCGATCCGCCCTCCGTCCGCGCCTTGGGCCGGGCCCTGGCTTCCCTACTCCGCGAAGAAGGGCTGGAGCCGCGGGTCATCGTCGGCCGGGACACTCGCGAATCGGGGATCTGGATGGAACGGGCGCTCATCCTCGGTTTCGAGGAAGGGGGCGGCGACGCCGTCCCGGCCGGGGTTCTCCCGACGTCGGCCGTGTCCTACCTGACCCGCCGGCACGCTTTTGCGGCCGGAATCATCCTGTCGGCATCCCATAACCCCTATCACGACAACGGCATCAAGCTCTTCTCGTCAGCCGGGACAAAAATAAGAGAAGCTTGGGAGGCCCGCCTCGAAGACGCCATTCTCCGCGGGGGGGAGGCCGGCCGGTCCGACGGGCCGGAGGCCCCCGCCCGGACGGACTTCCTTGAAGAGTACGCCGCCTTCCTCGAGAGCCTGTTCCCCGCCGCCTTGCGGCCGGCGCAACTCCGCGTTGTCCTGGACTGCGCGAACGGCGCGAGCTCCGTCGTCGCCCCGCGCGTTTTCCGCGACCTCGGCTTCGAGGTCGTCCCGCTCCACGATGCCCCCGACGGGAAGAACATCAACAGGGACTGCGGGTCACTCCACCCCCGGAGCCTGGCCGCGAAGGTCCGGGAGACGGGGGCCGCGTTCGGCGTCGCCTACGACGGCGACGCGGACCGGGCGGTTTGGGCCGACGAGACCGGGCGCGTCCTCAACGGGGACCACACGCTCTTCGTCCAGGCCACGCACATGAGCGAAGGCGGGCGGCTCCGCTCGGGACGGGTCGTCGCGACCACGATGAGCAATATGGGCCTCGAGACGGCCCTCCGCGGGCGCGGCATCGGGCTCGTCCGGACCAGGGTCGGCGACAAGTACGTGCTCGAGGAAATGGTCCGGCTCGGCGCCAACCTCGGCGGCGAGCAGTCCGGCCACACGATCTTCCTCGACGACTGCCCGACCGGCGACGGCATCCTCACCTCCCTCAGGATGGCGGAGGCGATGATCGCCCGGGGAACTCCCTTGTCGGGCCTCGCCGCCGGATGGGAGGAGTACCCGCAGATCCTGCTCAACGTCAAGGTCGCGAGGAAGGCCGCCTTCGACGAGTTCCCCGAGATCCCCCGGGCCTTTGGGGAGATCCGGGACGCGCTCGGCGCGAACGGCCGCCTCGACCTCCGTTATTCCGGGACCGAGCCCCTGGCCCGGATCATGGTCGAGGGACGCGACAGGGGCGAGATCGAAAAGCACGCGAATAGGCTGGCTGCGATCCTCAGAAAATACCTGGCCTAGGATCGGACGCAAGGGCCGGCCCGGAGGGCTTCATGAGATTAGCCGTCAACATTGACCATTTTGCAACATTGCGGGAAGCCCGCAGGGGCAGGGAGCCCGAGCCTTTGCTCGCGGCGCTCCTTGCCGAGCAGGCGGGCGCCGAGGGGATCGTCTGCCACCTGCGGACCGACCGCCGCCACATCAAAGAACGGGACCTCCTCCTCCTCCGTGAGGCCGTTAAGACGAAGCTCAATATGGAGATGGCCGCGACCGCGGACATGCTCAAGGTCGCCCTCAAGGTCCGGCCCGACGTCTCCTCGCTCGTCCCGGAGCGTCCCGAGGAGCTGACGACCGAGGGCGGGCTCGACGTCGTCGCGAACCGCGCAGTCCTCGGCCCGTTCGTGAAAAAGCTCCAGCGTGCCGGGATCAGGGTCAGCATCTTCATCGGCCCCGACCTCGATCAGATCCGGGCCGCGGCGGAGCTCGGCGTCGATCTTGTCGAGATCAACACCGGGATCTACGCCGACCTCAAGCCCGGACGGCCCCAGGACGAGGCGTTCGCGGCCGTCAAGGACGCCGCCGAACTCGCGGCGAAGCTCGGCCTCGAGGTCCACGCCGGCCACGGCCTCGACTACAGGAACACCCTCCCCATTCTGGCCATCCCCGAGATCGCCGAGCTCAGCATCGGATTCTCCATCGTCGCCCGGGCCGCGATCGTCGGAGTCGAATGGGCCGTCCGGGAGATGAAGGCGCTCCTGGAGAACGATTAGGGAAGTCATGGACATCCGTGTCGACGCCGGCCGCCTCAGGGCGGACATCGAGGCTCTTGGGGAGTTAGGCCGTGACCCCAAGGGCGGGATCAGCCGACCTTCGTTCAGCCGGGCGGACCTCGAGGCCAGGCAATGGCTAAAGGGCAGGATCGCTGAGGCGGGCTTAGCCTATCGCGAGGACGGGGCAGGCAATATCTTCGGGCAACTCGAAGGCCCCGGGAAGACCATCATGGCGGGCTCGCACATCGACACGGTCCTCAACGGCGGGATGTTCGACGGCGCCGTGGGCGTCCTGGCAGCCCTCGAATGCCTGCGGCGGATAAAGGAAGAGCAGATCCCCCTGGAGAAAGCCCTCGAGATGGCTTCGTTCACCGACGAGGAGGGGAACCTCGTCGGCGATTTCCTCGGAAGCCGTGCCTTCCTAGGGCTCCTCGACGGGGAGGCAGTCCGGAACGGCCGAACCCAGTTCGGACCTCCTCTCGCGGAGGTCCTCGAGGGGACCGGATTCACCGTCGAGGGAATCCTCGCGGCGCACATGGGCCGGCCCGACCTCGACGCCTACCTTGAGCTTCATATCGAGCAGGGACCCGTCCTCGACGACGAGGGGGTTCCCATCGGCGTCGTCGACGCCATCGCCGGTAAGAGATACCTTCTGGGCTCCTTTACGGGAGCGGCCTCCCACGCGGGAACGACGCCTCTCGAGCTCCGGCGGGACGCGTTCCTGGGTCTGGCCGATATGGCGCTCAGGAGCACAAGGCACGTTGCAACGCATCATTACGGCGCCATGGTCACGATCGGGAAGGTCGCCGTACACCCGGGCTCGTTCAGCATCGTCCCGGGCCGGGCGGAATTCTCCCTGGACTACAGGAGCTCCTCCCCTGATGTTCTCCGCGACCTCGACCGGGAGCTCGCGGAGATCGCCGCAGACGTGGCTGCGACGCGGGGGCTTGCCTTCGCCGCCAAGCTCATGGACGCGACGGAGCCGATGTTCGTCCCCGAGCGCCTGCTGGGGATCCTGGAAGGCGAATGCGGCAGGCTCGGGACCCCGTTCCTCAGGGTCCGCAGCGGTGCCGGACATGACGCCCAGATCCTGGCCTCCGCCTGCGATGCGGGGATGATCTTCATCCCCAGCCCGGATGGCGCCAGCCATTCCCCCGAGGAGTCAGTCCGGTGGGACGACCTGGAAAAGGGGGCAAACGTCCTGCTCGGGGCGCTCGTAAAGCTGGCCGTCAAGGCCGGATAGGCGTCAATCCTCACCGGGGCCCGGGCGGAACGCCCTCCCCTGCTTCTTCTCCGAGTGGACGTGTTTGTCCGCGAGCATCTTCTCCTTGGCCCTCTTTGAGCGTTTTCGTTTCTGCCGCCGAATCTTCGCGATCCTTTGCGCTTCCGCGCTCTCCTTGCCGCGGACGAGCGCCTCGACTTTGTCGGCGAGGATGCGACGGGCGAAGAACCTGTTGAGGGACTGGAAGCGCTCCTGCTGGCACTTGACCTCGATGCCGGTCGGACGGTGCTTGAGCCGGACGCAGGTCGCGACCTTGTTGACGTTCTGGCCGCCATGGCCGCCGGAGCGGATGAACGTCTCCTCGATGTCCTTCTCGAAGATGCCGAGGCCCTCCAGGCGGAGGCGCAGGGCCTCTTCCTTGTCCGGGCTAACGCCTGTCAGGGCCATGTTCGTGTCTCTTGCGGGTTCATTATGATTTTCGGGGAACGTCATGGTTTTGTCAATGACGGCATTGCCTTCCCCGGCCGCGAGGACGGGGAGGGTGACGCAGCCTTTAGGTTGCGTCTTTTTTTATAGCCTCAGGCTTCAGCCTGAGCATTTCAAGACGCAGGCTAAAGTCTGCGGCTACGGCTTTCGACCACAGCCTGTGGCTACAGGCGCGAGGCTTGGAACGATTGACGTATATCAGGTCTATGATCTACACTCTAGCCTTAACATCTTTATTTCAGATGAGAGACCACATGAGAGCAAATAGGCTGAAGGATCTCGGAATCCCCGCGGTCGTTTTTATCTCGATAATCTCGGGGATTCCTGTCATGGCCCAACAAGGGCCGAAGACGGTCGCCGAATCCACGAACTACGCCGCGACGTCGCGATACGCCGACGTCATGGCCTTCGTTCGTGAGCTCCAGCGGCTGAGCCCGCTTGTCCGGGTCGAGACCCTGTGTGAGAGCACGGAAGGCCGCGCGGTCCCGCTTCTCGTCATCGGCCGACCCGCTCCCGCTTCCCCTTACGGTCTCAGGACCGACAAGCGGATGGTCGTCTATATCCAGGCCAACATCCATGCCGGGGAGGTCGAGGGCAAGGAAGCGTCCCTGATGCTCGCCCGGGACGTCGTCCTCGGCCCCGCCGCCGCATGCTTGGACAAGCTCGTCCTCCTCATCGTCCCCATTTTCAACGCCGACGGGAACGAACGGATCAGCCCGGAGAACCGGACCCAGCAGCCGGGTCCGGAACAGGGGGTGGGCGTCCGGGCGAACGGCCAGAACCTCGACCTCAACAGGGATTCCATGAAGCTCGAGAGCCCCGAGCTCCGGGGCCTGGTCCGCAACGTCCTCGGGCGATGGGACCCAGCCCTCATCGTCGACTGCCACACGACCAACGGCGCCTTTCACGACGAAACGGTGACCTGGTCCTGGCCCCTGAACCCCAACGGCGACCTTCCTCTCCTCGAATTCCAGCGGGATATGATGCTCCCGGCAATAAACGCCATCATGAAGGAAAAATACGGGACCCTGGGCCTGCCCTACGGAACGTTCCGCGACTGGAAGGCGCCCGAGAAGGGTTGGGAGACATTCGACCCCCAGCCCCGTTATATCACGAACTATGTCGGGCTCCGGAACCGCCTATCGATCCTCGACGAGAACTACGTCCACGCGGATTACCGGACTCGCGTCCTCGGCAACTACGCTTTCCTTCGGGCCATCATCGATTACTCCGCGGCGCACGCCGAAGAGCTCGTCCGGCGGGTCGAAGAGGCCGATCTGAGGACGGTCCGGAGGGGACTCGATCCGAAGGTGACGGACCTCGTCGGCGTCGAATACGAGCTAAAAGCCCTCCCCGGGCCCGTGACCATCCACGGCTATGAAACCGAGGTCTCCTGGCAGCCCGGAAACCGGCCCGAGCTGAAAAAGACGGACCGGAAGCACGTCTACACCGTCCCGTATTACGCCGAGCACTCCCCCAAGCGGAGCGTCCGCTTCCCCTTCGCGTATCTCCTGCCGATCCCGGACGCCGAGGTCATCGGTCTGCTTTTGAGGCACGGCCTCGTCGTGGAAAAGCTCGCCGAGGCGGCTAATCTGGAGGTTGAAACCTTCCTACCCAAGGAAATCAAGGGTGCCGAACGCCCCTATCAGGGCCACCGTCTGAACGCGGTGAAGGGGGAATACGTCGTCGGGACGATGGAATTCAAGGCGGGGACGGTGGTGGTCAGGACCGGCCAGCCCCTGGGTTGCCTGGCGGCCGGACTGCTCGAGCCTGAAAGCGACGACGGCCTCGTCGCCTGGAACTTCTTCGACCGGCGCCTCGCGACCCAATGGGAACGCGGCTACCTGCCGCTTCCGGTCCACAAACTCCTCGCGCCCGCGAACCTGGTCACGACGGCGATCGGGAACTGAGCGCCGGACGGAAGAAAGGGCCTATTTCTTCTTTTTCTTCCCGTAGACCAGATATTTTCCGCAGTTCTCGCAGATGTAGATGTCGTTGCTGCCTTCGATCTGGGAGAACATCTGGGTCGAGAGATTGATGTTGCAGCTCTGGCAGACGCCGTCGAGGACCTCGGATACCGCGAACCCGTAACGTTCCATGAGCCGGTCGAACCGCGTGAGGAGGGCCTCATCGAGCTCCTCGCGGATGAGCCCGGCGTGCTTCTGGATCTCCTTCTGCTGGTCTTTGGCGGCCTTCCTCTTCTTCACTTCGAGCTCTTGGAGCTTGTTCAGAAGGCCGGCCCGGTTGATGATCTTTTCCTCATGGTGGGGAAAGACGAGCTCGATCTCCGAAAGGACCTTGGTGAGCTCGGTCTTATCCTTGGCGTGGAACAGGCGATGGCGAAACTCGGGCTTGATCAGGAAGCGGGCCAGTCCGGCGAAAAGGTGGTTGAAGAGGCCCGGCAGGGAGGGGTTCCAGACCACCAGGATAATTAGGTGGACCTTCTTGTTGTCGGCCGCTTCAAAGGCGATGCCCTTCTCCGACAGCCCGACAGCGATCGCAATCTCCCCCCCCGTATCCACGCGGGCGTGGGGAAGGGCGACACCCTCGCCGACGGCCGTGCTCTCGAGGCGCTCGCGGTCGATGATGCGGGTGAGGGTGAGCTTCTTGTTGGCGACGAGCTTCTGTTTGACCAGGATGTCCAGGAGCTCTTCGAAGGCTTCGACCTTGTCCTTGGATTTGAGGTCGAAGACGATCTGGGCCGGTTTCAGGTAATCCGAGAAATGAGAGCTTTTATGATGACTGGATATCTCCATTTGCGGGGATTCTAACACAAATCCGTCATTTTGCAAACCCAGCGGGCAGATTTTTCGGGGCGAACGGATAAATTCCTCGCCTCCACAGCACGAGTGCCGGGGCCGGGCTTCCCAGTCCCGGTCCTGGCAAGGCCAGGGCCGGGGCTGGCATGGGGTTAATCCTGAGCCTTGGCGAATGGACTATCCGGTCGGAATCGGGGCGGCTCCGGCCGCTCCCCGAGTCTCCGGATGATCTCCTGGGCCCAGCGGACGATCTGGAGGGTCCCGGCGAGGTCCCAGTCCTCGCCGATCTCATCGGTCACCTTGTGGTACCGGAAGGCCCGGTACTCCTCGAACTTCTTCCGGGCGTGGTCCTTGTCCCCCGTCTTCGAGACGATGCCTTGATGGAGCCAGACGCCGGGAATGCCGACGCGGGCGAAGCTCAGCTGGTCCGAACGGAGGAAAAACCCCAGCTCCGTGTTCCGCTCAGGGATGTAGCGGAGCCCCAGGGCCTCGGCCGCTTCGCGGCAGACGGCGTCGAGGTCGGACTCCCCGGCCCCGATCGCGAACACGTCCTCCGTCTCCCCCCAGACGTTCGTCATCTCGAGATTGATATCGGCGATGACCGACCCGGCGGGGAACGGCAGGCGGCGAGCGAAATGGGCCGACCCGAGCAGGCCCTCCTCTTCGGCCGTGAACCCGGCGAAAACCAGGTTGACCTTGAGGGCCTCGGGCCGCTGGGCGTAGTACGCCGCCAGGCCAAGCATCGCCGCCGTGGCCGAGCCGTTGTCCACAGCGCCGTTGTAGATCTGATCGCCGGCGAGGGTCGCGTCCCGGCCCAGGTGGTCGTGGTGGGCGGAGATAACGACATAGCGGTCGCAGGCGTCCCTGTGCCTCCCCCGAACCATGCCCGCAACGTTCTGGGCCGATACGGTCCGGAACGTCGGCGCCTGGCGGACCTTCGCTTGGAGGCCCAGGGGGACGGGAACGAAGGCCGGGCCTTCCGCCCGCGCCAGGAGCTCCGCGCGGCTCATCTTCGCTGCGCCGAAGATCGTCTCGGCCGCCGCCCCGGTGACCCATCCCTGAAACGCCAGCGAGGGGTTCTTTTCAGGCAAGAAGAATGTCTCCTTGGACCAGCCGGTCCGGACGACATCCCAGCCGTAGGCCGCCCCCTTGTCGTTGTGGATGATGAAGATACCGGCCGCGCCGAGTTCGGCCGCCTGCTCGAACTTGGCGATCCAGCGGCCGTAGTAGGTCATGGCCTCGCCGTTGAAGATCCCCCCGGGGTAGTTGCCGGGCTCGTTGATCTCGCAAAGGATGACCTTGCCCTTCAGGTCGACGCCTTTGACGTCGTCCCAGCCGCGCTCGAGGGCCTGGATCAGGAAGCCGCAATAGACGAGCTCGCCGGAGACTTCGCCGGGGACGTCCGCGCGCTCGGATCCCACGACGAAATCGTCGTAGTGGGCTGGGACGATCCTCGCCTTTTCGGAAACGATCTCCAGGGTCGCGTTCCGGTCCGGGGTCGTTCCCCGCAGATCGAAGGCCTGAAGGTAGCTCGAACCAAACACGGGCTCCAGCCCAAAGGTGCGGAAGAGGTCCTCCTGGTATTGCTCGGCGATGGCGATGCCCCGGCTCCCCACGGCCCGCCCCTCGAGGAGGTCGTCGGAGAGGAAGCGGATGTGCGCGTCGAGCTCCTGTGCCGTCACGGACTCAAGGCCCGTCCCCCGGTCCCCGCATGAGGCGTAAAACAAGACGGCAACAAGGAGGGATGCAAGAAGGATCCCGGTGCGGGCACTATTCATGTCTTCTCCGTCTTCGGCCCTCGGGGCGGCGGCATCACGCCGGCCGTCCAAAACCTCGCTCCCGGCCCGGGCCGCCGAACCCTCCCCTACTTGAAGATCGAGAATGTCACCGTGAGGCCGGCCATGACGATGGCGACCATGCTCATGAGCTTGATGAGGATGTTCAGGCTTGGGCCGGCCGTGTCCTTGAAGGGGTCGCCTACGGTATCACCGATAATGGCGGCGTGGTGGGCCGGCGAGCCCTTGCCGCCGAAGTTTCCCTCTTCGATATATTTCTTGGCGTTGTCCCAGGCCCCGCCGGCGTTGGCCATGAACACGGCCAGGACGAACCCGGTCGAGGTTCCACCGATGAGCAGGCCCATGACACCCGGGATGCCCAGGAGCATCCCGGTGACGACCGGCACGGCGATAGCCAGAAGCGAGGGCAGGACCATGGCCCGCTGGGCGCCGCGCGTCGAGATCTCGACGCAGCGGGCGTAATCGGGCTCGGCCTTGCCTTCCATGATGCCGACGATCTCCCGGAACTGCCTCCGGACCTCGTCGACCATCCGGCCGGCCGCCTTGCTGACGGCCGTCATGGCCAGCCCGCTGAAGGCGAAGGCCATCATCGCGCCGAGGAAGACGCCGACGAGGACGAGCGGGTTCATCAGGTTGATGTTGTAGAAGCGCATGAAGTCGGTGAAGCTGGCCTTCGCCGTTTCGAGAATGGTCCCGTCGGCGAACTGGATCGTCGCATGTCCGATCCGGATCAGGCCGACCTTGATCTCCTCAACGTAGGAAGCCAGCAGGGCCAGGGCCGTCAGGGCCGCCGAGCCGATTGCAAAGCCCTTGCCCGTCGCGGCTGTCGTGTTGCCCAGGGAGTCCAGGGCGTCGGTGCGCCGGCGGACCTCTTCGTCCTGGTTGGTCATCTGGGCGTTGCCGCCGGCGTTGTCGGCGATGGGCCCGTAGGCGTCTGTAGCCAGGGTGATGCCCAGGGTCGAGAGCATCCCGACCGCGGCGATGCCGATGCCGTAGAGGCCCTGGGAGACGTTGGACATGTCGAAGTTCGCGGCGAAGAGGTAGGCGAAGATGGTCCCGACGACGACCGAGAGGACCGGGATGGCGGTGGACATCATCCCCGTCCCCAGCCCGGCGATGATGACGGTCGCGGGCCCGGTCTTGGCGTTCTCGGCGATGCGCATCGTCGGCCGGTACGAGGCGGACGTGAAGTACTCCGTCGCCTTGCCGATGACGATGCCCGAGGCCAGCCCGAAGACCAGGGCGGCCCAGATGCCCCAGGGCAGGCCCAGGAGGCGGATGACGCCATACGACAGAAGGACGATGAGGACCGAGCTCGTGTTGACCCCGCGGCCGAGGGAGCTCAAGAGCTGTTTCTGGCTCGCGCCCTCCTTCGTTTTGACGAGGAAAATTCCGAAGATGGAAAGGAGCGTGCCGACGGCCGCGATGACCATCGGAGCGATGACAGCCTTGAGTTGGAGGTCGCCGCGGCCGAAAAAGGCCGAGGCGCCGAGGGCGGCGGTCGCCAGGATGGAGCCGGCGTAGGATTCGTAGAGGTCGGCGCCCATGCCCGCGACGTCGCCGACGTTGTCCCCGACGTTGTCGGCGATGGTGGCCGGGTTGCGGGGGTCGTCCTCGGGGATGTTGGCCTCGACCTTGCCGACGAGGTCCGCGCCGACATCGGCGGCCTTGGTGTAGATCCCGCCGCCAACCCTGGCGAACAGGGCCTGCGTCGAGGCGCCCATGCCAAACGTGATCATCGTGGTCGTTATGATGATGAGGTTATGCCCTCCGTCCGTCAGCGGGTAGAAATGACGGAGGATGATGAACCAGAGCGAGATGTCGAGCAGGGCCAGGCCGACGACGACCAGCCCCATGACGGCGCCGCTCCGGAAGGCGATCCGGAGGCCGGCGTTGAGGGAGTTCTTGGCCGCGTGGGTCGTCCGCGCCGAGGCGTACGTCGCGGTCTTCATCCCGAAGAAGCCGGACAGGCCCGAAAAGAACCCGCCGGTGAGGAAGGCTATGGGAACCCAGGGGTTCTGGACCTTGAGGACAAAGGCCATGAAGGCCAGGAGAACCACCAGGACCGCGAAGATCATGGTGACAACCTTATACTGCTGTTTGAGGTAGGCCATGGCGCCCTTGCGGACGTAGGAGGCGATCCGGGCCATGTGTTCGGTGCCCTCGCTCTCCTTCTTCATCTGATGGTAGAAGAACCAGGCGAAAAAGAGGGCGCTTGCGGAGCCCAACGGGGCGAGCAGGAATAGCGTATTCGTCATATGTCACACTCCTCGATCAGGCGATTCAGACTACCTAAAGTGAGATAATATAACACATTGGGGGAAGGCGGTCAAAAGCGTCCTGCCTCAGCCCTATTTTCTCGATCTTGACCCGGTTGAGGTCGGCGGTCCCCAGGTTTTTGTAGGCGGTGAGCTCGATATGGTCCCAGGCGCGGCCGCCGGGACCGCGGGAGCCCTTGTCCGTCCTCCATTCCTTTGATAGAATAGGGTTGGTGCCCGGCGCACCGGGGCCTGAGGGAGGGAAGCCATGATCGCCACGGAAACATTGAGAACCATCGTCCTGGTCCTTTTCGGCCTGGGCATCATCTGGGTGATCAAGGTCGTCGTCAAGAGGGAATTCGAGACGCTGGCCCGGGCCCTGATCGTCACCGTTCTCTTCGGGGGAGCCTTCCTCTACCTCCAGCAGACGAAGCATCCGTCTATCTCATGGGCAATCCTTAAAGGCGATATCTTCCCGTCAAAGATCCGCCCATACACGTTCATCAAGGAAGAGTCGAACCCGGGACGGGCAGGAACCCGTCTCGTCCGATACCTCTTTCCTGCGCCGGGACCGGAAGGATCCGAGCCAGGCCCCAGCCCGAAGCTCAACCTAACCCTCGATCCCAACGGAAGGAATTATCACATCACGAACGTCGAGCCCGTCAACCACGTCCTGGCGGATCTCGGTCTTCCTCTGGTCAAGGCCGGCGTCCGCGAGCTTGCCGCCGTCACGGGCCGCCTCACGGACGTCAATTATTACCGGTGGGACGACTACGATATGGGCATCCTCACCATCGAGCGCGGTCTTTGCAATAACAAGAACAGCCTGGAGCGGTATCATTGTCTCGTCAGCCTGACGATCCAGAGCCGGTAGTCAACCCCTTGACTTCCCGGTCTTGGCAAGGCCAGGGCCGGGGCTTGTTCGGGGTTATCCCCGAGCCTCGCCTCGCGCTTCGCGTCCCCCGCCATCGCCAAGCCCATCGGAGCCTATCTCAGGGACCCGTCGAAGGCCGCGCCGGGGCGCTTCTAATACGAATAAGCCGGCGGCGCTTCGGGTCCTTCCGCCGCGGAACGAGGATAATCACGGCCAGGCCTGCGTAAAGGCCGCAGAAGACCGCTAGGGCGCCGATCAGGCGCTCTGGCCGCGCGTAAAGATCACCTTCCCCCGGCCGCGGCAAAGGGCTCGGGTCCCAGGGCAGGCCGTGAGCCGCGGCCAGCCCTTTTATGTTGAGGAGGTGGATGACGGGGACGCCGCGTGACGCCATTTCCTGGAGGACGCCCCGGCTCCCGGCAGGCGGGATCTCCGGAACGCGGGCTAGGCCGGGAGCGACGCGAAGGACCGACGGGTCCGTGCCGATGTTGGCCCAACTCCCGCCAATATTGACGAAGGCCCCGATCCTCCGGCCGGAGGCGCCTTCGAAGTAGATGCGGACCCGGCGCTCGACGTCACGTTCGAGAGTGGGCCCTTCGACGACCGGGAGCCCGGCCCGCCGGATCCTTTCCTCGAGGAACTCCCGTCCCGGCGCGCTCAATTCCCCCCCCCTGTCCTCGTCCCCGCCAACGGCGAGAGCGACGATCCCTCCCTTCGGGCCCGGTCCGCGCTCCAGGCAGGCGTACATGTCGAGCCAATCGAAGGCCGGGTCGTTGGCTCCCCATTGGGACGCGCCCAGAGAGCAGATGAGAAGCGGCTCGGCGTCCAGGGCCCGCGCGGCCGCAACGACGGCCACGATCAGGGCAGGGAACGAGCTCGAGGCCCCCACGGCGACGACGTCGCTTTTCCTCACTCCGGCGTCGACGAGAAGCCGGACGAGGAGCCCGGCGAAGTTCGGGTTGGTCGTCGTCCTTTTGGCCTCGAGGTTCCCCAGGGTCGTCGTGACCGGAGAGGTTTCGATCCCGACGAGGCCCGTCAGGTTGATATCGCTCGCCGGGTCGGGCGCCACCCCCCTTGCTTCCCGACATTCCCGGACGGCCTTTTCGGCCGAGGCCATGATCTCGGAGGCCCTCATCATCGCGCCCTTGTCCGGCGGGGACCCTGGCGGGACTAGCTTGAAGAGGGCGAAAAAGAGAATGCCGAGCGCGCCAAGAAGATAGAGCCTTTCCCGGCTGGTTCCCGTTCTCATATGAACGAAACCAGTCTCGCGACGAAGTAGGTCATGACGGCGACCGTGGCCAGCGAAGCCAGCGTGGGCAAGGTCCTCTGCCGTTCCAGGTTGGAAGCCAGTAGCCCCGGGATGACCCAGCCGATGACGCGAAGCTCGAGCGGGTCCCCGAAGAGCCGCGGGTGGGCGAAAAACCAGGCTTGGGCCAGGACCGCTCCGAGAAGGATCATGAGGACGAAGCGCCGCCTGCCGAAGAGGATCAGGCGGCGGGAGAGAAGCCGATAGGCGAGGACCGAGAGCCCGGCGACGGCAATCGTAGCCGCGACCCTGAGGGGTTGATCGAGGTACAGGGCCAGGTAGCCGGGGACGACGAGCCCTCCCGGGGAGATCCCTGTCGCCTCCATATAAACGAGGGCGAGCAGGAGGCCGATAAGCAAGGTCTCAAAGACCATGAGGCCTCCCCGTCCGCTCCCAATGCTCCACGATGGCCACGCCCAGACCACCGATGTTCCCCATCCCGACGACAAGGGCTGGCCCGGCCGCCAGGGCGGCGAGCCTCCGGAAGATCCGTTCCGGAGACTTCTCCTCGAGAGCCAGGAATCTGCCGTTCCCCCAGGCCGGGGCTCGCCTCATCCGGCGAACGAAGGCGCGGGTCTGGCCGCCGATGAGGGCGACATGCCCGAACATGTCGAACACTCCCTCTTCGAAGGCTTTGGCCCACTGGATGGTTCGGTCTCCCCTGTCCCAGCGAAGGTTCAGGAGCCCGAGAAGGGTCCGGCCGGAAAGTTCCGGGTCGTCGAGGATCCCAATCATCACCTCCCGGGTGCAATCGGGATCGTTGGCGGCAAAGGCGCTGACGAAGCCGAAGGGTCGGCCGGTCCCGTCGTCGGGGGCGTCCCAAGCTCTGAGACTCCCGAAATCCGGCCTCGCGCCGGACATGCCCCTGCAGGCGGCCTCGACGCCCAGGACGCGAGCGGCTTCGGCGGCCAGCCGAAGGTTCTTCGCGAAGATTCCGGCAGCCGGACCGGCCCCCCAGCCCGCGGCCGCCGCCGGGTCCTCCCGGGCGAGGACGAGCTTCGTGCCGAGCTCCATCGCCCGCTCCGCGAAGACGTTAAAAACCTCTTCCTCGGGGACGACGACGATCCCGTTCCGGGGGAAGGCAGAAGCCATGCAGGCGGCGATCTCGTCACGGGTCTCTCCCATAAGATCGATGTGGTCGAGCCGGACGTTGGTCACAACGAGGACGTTCGGCCGGATGAGGAGCTTCGACTCCGCGGACAGGCATTCCTCGCGGACGCTCATCATCTCGGTCACAAGGGCTCGTGCTCCGAGGCGGGCGGCCAACCGGACGACCCGCTTCTGTTCGAGGATCGAAGGCAAGCCCCACCGCTTGATCTCCCGCTCGGAACCATCGGGAAAGATCAGGGCGGCCCTGGATCCGGTCGTCTTTGCCAGGACGCGCGTTCCCGACTCCCTCAAGGCCCCGGCGATGAACCTTGTAACGCTCGATTTTCCGCGCGTGCCCGTGACCCCGACGCGGACCGGGATCCGCTTCAGGCGGGCGTCGAGGACCAGGCGCTCGACCGCAAGGAAGAGCAGGAACGCCGCCGCGCCGAGCCCGGCGATAAAAAAGGCCTTCAACGCGAGCACCTTCCTTTCCGTCAGATGATATCACCGCGACCCGGGGAAAGGCAAAGCCCGTCGGCGGTCGCGGGGATTATGCGGGGGGAAGGAAGTTCCGAAAGAATCCGGGGCGAGGGGAGCGTCTCGCTCCGGTCTCGCCCCGCGCAGAAACAATGAAGGAGGGATTAGGGATGACATTGATATTGCAATTCTTGTGCCAGTCTCCAAACGGCATCTTCCCCAGAAGGGGGAGGTGGACGCATCGCTATATTTCGCCTCGGCGTAAAGACCCTTTACGCTGGCGTTGCGGTCAGGGTCCAACCTCGGATCGAGTCGGACCGGGCGGAAAAAGCCCCACCTTAATACACGGTTCCCTAGTATAGACCGTCCGAGGGCGCTATTTTTCCCGTTCTTCACAATCGGATCCCTCCGTATGGTTGAATCCCCCCCCGTCTTGTTCTATATTCTGTTCTCCGGAAGGACGCACGGATGGAAAAATTGCTTCAGACGAAAATTTTCCTCGACGAGATTTCAAGGTCCGTCCGGGCGATCGTCCTGAAGACCTTCCCGGGGATCGCCGGCCAGGAACGCGAGGACATCGAGCAGGAAATCAAGCTCAAGCTCTGGAAGATGGTCCGCCGCGGGAAGAATATCCGGAATCTCAAGTCTTATCTAGGGAGGATGGTTTATACGTCCGCGCTCGACGTGATCGCGAAGAGAAAGAACCATCTGTCGTTGGACGACCTGCCCGCGGAGGGCCGGTCCTCGGCGTTCGTCGACGCCGTGGGGCCGGGCCCCGAAGCCCGGGCCGAGCAGGGCCAGATGAGGGACTGGATCCGGGCGGCCGTCGACGGGTTGCCCGAAAGGCGCCGGGCGGTCTTGAGGCTCCACTTGACCGGGGCGGGCATCGAGCAGATGGCCGGACGCCTAGGCTGGAGCTCAAACAGGGTCCGCCATCTTCTCTACCGGGGGCTCGGCGACGTCCGCAAAAAACTTGAGGAAAGTCGGTTCGAGAGAAGAAACGGGGGGCGATGATGGGAAGATCCAGCCGATCGAATTGTCCCGGGAACGAGCGGCTTCTCGGGGCTTTCCTTCTTGAACTCGATCCGGCATCAAGAGAGCGAATCGCCGGGCATGTCGCCGCCTGCCCGCTTTGCCGGAAGAAACAGGCCGTGCTCGACGAGATCGCCGAGGAGCTCCGAGCCCGGACCGAAAGCCTTCCGGTCAACTTAGGCCCTGAAGAAGAGGCCGCGCTCCGGAAAATGGCCCGGACCGAGATCAGGAAGCTTCACGGACGAAGGCCCTCGCGCCCCGTGCTCGGGATCGTTCCCTTCCGGGCGGCAACCGCCGCTACGGTCCTCATTACGGCGGCGGCTGCGGGAGTCTTCTTTTACTCGAGGTCAGGGCGGCAGGATATCGACCGGGGCAACCGGAGCAGCATCCGGCTCGTCGAGCCGGCCGGGACGCTCGACCGTGTCCCCGCCGTCTTTCGCTGGGCCGCCGTGCCAGGCGCGGACCTCTACAGATTCGAGATCTTCGACGAAGAGCTTCGCTCGATCGTCGTCCGCATCGTCAAGAGCACGTCCCTGTCGCTGGCTCCCGAGGAGCTGGACGTGATCCGGCCGGGGCAGCCTTATTATTGGGACGTGGAGGCGAGCGACGACGAGGCCCGCCCGATCGCTTCCGGCAAGAGGTCTTTCGTCGTCGCCCCCCAGAGAACGCCATCCTGACGCTCCCTCAAACCCGCCTTTCCATCGAGTCCCGGATCTCGAGAAGTGCGTCTATGGACCGGTTGAAGACGTTGAGGTCCAACGGCTTGACGAAGAACTGGCTGATGGACAGACGCTGGAGGTCCTCGAGTCGGATGAGGTCCGGGAACGCCGAGACCATGATGACTTCGCCCCGGTATCCGGACCGGCGGAGCTCTTCGATGAGGTCCAGGCCGCTCCCCCCGGGGAGCCGGTAGTCGGCGATGATCAAGTCCACGCCGGCGTTCCGGAACCTGGCCAGGGCCTCGTCGCCGTCCGCGGCCAGGTAGACGCGGTATTTCCGGCTGAGGAGGAGAAAGAACGTTTTCCGGATGGATTCGTCGTCGTCGACAATGACGATCTTTTTACCGAGCATCTTGGTGTCTCTCACTGTCCTGTCACTGAAAATGAAGCATATTTCATGCCAATTGGGGATTCGCCGGGTTCAGGGGAAGACGCCTCCGCCCGACGGTCGGCGGGGGTCGCCCGCGGAGGGAAAATTTACACCCCGGACAAGAAGGTTTACGGAGCCTCCCGCCCGGAGGATCAACCCGTTCGATTCCCAGGGCTTTGCAGTCCTCATTCGCTAAGCGAATGAGGGCGGGCTGAAGCCCATGGTATTATCAGGGTTAATACGGAGCGGCGCTTTAACACCGATTTGCAAAGAATTGCAAATCGGCGTTTGGCGCCGCGAACGTATCAGGCGGGAGGGGGCAATTCCAAGCCGTATTCCCTGATCTTTTTATCGAGGGTCGGGCGACTGATCTGGAGGATCTGGCTCGTCCGGGTCTTGCTCCCGTGGGTGGCGGCGAGGACGTGCCGGATGTACCCCTTCTCGACCTCCTTGAGCGGGACCAATTCCTGCGGGAACGTCCTCTTCTCGGAAGGCTCGAGGGGCAGGTTCTCCTTGAGGATGACGTCCCCTTTGGCAAGGATGACGGCCCGGGTCAGGGCGTTCTCGAGCTCCCGGACGTTGCCCTTCCAGGGCATGTCCATGATGGCCTTCATGACGTCCGCAGGGACCTTGCGGACGTTCCTCCTCAGCTCCCGGTTGATCTTTTCTAGGAGGTAGGCCGCGAGCGTGGGGATGTCATCCTTCCGTTCCCGGAGCGGCGGCAGGACGATCTCGACGACCTTGAGCCGGTAGAACAGGTCCTCGCGGAACCGCCCCTTTTCGATGAGGGCCGACAAGTTCTGGTTGGTAGCCGCGACGATCCGGGCCTCGGTCTTGAGGACCCGCTCCCCCCCAACCTTCATGAAATCCCTCGTCTCAATGACCCGGAGGAGCTTGGACTGAAGGTTTGGGGAGATGTCCCCGATCTCGTCCAAGAAGAGCGTCCCGCGTCCCGCGATCTCGAACTTGCCCCGGGTCTCGGAGAAGGCGTCCGTGAAGGCCCCGCGGGCGTGGCCGAAGAGTTCGCTCTCGAGGAGAGTGTCCTGGATCGCCGAGCAGTTGATGACGATGAACGGCTCGTCGCTGAAGGGGCTGTTGTAATGGATGGCCTTGGCCACGAGCTCTTTGCCGGTGCCGCTCTCTCCCTGGATGAGGATGTTGGTCCGGGTGCTGGCGACCGACCCGATCAGCTTGAAGACCTCCCGCATCTGCGGCGAGCGGCCGACGAGGTTGTCAATGGTGTATTCCTTCTGCTTCTCCTCCACGAGGTAGCTGACCTTGTCCTCCAGGGCGCGGACCTGGAAGGCCTTTTCGATGGTCAGATCGAGCTCGAGGAAGTCGAGCGGCTTCACCAGATACTCGAAGGCTCCGGCCTTGATGGCCTCGACGGTTGTCTTCATGTCGTCGAAGGCCGTCATGACGAGGAAGACCGCCTGCCGCCGCTCCTCCCGGAGGCGCTTGAGGACATCCAGGCCGTTGGCGTCGGGAAGCCGGATGTCGAGGATCACCAGGTCGGGACCGACCTCCCGGTAGCGGGCGATACCGCTCTCCCCGTCGTCGGCGGTCGAGACCTCGAACCCCTTCCGGGAGAGGTGGGAGGCCACGGTCCGGCTGACGAGCGCGTCGTCCTCGATGATAAGAATGGATCTCATTGTCCCTCCTCTCGGGGCAGGGTGACAATGAAGGTGCTCCCCTTTCCCCGTTTCCTGGCGACCCTGATGGAGCCGCCATGCAGTTCGACGATCTTTCGGGCGTTGGCCAGGCCGAGCCCGAACCCCGAGGACTTGGTCGTGAAGAAGGGCTCGAAGATGTTCTCCCAGTCCTTCTCAGGGATGCCGCAGCCGCTATCGGAGACCCTGATCACGTACGCCCCCATCTCCGTGCCCCCCGAGGACCCGAGCGCGACGGAGATCCGCCCCCCTTCCTCCACGGCCTCGAAGGCGTTGCGGAGGAGGTTCAGGAAGACCTGCCTCAGCCGGTCCCCGTCGACGTTCGCAGGCGGGAGCCCCTGGGCGTAGGACCTCTCCACCGTCACCCGTTTCTGGCGGAACGCGTCCTTGAGCATCTTGAGGGATTCCTCGAGGACCTGCTCGATCGGAAACATCTCGCGGGCGAGCGCCGGAACACGGGTGAATTCGAGGAGCTCCTTGATGAACTTCTCGATCTGGCCGACCCCCTCCTGGCAGATATCGAGGTGTTCCCTCTCGATGGCGTCGAGGTGCTCGCTCTCCGCGATCCTCTGGATATTGAGCTTGACGGAGGTCAGGGGATTGCGGATCTCGTGGGCGATGGTCGCGGAGAGCCGCCCGATCGAGGCAAGTTTCTCCGCTTGGACGAGCTTCCGGTGGACAGCCTCCATGTGTTCCCGGGCCTCGAGGAGCCGGCCCGTCATCTCGTTGAAGCTCCGGGCCAGGTCGCCGAGTTCGTCGGCCGACGCCAGCCGGATCCGATGGCTGAAGTCCCCCCGGGAGATCCGGATCGTGCCCTCGACGAGCTCCTTCAGGGGCCGGGTAATCCTCTTCGCCAAGAGGGAAGACCCCGCCAGACCGACGAGGAGGCCGCCAAGGCCAATCAGGATGAGGACCCACCGGGTCCGGCGGACGTCGGCCCGCATGTCCTCCAGGGAATAACCGATCTTGATGGAGGCCCATCGGGTCGGGGACCCCGTGACAAAGACGGGCAGCTCGATCTCGAGGATGTTGAGCTTCCGGTTCCGGATGCGGATCTCCCGGGCCCGGATCGAGGCGCTGTCGGGACGCGCCTCGCCGAGGAGGCCGCTGCAGCACGTGATTTCGTCGTTCGCGGCGACGAGGCGGTTGGCCGCCCGGGGCTTCCCGTTCCGGTCGTAAAAGACGATGAAGATGAGCTTGTCATCGGCCTGTCCTTCGATGTTCATCCGGAGGGTCTCTTCGTCCCACAGGACCAGGGGCCTCAGGTTCATGTTCGCGAGATACTGGGCGGTCAGTATCCCCCGGTTCTTGGTCTCCTCGAAGATCGTCCGGACCTCCTTCCTCTGAATCACGAAAAGGATGGTCCCGACGAGGAACACGAGGAGCAGCATCGTCCAGGCGAGGAAGCGCATGTACAAGGTCGGCTTCAGCGTCATGTCCCGTGCCTCATCGGTCGATCCAGATCTCCCGGACGTCCAGGAAATGGAAGGCCAGGAGCGGCGCCGCCGCGCCGCGGACATAGGGCTGGAGGGACATCCTTAAGCGGAGCTGGAACAGCGGAACGGCCGGGACGTCTTCGAAGAGGATGCTCTCCATCCGGCGGAACAGGCCCGTGCGCTTTTCCCAGCCGGCCTCGACCTCGGAGGCCGCTAGGAAACCGTCCAAGGCACGATTGGAATAGGCCATGAACGTCAGGTTCACGCCGGCGTCGGAAGCGAAAAGCGGTTGGACGATGTTCTCGGCGTCCGGGAAATCCATCCGCCAATCGATGATGGAAAGCCGGGGCTTTCTGTAGGCCCGGAGGTCGTCGAGCGTCCGGAAGTACTTCATCTCCAGCCCGATCCCCAGGGCAGCGAGTTGGCTCCGGAGCTCCTGATAGAAACGGGGATCAAGTCGCATCTTGGGCAGGACGGAACAGAGCGAAAGCTTGGGGAATCCCTTCCCGGCCGGGAACCCGGCTTCCGCCAGCAAGGCGCCGGCCCTTTCCAGGTTCGGCCGCTCCGGACCTTCCTGCGGGAAGAAGCCCGGGAGATCGGCCGGGATATAATTATGGACGACCTGGGGGACGGAGGCGACGGAATACCCGGCCTGGGCAAGCTTCGTCTTGTCTAAGGCGAAGGCCAGGGCTTGCCGGACCTCTTTCCTGTCCAACGGCGGTATCTGACAGGACATGCCCAAAAAAAAGATTTCGAGCGAATTGTTCTCGAGGATCTGATAGCGGCCCGAGGCCAGGTCCTCGGATTGCAGGGGGATGATATCGACCTCCCTGCGCATGAACTGGTCGACTGTGAACCGGATGCTGTATTCGACGGCGTCCAGGTAGGGGACCTCGCCATAATAATCCGGGTTCCTCTCGAGGCGGACGCCGACGATATCGAGCTGAGAGTCCCTCAAGTAGTTGCCGAACCGGAAGGCGCCCGTCCCCGAGGGCTTCCGGAAGAAGCTCCGGCCCTCGGACTGCACGAGGTCCCGAGGCAGGACCTTGCAGAAAGGCATGCTCAGGAGATAGAGCCCGGAGACGTAGGGGTCCTTCCATTCGATCTCGAAGGTGTACCGGTCGCGGGCCCTGAAACCCGTGACCTCAGCGGCCTTTCCTGCCCAGAAGGCCGCCGCCCCGACGACCTTGGACAGAAAATATTGGGCGTAGAGCACGCCGATGTCCTTCCGGAGCAGGCGTTCCAATGAGAACTTGACGTCGTCGGCCGTCACTTCCCGACCGTGATGGAACCGGACGCCCTTCCTCAGGGTAAACGTGCATATCCTCCCTTCCCCGGAGATCACCCAATACTCCGCCAGGGAGGGCACGATGTTGTAATTATTGTCCAATCGGACGAGGCCGTCGTAGAGTTGCTCGAGGAGAAAATATAGGGACTGATTCGCCGGATCGAGCTCGGGCCTTAAGACTTTGGCGAACGGCTTGATCCTGAGCGTCCCCCCCAGCTTGGGCTGGCCTGGGAGGGCTTCCTGCCCGGTCTCCGGGAGCGGAGCGCCGGTCAGGACAACGGCAATAATCAAGATCAGCGGGAGTGCCGAACGTTTACCCATGGGTTACCTTGACTATAACCGAAAAGCAAGCTTTATGCCAAGACGTCCCTGAGGGGCGCCGGGGTAAAGACGGGATAGGATGTAAAATATTTTTACAATGAGGACCGGAGCCTCTCGGACACCTCGATGGCCTTCCGGAAGACACGCATGAAGTTCCCGCTCCAGATCGCAGCGATGTCCTTTTCGGAGTGGCCGCGCCGGAGGAGTTCCTCAGTGACATGGACCATCCCGCTCACGTCGTCACAGCCAACGACCCCCCCGCCTCCGTCGAAATCCGTGCCGATCCCGACGTGGTCGATGCCGACGACCTTGACCAAGTGATCGATATGATCCACCAGGTCCTTGACCGTCGCCTTCTCTGCGGGATATTTTGCCTGAATCGCCTCGTATTCGGTGTGTGCTTGCCGACGGGTGGCCTCGTCGTCGGTCACGCCGGGACGTTCGTACTTTTGCTCGAGCTCCCAGAGGGCCTTCTCGCGGTCGGAGTTGGGGCTGGGCTTCCGGACGTAGTTCGAGAGGAAGCACATCTGCATGACGCCGTCGTTCTTCGCCAGGGTCCGGAGCATATCATCGGTGAGGTTGCGGGGATTGTCACAGAGGGCGCGGGCACAGGAGTGCGAGGCGATGACAGGGGCCACGGAGGCTTCGAGGACATCGAAGAATGACCGGTCCGAGGCGTGGGAGACGTCGATCAGCATCCCGAGTCTGTTGCACTCGCGGACGACCTCGCGGCCGAACGCGCTCAGGCCGTCGTCACGGGGATTCGCGCGGTCGGTCGAGCTGTCGCATATATCGTTGTCTTGGGAGTGGCAGAGGGTGACGTAGCGTGCGCCCCTGCCGTAATATTCGCGGAGGAGCCCCAAGTCGTTGCCGACAACATGCCCGTTCTCGATGCCGATATAGGCCGCGCGCCGGCCGGCCTTTTTCAGTCGGTAGGCGTCGTCGGGGGCCAGGGAGATGCCGACGAGCCCCGGGTATTCCCGGGCCATCCCGTGGATGGCGTCGATCGTCGCCAGAACCTCTTTCCGGGCTTTGGCGTTCCCCTCCGGGGTCCGCAGACCTTGCGCCACGAAGGCGGCGAAGAACTCTGCGTCCAGGCCGCCCTCCGCCATCCGGGGGAGGTCGATCTTGCCGCTCGAACGGAGGGCCGGGTCATGACGGTCCCCGATCCTCCAATCCTTCCGCAGGAGGTTGAAGGCCGTGTCACAATGTGTGTCCACGGTCAGGATGCGGCGGTGGAGCGCGCGGGCTTTCGCCGCGAGGTCGACGACCTCGGGCTTCGCCCGGCATCCCGTCATTACGATCAGGAACCCGGCGACGACGAGGGCCGACGGAACGTGACCGAATCGTGGGGTTGACTTTTTGTGCATCCGGAGCGCTCCTTCCAGAACCATGAATTGGCGATTATAACACACCGGGTAACGGGAAGAGTCCGTGTACGGGCGGGTTACGGGGTCTTCTTCCTCAGGAGATAGAGGTTCTCTGCGCGGCCCTCGCCGGCCCGCAGGAAATCCGCGACCTCGTAGCCCCGTCGGAAGAGGGTCTGGAAGGCCTGCCTTGTCGCCATCCTCCAGTCGAACGGGATCCGCCGGACATCGGGATCGTCCACGTCGGTCTCCCGGAGCATCCGGTAGAAATCCCGGGGGATCCGGACGAAGAGGCCTGCCGCGTCGAGGTCGGGATTAACGTCCTGGACGGCTTCGACCCCGACCGGCCCGCCCCGGGCGGCAACCGTCCGCGTCCCGGCCCGGATGACGCGCCGTTTCGCGTCGGCGATGATCCCCGGGTCGCAGTCGGGCCGACGGACCTCGCGCCGGAGATCCCAAGACATCAGGAATCGGTCCGAGGGCACGTCCGTCCTATTGAGGTTCCCGCCGAACTCGCCATAGACGGTTTCCCGGTACTCCACCACCTCCATCCCGAAGTGGTGGATGTTCCTGTGGGCGTTAACTCCGGTCAGGGGGTCGAACGTACAGATGACCTGATCGAGGCGGAAAACGCCCAGAAGGATCTCCTTCTGGAATTCTTTGATCAGGGTGCCGAGGCCGAAGGATCGATAATCCTTCCGGACGCCGGCGTACTGGGAATAGAAACGGAGGTTCGCCGCGTCCCCGAAGCCAGCCTCCTTGTCCCGGATGCCGACAAAACCGTAGCTGAATCCGGCCATGTGAGCGAGGTCCAGGGGAAAGCGGCCGCCGTCCTCGGCGAAGGCGCCGATGAAGAGACTGGTGCCATCGTGGAGGAAACTCTCGCAAGCAAGGTTCCTCGTGCCCGCCAGGTGATCCTCGGGGAAACCCCAGATTTCGTTCCGCAGGTCTTCGTACTTCTGGTAATCGCCGTCGACGGCCGAGGACTCGACCCTCAGGAGGAATCGGCGTCCCTTGCTCGCGACGACCTGTGCCATCTCTCTCATGCGCGCGACCTTGCTCTCCGGCAGGACGTCGCCGGAGAAAGTATTCTATCCGAAGCGCGCCGAGGTTTCAAACGAAAAACCTCCGGAGGCCCTCGGCTTTGACGAAAAGGCGGGGTTTGTTATATGTTACCCTCGACACATGATGCGGTTTCCGGAGACCGGGCGGGGAGGACGGGAGCGATGACGGGACGCCTGTTCGGGCCCCGGGACCCGGGGAGCGCTTTCAGCGCGGCCAACATCGTGACGCTCCTGCGGCTCGGCGGGTCGCTCGTCTTCTTTGTCCTGGCGGCGGTCCGCGGCGACCCGACGGCGAACTTCATCGGACTCGGCATCCACTGGCTGGGGGACGTCCTGGACGGCGCCCTGGCCCGGAGGACCCGCCAGGAGACCGTCCTCGGGGCCGAGATCGACATCATCGCGGACCGCGTCGAGGTCCTCTTCTTCTACGTGAACTTCCTCCATTTCCATCCCGAGGTCGCCGTCGCGACG
>CAZPEP010000067.1:0-83729 GCA_964585685.1 uncultured Eubacteriales bacterium | reverse complement strand
CGGTCAGGCTTGGCATGGTGTGAGACCCCATTTTACTTGAAAGTACCCCCATTTTTACGATTCCACATGGAATCCCATGCATCTGATAGATAAAACAAAACTTAGGCTAAATCAGCCCTGTTTTTTGGGGGAAGTCCTGTGAATATTGGGACCTGACCCCTTTCCGGGCTTTGACGAGGAGGGTCAATCCGCCCTCGGAAGATGAGGGTCTGTTCCGCGATGACATCGAGGCAACCTTCCGCGCCGTTCCCAGTGCCGCGTAGCCCGCAAGCCTTAGGAATCGGAGCACGCCTGGAAGCCTGTCGAGCTTCCAGGAGAGCCTGACGAACTTAAGGTCCCGGGGCGAGGATAATATATATCGTGTTTCGACGATTTCGAAGCCGGCCTGGGCGAGCTTTTCCCGCACAATATCGACAGTATAAAAAGTGTTCACAGCGTACTTCCGCTGATGACGGGTCCTCTCGTCGGGCGTGATCCCGGGGGTGGAGAGGCTATCCGCCGAAAATACGAAAAGGCCACCGGGTTTCAAGGCCCGAGCGACGTTTCGCATCACCAACTCATCGTCCCCGAGGTGCTCGACGACGCACAGGCTCATGGCTTTGTCGAAGGAGGCATCGGGAAAGTCCAAGCGCGACGCGTCCATGAAGTGGTACTCCGTCCCGTCGGTCTGATAATATTTCCTGGCCGCCGAAAGCCGTCTCTCGTGGATATCGATCCCCTGGACCGTGGCCCCGGATCCGGAGATCTTTTTATCGTAGGCCCCGTCACCGCAGCCGATGTCCAGAATATGCTCCCCCTGTCGGGCGTCCAGCCAACGGATGATCGTCGCGCACTCTTCCATCCGGCGGAAGTTCAGCCGGCTGAACGCATAGATGAAACGCATGGGGGAGAATCGCGTCCATGTGCGGTTGTTCATGCTCATGTCTCCATCCTCCCTCGCTCTCTTTTTGCCCAAAAGCATAATGCGGCCCAGGGGAAAGAACAAGGACAATTTCGCGGGGGCGTCTCTGCTTCGTGCTCGACCCAGCGTTCTGGCGGATTTGGTCGATGGCGTCCCGGCGTCATCATAAAGGCACGGGTCCCAATTTTCAAGGGTTTTTGGCCCTGGCGCTAAAGGCATCCGGCTTCTCTATCCAAGGCTCTTGAAAATCGAGACCCGACCCCTCATAATCTCAGCGTGAAAAGGGCGCTCGGGAGGATCCTTCGGATCGGGGCCGTCGCCGCCGGCTGCGTCGTTCTCATCCTCGTCGCCGCGGCCCTTCTTTTCCTCTTCGACAAGCCGCTCGTCGAGAGAGTCGTCCGCAGCCAGCTCGTAAAAAGAACGGGGATGACGGTTCGCCTCGGCAAGCTCGACTATGAGCTTTTCCCCTTGCGCGTCACTGCCGATTCGCTCGAGCTCGGCCAAGAGAACGCTTATCTTAAAATGACGGCTTCCGTTGCGCGCCTCGAAGCCAGGGGAGACGTCCGGAAGTTCATTCGCGGACGGAAGCCCGCCCTCGAAACGATCGAGGTGGACGGCCTCGTCGTCCGCATCGAGGAAAAGGCCGCGTCCAGAGAGCCGGTGGACCTGGTTGCGCTCGTCAAACAGGCGTCGGACGCTTTGGCCTGGACCCGTCGCGTATCCGTCACGAACGCCCGCCTTTCCGTCTCGCTCATCTCCCAAGAAGCGGATCTGGAGGATCTCGAAATCACGATCACGCCGCAAGTCACCGACGGGACCGTCGCCTATTCCATCGGGCCCTGCGTCATGGACGTCAGGGATAAGGTCCGCACGCTCGGTCTGAAAAGCGGCCTAAGCTCTTCAGGCACTTTACGGCTGGCATCGTCCCCAGGCATTGAAGGCGCCTTCTCTCTCGATTCTCCGCGCATATCGGCGACCGGCATCGACGAATCGTTCGATAGCGCTGTGATCGATCTGAAGGGCCGGTTGGATATGGCAGCGCGGACGTTCGCAATGACCGGGCTGAAGATAGACGTCCCCGGCCTCCTCGTTCTCGACGCGACGGGCCAAGGCAATTTTGCTCACGGCATCAGCTTGGAAACCGAGGTCCGCGCCCGGTTCGAAAAGCTCGAGAACCTGGCCGCCCGCCTCGGGCCCCGATTCCCCGAAGAGCTCCGGGGCATCCGGCTCCAAGGCGAGGCCGAACTTGTGGCCAAGTCCCATTTCTCTAGCTCGAACGGAGCGTCGAGGATCTCGTTATCGGGGACCGCCTCATTTAACGGGATCCGTTCAGAATTCCGCGGCACCCGGCTTCGGGGCAATGCCAAGCTTACGGGCCGATACGATCTCGCCCACTCCACGAAAGCGCTTTTGAGCGGAAAATCCCCCCCAACCCCCCTTTTGAAAAGGGGGGTATCTGAGCCGTCCGAGATCTCGCCCCCTCTGGAAACGGAGCAGCCAGTCATTGCCTCCCCTTTGGAAAAGGGGGGAAAGGGCATGATTGACCCCCCTTTGGAAAAGGGGGGAAGGGGGGATTTCTTCGACGGCTCCCTCGTTCTCGATGGGGTGAAACTCGACGGCGTCATCGCCGGAGTTCCCCTCCATTTCGGGATCTCCGGCCGTCTAAAAGCGACCGGCCCGTCTCGCGATCCGAGGCTCTGGGCCGATATCCGTTCAAACACCGGAAAGATCGCTCGGGATCAGTTCGTCGTCGGGAGTACCGAGGTCCGACTCGTCGGGACGGCGACGAAGCGAGCCGCGAGCATCTCCCGTCTTGACGCCACGCTCAAGGGCGTCGAACTCGACGCGGCACCCGGCAAGAGGATCGCGTTCGACAAGATCACCCTTTCCGGAAAAGCGCGTCTGGACCTCGCCCGGAAAACGGCGGTCGTGAATGCTCTTATTTCCGGCCTCCCAGATATCGTACCCGTCGTCCTGACGGGACGGCTCGGGTCGGGCCCCCCCCCCACAGTCGAGTTCCGTCTCGATAGCAAAGGCCTCGACATCCCCGCCGTACGCACGCTCGTATCGCCGTTCCTCCCGGAAAGCCTCGCCGCCTGGGACGTCGGCGGAACGGCCGACCTCTCGCTCGAAGCCCGCCGCCCCTCCTCGGCCCCGGAAGGATGGCGATTCTCGGGTGCCGTATCCCTGGCCCAGGCCCGGTTCAACGACCCCTCGTTCACGATCGCGAGCGAAGGGCTCGAACCCGCGCTGACGTTCGAAGGGTCATGGGCGGCTTCGGAAGGGGTCTCGTTCACGGGAGGCCTCGATATCGGGCAGGGCGAATCCCTCTGGAAAACGGTCTATATCTCCTGGAGCAAGCATCCTCTCAAAGCGACGTTCTCCGGCCGCTATGATCCCGGCTCGAGCGGCCTGGAAGGTTTCGCGGCCCGATTCCTGTTTCCTACGATCGGGGAGATCAACGTCTCCGGCTCACTCCATACCCGCCCCTCAGCCGCTTTCGCCCTCAAGATCGACTCGCGGCTGAGCCTGGGGCCGCTCTATTCGCTCACAGGCCAGGCCGGGTCGGCCCAGGCGAGCCGGATGAGCCTCGATGGAACATTTGGCACGGCGCTTCTGGCCCGCGAAGCGAACAACGCACTCTCGATCGAGGGGAAACTCACGCTCGCCGACACGAACATCATCCTCCCATCTTCCGAGACCCGCCTCCTCGGTATCACGGCCGACATACCGATCCGTTATGAATCCGCGGTATCCGCGACGGCTCCGGCGGACAGTCCGCTCCCCGAAGAGGGCTTCCTTCGCATCGGCGAATTCCGAAACCCCCTTCTAACCCTGAAGCCGGTGGCCGTTTCCCTGCACGTCGGAGCCAACGCGTTCGCCGTCGAACCCCTCTCGCTCGAGCTCTTCGGCGGCCAGTTCGAGCTTGGCCGGACGGTCTTCCGTGTCGACCCCGGAACGGGCTCGTTCCGGGGAACCGGCTCCCTCGCCCTGCGCGAACTCGACATCTCCAAGTTCCCGATCCCCTCGTCCCGGTTCAAGCTGACGGGCAAGGTGCGGGCCGATTTCCCTCTCCTCGACATCGGTTCCCGGGAGATCGCCTTCTCCGGCCGGGGCGAGGCGGACGTCTTCGGCGGCAAAGTGGTCCTGCGGGACCTCGCCATCGCCGATCCGTTCACCCCGGGCCGCTCGATCTCCCTCAACGTGGACCTTATCGATCTCGACCTGAAGAAGCTCACCGACGAGGTCCCGTTCGGCGAGGTGACCGGGATCATCCGGGGTGATATCCGCGGTCTCGTCATTTCTTACGGTCAGCCCGCGCGCTTCGATCTCCGCATCGAGTCCGTGCCCCGCAAGGGCGTCCCGCAGACCTTCAGCCTCAAGGCCGTGGACAACCTGACCGTCTTGAGTTCGGGACAGCAGGCCTCGGCCGGGACGGGCGCGTTCTGGATGCGTTTCATCCGTGGGTTCCGCTACCGGAAGCTGGGCATCGTCAGCACGCTCCGCAACGACACTTTCAGCCTCAACGGGACGATCCGCGAGGGGGGCGTCGAATACCTGGTGAAGAAGCCCCCGCTTTTTGGTATAAATGTGGTGAACCGCATGCCCGAGAAGAAGATCAGCTTCAAGGAAATGACCGGCCGGCTCAAGCGGGTCGGTCAATCCGAGAACTAATCCGGCGTCGCATGGAGGAGAGAACCATGAAAAAACGATACGCCCTGGGAAGCCTCGCGGCCGTGGGCCTGACCTTCGTCCTGGCCTGCATCACGGTCAACATCTACTTCCCGGAAGCGACGGTCAAGAAGACCGCCGAAGAGATCGTCGACGAGATCCGCCAGCAGGAACAGAAGAAGAAGGACGGGGAATCCCGATCGCAATTGCCGGCTTTTCCCGGGTCCTCTTCGTTTACGTTCGTCCCCGCCGCCTTCGCCCAGGAGGCGACGAATGTTTCGACGCCGGCCATCCGCGCCCTCAAAGAGGCCATGAAGAAGCGCTTCGCCGAGCTCAAACCCTATTATGACGGCGGCAACGTCGGAGAAACAAACAACGGCCTCGTCGAGATCCGCGACGAGGCGGGCCTCAACCTCCAGGCCAAGGCGGCCCTGCGGAAGCTGGTCAAGGACGAGGACGGCGACCGGACGAAGCTTTACGCGGAAGTAGCCAAGGCCCTCAACATCGAGGCCTCCCAGATCGCCCGCGTCCAGAAGATCTTCGCCGAGAGTTGGATCGCCAGCTCCGCCCCCGGCTGGTGGGTCCAGCAGGACGACGGCAAGTGGGTCCGGAAGCCTGCTTCCTGATTTGACAGCGCCCGCGGGCCGTGAGTATCAGTGCCTCCTAAAAGGGGAAGTCGGATCTTAACGTGCGGATATCCGTTTCCCGAATTCCGCTTAGCAAGGGATGAGGAACTATGATGAAGAGGACAACGCACCCGGGCCGGACGGGCAAGAAGCTGTACGCCGTCAGAGACGCCAAGGGCCGCTTCGTGGACATCCAGACCTACGAACGCGCCCAGCGCGCGGACATCATGAAGAAGAGCCGGGCCGAGGCGGCCAAAGTCAAGACGAAGTAACGACGGGACCTCGCGGGAGTTCGACAGGAGAAGTTTCGTGGGAATTTTCGTAAAATCGTTCAGCGAGAAGGTCCAGGACGCGGTGGCCGCCATCAACAAGTCCGGAATCGGCATCCACGATCTGAAGGCCACGATATACGGCACAATCGTGACGCTCGAGGGCCTAGCCGACAGCATGGGTGTCAAGGGCCAGGTCATGACGGAATTCAACAGGATGGTGAACACCGAAAACACCTTTAACGGAATCCGGATCAAGGAGCCTCAAGCCGTGCCCCCCGTCCCTCCCCCGGCGACGGCGGCGACTGTGGAGGGAACGGTCTATGTCGTCAAGCCCGGCGACACGCTGGGGGCCATCGCCCAGCGTTTTTACGGAAAGGCCAGCCTCTGCCCGAAGATCTTCGAGGCCAACAGGGACATCCTGAGCAACCCCGACAGCATCAAGGTCGGCCAGAAACTGAAGATCCCGAAGATCTCTTAAGAGGAACGGCCTCCCCGAGATGCTGGGACTGTTCACGGCGTTCGGCCTGGCCGCGGCGACGGGCCTCAACGCCTATCTGCCGCTGTTCATCGTCGGCCTGTTGGCCCGCCCGGTACACGGGGCTCATCGCCCTCAAGGCGCCTTGGAGCGCGCTTACCCATCCGGTAGTGCTCGTTCTCCTCTCCGTGTTCCTGGCGATCGAGTTCACCGTGGACAAGACCCCCGCGGTCGACACCGTCAACGACGTCATCTAGTCGCTCTTCCGGCCGGCCGCCGGCGCGATCCTCTTTGCCGCCAGCGGGAACGTCATCAGCGAGATGAGCCCCGTGCTGGCCATGGTCTGCGGTCTGCTCATCCTTTTCTGGTTCCTCCGCCGGAGGCAGAGAAGAGCGATGCGGCGTTGGGCACCGGCAGTTTTTTAGCTATGCCCCCGCGCGTCGAATTATTGACATCGGTGGTTAGCGACCGGTCCGGAATCTTGACAGCGTGCCCGCTGGAAAGGTAGAAACGGGGGGAAGGTTCGAATGCTCCTCGACAAGGCACAATGTACGGGCTGTGGAAGGTGCGTGGACGTTTGCCCCGCGGGGGCCATACACGCCGTCGGCCGGACCAATAAATTCCGGATCGATCAGGACATGTGCGTCGAATGCGGGACGTGCTCGCGCTTCGGCACGTGCCCGGAGCCGGGAGCCCTCGTCCGCCCGAAACTCCGCTGGCCCAGGACCGTCCGGAGCCTCTTCAGCGATCCCGTAATCGTCCACTCCGGGACCGACGTCCCCGGCCGAGGGACGGAAGAGATGAAGACCAATGACGTCACCGGCCGGCTGGGCCCGGGACAGATCGGCGTCTCCATCGACATGGGCCGGCCGGGGATGACGGCGACTTTCGTCGACATCCAGAGGGTCGCGGCGGTCTGCGCCGGGGCCGGAGCACGGTTCGAGCCCAGGAATCCCCTGACCGGGCTCTTTGTGGATGCGCGCCGCGGAACGTTCGTCCCCGGGGTCATGAAGGAGCGCGTCCTCTCGGCCATCATCGAGGTCGAGATCGAAAGAGGCCGTCTGGGAGCCCTGCTTTCGTCCCTGCGGCGGGTGGCCGGCAAGGTCGATACGGTCTTCAGCGTGGGGGTCTGCTTCCTGGCCGGGCCCGGAAGCACTCCACGGGCTTTGATGAAGGAATTAAGGACGCAGGGAATGCACCCGCTCCCCAACGGGAAAATCAACGTCGGGTTGGGAAGGCCGCCTTGCCTGCCCCCCAGCCGGGAGAAAGCATAGATGTCCCATACGCTCCACCGGCTGGGGAACAAAAGCGCCCTTGCGGGCGACTGGGTTGTCCTGGCGATGTCGGCCCAAGGCATCAACCGCAGGGGATCGATCCTCCGCCTCCGGCGCTTTCTCCGGATCTCCCTGAAGCACGGCCCGGTCAATTTCGGGGATATGTGCATGGGGAACTCCTTTACGAAGGACCCGTGCGAACTCCTCTCGGGAATACGGGAGGACTCCCTGCTCAACGTCGTATTCGACTCCGAGGAAGCCGTGCGCCGTTTCCTGGAAGAACTCGGGAGAGCTCGCCTCGGTCTCTCCGTCGTCGTTTCCGGCCTCCTGGAACGGGGGTGCCGGTGCGCCCGGAAAGCGGGGCTGGTCCCCCACACCTTTGCCATGTCCCTGGGCGTCTGGGGCCGGACGAAAAAATTGCCCGACAAACGAACGATGGAGATCACGACCCTGTGCGGGCACGGCCTGGTCTCTCCCCGTTATGTGCGCCTGATGGCGGGCAAAGTGGCCGCGGGCGAGATGAGCGATTTCGAGGCTGCCTCGGAACTCGCCAGGCCCTGCGTCTGCGGGGCATTCAACCCGGTCCGGGCAGCGGAACTCCTCGGGAAGACGTCTCGGCGGAGCCCTAAAGCCTCCCGGCCCCGCGCTCTACATGGAGATGGAGGATCTTCCCTGAGCCGGTCGAAACGGGCGGCCGGCGCTCGATCCTGAACAGCCCCGCCTGCTTCCAGGTCAATTCCATGACCTTTTTCGCGCTCGACCCGCGGCCAATATTCGCGAAAAAGACCTCGCGAACCTTCCCTTCGTCGAGCACCCCGAGGCCGGGATGGGCCAGAAGCTTCAGGACGGGGTCCCCTTCCGGCCCTTCCTCCTCCAGGAGCTGGTAGTCGGTCGGCGCTCCGCCGAAGACGGCGGGAAGGACCTCCTCCAGGATCCGGACGACGTCCGTGTCGAGGAAGGTCATCCCCAATCCGGTGAGCTTCTCAAAGCTCCGGATCCTCGATGCGTGCGTGTGCCAGCCCAACGCCCCCAGCGCGCATCCGCAATCCCTCCGGTCCAGAACCGCCATGTCTCCCATGGATACGTTCAGAAAAACGAACGGCGCGCAAGGAGATAAGGTCGTGAGGAAGAGGGCCTCGCGGGGCAGACCCTCGCGCTTTCCCCATTCCCCGGCCTGGATGATGGCGTGAAGGTCGGAATGGAGATGGAGATCGTCGGGCACCGTCGGGTCCAGACACCCGTAGCCGATCGGACCGCACTCGATGGTCCCGTATCGCGCGATCGGCCGGCCTCCCGCCCGACGGATGACCGTGGCCCGGGCCTCGGTGATAGGCTCCCCCGAGATCAGAAACCTGGCTCCGTCGAGCTCCACCCCGGCATTCAGGGCGGCTCGGGCGACGCGGACGGCCGAACTCGGGAACGTAAAGAGGCAGGGAGCCTTCCCTTTCTCGAGCACTCCGGCCATCCATCGGACGATGGGCATGGGATCGTCAAGGGAAACGTGTTCGAGCTTCGGCAAGGGCGCGCCGGCCATCAGGCTGCCCAAGCGCAGGGCCTTCGCGCTCCAGGCATAGCGGGGGTGGAGGCCGGGGGCTGCGGGATCGAGCTGGGAGAACCATCGTTCCGGACGTTTCCCGAAACGGCTGAACTTGAGCAGACGGAAGAGCGCGCCTCCCCCTGGGACCTCCCAGTCCGCCTTGACCCACTCCTCCCCGCCCCGGGCCAGGAGCATCAAGTAGCAATTGACGGCGCATTCAGCCACGTAGGCCAGGTCGATGAGGACAGGGGTTCCGGAGCTCCGGCTACCGCTGCTCTTAACTGGGATGTGAAAGTCCGCGCGGGGATTCCGGACGCTTTCCGGGCCGATCTCCATGGTCAGGCCCGGACGCCTCAGGGGCTGGCGGCCCTTGAACTCACCGACCTTGAGATAAACGCCGCTTGCAAGGAGAACGGCCAGGGTCCCTTCCAGCCCTTCTTTGCCGACGAGCTCCTCCAGGTCTCCGAATGCGCAGCCGGCGTTCTCGAGGAGCTTGAGATAGGGATTGGAGGAATGTTCGTAGATGCCCCTCCGGGCGAGATCAAGAAATCGGGCTTCCCTGTTCCGAAGCCGGTTCCCGAGGATGGCTTCGGCGCGAGGCCTGTCGAGCTTCCCGTGAAGGAACAAAGGGAGCCGGCGCAGGAAGGCGGTACCGACGGACAGATCGCTGGGCAGGAACTTCAATCGGTCCTCTTCTAGCTTTTCGGCCTCCATGCTACCCGTTTCCGGACAGTGGCGCAAGCGATCCCCTGCCATGCTATAATGCGTCCGGAGACGATATTCCCGAGGAGGGTGTATGAAACGGATGGCCTTCCTTCTGCTCGCCGCGGCGGCCGCCCTGGCGGGGTGTTCCCCGCACTTTCACCTCGACTTCCTCGGCAGAGAGGACCTCGAGGAAGCAGTCCTCATTTCCGACCCGGCCCCGGAAAAGGTCGTGATGATCGACGTCGAGGGAGTGATCTCGTCGATCGGAGACGCGAGCCTCCTCTCCCGGGAGAAGAACGTTGTTGCCCGCGTCTTTGAACGATTGGAAAAAGCGGCCCGCGACCCGCTGGTCAGGGCGGTCATCCTCAGACTGGATACTCCCGGCGGAGAGGTCACGGCAAGCGACATTATTTATCACGAGATCCTCCGGTTCAAGGAACGGACGGGCAAGCCCGTCGTCGGGCTGATGATGGGGGTCGCGGCGTCGGGAGGATACTATATCGCGTCGGCCTGTGACGTCATCCTGGCCCATCCGACGACCCTGACCGGAAGCATCGGCGTCATCTCCGTCTTCCCCAACGTCGAATCGTTGATGTCCAAGATCGGCGTCAAGGTCAACATCATCAAGTCCGGCGCGTCCAAGGATTCCGGTACGCCCTTCCGGGACATGACCGAGGAAGAAAAGGGAATCTTCCAGGGGATCATCGACGAATACTACGAGGATTTCCTGAAGGCGGTGTCCGGGAACCGGAAGGACCGGATCGCAGCCGGGGAGCTGCGCGCGATCGCCGACGGGCGGGTCTATACCGCCCCGCAGGCCCTCAAGCTGAAACTCATAGACGAAATAGGATATTTCGACGACGCGTTCCGGAAAACCCTGGCTCTAGCGTCCTTGAGAACGGCCCGCCTCGTCGCTTACACCTACTATCCGAAGTCCAAGACCAATATCTATGCCGCCCGGCTGGGGGACTATGCCCCGCCCGAAGCCAAGATGCTGGAATCGTACCTCGGGGTCCTGAAAACGGGGTTCTATTACCTCTGGCTGCCGCAGACCCGGTGAGCCTGCGGCGGCGGCAGGTCCTGCGTCCGAGCTGAGGGGCGGCTGTCCTATTGCGATCGTTTCCGGGAATCGGCCGCACGGCCGGCTTATCGTTCGAATTCAGCCGGGCGGCGCGATTACGCTCTGCGCCTGATCAGGCCGTAAACGAAAAGGAGCATCAGGGCGCCGACAATGGAGCCGATAAAGCCAGCCGTCTGGCCGGGCTGGTATATCTTGAGCCATTGGCCCAGATAAGAGGCGACGAAAGACCCCGCGATGCCCAGCAGGGCGGTCACGATCAGGCCCATGTTCTCCCTGCCGGGATAGATGAACTTGGCGAGGATACCCGCCGCCAACCCCAAAAGGATCGTCCAGACGATATGCATAGGTCCCTCCTTCCTGCTTGAGACCGGATGATAATAAAAACCCGGGACCGCGTCAATCGCCAGGAGGGGTCACGACCCCTCTCCGCAGGAACGAGAACAAGATAGAGAGGTTCGTCACAAGGGACACAATAAACAGCACGTAAATGCCGAGGTCGATCCTGTTCACGACGCTGAACACGAAGATGAGGAAGAGCAGGAGGCCCCGGGTCTCCGCGCTCCGGCATCTGATCCCCCTGCCCGCGTACGTTTCCATCAGATAGAAGATCGCGATCTGGAGAAGATACAACGACAGCGTTACGAGCCCCAAGACAAGCATCCGAACGCTGCCGGACCCGGCGTAGTTGCCGAGGACGGCGCCCGCGATCAGGAAGAACTCGTTGACGCGGTCCAGAACGAGGTCGAGGTAGGCCCCGTACTCGCTCATCCTGTTCCTGGCCCTGGCCAGCATCCCGTCCGCGCAATCGACGACGGAGGACAGTTGGGTCAGGACGCCCCCGACGGCGACGAACGCGGGCGTCCCGCGAGAAAGGGCGAACGCGCCGGCCAGGCCGATGAAGAACGCGACGAAGGTCAGCTGGTTGGGCGTGATCCTCGTCCGGAAAACGGCCCGGACGATGAGCGAGGCCAGAGGCCGGTTCAGGTACCGGTTGACCTGCAAAAAGAAAATGATGGACTTGTCCCCGGACGACCCGACGCACTTCCGGTGATCGTGCTCAGCGGCGGAGTCTGGGAGCGATCTCTCGGACGGCATATTCATAATCCTCGAAGGTATCGATCTCGACCCAGGGCCGCCGGGCGGTCAGGCAGACTCCAAACGCCAGCCCATCGGCCCCGCCCCGACCACAGATCACGTCGAACCCCTTTTCAAAATAATGGCCGACCTCCCCCTTTTTCTCCAGGCCGTTGTAGATCGCGACGAGCTCAGGGATGAGACCCCGACCGATCTTGTTCAACCCGATCGCCTCGCCGAGGCTCCGAGCGGGATCGGCGTCCTTGCCGACCTTTTCCACCCGCCCGTCCCGGGCGATGACCTTGACCTCTTCGCCGTCGAGGGCGACGTCCGGGTCCACCGCAAGGCAATTGCGGACGGGATCGCGGAGCAGGTCGTCGAGGATGCCCCGGTCGAAAAGGACGTCCCCGTTAATGAGGACGAAGTCCGAATCCATCCCCTTGAGCGCCAGGTTGAGGGAGACGGCGGTATTGGTGCGGGCGTATCCCTCGTTATGGACGAACGTCACTCGCGTCCGGCATTTGTCGAGGGCGAGCCGCTCGAGGAGCTCGCTCTTGTAGCCGGTCACGATGACGACTTCGTCGATCCCCCCGGCTTCCAGGTTCGCGAGGCAGGATTCCAGGATGGTCCTCCCGCCGACCTCAACTAGGCACTTCGGCCGGTCCTCGGTCAGGGGCCGAAGGCGCCCCCCTACCCCGGCGCACAGAATGACGGCTTTCATGCTTTTGTTGACTATATCGGGGGCACGGACCTCTGTCAACCCCTCGACTTCCCGGTCCTGGCAAAGCCAGGGCCGGGGCTTGCTCGGGGTTAACACTGAGCCTCGTTTCGCGCTTCGCTACCCCGCCATGAAAGGCGGGGTAGCGTCGGCGAACGGGTCAACGAAGAAATTTCCGGGTGAGGCGCTTGTTCCACGCCGAGACCGAGTCCCACCGGGTTTCTGCGGCCCCTCGCGGGCAGACGGCGACGCAGCCGAAGCAGAGCAGGCAGGCTTTTCGGTCGCGTCGGATCCGCGTCCCGCGCCGGGATAGGGCATGCCCGGGGCATCTCTCCAGGCAGAGTTCGCACCCATCGCACTTCCCGGACCGGAAAACCGGCCTGGCCCTGACCAAAGCCGCAAGAACCTTGAGGACCGGCACGGGCAGGCCGAACTGGAGGAAGGAGTGGAATCGCCCCGGCCCCACGGCCACGACGCGCGCAAGACGCCAATCCGGCGGGCCGGCGACTTCAATCCTGCCGGGGTCGCCCTCCCCGACCCCGCGCGCCCGGGCGAGAGCCGTCGTTAACACGTCCTCCGGCTCCATCCCGAGCAGGTATTGGCCCACGGCGTCGAGGGCGACTCCGTCGGCGGCGGCGAGCACAATTCCGACGTCGAGCGGGCTCCCCGTGCACGGGCCGTTACCCTCCTGGACGCGGACCATGTCCGCGATCGTCAGGGACGGACGGACGCATTCAAAAATGTCGACGAGCCCGTCGCAGAACTTCCGGTAGTCCCCCATCTTGTGGATCCGCTCCCTGGTCCCGTAAGAAACGCATCCGAAGGCGTTCTTGACCGCGCCCGAATATCGCGTCAGGCGATGCGATTTCGGCGTCGGCAGGGAGATAACAACGTCTGCGTCGAGGACTTCGCGGGTCAGGTCGATATGGCGGAAGACGCGGAACTTTTCGCTCGAGATCCGAACGTGCGTCCCTTCGAACGGGATGATCCGCGCCGGCCCACCGGCCAGCGCCGCGGCCAGTCCCGACTCGTTCGCGCAGCGCCGCCCCTCGCCCAGGAAGCTATAGCCGGGCATGTCGCCGACGTGGATCCGGGCCGGGCCTCGTTCGGCAACAAGGTCGCAAACGGCCTGGACGAACAGGGGATGCGTGCAGATGCCCGTGTCCGGCCGGGCGGGCGCAACTATGTTCGGCTTGACGAGGACCCGGTCGCCTTCTCGGACAAACGCCGAAATCCCGCCCAGGGGCGCCAAGACATTCCTGATCGCGCGCCGAAGCCCGTCCGCGTCATAGCGGATCCCCCGTTCCAACCCGACGACCGGCATTCCCGCCACTCTAGTTGAACATCCTCGGGACGGTTTCTTTCCATTCCCGGCGCCGGACGAGTTTGTCGTTCTCGAATATCTGCCGGATGAACGCGACATGGAAACTTTTTTCGTCGGAGCGGATCTCTATATTGGTCAGCAAATAGAGGATCCGGCCGGGGAGTTCGATGCGGTCGCTATCCTCGCCCAAAAAACGCGATCGAGCAGGATCCTTTTCTTCCGTCTCATAGGTGTTCTTCTCGGTTGCGTGGTAACGGCAGTCTTTGATCTCCCAAGTGCTGGTCCCTCTCCATTCGACGCCGACCGTCCCTTTCGAAAGGTCCCGCCTCCACTCGAAAAAGCCGATGGGCCAGGCCCCGCCGCCCAGGTCGCGGGCATCACCGCGTTCCTCCCTTATTTCGGGAGCCTTAAAGGCGGGCTTCTCGCGCTCTTTCGGGGGGATGACGGGCAATTCGATCCGCGTCGCTTCGGTCCCGGTCATAAGTTGGGTGGTCATAAGATAAGGGGTGGGCCAGATCATTGGAAAGAGCGAATTCGAGACCGAGAGGCGGATGCGGTGGCCGGGTTTGAACGTCCAGGTCGTGAAGTGCATTTCGAACTCAAGGTCATAGAATATTCCCGGGATAAGCGCTTCCGGCTCAAGCCGGGAATTTCGCTGGGCGCCGGGAAGAAGCGCTCCCGCGACGAGAGAGACCCGGCCGTCCGGGAAAACATCTTCCAGTCGGGCCACCCAATTGACCAGCGGAGCGTCGGCCGAAACCCGCAGGCGTACCTGAGGAAAACCGACGATCTCGAAGCCTTTGCCGAGCGGCGGGCTGTCAAAAACCAAACTGCCGGCATCATCGGGCCGCATATCGGCGGTCGGCTCTCCCCACCAGAGGCCGGTGTTTATGCCATAAGTGGGGTCATAATACAACGACTCTTTTGCTTGTGCGCTCCGGTCGGCTCTGAGCTGGTGATTCTCCGCGGGAAAGAGTTTCCTCCAGGTCGTCCCGGGTATCGGCCAATTCCCGGCGATCCAACGGCCCGGCGTCATGGCCAGGGCCGCGTCGGGGGCGTGCCCTTCTCTGAGGAAAACGGCAAGGCGGGGGTCGTCAAGCACACCCATGTTCTTGCCCTTGAGCCATTGATCCCAAAAGCGGACGGCCTCATGTCGCCACTCGTAGTTCGGCCCGGGTGTCCCGTCGTCCGGCCAGGCGTGATTGTAGGGCCCGATCTCGGCTTTGACGGGAACTTTCATGTTCTCAAGCATGCGGGGAATGCTGTCTCTGTAACCGTCCAGGAGGCCGCCGATGAGATAACAGGGGATGCGGATCTTGTCATACTGCCAGCGGAGGGAGTTTTTCCGCCAGAAGTCGCCGTCCTTCTGCTCCTTGAGATAGGTGAGGAGTCCCGGATAGGATTCGAATCGTTCTTTGAAGTAATCCTCGTCCAACGGATAATCGGGAGACCGGGGGATGGCTTTGGAGTGGTCGAACCAAAAAGCCCATTCGTCCACGTGCAAAGCGCCGTCGATGTAGTGGACGTCGTCGTGATAAAGGTCGTCGGTAGCGCAGGCCGCGAGAATGGCCTTAAGAGCGGGAGGCTGGCGCATCGCCGCCTGGATGGCGTTGAAACCGCCCCAGGATATGCCCCACATGCCGACATTCCCGTTGGATTCGGGCCATCGCGAGAGCTGGCCGATGATCTCGACGGCATCGTCGAGCTCTTGCTCGGAATATTCGCGGAGGGGGAAGATCCCTTCCGATGCCCCGGTGCCGCGGATGTCCACCCTGGTCATGATGAAGCCGCGCCGCACGAAATAGGCATATAGGGAGTACGTGCCGATATAGCCGCCGTCATCCTTTCGATAGGGCAGGAATTCGAAGATGACGGGGAATTTTTCGCCGGGTTCGCGAGGCACCGGCTTATAGGATGTAACCGAAAGGCGCGTGCCGTCACTCATCTTGAGCCACGAGGTCTCCATTTTGAATTCATAGGCCGGCGGCGAAACTTCATCTTGAGCCGGGGGCGCGGCGGCATTGGCAAGCAGGTTTACGAGCGCCAAAAAGGTCAAGAGAATGAAACATCGCCCGTATCTGTTTTCCATCGTCCCTCCACGCCTGTCTTTCCGGTCTAGCCAAAATTATCAGTTTGGGCCCGGGGGTGTCAATCGCCGAAGGCCTGCGGCCGCGGACCTCAGACCTCGACCCGGTCGCCCTTCTTCGGGATGATCACCTTGTCGTGGATCTTCCGGAATTCCGCGGCGTTCCTCGTGTGCACCGGGATCAGGATCTCGGGCGCGATCTTCCGGATCGCATACTTGAGGTCCCGTTTCGACGCGTGGCCCGAGCAATGGGCCTTGTGCAGGGTGATCCCGAAATGTTTCAGCCAGTTGTCCAGGACCGTCCTTTGTTCCCTGTTCTCTTCCCCCTCCAGGAAGTGCTCGCTGGAGCTGAAGATGTAGTCGGCGTTCACGGGTTGGATATAGACGAGCTCCATGAGCTTGTTAAACCCCGTGAACATGACGAACTTCTTCGGTCTCTTCCGGATCTCGTGATACGTGATCTTGTTGCCCAAGAATCCCGTCTCGTTCCTGCCGTAGTCGGCCTCGCAGAATTTGCGGCTCCTCGACAACTTGAAATAGACGCGCAGGGACTTATCGGCCTTCGGGTCGGGAAGAGAGACCTTATCTTTCAGGCAATTCAGGATAAAGGCGTATTTCGTGTCGACGACCATGATCCGTCCCGTCTCGCAGGCCGCCCTATAGAACGACTTGAACCGGTCGATGTTGCACATCGAGAACTCGCCGAAGACGAGCCCCTTCGACCTCTTGATGATGCCCTTGACCTTCTCATAGACCTGGCTCTCGTCGAAGTGCTTCTCAGGGTCCGGTGTCATCCGTGTGCCTTCGCAGATGAGAACCTTGGGCTTCGCCTTGGCCGCGATGTCGATGAATTCGTCGGTCATCTCCCGCTTCGGACCGTGCCTCCGGAAATCCCCCGTGTAGGCGATCGTTCCCCCGGGCGTATCGATGATGAAACCGTAGGCCCCCGGGGCCGAATGCTCCACATGGATCGGGCGGATGACCAGATCCTTGACCTTGATACTGTCGCCGCTCTTGAACAGGCGGACGTCGTTGTGTTCGCCGAAATTGAGAAGCCCCGGGAAAAGCGCTGAGTACGCGTCGATGATCGTTTTGGTCCCATGCCCCAGATAAACCGGGATATCTTCGTCGATGAAGGACAGGTGCCCGGTGTGATCGGAGTGGTGATGGCTGATGAAGATCGCGTCGACATCCGGTTTTTCATAATCCAGATCCGTCAGCTGGAGTTGAGTCCGGCCGTAAAGCTTGGGAATCGGATGCATGATGCCGAACTCGAAATAGCATTCCAGGCCGTTCGCCGCGCGGGGGGTCAGCCATTCATAGAAATATTCCGCCCCGAAGTCGAACGGCTCGCCGAAATCCAGGTATATTTTTGCCTTGCCGCTTTCGAGGAGGATCTTGTTCCCCCCGATTTCCCCCGCCCCGCCGTAGAAAGTCAGCGTGCTCATTGAATGCGTGTTCCCTTCTTTCCCATCGGCATCCGCCCTCGCGGATCGTTGATCACCCACCAAGGCCGGGCGAACATAGATTGGCTCAAAGGCCCCGCGGTGTCAAGACTTCCGTCGGACGGCGATCCCCCCTTTGAAACTCCGGGCCGCAGGGCGGTCAGAGCCCCGGGCCGGATGCGGACCGGGCGAGTTTCTCGAAAGCTTCGACTTCGGTCTCGATCGAAGGGGCGCCGGAGATCACGAGAATGAACCGGCCTTGAAGTCCGATCCGGAACGCGCGCTCCTTCTCGTCCTTCAGCATGAAGATGCCCCCGTCCCTACGGAAGCCCCGATACTTCGGACTTTCCTGGAACGCTTTCTCCAAAGCGGCGAATCTTCCGGCCGCCTCGTCCGGCGAATCGTAGCGGAAGACAAAGGCGCCCTCTCCGGAGGCATAATCTCCCTTGACCGCCTCCTTCAGACCGAATATGTCATCCGCGAAGAACGCATAAATGTTGTAAAGGCCCAGCGGCCCCTTGAGGTACTTCGGGCTCGAAACAATTAATCCTTCCGCGGGAAGCGCGTTGAGGAGTTTCGGCCTGTCCGCGGAATCCCGGATCTTCCTGTCGACGGCGCGCGCGATGGACTGAATCCCGGCTACAGTCTCTTTGTCCTGGTTCATTCCGGTCAGGGTCACGAGGAAGCGGCCCTTCCAGAAGTTCAGGTAGTAATCCTCCAGACTGTCGGCGCTCCCGATGCCCGTCGTCGTCCCCTCTTTGGAACGCTTGAACGAGAAGATCCCGAAAGCGCTCTCGGGAGACGCCATTTCGAAGATTTCCAGGGAGACGGAACGCGCGCCCTTCCAATAATCCTGGGCGAGGACCCTCTTGAAACCGTATTCGTGATAGATCTCCGCCCCCCCGTCGATGTAGAGATAAAGATCGCCTCCCTCATAGGCTTGCGCTTCGTCCTTGACGATCCAGCCGTCAAGCCCGGAAGGATCGGGCAGAATCCCGGAAAGAGCGGATTCGCCCGTTTGGGCCCGCAAAACTCCCGTCGCCAGGAAAACCGCCATCACGGCTAAAGCCGGATATCTCCATTGTTTCCCGGAACGAAGGAACGGAAATCCGCGAACCGACATGGAATTACGCTTTCGCTTCGATGATCTTGACCTTGGAAAGATCGATCTCGCCCAGACCGTGTTCATAGGCCTTGCGGATCATGATGATGTCTTCGGGTTTCATTCCCCGCAGGGTCGTGCAATAGCCGTCGATGGCGACGCGGTCCGTTCCCGCGACGACGGTTTGGGACTTCCGGATCTCGCCGGGGCCGAAGGGGCCGTTGGTGATGATGTACTCGGTGGCATCGACGATGCAGAGCTGCGGCGTGATGACCGTATTCAGGTCGGCGATGCATTGGTCGAGGAACTCGATCGCGGAGACATCCTTTTCATCCTTGTGGAACGCGTTGTTCGACATCGGGGAATTCAACCCCATGAAATTCTTGAGCGTTCCGGTGAACAAGTTGCCGGCATGATGCTTGGTGATCGGCATATTGATCAGAACGTCATGGCGGGCAAGCTCTTTCATGACAAAAGCTTCCTTCAGGGCGATCCCCTTCGGAATGGGGACGCTCCGGAAGTTCTCTTCTTTTCTCTCGACCAGGATGAGTTTTGCGCCTTCGTCCTTGATCGCCTGGCCGAGACCGGACGCTTCCCAGTTCTTCTCGTTGAGCCAGCTCAGGCAATTGATTTCTGAGGCCCCGGCTTCCCGGCACATCCGAATGACGGATCTGAGGATCTCCGGGCTGGTGAACGTCCCGGGATGACGGCTCTGGGAATTCGGCAAAAGAGCCACCTTGGCTCCCTTGGCGACGAATTTCTTCATGCCGCCGAGAACCTCCACCGCCTGGAAGGCGTTCTTGCCGTAGTCGGGGCCGGTGATCGCGGCCAATAGAGAGGGATCCTTCGTGGCCAGGGATCGTTTGAAGCGTCCCGCCGCGCTCAAGCCGCGGGCGCCCACGGCGGAGGCTATGCCGAAAAAGAGACCGTCTTTGAGAAATCTTCGTCTTCCGTGCCCTTTGTCCATGATGTCCTCCTTCTTAAAGTTTTTCAATCGTCTTATCTTATTTCAAATGCGGACTTTGAGCAATCACGTTCACCGCTACTTGAGATTTTGGTCCCAAAACCTCAGCATCCGCCCGTAAAGGTCAAGGGTGGCGGGGGGATCGCTGATCCCATGCTTGCGCCAGGGATAGATCATCAGGTCGAATGGGATCCGGCTCTCGATGAGCTTGTCGACGAAGGCGTAGGTGTTCTGCGGGTGGACATTATCGTCGTACGTCCCGTGGACGATGAGAAGGCGCCCTTTGAGGTTCGAAGCGGCCTTCATCGAGGACGTCTCTTCATAGCCCGAAGGATTCTCCTCGGGAGTCCCCTGGAAACGCTCGGTGTAGATGGAATCGTAGAACCGCCAGTCCGAAACGGGCGCCACCGCGATCGCCGCCTTGAACACGTCGGAATGGGTCATCGTATAGAGCGTTGTGCAGCCGCCGCCGCTCCAACCCCAGAGCCCCAACCGTTCCGGATCGACGTAGGGCAGGCTCTTGAGCCATTCGACCCCGGCCAGGATGTCCCGGACGTTCCCCATGCCGTAAGCCTTCCCGTAAACCGGAGTCTCCAGTGCCTTGCTGCTGGACATCCCCGCCCGCACCTCGAGAACGCAGACGACGTAGCCCTGCTGGGCCAGAAACGCGTTCCAGAGCTGGTCCTGGGACCAGTCGTCGACCACGTTTTGCGCCGCGGGGCCCCCGTAGACGCTCACGATCACGGGATGTTTCTTCTCCGGATCGAACTGGGGGGGCTTCGTGATCATGGCCGGGAGCTCGATGCCTCCCTCGCCCTTGAACGTCAGGAATTCGGGACGGGGCGGGTCCAAACCCTCCAGCGCGCTTTTTGCGGACTCCGCCACGGTCGCGATCCTTCGCCCGTCCGCGCGGCACAGGTAGAGCGCAGGGGGCTCGGACGAACTGGAAGACTGTTCGAAGAAGTACTTCATGCCGGGCGAGAACCGGGCGGTGCGGATCCCCTCCCCGCGGGTCAACTGTTCCATCTTCGTCCCGTCGAGCCCGACCCTGAAGAGGTGCCTTCCCCGGAGCGCCGCCTTGTTAGAGGTGAAATACACCCACCCCGACCGTTCGTCGACGCCCGCCAATCCGTTGTTGCGCGTGACCAGGACCCCGGAGACGACCATGAATTCCCCTCGGGTCAGCTGGGTCAAAAGGCGGCCGCCCGTTTCGTACAGATACAGATGCTGGTATCCGTCGCGCTCGGAAGACCAGATGAACCGCTTTCCATCCTCGAGGAAATGGAGGGAATAGTTCAGGTTGATCCAGGTCGCCTGGTGTTCGGTCAGGATCTCCCGGCTCCCGCCGGTCGCCCGGTCCGCAAACAGGAGCCGCAGGTCCGACTGCCTGCGGTTGAGCGTCTGGACGGCGACCTCCCGGCCGTTCCGAAGCCAGTTGAAGCGCGCCAGGTATTCGTACTCCCCGCAGTCCATCCAGACCGTTTTCGACGAAGCGATCTCGACGACGCCCAGCCTGACCTTCGGATTCGCCTGGCCCGGCTTGGGATACCGCTGATAAACGACCTCCGGCGTCAGCGGACCGTAATTCACGTAGGCCGAAAGGGGGACGGCCGAATCGTCCGTCTGGAGGTAGGCGATCGCCGTCGAGTCCGGGGACCATTGATACGGAACGGAGGCGTGACTGTAGAGTTCCTCCCAATAAACCCAGGAAAAGGGCCCATTGAGGAGCGTTTCGGTCGCCCCCTCGGTCAGCCGGACCTCCCGTCCCGTCCCCCTTTCCACGGCATAGAGATCGTTCCGGCGGATGAAGCTCACCCATTTCCCGTCGGGCGACAGAGCGACGCTCGTCTCGGGGTCAGGCGTCCGGGTCAGCCTTCGGACCGAAGAATCGGCGGCTTCGACGCTGAACAGGTCTCCGTCCGTCAGATAGACAAACGCCGCCCCGTTCAGGTCCACGGCGGCCGGCCAGGACAACAAAGACGGCGCCCGTTCACCGAGGAGGGCCTTGAACTGCTCCAGGACCTTCGCCCGGTCAAGGGCAGGCCGGCGAAGGCCTGTCTTCGGATCGAAAAGTTCAAGGGTCCGTTCCTGCTCGGGCAGGCGCGCATCCAACAGCAGGGCGCGCTCGTCGTTCAGCCAGATGTAAGAAGGGATTCCCAGTTTCGCCTGGGCGTTCCCATCGAAGATCCAATCCAGGGTCAATCCAGACCGGGTTTCCCTGGTGCCAAACGCAAAGGTCGCCTGAAAAATAATGAGCATGCCGAAAGCAACCAGGGCACCTTTTTTCATGACTCTTTCTCCGCGGTCATCTCATCTGTCGGAACGAAAGGCAGAAATGGAAAAAATGCAGAGAGGAGAAAAGATTGCTTTTCTCCTCTCTTAGAGTTATGAAGCCATGGACCGCCGCGAACGGCGGTCGTCGGGTCTCGACCTAGAAAATGTACCTGACCCCTAACTGGAAATACCTAGGATCTTGCACTCCGTATATAAAAGGCTCTGTCTGCGTGTCAACAAGTTCCGAGAGCGAGGTGGCCGTGTTGCTATTGAAGATGTTGTGGACGTCCACAAGGAATCCGATCGTCCCGGGCCCCACTTTAAGCTTTTTTTCAAGCCTCATGTCCAGCTGCTGGATCGAGTGCCCCAGGAGCGAGTTCCTCGCCACGCCGTAGATCGAGACGTTGCCCTGATCTAAACTTGCATAGAATTGGCGGCTGTAGCGTACCCCCTGCATGTACGAATAGATCGCTGAGATGTCGATGCCGAGGCGTCTGAAGGAATAGCCGGCCAAGGCCTTGACCTGATAGGCGCGGTTGCTCATCGTATCTCCGTACGCGTTGATCATGTTGTTGGGATCCGTGAACGGGCCCGAGAGACTGGCCTGTTTGGCGCCGTAGGGATTGTTGTCGGCCAAGCCTTTGCATTTCTGGAGGTGGAGCGAAGCTTGTAAGAACCAGTTGTCGGACGGCCTCTTGTTGAAAACAAGCTGGACGCCGTCATACTTATAGTTATTCTTCGAAGGATTGGTTTTGACGTAGTAATTATCACCCGGGTTCGTCTGATTATAGACGGTTACGGACTTCCCGGTCACGGGGTCAATGGCCGTCGTCTCCTCATATTCTCCTATCGTGTTGACTTGGGCGATCTGGTCGCCGAAATACTTATGGACGTAGTTGACCTCGACCGTAACTTTTGGCAAAATCTCACGTTGGAGACTCACAGTCACAATATCCGCATAGGGTCTCTTGAGGTTGGAATCTATCCTCTGGTTGACAGCTCCGCCAAAGGTGTTCACGAGAACCCATCCCCCATCCACATAATTATACAAGGAGTAGACGGGGGAATAGGGGAGAAAGCCGCTGAAGAAATAGAAACAGGAGAAATCGTAGAACCGACCATAGCTGGCCCTGAAAATTGTCTTGGTGTCCTTTGTCAGGGCATAGGAGAATCCGATCCGCGGAGAGATGTTGTTCCAATTGTAGACCTCAGGGTTCCCAGCAAAGGTCACGCCGTCGACAGTGAGGTCAGGGATTCTGGCCTTCGTATTGCTCCACCTCAGGCCCAAAGATATGTTCAACCGGTCAAACGGCTCCCACATATCCTGGACGTAGGCCTGGGCTTCGCGCAAATCGCGCGGGCCTTTATCGGCTCCGCTCATCACGTACTTCATATAGGGGAGGCCAAAATAGTTGTATAAAGAAGTATTATTGACCCACGAGTAGCTGGTGTTTCCCTGGGATTGGTCAATCATAAAGCCCATCTTGAATTCATGAGACCCCAGGAGCCAATTGTCCTTGAAGTGGGTCAGGTCGGCACCGCCCCGGATACGCCAGGTCTTATCCCAAGCGTTGACGCCGTATCCGCCACCATACGCGCCGGTGCCAATGTCGTAGATCATTGATTCGGTCTCGTTGTCCGGGACCGTATCCCCGTACACATAACGATAGCTCATCTTGAGGTCCAGGAACGTATTCTGGGTGAAAATCGTCTGGTGCTGTAAATTCAATAGGCTCTCATCGCTATAGCTTGTGGCCTGAGATCCCACCGGCGTCCATTCGTCCACGCCGTAGCGATTCTTAGCGTGGTTGTACTGATAGGAGAGGAATCCCTTGTTCGCCTTGTTAATCAGATAGTTGACCTTCGTATAAAAATTGGGCCGTGTTTGGACCGTTGCCTCATAATCCAGAAAGTTCGGGTTCTGCGATTTGTTGCGACGATACGACAAGGACATAAGGAACCAGAGCCGATTCTGGATGATCGGGCCCCCCAAGAGGCCACTTACGTCAAGGTGCGTTGCGGGCGGATTGACCTCGTCCTTGCGGTAATTGACCAGTTTATCATTGAAGAAGTATGCGTTTAGCTCTCCTGTGAACTTGTTGCTGCCGCTCTTGGTGATCACATTGACCAGAGCGCCGGTGTACTCCCCCGCCTCGGCGGAGCCGCCCGCCGTGATGATTTCACTTTCCTCGATGATATCGGGAGGGAGGTCCGACTCCATCTCGCCATACCACTGGCCGGTGGCGTTCATGCCGTCGACCTGATATTGCCCCGACGTCGATCCGCTTCCCTGTGCCCCCGAGTCCGCGACGCCCGGCGCCAGGTTGAGCATCCCCAGGTCATAGGACCTCAAGGGCAGGCTTCGAAGGATCTCCGAGGACAGGACGGTCGAAACCTCGGACCTTTTGACGTCGATGCTGGGAGGCGGCGCCGTGACCGTGATCAACTGCTCGATCGCTCCTTCGCTCATCACGATATCCGCGGTCACCGTCTCGCCGACGAGGACCCGGATCCCCGTCCTCTGAACTTTCTGAAAGCCCGTCAGTTCCGCCGTCAGGACATAAGTCCCCGGGGGGATGCTGAAGAACCGGAAGGTCCCTTTCTCGTTCGACAGGGCGGTCATCGCCCGCTGGATCATGCTGGGCCCCGAGATCGACAGGGAAACCCCCGGCAGGCCCTCCCCGGACTTCTCCGATATCTTCCCGATGATGTTCCCGTTCTGCGTCTGGGCGAACGCGCCCGAAGCGCAGACCAAGATGAAGACAACAGACAACATTAGAATTTTCTTCATTTTCGAATGTCTCCTTTTCCTATATTGATTTCCGTGCTGAATCCTGATTTCAGCCTTCCGTCCGATACGACGACTGTTCCCGAGAATCCGATCGCGATATTCCGTCTCCTTCTCTCAAGACGATCCCAAGCCTGCCGCCCCGATGAATATGACGTTCTCCGCGGAGGTTCCGGCCCCCCGGGGGGAAAAGCCGAGTCCGCATGCCGTTCCTCAATAGATCTCTCCGTCTCCGGTCTTTGGCCGGTCCCGTCTCGCCTTTTCCAGATACCTGTAGACCGAGGGAACCGAGATGCCGAGGGAATCGGCCACCCTATGGACCGAGTTCTTCATTAAAAAGATCCCCTTATCGTCCATGTTCCCGATGATCTCCTGACGGTCCCCGGACGAGAGGGAATCCGGGCTCTTAGCGGTTCCCTTGATCGTTTTGTCGATGATCTCCCACAGTCTGGGCATGAGGTCTTTTTCGAAATGCTCTTCCCGGGGTCCGGCGGCGCGGGAGGTCTCCGGGACCAGGAAGAATTTGCCGAGGTCGTCGCCGACCCTTTGGAAAATGTCCCGGAGCCCCTGCATGGAGCTGACGTCAAGGTTGATACAGAGGAACCCGATCAGCGCCCCCCGGGCATCCTTGATGGCGACGGCGTTCGATTTCAGCAGGTGCCCGCTCCGGGTCCGCGGGTTGTAGTTCCCGATCGTCTCCAAGCCCTTTTCGGCGTCCCGCATCACCATCAATCCGAGGTCGGTCAGGGAATCCCCGACCTTGCGGCCCGTGACATGGCCGTTGCGGATCCTGACGATGGATCTTTCCGGCTGGGTGACGTCATGGAGGACGACCTCGCAGTCGGAGCCGAACAGATCCGCGACGCAGTCGACGACCGGGCAGAACGCGGCGAGCAACGGGTGCATTTTGAGTCTGCGCGTCTTCATGTGTGCTTCGGTATCATAAAGTAATAAAAGTTTATTACAATAAGAATACATTATTGTCAAGGCTTTTTGGGGCTCGCCGCGAAAAAAGCGATCCTCCGGCAACTAACCTCCTGACGGGAAGCCCGACGGATCGGGAGCCGGCGGAAGGGGTCCGCCTCTTCAACGACGCCCGGGTCATTTCCTTGAAGAGACGGTGACGATCCCGGCCTCCGTCAGGAGCTTCAAATATTCCATGGTCTCCTGAACGGAATACGGCTGATAACAGGCGCTCAGGGCTTCGGCCTGGACGAACCGCAGGATCTCCAGCATGGTCCGTTTCCCGTCCATGTAGTTCAGGAGCTCGTAATAGAACGGATCGTCCGGCATGATGTCCCGGAACTGGTACTTCTCGACCGGATACTCGTTCAGGGAGCCGAAATCCCCCTTGAGGGCGGGGTTGCGAACGGGAACGATCCCGGCCAATTCGGCCTCCTCTTTCGTCAGGGCCGTCGGCCGGACGGCCAGGCCGCGCTTCTTGCACATCCTCCGGTAACGGTCGGTGATCTCCGCGAGGCATTCCTTCTCGAAGCGGTCCCACCCGACCAGGGCCCTCTCGAGACCCTCCGTCGCTTCCCGCGACCCGCCCGCAAAGACCGCGGCCGAACGGAGGGCCTGGCGCTCCTTGAAGAACATCTTCTCGATCAGGTTCACGGCCTCCCCGAAGCGGACCGCGACGTTCTCCGCCGTCGCGTCCTCCAGCATCGACTCGGCCCTCTTCATCTCCATTTCCATACGACCCCGGCCCCGGTGACGGATCTCATCGAGGATCCTCGGGGCCTCCTCCGGGCCGGCCGAGGCCAGGACATAGCCGCTCGCCGCCGTCAGGAAGCAGATCCTCCTGAGCTGGGTCGGATCGAGAGCGCCGAGCTCGTCCTTTTGGGTGTGGTGGAAGACGAACGGCATGTCGGCCAGGTTCACAGCCGGGACGCCCACGCTCCCGCTGTTGAAAAAGAGGTGGTCCGTGTACCCGAGGAAAGGAACGGTCCTCGATGCGAAGACGTTTGTGCTCCCGTCGTGATCCAAGATCTCCGGGCCATAATCCTGCCGCCCCCATTGGTCATTGTTGCTGATCGCCACGTAATGGAGAAGGTTCTGGAATATGTCTTCCAGGAAGCTGGCCCGGGAATAGGGAGGATTGACGACGGTAAAGGAGGAACTGACCTTGGTCTGGTCGATCCCCACGCAATCAACGTTGATATTGGCGATGGTCTTCGCCAGGAGCTCGGGGTATGTCGAGTAAAGCATCTGGCATCCCCAGACATGCGGGTTCCAGTAGAAGCGCAGAGTTCTTCGCGGAGGGGGGATGACCCCGTCGTCGATCAGCCGCCGCAGGGTCCTCGCGACCTCGAGAAGGACGCCGCCGCCGCTGTTGTTGTCATGCGCCCCGGGCCTCGGATGATCGAGGTGGGCCGTCAGGATGATCTCCTTGTCGGGCTCTGTCGTTCCCGGGATGGTCGCGACGGTCCCGAAGTGGAACCCTGGGGACCTCACTTCTGCCCGCACGCGGGCTTCGAGGACGACCTTCTCGCCCTTTTGGATGCGGTCCAGAAGGGCCCTGGACTGGTTGGCGGAAAGGGAGAAGCCGAACGTTGAGGATACGGCCCGGTCATCGCTCCAGGGCGCGATCCGCGTCTGGCCGACGACGTTGGATTTGAGCCCGGTATAATTCAGATTCCGGCCCCACAGGATCCCCGCGGCGCCCTTTTCGAAAACGGCGATCTTCGATACGGGCCAGGGGTCGCCATAGGCCAGGACGAGCTTCCCTTTCACGTCCTTGCCTTCATAATCACGGGCCTCCGTCCCTTTGCCGACATAGACGACCTCGGCGGTGACGTCCGCGTCCCGGCTGTTCACGAGCACGCACGTCGCGTCCGCTTCCATGCTCGCCAGGAGCTCCCGCCGCGGGGCCGTCATCCTCAGCTCGCCCGCGCGGCAATCCCAGGCCGCCCAAGGCTTCTGCATCCAATAGTATGTTTCGGGGTCCACCCGGAACCGCTCGACGCGCGCATCCCGGAGCCCGTAGGCCTTGAGCCGGTCCGCGATCTGGACCGCGGCCTTCTCCATGTCGTCCGAGCCGTACGACTTGTTGAGGACGGTCAGGTCCCGGATCCGCTCGTAGCAGATCTTTCCGGAGACCTCCCCCTGGATCTTTTCGAGGATGTCCCGTTTCAACAGTTCGTTCGGGACGACCTGGGCGAACGCGCCGGCAAGGATCGACAAGCTCAGGATCGAAAATAGAGCGGCTTTTTTTTTCATGTTCAACCTTCTTCGGAGGATTGGGAGCGGTTTCCCGTCTTGCACGCGGCAATTCTATGGGCCCGAATGGGCGATGTCAAGGAAATCGGGAACTTCGGCATATCGCCGGACACAGGCTTTCGGTATAATGCGCCTTACGAAAACGCCGGAAGCCGGAAAGGAGTCATCATGAGGTCAGCGTCCCGAATCTTCATCCTGGGTTTGTCGGCCGTCCTTCTGGGCCCCCTCGCATCGCCCGATCTTCGGGCTTCCGGAAGCGGTCGCGCTTCCGTTGCGGCGGTCAAGGCCGCGGCCCCGTCGGACAAGGAGAAGGCCCCGAACGAAAACGAGAAGGCGTTCGACGACGTCGTCCGGAACGCCCGGAGGTTCGACGGGTTGTTTCCCGTGTACCGGAAGGACGACAGCGTCTATGTGGAGATCCTCCCAGAGCAGTTCGGCCGCATGTACCTCATGATCCCGACCCTCTGGACCTCCGTCGGATTCCGGTCGGCGGGAAGCTATCTCCCCCAAAGCGTTTTCGTCTGGGAGAAGCTCGACAAGAAGGTCCTTCTGACGCGCAAGAACACGAGGTTCATAGCCCCCAAGTCCGCCCAGTACAAACGAGCGCTGGACAGCATGGTCCCCGATTCGATCGTACACGCCTTCAAGATCGAGAGCGCCCCTCACCCGCAGAGGAAAAGCGTTCTCGTGTCCCTCGACGACTGTTTCCTGGCCGACCTCCTGGACCTCGGGAAATACTTCAGCCCCGACAAGGAACACATTTATGCCCTGGACCGGAACCGCAGTGTCTGGGGCGAGATCAAAGCCTTTGCCGGAAATGTCGAGCTCGAAGTGCGCTATACCCTCGCCTCGTCCAACCCGCCGGACGAACCCTCGGTCTCGGACCCGCGCTCCTTCACGGCCGGCGTCCGGTACAGCCTCTCCGCCCTGCCCTCCGACAACGGCTACAGGCCCCGGCTGGCCGACGACCGCATCGGATTCTTTTATAACAAGGTCCATGATTTCGATAAGTTGGACATCGAAGGCACGGCCGTACGCTTCATCAAGCGCTGGCGGCTGGAAAAAAAGGATCCCTCGGCTGCCGTTTCCGAACCGAAGGAGCCGATCGTTTTCTGGCTCGAGAACACGGTCCCGCCGGAGTACAGGGCGCCTCTCCGCGAAGGCGTCCTCCTCTGGAACAAGGCTTTCGAGCGGGCCGGCTTCAGGAATGCTGTTGTCGTCAACCAGATGCCCGACGATGCCGGATGGGACCCCGCCGATATCCGCTACAACGTCATCCGCTGGCTCCCGTCGCTCGTAGGGGCGGGGGGAGCGGCGTTCGGACCGTCCCGATCGAATCCCTTCACCGGCCAAATCCTGGACGCGGACGTCGTCATCCTCGCGCCCATGGATTTCCTCCTCTTCGACTATTCCGTCGTGGACGCCCCCCTCGGCTCTCTCGCTTTCGGCGGAGCCGGAAGGATCGCGCTGCCGTCCTCCCTGCCCTGGGTCCAGGACAATTATTTCGCGGCTCTCGAAAGGAGCTCGGCGATCACGGAACTCATGATCGCGAACGGCCTCTCGGACCCGGCCGATATCCCCAAATCCTACACAGATGACTCCCTAAAGTGGCTGGCCTGCCACGAGGTCGGCCACACCCTCGGCCTCAGGCACAACTTCAAGGGGTCGACGACCATCCCCCTGTCCGAGCTTCAAAATGCGGAGCTGACGGGCCGGGAATCGATCGGGAACTCGATCATGGAGTACCCCCCCGTCAACGTCGCGCCGAAAGGCGTCCCCCAGGGGGATTACTGGCAAAAGACGATCGGCGCCTGGGATTACTGGACCGTCGAATACGGCTACGTCCCGATCGATGCCGCGACACCCGAGGATGAACGTCCCGTCCTCGACGGGATCGCCTCCCGCTCCTCAGAACCACAGCTGGCTTACGGCCCCGACGAGGACGCCTACGATTTCACGAACAACTCGACCAGCCTCGATCCCCTCTGTGCCACGTTCGACCTCAGCGACGACCCCGTTGGCTTCTCTGCCTTCGAGATCCAACGGGTCCGGGATCTCTGGGCAAAGCTCGACGAGCGGGCCTTGTTTCCCGGACGGAGCTACGCCCTGCTGCGCCGGGCCTTCGAGATCACGCTCTTCAAGTATTTCAACGCCCAAGCGCGTCTGGTCAAGTGGCTCGGCGGCGTCCATCATTCCCGGGCCCATGTCGGCGACCCGGGCGGCGCGCTGCCGTTCAGACCGGTCGACGCGGCCAAACAAAGGCAGGCCCTGGAGATCATCAAGAGCACCCTGTTCAAGCCCGATGCCCTTCACTTCCCGGCGGGCTTCCTTCAGAAGCTCCAGAAAGAGCGCTTCTGGGACGGCGATAACGTGGGTCCCGACCCCACGGCCGAGGAGCTCAGGATCGATTTCTCTCTCGATTCCCAATTGAAGTCGTTCTACAAGCAGATCCTCGGGTCTCTCTACGACCCCTTCCGGCTTCAGCGAATCCAGGACAACGAATCCCGGACGGAGGGAGAGCCGCTCACGCTTATCGCCTACCTCGACGATCTCCATGCCTGCGTCTGGCAGGACGTGAAGGACATGAAGGCCATCGGGAATCACAGGGCCCTGCTTCAGAAAGAATATCTGGGCCGGGTTTCCAGCCTTCTGCTGAAACCCTCCCCCGCCATGCCGGGCCTGGCGGTCTCGATCTGCCGGCGTCAGCTGAAGGACCTGGACAAGAGCATCCGGGCCTTTCTGCGCGGAAAGGCCGGACTCGACGTCGCGACCGGGGCGCATTTGGAGGATTGTTCCGACATCATCAACGAGACCTTGAAGGCCGTTGCCACGAAAAGCCTGCCCTGAAGGGGCGGGGCTTCAAGGCATCGAAGCCGTCACCTGTATTTCAAAACGCCCTTGCGGACTGCGTCGTCGAAGAGCCCCCGGACCGCCTCCGGGGTGACTTTCCCATAGTAGAATTCGCCCGCGGAGAGGGACTCGGCCTGGACGGCCCTGAAGATGTCGAGGCAGGACCGCTTCCCGTCAACGAAACAATAGCATTCCTTGGCCATGATCGGGTGCAGGCCGGGGAAATCGACCCCCCAGCCGCGCCTCCCGAAATACTCGTCCAGGGTCCCGACGTTCACGGGGACGCGGGCGGCCATTTCCTTTTCGACGGACGAGAGCGGGGCCGGGGCGGGGATCTTTCTGCCGCCCGCCATCCGGAGGAACGCGGCATCCAGGTCGCGGACGAGGTCCGATGCCATCCCATCGATCCGCGCGGCAAGGGTCCTCGCGGAGGCGGCCTCGGGCCCGCGCGGCGCCGCGAAGACGAGAACCGACTCCACCGCCGTCCGCTCTCTCTCCCCCGCCCGCTCGAGCAGGTTCCGGGCTTCCACGTAAGAGCGGTCCGGGCTGCCCGCCTTATTCCCGCGGACATGCGCCAGGGCCGTGTTCACATCCTTGCCGAGCCTCTGCACGGCCCGGGAATGGACTTCTTCGGCCAGCATCGGCACGTCCCCGTCCCGCGCGTCGGCCAGGAACAGCGTGGTCGCCGCGACGACGAAGGCGTTCCTTTCGAGCTGGGTCGGATCGATATTGGGAAGATCGTCGCTGCTCGAATGGATGAAGGGATCGGGGTTGTTGATCAGGGCGACGCCGGGGACGCGGACCAGGCTATCGCAGAAGACCTCCTGGTCGGAGGCTCCGCTGTGAGGGATGACCATCGCGTTATAGCGGTCCCTCGATCCGAGGGCCGAAAGGATGGGCTTCCCGAACGGCTGGGGCGTCCCGGCCTCTTCGGCCGCGAGGAACGACGAATTCCCCAGGATGACGTACTCGGCGACGGACTCGATGACGTCGCTGAGATAGCTCGGAAGAGAAAACGGGGTCCGGATGATGTGCTGGACCCTCGATGCCATGCTCTGACGCGCCCCGACCATGTCCTGATTGATGGCGGCCAGCCAGTTCAGTCGTTCCTCCGGGTTCTCGCGGAGGAACTGGTATTCGGAGGTGTGTTCGTTGGGCCACCAAAAGACGATGTCGCGCCTGGGCCGGGCGATCCTTCCGTCCCGGATAAGGGCGTTGATGGCCCGTCCGATCTCCAGAATGGAAGCGCAGCCGCTGCCGTTGTCGTTGGCCGAAGTGCTTTCCTCGTCGAGGTGGGCGGTCAACACGATGTCCTGGTCGTGGATCTCGGACCCTCTAATTTCCGCCCAAAGATAAGCCTGCTCTCCGGGTTCCCGGACCTCCGCCTCGATCTCCGCCCTGACCCTGACGGCGGTCTTTCGGGCCTTCGCTTCCCGCAGGACGTCCTGGAGCCTGCCGTACTGCCGCGGGGAGATCATGAAGCCCCAGGGAGCGGTTTTGCCCGGGGGACAGGAGGCGGGGACCTTGAGGTAGGCGATCTGGTCGGGCGTGTCGAAGCGGGCGTCGGGATGGCGGCTCGCGCAGGATACGACCCCCAGGGCCCCTCGTTCCCAGACGGCGGTCCTCACGGCGAGGCCGGGAGACGCCGTCGTCAGGACGATCTTCCCGGCCACGTCGATGCCGGCAAAGTCCTCCGGGGAAGCGCCCGGCCCGATGTCGACGAGCTCGGCGTCCGCCCGGGCCGTCCGGCTGAAAACGGCCAGGGAAACCGGGACTTCGGCGAAATCGCAGAGCTTCATCTCCTCGGGTTCGACCATCCATAACCGGCCGGAGCGGGGGTCCCAGCTGATCCCCCCTTCGAACTTCTGCCGGACGACCCGGACGTTCTCGAACCCGAAATCCCGGGCCAGCCCGGCCAGCATTTCCGCAGCCTCCACGTAGGCCGTGGAGCCCATGATCCGATGATAGGGCGTGAGCCGCCGGACGAAATTGTAGGCCCTGTCCCCGGAGATCTCGTCCTTAAGGAGGCGGGAGAGCTTTTCGGGAACGAACGGGCTTTCCTGGGCTGCCAGGGCTCCCGAGGAACCGGCGGCCAGAAGGGCCAGCGCCGCGAGGCCGATAAGAAAACGAGATCGCTTCATGACGGACCTCCACATCCGTACCCGCGGGGACCTCTCTTCAGCTCCCGCGGGCACCTATTTCTCGAACCAGTCGAGGATCCTGCCCAGGAATTCGGACCTGGCGTCGGCATCCCTGATGGATTCCATCCCCAAAGCGGAATAGATCAGCTTGTACTTTCCCGCGTACCTGACGAAGCCGGCGTAGTCTTCGTCGGGCTCTCCCCTGAAAGGGTCGTCGGCGCCGGCCAAAGGCCTGACGATGTCAAACTGGCCGTGGTAGTAGTAGTTCCGGAGGGCCAATTCCGTCCTTTGGCTGAGAGGATCCCCGTCCTTCCCGGATATCATGAAAGGATCCGCTTTCCTTCCTTCGATCCTCTCCTTGATCAGCTTGGCGTGTAAATAATCCTTGTAGAACGCGGACTTGCCGATATCTTCCCCTAGGTTCTCCCCGAACAACGCCAGGCTCCCCCCGCCGTCAAGATAGGCGGCGATCAAAGATTGCTCCGCCGCGTCCAGCGTGTTGTAAAACTCTTCTCCCGTGAGCCAAATGACTTGCTTGTAGCTTTTCAGAATATCCCCGTCGAGAGGCGTGAGCCGCGTATTGATATAGTTGTAATACCTCCGGTCATGATCGAGCGTCTCGAGGACCGCCTTTTCGCTTTCTCCCGGCCCGTCGTCATCGACGACCAGGAGGTCGGAGCGGCCGATATACACGGGCACCTTGAAAAAGAACTTCCTTCCCGCTTCCGCGCCGAGGACGAGGTCGAGGATCGCCTTTTTCGGCCGGTCGTCCGATCCTGAAGAGCTCAACTTGAAGTTCAGGGTCAAGTCCGCCCCGCCGGCCTTGAGCTCGGGAACGGTCAGGGTTTGCGCCTCGTCGGCAATGGTCACCTGGCCGGTCGGATCGTACAGAACGGCGTTGATCCTGGAAACAGGCCCGGCCGCAACACGGAAACGGACGTCGAACGCTTCTCCGGGCGGGACATAAATGGCCCGGCCGCCGTCGATCCGGACCTCGGGAAGGCTGAAATTGGGGCCGCTGCCGTAATTCACCGCTTCCCAGGCATCGACGCGCCCGGCCCCATAAAGGTTGTCTTTTCCCGGAGCCCCTCTGTCCACACTGGTCTCTTCCAGCCTCTTCTTGATCTCCCACGGCATCAGCTCGGGGTCTTTTTCGAGCATGAGAGCGACGAGGCCGGCAACGTGGGGAGTCGCCGAGGAGGTCCCCCCTCCGCCCGGATAGGAATACCCTCGGGAGTCATAATCGACGTCCGGGAATCCTTCGACCGGGGCGCATACGTCCGGTTTCGTCAAACCCGCGGGCAGAGGAAAATCCTTGAAGGGGGATACGGATTCCCACGTCACGGGCCCGGCACTGCTGTACGATGCGATCGATTCCGCTTGACCGATGGCCCCGACCGATATGACCTCGGGTATATTGCCGGGCAGATGGATCTGCTCATACTGCTTGTAGGCTTCCCGGTCATTGCTCGCGGCGACGACCATCGTGAGGCCGCACGACACGGCGTTGGCCGCCGCATACCGCCAGGCGGCATAGGGGGGGTCGTCCACCCCGTCGTAGGACATGCTCAGGCTGGCCACCTGGGCCCCATGAACCAGGGCGTACTGCAGAGATTCCCAGGCGTCGTATTGGGAGGCCTTCCATATGGTCCGGAAGCTGATCTCCTCGTTGTTGTATCGGGTATAATACTTCATGACCATGAGGCTGGCCTGAGGGGCCACTCCCGTGATCGTCCCGCCCGTTCCGTCTCCGACGACGATCCCCGAGCAGTTGCTTCCGTGCGAGGTCATGTCCTCGATATTCTGGTTCTGCTCGGCGAAGTTCCAGCCCAGGTAGTCATCGACGTAGCCGTTTTGATCATCGTCCTTTCCGTTTTCCGGGATCTCTTTTTCATTGATCCACAAATTATTTCGGATATCGGGGTGACCGTAGTTCATCCCTCCGTCAAGCACGGCCACGATGACCCCCCGGCCCGTATAGCCCTGCTTCCAGACTTCATCCGCCCGCATCCTTCTCAAGTTCCACCCGATCTGTTTGCCTTCCATGTTGAAGGACCCTTTGAAACGCGGGGGCTTCGGAAAGTCCCTCATGAAAAGCTTCGCCTGCTTCTTCCCCATGCGGATGAGTTCGGGAGCCTTCTCCGTCCGCAGATAGATCCTGGCGACGCCGGCCCAGGAGGAAATCTCGTCGATCGCCCGCCGCGAAGCCGTCGCTTCGACTCCGTTGATCAGCCAGAACCTGCGCCCCGTCCTGACGCCGGCCGCCGGGCCGCTCTTGCCGAGCCGGGCGCTGAACTCCGTGAAGCTCCTCTCCGAAAGGTCCTTCAACCAGGTGATATTCCCGCTTCGCCTCCGGCTCTTGCTCAGCCCTTTGAACAGCACGTCGCCTTCCCGGAGAGATCCCTGCTTTTCGAACAGGATCAGGATCGGGATCCGGCCCGTCACGGCCCGGTCGCCCAGGGCTTTCTTTAAAGAAATATCGATAACATCGCTTTCGATCTTCGGAAGACCCGTTTGGCCGAAGAAAAAAAGGGGGCCCAGGAAGCCGATCAGCATCCAGCAGATAAATCTCCCCCGCATCTTTGTCATGGAATGTGTCTCCTTAAGAAAATGGAAAGGATCGATATGCGAATATCGATCCTTTCCGGGTCCCTATGCGAACTTCAGAATGACCAGCGGATCGCCAGTCTGGAATGCCTAGGCTGACGAAGGGCAAGAGGTTTTCCGAATGCCGGTTGTTGGGAAATGGGATAGACATCCCACGGCTCCGTATAAAAATACATTCCGGCCCTGTTGTTGAAAGCGTTGAGGATGTCCCCTATCAGCTCGATTTTCGAGCCGCCCAGGTCGAACGATTTAGAGATTCGCAGATCAAAATACTTATCCGTCGGCAATCGACGACTGCCCGCTTTTTCCAAGAGAAGATTGAATGAATAAACCGCCGTCCGATTGATGCCCGCCCGATAACTGCGAGTGTCCGCGGCCCAGGAACGGCCGCTCATAATAGTAAAATTTCCGCTCAGAAGGATGCCCCAAGGCATGCGGTACGAAAGGAAGGATTTCAACTGAAGCGGCCGATTATATGTGAGGGGTCCCCAGATCAGAGGGTTCTTCTTTTCGTCAAAATTGGGATCGTTGTCACGGTTAAAGTCGCCGAACCATCCCGTTTCATCCTGGGTGTTGTCGATATTGCCCTGGCTGTTTTGATAAGTGAAGGATGTCTGCATGGACCAGTTGCCCGTCATCCTCTTTCGCAGATTCAGGACCACGATGTGATGCCGTCTTTTCCCATTCTTGGAATTCGTATAGTACAAATTGTCCGGATTCGTGTCCATTTGCTGCCAGAGAGTGAGCGTCTTGCCAAAATAGGGATCGGTCCACTGGATTTGCTCATAAACATGAGGGGTGGTGCTGCTGACCACGATCATACCGCGGTCCCGTTTATAAATATAGTTGATGGAAAGGGCGAAGTCCTTGCCCAGTTGTTGCTCGAACCCGAGATTGAGGACATCAGTGTGGGGGGCATGGAGCCCGGACCCGACGGGCATGGGCTGTGAACTCGTTTGGAACCCTACTAGATTTTCCGGTTGAAGGACGGCGGCGCGATTTTCTTCGGTATAATCGAATTTTCCGGGGAAGAGCATGAAATAGGAATATCGGTCCGTCGTTCCGGGAAGCGCGTTGTACCAGCCTCCCGCGGACATTTTGTCGGAATATCTCCCATAATGGAGGTGGAGAACGCTCTTCCCGCCGCCAAAATCGTAAGAGAGCCCGAACCTTGGAGAAATGTCCGAAAAGCTTACGACCGTTTTGGACAGACCCCTGGCCTTGAGGCGGGGAGCGTCAAATCGCACACCCAGGTTCAGGGATATCCTTGAACCGATTTTGACATTGTCCTGGGCAAAAGCACTGAAGCGATCGATGTAGGACTTGGCGTCCTGCTCCCCTCCGGTCCCCGCCCAGACGGCCACGTTGTAGGCATCATAGGGGTAAGCGAAAAAATATCCCCCGCCGGCCATCCGGTCCTGATTCGTTATGCCCGATTTTTCGTATTCGACCCCGAACTTGAACTCATGGGAAGAATTGAGGAAATTGTCGGCATAGCGGGTCAGAGAGGCATCTATTTCATGCCGCGTTCGATACCAGCCGATGATGCGTCCGTAAGAACCATACTGCCTTCCCGTCGTATCGTCCCAGAAGACGGGCTCGTCGAGGGAAACAGGGTTGTATTCGTACCGACCCCTGTATCCGGCGTATTTCGCGTTGATGAACGTGTCGCTGCCGAGAATGGTCTGCCAGTTGGCCAGCCAGCTCGTCGTGTTAAAAATCGTTCCATAGCCTATTTCAGGACCATCGATGGCATTCAATCCGAGATTGTCGTGCTTGAGAGGGTCCGCGTTGAACATCATCGACAGCGTATTGTTCTTATCCAGCGCCCAATCCAGCTTGGCATAACCATGAGCTTGTTTCTTGTCGCTATAAGAGGGGGCGCCGTATTCCTTGGACACGAGTCCCGTATAGCCGCCGACCAAATAAAAGAACAATTTCTCCTTGATGAGGGGGCCTCCGATCGAGGCCGAAAGATCCAGGTCGTTTTTAATGACATCCGTTTTCAGATCGACGATGCCCTTGGAATTGTCCCCATAGAATCCCTTCCCCGAATAATAGAAGTTCAATCCTCCCTGGAAAGCGTTGGCCCCGCTTTTCGTAACGACATTCAAAGTCGCTCCCGTGAAATTGCCGTATTCCGCCGAGGCGCCGACGCCGATCACCTGGACTTCCTCGATGGTTTCATAGCTCGGGTTCACCCAAACATCACCGAATTCGGGATCGCTCACTTCCACGCCGTTCAGCCGGAAGGCGCTCGTCGCCGATCCCCGGGGATATTCGCTGGACCCGCTTTCGTGGGTTTCCCCTCCGGAGCCATAAGCTCCATTGTCGTTGACGGCCGGGGTGGCATTCATCAAATCGAGGATTTTCCTGGACGTCGGTATGTTTTTGATGGTCTCCGCATTGAAGTTCGTGGAGAGCTGGGTGACCTTGGTGTCGATCAAGGGAGCCGCCGCGACAATGGTGACTTCGCTCTGCATCTTTGCGGGCGTCAGGACGGCCCGGAGCGCATTGGACTGTCCGACTCGGACTTCGATCTTATCCAGCCTGAGTTTGCTGAACCCGTTCAAAGAGAAATCGATCTGATAGATGCCGGGATTGAGGTTGAGAAACCTGAATGAACCTTTCGCATCCGAAACGAGAGAGAGTTCTTTTTGGAACAGGTTCTTGCCGGTCAACGTGACCATGGCCCCGGGCAGGGATTCCCCGCTCTCCTCGACGACTACCCCGGATATTTCTCCCTTAAGTTTGACATCGGCTTGCCCGAGAAGGCTGAAGAAGAAGAGGAAAGAAAGCAATAAACAAAAAAACTTCACGTCTCTTCCGAATTTTTTCATGTTACCTCTTTTAGATTACCCCGGAATATCCAGATTGTTCCCAATATTATTTTTGATCATTGGGATTGTCAAGCACAAAATTATAAATTATTATATTTTCTAATGGCGCTCAGATGCTTATAAATGCTGACATTTGAAAGCGAAAACGCCTCAGCCGCTTTTTTTACGGCTCCTCTTATCTGAAATATCCCTTTCTCTTCCATTTTCTTTAATATGTGAAGTTTATCTTCACGATTCAAATCCTCGATATTTTTGTTTATGCTTTTTAAGGCATCCAGGATGTAGTTTTGAATCAGATCGTCGGTATTCATTTCATAGTGTTCTTCGGTATTGACAAGATGCTCATGGGCCATAAGGGGATTGAGCCCTCCATGGCTTGATCCGGAAATATCCATATTGATGCAAAGGAAGCCTATGATCCTGTTTGAATCCCTGATGACGAGCCCCGCGCATCGGAGCATTTTCCTGCTTTTGGTCCTTTCCGTATAAAGTATGGTTTCGGGCCCGTTTTCCTTGATCATCTTTAAGCCCAAGTCCGTGATCGGGCCTCCCAACATGCGATTCGTGATGTGCCCGTTCCGGATCTTAACGATGGAGTGTTTAATGTCGGAAACATCATGAAGAACAATTTCACTCGTGCTGCCCAGCAAATCAGCCAACAGATCGACCAAAAAGACATAGTTTTTTAATTGGGGATTCTTCATTTTGGCCTCTGCCTTGTTTTATCGTTTTCCAGCTTCCTGAATATAATATATTATAAGTTATAATTGTTTTTTACAAGATGTCTGTCCTGCGGACAGAATGATCTTCCTCAATTCCGCTTCCAGCTTGGGCTCCAAGGGGACCGGATGGTGGGCGGCGAGGATGGCCTTGGCCTTGTCGCGTGCCCAATCCCGGGCGCCGTCTCTTTTGCTCTCCCAGACCGAATGGGGACGGCGGTCAAGGAGCGTGCTGAGCCAAAGCCCCCTCATGTTCCGGAGGGTATGGTCATTGGTCAGAAAATCTCCCCTGGGGCCGGCCTCCCGGATGGCCTGAAGAGCCAGCGTCTCGTCGTTTACGGGAATGCCCTCCATCATCTTGCGAACGATGCTGAAGATCTCGCAATCCATGATCATCTGCTCAAAGGACCAGATGGTGCTCCCATTGAGAAGGCCCACGCCGAGAAGCATATCGGACATGACCGCCGAAGCCATGAAGGTCGAGAGACCGTTTTCCAGGCCGGCCTGCCAGCCGGGCTCTTTGGCGCCCGTAGCGAAGGAGCCCATGGAGAGCGGGAGCTTGTAAAAATCGGCCAGCTCGTTAGAAGCGGCGCCGAACAGGAAGTCCTCCGGACCGCCTCCCGTATAAGCGCCCGAACGCATGTCCATGACCGTCTGCGCGGCGGCGTAATAGACCGGGGCGCCGGGGAAGGCGAGCTGGATGAGGGCCAATGCGCTGAGGACCTCGGCGTTGCCCACGGCGAGGTTCCCGGCCATGGTGGCCGGTCCCGTAGATCCGCAAGAGGCCATGGTCATGAATCCGACGGGGCACCCGGCCTCGGCGCCGGCAAGGGCCGCTTCGAGGCTCCCTGTGTCCTGGGCCAAGGGGGAGATGGTGCATTCCATGATGGACAGGAGAGGTCGCTTGCGGAGGGCCTCCCGGCCGCCGGCCAGGACCGAGGCCATTTCCAGGGCGGCCCGGGCTTCCCGTCCGGAATAGATGCTTTCGGTCTGGACATGCTTGGTGGAATTGCTCCAAATGGCGAGGAGCTCGTGAAGTCCCCGGGTCTCGGGCGGGCAATCCTGGGCGGAGACGGGGACCCAATGGAAGGCCACTTCCTCCAGGTCATCGGCGACGCGCGCGATATCCGCCACGTCCTGGACCGTTGACCGCCGCTTCAGGCCCGTCGCGATGTCGATCACCTCGAAGCCGCAGCCGTCCGTGCCGACATAGACGTGGTTCCCGTCCAGGGGAAGGTCCTGGGAGGGGTCCCGGGCGGCAAGAGTGTAGACGGGCGGCGCGGTGCGCAGGGCGGATTCGAGGAGAGCCCCGGGAATCTTGACGATCTCGGTCCCGCGGTCCACCCGGGCGCCATGAGCCTCCCAGATGTCCAGGGCTCTCGGGGACGGGAATTTCACGCCGATCGTTTCGACGATCTCCAGGGTGGTCTCATGGATCCTGCGGATGTCCTCGGCACGGAGGACCCTGAGGTTCAGTCGGGGGTTGGTGATGGATTTTATTTTTGCGGACACGACGACTCCTTTTGGGCGACCGCGCCCTTCTTTTGCCAGTAGAGGTAGGCCGGGATCCCGATGAGGAGGAAAGCCAGCCCGACGAGAGACTTAAGCGGCTGGGCGGCTATGGTGTTTCCGAAAACGGCCAGATTTATTAGAACGAAGAGGACAGGGATGAAAGGATAGCCCCAGACCCTGTAAGGCCGGGCAAGGTCCGGCTTCGTGCGGCGGAGGACGATGACCGCAAACCCCGTGGCGGCGAAAAAGATGACGAGGGCAAAGACGACATATTCGTAGAGGGCCTGGTATTTCCCGGAAAGGCAGAGTAGGCAGGACCACACGGCCTGGCCGATCAAGGCCTTGCTGGGAACCCGGAACCGGGGATGGATATAGGTCATGCTCCGGAAGAAAGCCCGGTCTTCGGCCATGGCCATGTAGACCCTGGGACCATAGAGGATGGTCGCGCTCAAGCAGCCGAAGACGGAGACCATGATGGCCGCCGCGATGGCCGACGTCGCCGCCGGCCCGAAGAGTTGAGAGGAGGCGAGCTCGCCGATTCGGACCACTCCCTTCATCTTCCCCACCGGCAGGGCCAGGATATAAACGACATTGACCACGAGATAGATCAAAGTGACGCTGAGCGTTCCAAGCAGGAGGCTCAGGGGGATGTTCCTTTCCGGCTTCTTGATCTCCTCCGCCGTGCAGTTGACCGCATACCAGCCGTCATAGGTCCAGAGGACGGCGATCAGGGCCAGCCCGAAGGCCGAGACAACGTTGGGCCCCAGGGCTTCTCCGCCCGAAAAGAGCTGTCCGAAGCTCGTGATGCCCGCCCGTTTGCCCAGGATCAGCCCGAAGACCGCGATGGCCGCCACCGATCCCAGCCGAAGAAAGGTGAAGATGTTCTGGACGACGACCCCCGTCTTGACGCCGAGGTAGTTGACGGCGGTCAGAAAGATGATCGCCCCGGCGGCCAGGAGCTGTCCGGCGGAAAGCGTATAGGTCAGACCGAAAAGGGTCCCCTTGAGGATGATGGTCTGGGTGGACAATGAAGGGAGGAAATACCCTGCGAATTCGGCGAAGCCCACGGCCAGCGTGGCGATCCCGCCGCACATGATGAACCAGAAGAAACCCCAGCCGAAGAGGAACCCGGCCCAGCGACCGTAGGCTTCGCGGATATAGACATATTGTCCTCCGGCCCTGGGGAACATGGCCCCCAGCTCGGCGAAAGTCAGGGCTCCGCAGAGCGTGAACAGGCCGCCGACGGCCCAAACGACGAGGAGCCAGCCGGGCGACGGCAGGTATCCGGCGATGATGCCCGATGTCATGAAGATCCCGGAGCCGACGACGGAGCCGATCACCAGGAAGGTGGCGTCAAGGAGGTTCATTTTTCGGAGCAGACTGGGTTGGTGTTCAGGATTGTTCATGGTTCTTGAAGCTCCTTGCCAGGCGCTCCGGAGAGATGGTCTCCAAGGCGCGGCCAGATTTTCCCCGGACCGGCCGGGCTTGAAGGAGAGAATGGAGGACGGCTTCCTCCGCCGCCCGGCAGGCGGCTTCGGCGATGCCCTCGAGATGGACGTCGGCGACGGATCGGAACTCGAATTCCAAGGGCCCCTCCTCGGAAAGGGTCATGGCATTGGCCGTCGTGAAAGTCGCCCCGAGGACGGCGTCGGCGAAGCTTCCCGAAGGGATGGAGGCCTTCATGCGGGCGACCAGGCTCCTGGTAATTCTCTGGAGCTGATGAGGGAGGAAGGGAATGTCCGTGGCGGTGACCAGGATGAGGGCGCCCTCGTCTTCGCCCGCCCGTTCGGCCGGCGGCTTCCCGTTCGACCCGTCCGTGTTGCCGAAATGAGAGGCGGCCAAAACGCCGCAGGTGTATGCCTCTTCCCCGATGAGGATACGGCGAGACGATGTGCCGATGCCTCCTTTGGCGCCCAGGGCCCGCAGTCCGGTCCCGGCCCCGACCGAGCCCTCTTCGACCTTCCCGTCCGTGGCCCTGCGGAAAGTTTCCAGGATGTCCTCTTCCTCCAGGCATTCCCGGTCCATCTCGTTCAAGAAGGAATCGTTAAGCCCGATAACCACCGGAGGCCAGACCTCCCCTCTCTTCAAGGTGAAGCCGTAAGAGAGGGCGGCGTTGTAAGCCTTGCCCAGGTTGCAGGCGTTGGTGATGATCAGGGGCGAATTCAGGTAGCCGAAATCCTCCGTGACCTCGAAGCCCGTGATCTCCAGCCCTGCCCCCAGGGCATAGGTGGCAAAAAAGAACCTCAACTCCTTTTCCATGAGCGAAGGCAGGACGGCAGTAAGACCGGTCCGGGCCGCGACCATGCCTCCCGACGGACCCGGGATATCCCGTCGGAACGTGAGATGTCCGACCCTGACCCCGGCAACGTCGGTGATGGAATTCTTCTCGCCGCGCACGGCCTACTCCCCCAGCCTACGGTATTTTTTCATGATCCTTTCGACCTGATCGAGAGGGACCCCATAGCTCGTGTTGCCGTCCTTGCCGACGACGGTCCCGGCGGAGGTCAAGGCGTTGAGAATGGCTTCCTGGGTGGCCTCGACGGTCGCCTGATAGAGGGGCGTGATCAGGAAATCATTGACGGCTCGGATATTCTGGATCGCCCCGGCCGGAATCCGCGCGATCCGATTGGCCGTGGAGAAAGCCAGAATGATGTCGCCGCTTCCCGTCCCGGAAATGGCTCCCACACGGGCCAGTCCCAGGGCGACCCTCTTGGCGATCTTCTTCAGCTGATAGGAAAGGAGAGGAGCGTCCGTAGCGGCGATGAGGATGATGGACTTCGTCCGTTTTTCGGCTTCTTCGAATCCCCGTATTTCCCGGCCGACGGGCGCGCCGTCGATGCGCAGCTGCTCCCGGCCGCCGGTGTTGGCCATGACCAGGACGCCGACGGTGGCGCCGCTTTTTGTCTTCCGCGAGGACGTGCCGATCCCGCCCTTGAAGCCGAATGAGGTCATCCCGGTCCCGCCGCCGACCGCGCCCTCCGCAACCGGTCCTCCCGCGGCGTTCCCGATGGCGGCCAGAACGTCCTTCGCGGAGATGGGGCGGCTCGGCGTATCGCTCAGGAAATCATCGAAGCATTCGGCCACGACCGGATGGACGGTTCCTCCGGAAAGCCCCAGCCTCGGGTTCGTCTTCCTGAGATAAGCGGAGGCGGCGCTCTGGACGATGCCGACATTGTAGGTTCCGGTCAGGAAGATCGGAGTCGCGAGAAGCCCTGTCTCTTCGATCGCGGCCAGCCCGGTCATTTCTCCCCAGCCGTTGAGCCCGAACGAAGAGGCGAAGAGGCGCTCCTCGTAGATATTGCCTTCGTGGGGCAGGAGGACGGTGACCCCGGTCCGGGCCGCTCCCTTGCCCTGGCCCTTGATGATCGTCGTGTGCCCGACCCTGACACCCCGGACGTCCGTGATGGCGTTGAAGGGCCCCGGGGCCAGGTCGCCGATGATGATGCCGAGCTCCCGGAGCCTTTTTCGCCGGCCGTCGTCCGTAAGCACGGGACCTGACAAAAAAGGAGGGGCCGAGGGAAGGGCGGCCGCCCCTGCCAAGGTGGTCCTGAGAAAATCACGGCGGTTCATGACAGCCTCCTCGAGCTCCCAGGATGACCGCGCATAGAGTCCAAAATATCTTCTCTACGGGAGAAATTCAAGCGAAAAAGCTTACCTCAAACATATTGTCCGCGCCGTTCACGATCGGCGATACCGACGCGGCAGGGCTCACGGACTTGACCCGTCCGGAGCCCACACGATCACCAACGATCCCCTGCTCAGGGAGGTCATCCGAAAACTGGTCCGATTTTAGCGCTTAAGCCCTATTTTCGAGCCCAAAAAGCGGGCTTCGTGAACCGAGATGAAGACGATCATCTTCATTGTCCCCCCGCACTTGGGGCAGATCATCGGGTCAACCCCATAGACTTTTCGTATCAGTTCAGCCCGGCCAGGCGCTTCTTTGCATCCGCGAGTTCCGGCAGGCCAACATCGGCATCTTTCCACAGGTCGAGGAAGACGCGGTATTGTTCGGCGGCCTTCTCCCGCTCGCCCTTCTCCTCGTAGAGCCGCCCCAACCGGTAGTGATAGACAGGGATGCGGATGCGGCGGTCCTGGCTCGCCGGGTCGAACGTGAGGAGCTGCCGATACACATCGATCGCCTTGCCCAGGTTCCCGGCCTTCACATAGGCGCGAGCAAGAACGTCCTGCTCGAGGGGCATGTTGTGTTGCAAGAGTTCGGGAGGATTCATGACGGGAACCGCCAGGGCGGATCCTTTTTCGAAAGAAGCGATGACTTCCCCGGCCTTCCCTTCGGCGAGCGAAATCTCGGCCTGAATGATCTTGTTGAGTCGCCATGATTGGGCCGTCCAACTCGGTCGCTCGCTGGGCTCTTGGGCCAAGGCAAGAGTCGCTTTTTTGATCCTTTCTTTCGCCGATTCGGTTCGCCCTTGTTTGACGTCCAGTAAAGTCAGATAGTGCTCGAGCAAGGACGTATTGATCCGGATCGCGGCCGGGTCAAAGCTTTTATTGAAATCGAAGTATTCCTGCATGAGCCGCCGCCCCTTGTTATATTCTCCCCGGTCATAACAGAACCAAGACTCGACCATCTTGACTACGGTGACGCCGTAATCGTTGACGGATTTCCAGCCTTCGATCGCCCGGTCCGCCTCGTTCATCGCTAAATTCCGCCTGCCGGTGACGTGGTCGTAGAAGGCCCTCCACCACTGCCCCCGCATCCTAATCCCCACCCCGGGGGCCTTGTCGATATAATCATCGATCGAGCGCAGGGCCTCGGGATATTCCCCCTTGACGGCCTGGATATAGGCGATCCACTCCTCCGTGCCGTAATTGGGCTTGATCTTCAGCGCTTCCCGATAGCTGGCGATGGCTTCGTCGAGCCTGCCCGCATGAAAACAGAGGTCTCCCATGGCGGCATAGGGGTTCGCGTCCCCAGGATTGATCGCCGAATATTTTTTCAGGTATTCGGTCGCTTTCTCCGTATCCCCCATGTCCATGTAAAGATAAGCGAAGAGCTCCATGGCCCCGCCATAATCCGGGTCGAGTTCCAGGGCTTTTTCGAGTTCGCCGATCGCATCGGGAAACGCCCTTTTGGCCCTGTAATAAGCGGCCAGCGACAGGTGCGCTCGCTTTTCCCTGGGGTATTTCGCCGTCAGCTCCTGCAGGATCCTGAATCTTTTTTCGGGGTCTTTTTCGACCGCGCTTGCGTAGGCGGCCTCGATATAGAGCCGTTCTTTTTCGGTGGCCTTATCGGAGAGGGCTTTGGCCTTCTTGTACGTTTCTGCCTGCAGCTTCACGAATCTCAGGCCGCCGTAGACATAGGCCATGTAAAGATGGGCGGAGGCGAATCCGGGGTCCTTCTCTATCGCCTTCTGGAGGGCCTGGCGGGCATCCTCGAAATAGCTTTTATCGTAGAGGTCGCGGCCCTTGAGAAATTCGTTGTAGGCCTCCATCGACGTGGTCGTGAATTCCGCGACCGGCGACACAGCCCCGGCCGCGGGCAGATTCCAGGTGAGCTTCCGGTGGATCCCGGCGGCCAGGTCGTCGATCTGCGCGAGGAGGATGCTCTCTTCACCCTGGCCCTGCGACGAGACGCTGGCGAGCGAGCGCTTCGTGCCGGCGTCGAGGGCCTTGATGTTGGTGACGAAGACGTTGCCCGCCTTGGTCACTTCGCCGGTGACCAGGACGGCGATCCCTTCGCGCCGGCAGATCTCGAAGCCGGTTTCCTTGTCGATGGGGGCGTCCGGATCCTTGCCCAACTGCTTGAGGAGGTCCCGAAGGCGCTCCCAGGAGGCCACATAAGGGATGCCCATGGCCTCGAACTTCGTGATCATCAGGTTGGGGACGGCCCGGATCAAACCGTCTTCCCGGGGATCCCCGGTCAGGTTCTCGAACGAGATGACGGCGATGGAGTGCTCAATCTTAGGAATGGGCGCGGCGGCTTTCGGCGCTGTCCACGGATGCCAGAGGAAGATTGCGGCGAGGACGAGCGCTGCGAGCGCGATCGCAGGAACGATGAGCTTTTTCGGCGTGAACTCGACGGTGATTTTCTTCGAAGGCGTCGGCTTGCGCGGCGGAGCGGCGCGCTCGGTCGTCGGCAGGGCCTTGTCGATCGCGGCGAGGTCGGTCAGAAACTCCTCGCTCGTCTGGTAGCGTTTGTCGCGGTCTTTTTCGAGAGCGTGGAGGATGACGCGGCCGAGCTCGGCCGGGATCTGGGGCGCGAGCGCGCGCGGATCGGGGGGCAAGTCCGATTTGTGTTTGACGGCGACGGCAAGCGGCGTCTCGCCTTCGAAAGGCGGGCGGCCGGTGACCATCTCGAAGAGGATGACGCCCAGGGCGTAAAGGTCCGCCCTCTGGTCCGTCGGCTTCCCTTCAACCTGCTCCGGGGCCATATACTCGGGTGTGCCGATGATCACCCCCTCCCCCGTTCTGCCCTTGGCCCCGGAGACGCAGGCGATGCCGAAGTCGATGATCCTGGCGCTTCCCTCCCGGTCCACGATAATGTTCGAGGGCTTGAGGTCGCGGTGGACGACCCCGAGGCGGTGGGCCTCGGCGAGTCCCCCGAGGATCTGCGTCGCGACCGAAATCGCCTTACGGGCGGTCAACTGGCCGGTCTGCCGGATAAGGCCGCGCAGGTCCTGGCCGGCCACGTATTCCATGGTGATGAAATGGACGCCCTTATCTTCCATGAGCTCGTACATGCGGCCGACGTGCCGGTGGCTGATCTTGCGGGCGATCTTGAGCTCGTTCTGGAAGCGTTCCAGGGTGTGCTCGTCGCGGGCGATCTCGGGCCGAATGAGCTTGAGGGCGACTTCCTCGTTGAGCTTTTTATCGATGGCCCGGTAGACCCGGCCCATCCCCCCTTTCCCGAGTTCTTCGACAATGTAGTATCGGCCGGCGAAGGTGGAGCCGGCGGTGAGCTCTTCGGGCAAGGTTTCCAGCGTCTCTGCGAAAAAAGGGAGCTTTTCGGCCATTTATCGCCCTCCTAGCTGGCGGGAGAAGGATATCACCGGTCCGGGTGTGGGTCAATCGGCGGGCCTCCCGCAAGTTTCAGCGAGCCGGCAATGAAAATATTGGCTGCGGACGTTGAAGCCTGGGAGGCGCCAGAAAAGCAGGCGCTCCGCCTTTTGATTTGGCCGACGGCCCGCTTCCCTCTTTTGTTAGAACGGCCCAAGATGAATGGCCTGGGCGATGATCACCGCCGCCATGCCTACGGCCAGCCAGATGAGAAGCAGCGGCAGGAGCCAGCGAACCCATTTCTCCCAAGGGATCTTGAGGATGCCCAAAGCGGCCATGAAATAGCCTTGCGTGGGAATGAAGACGTTGGTCAGCCCGTTCCCCAGCTGGTAAGCCAGAACGTTGGTCTGACGTGTGATGCCGACCAGGTCTCCGAGGGGCGCCAGAATGGGCATGGAAACCGCGGCCTGACCGCTCCCTGAAGGGACGATGAAATGGAGCAGGTTCTGCATGAGGTAGATGCCGACGACGCTGATGGAAGACGACCAGCGCCCGACGACGGCCGCCATGGCATGGGTCATAGTATCGATGACATTGGCGTCCCGAAGGATGACGAGAGATCCCCGAGCCAATCCGACGACAAGTCCGGCATAAGTCATGTCCTGGGCGCCCTGGATGAAGCTCCGGGCCGTGTCGTCGAGCGACAGCCCGCCGATCGGGCCCGCCGCAATGGCCAGGCCGAAGAACAGGGCTGAGAGCTGTAAAAGGCCCCAATTCCAGCGGATGGCGCCGAGGACGAGGACGATGAGGGCGGCCACCGTCACGACAAGCACGGCGACGTGCCTCCGGGTGAAAAGAATATCCTCGTCCCCCGGAGCTTTGGTCTCCCTCTTCAGGTCGAAATCGTGCATCAGGCTGATCCCGGGGTTGGCCTTGACCCTGGCCGCGTAGCGGGAGAGAAAGAGTACGGTTATCGTCGTCATGATCATCCATAGGATGACCCTAAAGCCGATGCCCGAAAACAGGGGAAGTCCGACGATCCCCTGGGCCACTCCAACCGTGAAGGGATTCATGAAGGCCGCGGCGAACCCCGCGTTGGCGCCCACAAGCGCTATTCCGCCGGCTGTGAGCGAGTCATAGCCCAGGGAGCGGGCCAGGAGAAGGAGGGCGGGCAGAAAGACAAGGGTCTCTTCGGCGATGCCGATGGTCCCCCCGCCGACCGCGAAAACGAGAGTCAGGACGGGGACGATCAAGGCCTGCCGGCCGCCGATCTTTTTGACCAAAGCCTGGATCCCGCCCTGGATGAGACCCGTTCTGTTAAGAACGCCGAACGTGCCGCCTATGATGAAGATATAAAAGATGATGTCGGCGACTTCGACCAGGGCCTTGGGAAACGCCAGAAGGATCTCGAAAACTCCCGCCGGTTGGGCTTGGACGGCATGAAAGGACGCGGGGTCGATCAGCGTCCGGCCCCGGTCGATGGCCCGCTCATACCGCCCGGCCGGGATGACCCATGTCAGTATGGCCGCCAACACGGTCAGGGAGATGAGAAGGACATAGGTGTGGGGGATCTTGATCTTCATGCGGGCTTGGTGAAATGCCAAGCCGCCAGCGTGTAGAGCCTGACGGCCTCATAGACGTCCGCGAGAAGGATGTTTTCTTCGGGAGAATGAGCGTATTCAAGCCCCCCCGGGCCCCAGACGATGGACGGGATGTGCCCTTCCCGGGAGATGAGCGAGGCGTCCGTCCAGGCAGGAAAAACGGTCAGGGGCCGGGAGGGACGGCCGAGCTCGGCGAGGCCCGTTTCCGCGGCCCGGACAAGGGCGTGCTCCGGGGGAATGGTCACCGGGCCGTGGACCATGGTGGCCATCCCGCCGGGCATCCGGGATATTCCGGTCTTGAGACCGGGGCGGGATTCGCAAACCCGGCGCAGGAGGTCTTCCAGATCCTCAAAGACCATCTCGATCGTCTCCGTCGTCACCCAACGCCGATCGAGCCTGATCCGGCAATGGGCGGCAACCGTGCTCGGCTGCTCTCCCCCGGCGATGGTCCCCAAGTTGATGGCCGGAGGACCGAGCACGGGATCACGTCTTAGGGCCAGGGCCGGAACAAGTTCGGTTTCCACGAGATGGACGAAATGGGCCGCCGCCGAGATGGCATTGAGACCCGCTTCCGGCGTCCCGCCGTGGGCGGCCCGGCCCTGGAAGTCGATCTGCAGCCACTCCAAACCTCTGTGGCCGATGGCGATCCTGTTGCCGGTCGGTTCGCCGATGACGGCACCGTCGGCCTTGAACCCTTCGAGGATGAGCTTCTCGGCGCCGAGGCTTTCCATTTCTTCATCGACCACGGCGGCCAGGGTGATCCGGCCCGAGGCGGGCTCCCCGGCGTTCTTCAGGGCCACAAGGGCCCCGGCCATGGCGGCCAGGGCGCCTTTCATATCGACGGTCCCCCTCCCGTGGAGCCGGCCGTCTTTTTCGAGAGGGGCAAGCGCAGCTTCGGCGTTTCCCGTGTTGGGGGGGACCGTGTCCATGTGGCCGCAGAAGAGAAGGTGCGGACCGGGCCGTTTCCCCCCGACCGAAGCCAGAAGGTTCGGCCTTCCTTCGCGGACTTCCTGATAGTGCGGCTCGATGCCGCGGGCTTGAAGAAAGCCGCCGATCTCGCGGGCGACGGCCTCCTCCTGGCGCGGCACACCCGGATAGGAAGGCGTCCGGATGAGCCGAACGAGGAGGTCGCGGACATCCCCGTCGGGCGGAAAATGAGGCTGGAGGGTGTTCAAGGTCTGGGTCATGATGTGCGTTTGCCTTTCTTGTAGAGCTGGCTCCGGCGCTTTCGCTCCAAGCCGGCCGGGATGATGCTGATCCGGCCGCCGCGGAGCAGGGTCGCCACGCCCTCCCGGTTTTCCAGGCCGGGGAATTCCCGCCGCAGGGCGTCTTCGTCGGAGCACTTCCCCTCGGACGGCTCGGGCTCCGTATAGACGCAGACGACTCCCTCATAATTGCGCAGGACGACCCGGCGATCGTTCCGGGAGATCAGATAGGTGGGCATCACAGGGGTCTTGCCGCCGCCCCCCGGGGCATCCACAACGAAAGTCGGTACGCAGAAACCGGTGGTATGGCCTCTTAAATTTTCGATAAGCTCTATGCCTTTGCTCACCGATGTCCGGAAGTGACCTATGCCCTGGGAAAGGTCGCATTGGTAAATGTAGTAAGGGCGGACCCTGATCCGGACCAGGTCATGGACGAGCTTCTTCATGACGATGGGAGAATCATTCATCCCTTTCAGGAGGACCGTTTGATTGCCCAGCGGGAAACCGCCGTCGGCCAGCATCTCGCAGGCCCTCTTGGTTTCCGGCGTGATCTCCTTGGGATGGTTGAAATGTACGTTGATATATAGGGGATGATATTTCCTGAGCATGGCGATCAACCGGGGGGTGATCCTCTGCGGCATGACCACCGGGGCCGCAGTCCCTAAACGGAGGATCTGCACGTGGGGGATCGCGCGAACTCTTCGCAGGATATCCTCGAGGAACCCGTCCGAAAGGGTCAGGGGGTCGCCGCCGGAGATCAGGACGTCCCTCACCTGGGGCGTTTCCCGGACATACTCGATGGCTGCCAGAATATCGCTCTTCGGCAGGGCCCGGTCGGTCTCGCCGGCGCTCCGCCGCCTCGTGCAGTGACGGCAGTACATGGAACACTGGTCCGTGACCATGAGGAGGACGCGGTCGGGATACCTGTGCGTCAGTCCGTGAACGGGCGACTCTATATCCTCATGGAGAGGGTCGACCATGTCCTCCGGGCTGAGCATGACCTCCTTCCCCGTGGGAATGGCCCTTTTGCGGATGGGACAATTCCGGTCGGAAGGATCCATGAGGCTGGCGAAGTAGGGCGTGATGGCCATGCGAAGGGACTTCAGGGCCGTGTCCACCTCCCGCTGTTCCTTTTCCGTCATCTCCACGACCTGCTTCAGCTGATCGACCGAGGTGATCCTGTTCTTAAGCTGCCATTTCCAATCGTCCCATTCGGCCGCGGCAACATCTTTCCATACGGGGATCTTTCGGTGGTCGCGTCCGCCGGTCAGGGTTCCGTCTTTCTTGATCATGTTTCCTCCCTTCGTAATTCATTATCTATCATAAACAGCCGGCTACAGTCAAAACGAGAGGGCCCGGAGAGCCGCCGTCCGCATGTCCGCCGCGTATCCGCGGCTTTTGCCCTGGGATCGTTGTCAACGTTCGGAAAATGAGTTACAAAAGCATTCCCGTTTGTGATAATGAAGAACGGATGAGCACATTCCGGCGCTGGATCGTCATGACCTGCCTCTGTCTGTCCGGCGGCCTCATCTACCTGTTGCCGTTCTTAAGGGAGGTTTATTACATCCCCCTTCAGAAGGCCCTGCACGTGTCGAATACTCAACTGGGGGTATTGATGAGCGCCTTCGGGCTGACCGCCATGGTCTCCTATTTTCCGGGAGGCTGGCTGGCGGACCGGGTCTCTCCCAGAATATTGATAACGCTCTCTTTAATGGCGACGGGAATTTCGGGCGTCTATTTTGCCACCTTCCCTTCCTACGGACTTTCCATCGCCGTTCATGGTTTTTGGGGGATCAGCTGCACCCTGACCTTCTGGGCGGCCCTCATCAAAGCCACGAGAAATTGGGCTCCCCCCGCGGAACAGGGAAGAGCCTTCGGCATCCTGGAAAGCGGCCGGGGCATCGCCGAGGTCGTGAGTTCCATGGCCTTTTTGGCCGTATTCGCCAACCTCGGGAGCGGCAGCCACGCTCTCTCCCGGGTCATTCTTCTTTTTTCCCTCTTGAACATCGCGATCGGGCTCATGGCCTGGTTCACTCTGGACGGGTCGGGCCGAGACGATCCCGGCGAGCGCAAGATACGGCAAAAAGTGGGCCTTCACGACGTCCTCGTCGTTCTCAAGATGCCCGCGGTGTGGCTCATATCCATCGTTATTCTCACGGCCTACAGCAGCTACTGGGGGTCCTATTATTTTACGCCCTATGCGACCGACGTCTTCATGATGAGCGTGGTTTTCGGAGGAGCCATCGGGGTCGGTAAAATGTGGATAAAACCGCTCTCGGCGCTGGGGGCGGGATTCCTGGCGGACAAGGCGGGTGCCTCCAAAACCATCGCCTGGTGTTTCTTTATCTTGATCATCAGCTTTGGGCTGTTCATTCTTGCCCCCGGGGGCCCCAAGTTCGTCATCCTGCTTATCGCCAACACGATCTTGGCCTCGTTGGCCATATTCGCCCTCCGGGGGATCTATTTTGCCCTCCTCGAAGAATGCGGGACGCCTCTCGCGCTCACGGGAACGGTCACCGGGGTCGTGTCCGTGATCGGATACACTCCGGATATCTTCATGCCGGTGGCGGGAGGGGCCTTTCTGGACAGCTACCCGGGAGCCTTGGGATACAGGTATTTCTTCACGTTCATCGCGTTCCTGTGTCTTGTCGGCTTGCTGGCCGCCCTGTTCATCCTGAAGAAGTTCGCCAAGAAGAAGGCCCCGCGGTAAAGATAGAAGCTACGGGCTCCTCCGGGCTCTCCGGACGATCTTTTGAAGCCTGTCCTTGATATCGGGCGGCAATGGGGCGGGCTTGTGCTCCGCGAGGGTCTTTTCGATCCTGTTCGCGGCCCGTTCCGAGAGATCCTTCCCTCCGTTTCTCAACCACGTCCCATGATCCGCGCGCTCGAAGAGGCCGGGGTACCAGCGCTCCCGGTAATGGTCCTTGGTGTGTCGCGTGTTCAAGTACTGGCCGTCGGGCCCCATCTCCGCGATGACATCCAGGGCCAGGGATTCGTCGCTCACTTCAAATCCTTTCATATAGCCCTTGATCCAGCTCACGATCTCGTCGCAGAGGGCCAGCTGGATGAAGGAGAACGTGAGCCCGGATTCCAGGTATCCCAGGTCATGAATGATGTTGCCTCCCGCGAGGGACTCGACCACAAGGCTCAGGGCCGCTTCCGCCGCCGCCTGGGAATCGACGGCCTTGGATTCGGAGGCTCCGGCGATCGAGAACATGGGGAGACCATAAAAGTGGGACACCGCCTGCGTAATGGTTCGTTCGGGCTCACAGTACGAGGTCACAAGGGTCCGCATGTCGAAGGTCCCCCCGGCCGGCATGCCGGTGACGATGACCGGCGCTCCCTCCCTTTTCAATTGAGAGAGCACCAGGCCGACGAGGACGCCCGCGTAGTCAAGGGCGACCGAGCCCGCCGGCGTGACCGGGCTGGTGAGGCCGGCCGTCGACGCGGGGATGTAGAGCAGAGGGAGGTTCTTTGAGGCCAGGAACAGGAGCTTTTCCAGGGCTTCTTTGTTATGACGCAGTCCTGAAACGACGTTGATGTAACAGGCGGCCGTCGGTTTCTCCCTCAAGGCCTCGGCGCCTCCGGCCACGGTCTCGGCCATTTCGACGGCGTCCAGGCAACCGGCCAATTCATAGGTAACATAGATGATCGGTTTGGTCGTAAAAGACAGCATGGCCTCCATCTGAAAGCGGTCGGCCAAGGCCGTATCGACGTCCCGCGGCAGGACCATGGACATGACAAAATCGATATTCGATAAAGAGTCGCAGAGGGTCACACCCTCTTCGAGATCTTTCCACCGGGGCTCGCGGCGCGTGCCGTCGCGATGGTCGATGATGTTCAGGCAATCCGACCCGGGCCCATAAAAACACCGGTGCCCCTCCACGGGCATGGCCGGGTGGCCATGGCGGTCGTACAAGACGACGTGCTTGGGGGCCACCGACAATGCTTTTTCGACAAGGCTCGAGGGGATGTGAACCAGATTGTCGTCCGTTACCCGGGCGCCCGCGCTCTTGAGCAGGGCCACGGCCTCCTGAAGATCAAGACGCGCGCCGACGCGTTCCAAAAGATCCAGGGCGGCTTCATGCATCCTGCGGCATTGTTCCTCCGTCAGGCGCGGAAAACCAAAACCCTGCGGATATCCGTATTTGGCCCGCGGATCCGGCATGGGACCCTTATATCCCCCCCGATGAGCTCTTGTCAATGAGCCCGACTCGAGGATCCTCGAAAGGAAAATCCAAATAATCCTTGACAAGCCGCCGCGGAGAATAAAATATTAGATTTAAGGGGAAAAAAATGACCATATCAAGGCGTTCGACAAAATGTGCCGTCGTTTGGGCGCTCCTCGTCCTCGTCACAAGCGGCGCCTCCTTTGCCCAGAGGCTCACCGGAAAGATCGTGGGCGAGGTCACGGATGATGCGGGCGCTCCGCTTCCCGGAGTGATCGTGCAGCTCGCGAGCCCGGCCTTGATGGGCGGCGTCCATGAGGAAACGACGTCCGGGAAAGGTTCGTACCGGTTCATCAATTTGCCTCCCGGGACGTACACGATCGTGTTCGTTCTCAACGGATTCGAAACGATCCGCAGGTCGAACGTGAAAGTCTCCATAGACGCCACCGTGACCGAGGACACCGTAATGAAGGTCGCGGCCGTCGAGGAATTCCTGACGGTCCAGGCGCCGGCGCCTCTCATCGACGTCACCAAATCGGGCATGACGACCACCTTCAGCAAGGAGCTTTTGGAGCAGCTTCCCAGCGGCAGGTTCACCTTTTTCGACGTCGTCAAGCAGGCTCCCGGCCTGGTCATGGATTCGCAGCAGGGAGATGGGGACAGGCTCGTGGCCTACGGGTCCAATTATGAGTCGAGTGATTATCAGCTCGACGGCGTCGACATCAGGAACCTCGATATCGGTTCCGCCTGGCAGTGGGTGAATCCGGAAGTCTTCGCCGAGGTCGAAACGACGGGGATCGGCGTCCCGGCCGAGTACGGGCAATTCACCGGAGCCGTCATCAACATCGTCACCAAGTCCGGAGGGAACAAATTCGAAGGAAGCGCAAGCTATTATGGGCAATTCCAGGGGCTCGTCGCGGACAACAACCCCGCGCCGGAGGATCCCGCGGCGTTCTCCTACCATCGGGACAGGTTCCTGGACGCTTCCTTCACGCTCGGGGGACCCATCCTCAAGGACAGGCTTTGGTTCTTCAGCTCATACGAAAGGGTGGAGGATTCCTATACCGCCTGGCTCTCGAACCCCGAATTTCCCGCGCGCAACAAGGGCGACAAGGTCTTTTTCAAGCTCTCTTCGGAGCTGGGCAAAAGCCATCGGCTGGTGGGCTCCCTTTATTACGAATATTTCGACATCCCGGACCCCATGACTCCCTACTACACGAAGGAAGCCGTCGCCTCCGAGGTCGGACACACGCCCACCTGGAACCTCATGTATACGTGGCTGATGAGCGACAGCGCCTTTCTGGACCTGAAATACGGCGGATGGTGGAGCGATGACGATTGGCTCCCCATCCACTCCAGCCTTGAAACCCCGAGTCATTATGATGGCCTTACGGGGATCACCTCCCAAGGGGTCTGGTTCCCGTGGGTGTACACGGTGACCCGACATCAGCTGAGCGCAAGCCTATCCTATTTTGCCGAAGATTTTCTTGCGGGGGACCACGACTTCAAGATGGGGGTTCAGTTCAGCCGAGGAACCGCCGAGAATCACGGAGGCTATACCGGGGGCCGCTCCTATTATGATTACGGCGGGTATCCCTATTACATGTACGAACAGGATGTCTTCAGCTACGGCGGCGTCGTCAATTCCATCGCAGCCTTCATCGATGATTCCTGGAAGATCGGCGACAGATTGACGGTGAACCTGGGGCTGAGATTCGATCACAACGCCGGTTCCATTCAATCGTTCCCGGTCTATCGAGGCTGGCAGAAGACCGGAGAGATGACCCCGGGGATTCCGGATGTCGTCCAATGGAACACGATCTCTCCCCGTGTCGGGCTGGCCTTTCAGCTCACTTCGGACAAGAAAACGCTCCTCAAGGCGTCTTACGGCCGTTATTACGACGCCCTTCTCATGTCCAATTGGAACTGGCCGGGACCGAACGTCACCGACTATAAGATCTATTCCTGGGACTGGGACCTCAATGCGTGGGCATTCGTTGACACGATTCCGGGCGCCATGAACTATACGGTCGATCCGAAGCTCAAGAACCCCTACGCGGATCAATTTTCCATCGGGCTCGAAAGGGAGGTCCTGGCCCATTTCTCCGTCGCCGCAACCTACGTCTACAAGCATGAAAAGAACCTGATCGGCTGGGAAGACCGCGGCGCGCAATACGAGCAGGTCGACATGGTGTCTCCCGACAACGGCAGAACCTATTCCGTATGGAACCAGACCAGCGGTATGGAGACAAATGATTACTGGATCACCCAGCCGTCCCGCTTTGGAGAAAGATTCGACCAGACTTATAAAGCCGTCATCTTTTCGCTGACAAAGAGGTTTTCCGACAACTGGCAGCTCAGCGCCTCCCTCACCTGGTCGCGGATGAAGGGCCTGAACAACACCGCCCATTCGATGTCGCAACAGGCGATGATATGGTACACGAAGTTCTTCGGGCAGGATCCCAACGACCTGATCAACGCCAGGGGATATTTAAACCATGACCGCGCCTGGGTCTTCAAGCTTTCAGCCAGCTACGCGCTCCCCTGGGGGATCCTGGCCGGCGTGAATTACCTTTACCAAACGGGTAGGCCCATTCCGACATTCGTCAGGGTCTACCCGGATCAGGGGGAAAGGATGATCCTGGCGGAGCCGAGAGGCCGGGAGAGGTTCCCCGCCTGGAGCGTCCTGGACCTCCGGCTTCAGAAGACGGTTGGGGTCTACAGGACCATGAAACTCAGCGCCACCGTCGATGTTTTCAACCTTTTCAACGCGGACACCGTCATCGGCTATTTTTCCGATTATCCCCATAATCCGGGATACAGCGTCTGGTCCGACGCTTACCGCAAAGCCGATGAAATGTTCTTCCCGAGACGAGCTCAGGTCGGACTGCGGCTGGAATTCTAGTTCCCGCGTTCGTCCTGGTCAAACAGTAGGAACGGCGCCCATTGGTTGACCCGGATCGGGTTCACGGCCTATCGAGCAGCTACCCTTTGACAAGGGCCTCGATATGAGCCGGGACGGCCATGGAAAGCCCTTTGAGACTGTAGCCTCCCTCCAGGATCGAAACCAAGCGGCCTTCCGCGGATGCGTCGGCGATGCGGAGCATGATCCGGGTCAGCTTCTTGAATCCTTCATCCGTTAATCGAAACCGTCCCAATGGATCGGCGCTCCGGGAATCGAATCCGGCCGAGATCAGGATGAAATCCGGCTTGAACTTGAGGGCTTGCGGGAGCAGTCGGGTTTCAAAGGCGCCCACGAGCTCTTCATCCCCGGAGCCTGCCGGCAGGGGGGCGTTCAGAGTCGTCCCCCTCCCCTCCCCCTCCCCGGTTTCATCTTCGCTTCCCGTAAAAGGATACCACGGCCATTGGTGGGTGCTGAAATAAAAAACGCTCCCGTCCTCATAGAAAATTTCCTGGGTGCCGTTTCCGTGGTGGACATCCCAGTCGACGATCAGGACCTTTTCCACGCCGTATTTTTTCTGCACATACCTGGCGGCGACGGCGGCGTTATTGAAAATGCAAAATCCCATTCCTTTATCCCGCCCGGCATGGTGACCCGGGGGACGCACGGCGCAGAAAGCGTTCCGGGTTTTCCCGTCCATGACGGCATCGCAGGCCGACAGCACGCCGCCAACCGCCCACAAGGCGACATCGTAGGAGTCTTTCGAGAGGAGGGTGTGCCCGGTCGAAAGGACTTTGGCGCCGCTTTCAGCGTCCTTCTTCGCTGTTTCTACGTATTGCTTCCGATGGACCAACTCCACCCATTCCAGCTCGGCTTTTTGAGGAGCGACGGGACGCAGGGAATCCAGAAGATTCGCATCCTTGAGCCCGTCGTGAACCGCCTTGAGGCGCTGACCATTTTCCCAGGCGCCCTCGCCGGTGTCATGCTTGAGATAGATGTCATCCTCCACGAGGGCGGTGTTTGCGATGAGTTTCTCTTGCATTGTCAGAGACTTAGGCGTCATAAGCGCGAATGCCGGGCTCCCCACGGCAAGGCGAAGAAATGTTCGTCTCCTCATTCCGAACTCCTTTCCGATCATCGGTCCGGTCTCCCGGGGGTGACGTCATTCCTTGGCGCCCGCCTCTTTGAGGATCCTGCCGTTCTCCGGAGAATCCTTGGCCCATCTCAAGACCGTTGTTCCCCAGTCGTCCGCGGCATTCACAGCGGCTCCGGCCCGGATCAGGGCCTGAAGAATTCTGGAATTCCCGGCGGCCGCGATCATAAGAGGGGTCAGGCCCCCGTAGATCCGGACGTTGACCTCGGACCCCGCTTGAATAAGTTCCTCGATCGTTTCGGGGGGCAGATCGTTCTCCGTCGTCAGGCTCTCGATGAGCGCCGTTCGTCCGTCCGCATCTTTGGCCTTCACATTCGCTCCGTTTTTCAGCAGCCTTCGGATGGTCTCCGGGGAGCCGCTGATGGCCGCGAACAGGAGCGGCGTCACTCCATAAGGATCTTGAACGTCGATCTCCGCTCCGGCCCGAATCAAGGCAGCGGCGACCTGCAGGTGTGTCCTTCCTCTCCGGGATGCCTCCATCAGGACCGTGATTCCCCCTTGCTTTGCGTTCGGGGACATGCCCGCCTCCAGGAACAGGCTGACGATCGATCCCTCTCCCTTGACGACGGCCTCAAAAAATCTTTTTTCCGAGTCTTCGATGCCCAGCTTCTCCAATTCCCGGCGAGCCCGCTCTTCTTTGCCGGAACAGCCAAGAAGGATCATGAGAAGGGCGAAAAGGGCCGACCATCTTTTCGCTTTCATCAAGCCCTCCTTGCATATTAGTATTGTCATGAGTCTAAGAAACTATTCGCTCTCATGTCAAGGATTCATCGGGGGCCAAAGATGGCGGATCGGACGCGAGGAGGTCCTGTTATGAAAAAGCGGAGGATCAGAGTCTACGCTTTGAACGCATTTGCCAAAGCCAAGAGGGGCGGGAATCCCGCGGGGGTCGTGCTGGATGCGGATCTTTTGGCGGAGCCCTCCATGCAATGGATCGCCTCGAGAGTCGGTTTATCGGAAACGGCGTTCGTTCAAAAGTCCGTCGCGGCGGGCTTTAAGATAAGGTTCTTCACTCCGGCCGCCGAGGTGGATCTCTGCGGCCACGCGACCATTGCCGTTTTCTCTCTCCTTTTCGGGCTTCAACGGATACGGGCTGGAAAACATAGCCAGGAAACAAAGGCGGGGATCCTCGGAGTCGAAGTTCAAGAGGACGGGACCGTTTTCATGGAGCAGACCTTGCCGTTCTTCGGAAACACGATCGATCGCGGAGAAGTCGCCGGATCCCTGGGAATAGGGCTCGATTCACTCGCCCCGGATATGCCGGTCGAGATCGTCTCCACCGGGCTCCGCGACATCATGGTTCCCGTCATTTCGCTCGGGGCGCTTTCCAACATCGAACCCGATCTCGACAAGATCGCCGAAATCAGCAAAAAATACGGAGCCGTGGGTTATCATGCGTTCAGCTTGGAGACGAAACACAAATCCACGGCTTATTGCAGAAACTTCGCTCCCTTATATGGGATCCCGGAAGAAGCGGCGACGGGAACGTCGTCCGGCGCCCTCGCCTGCTATTTGTTCAAGCATGGCCAGGTGACGGAGGAGCAGGCTCAAAGGCTGGTTTTCGAACAGGGATATGGCATGGGAAGGCCTTCGGAAATACTCGTTCGCCTCGATATCGGGAACAAGGATATAACGGGTGTTCATGTGGGAGGAAAGGCGACCGCGGCCGAAGAAAAGATCTTTTCGTTGGAGGTTGGACGATGAAATATTTAAAATGGGGAATTTTCATAAGCCTCATGATCCTTCTTTTTCTGCCGACCCAAGGAGAGTTGGGCGAAGAAAGAATCAAAGGATTCACTGGGCACGGCTCAAGAGAAGAGCGTCAAATAGAAGCCGCGCTCAAAAAGCTGGCCGACCCCAAGGTTTATGAAAAGCATTTGAGATTTTTGACGGAAGAGCCTCACATCGCGGGCACTGGGCGGAACTATGAGCTCGCCGTCTATGTCAGGGATAAATTCAAGGAATTCGGCCTCGAGGACGTGGAGCTCGTCGAGTACCAGGTCCTCCTTTCCTATCCCAAAGAGATCATCGTGGAAATGGTCGAACCCGTTGTTTATAAGGCTACTTTGAGGGAAGAAGGCTATCCCGTCGACAAGGATTCTTTTGGCAGCCAGGTCAGCATCGGATTCAATGCCTATTCGGCCTCCGGAGAAGTCACGGCTCCCGTGGTCTATGCCCACGGCGGGAATCCGGAAGATTATGACCGACTGCTGGAGATGGGGATCGACATCAAGGGCAAGATCGCCCTGGTCCGGTACTCGGAGCCCTACAGCTATCGGGGCTTCAAAGCCATGACGGCCCAACGGAGGGGCGCCGCCGGCCTGCTCGTCTATTCCGACCCCAAAGAAGACGGATATGCGCGCGGCGCCGTTTTTCCCGACGGGCCTTGGGGGCCGGAAAGTCATATCCAACGGGGCGGTATTCCTTTCGATTTCATCGTCCCCGGAGACCCGCTGACTCCCGGCTGGGCCTCGATCCCGGGAGCCCGGCGACTGAAGCCGGAGGAGTCGGAGATACTGCCGAAAATCATGGCCGTTCCCCTCTCGCATAAAGAAGCACGGCCGCTCCTCGAGAACCTGGCCGGCCCGGCCGTCCCGCCGGAGTGGCAGGGAGGCCTGCCTTTCGCCTACCACGTCGGTCCGGGGCCGGCCAAAGTCCATCTCAAGGTGGACATGGATAATCCCGTCGGCTCCATATGGAATGTGGTCGGCAAGATCATGGGACGGGAAGAGCCCGAAAAATGGGTCGTCGTCGGGAACCACCGGGATGCATGGGTTTACGGGGCCGTCGACCCGAGCAGCGGCACGGCGGCCCAGCTCGGTCTCGCTCAGAACATGGGACGGCTGGTGAAAGACGGCTACCGGCCGAAACGGACCATCGTTTTTTGTAACTGGGACGCCGAGGAGAACACCCTGACCGGTTCAACGGAATGGGCGGAGCAGCATGCGGACAAGCTGAAGAAAGATGGCGTTGTGTATATCAACGTCGATTCCGCCGTGAGCGGACCCACGTTTGGGGCGGAAGCCGTGCCTTCGCTTGGCGATTTTATGCAGCAAATCGCTCAGGAAGTTTTGGATCCCAATACCGGAAAAACAATTTACAAAACCATGAAAAAGCTCGAGACTCGGGTCGGAAGCGGCAGCGACCACACGGCCTTCCTGAATTTCGTCTGCATGCCCGTCCTGGGAATGGGCTTCGAAGGCCCTTATGGAGTCTACCATTCCCAGTATGACGATTTTTACTGGATGTCGCATTTCGGCGACCCCCAATTCCGCTATCACGCGACCCTGGCGACGCTCTGGGGGATAGCGGCATTAAGGCTGGCCAATGCCCAAATCTACCCTTTCGATTATGAAGCCTATGCCGGAGAGATCGGCACTTATGTCAAGGAGATCGTACGTCAAGGAGAAAGCTCGATCTCTCCCGACCTCAACCTCCTCGCAAGCCGGATCGAGAGTTTTAAAAAGACCGCCCGGGAGCTGAACCGACACATCGAACAGCTCCTCTCTCAGGGGAGCCCGGTCCCATCCGAAACTTTTCAGGCTATAAGTGCCGCTTTGATGCAAACGGAAAGAGATCTCGGATCTCCCGGGGGCATCCCTAAGCGCCCCTGGTTCAAGCACCTCATCTACGCCTGCAAGTTCACTTACGACCCGGAAGTCCTTCCCGGCGTGACCGAGGCTGTCGAAGAAAAAGATTGGGCCCGGGCCAGGGAGCAGATCACTCTCCTGGCTCAGGCCGTCAGCCGTGCCGATCGGACCCTCGAAGAGGTCCTGACAAAAGTCCTCAAAAGACGAATTTCAACCCGATGAGGGCCCTCCTGGGCAGGATGATGTTGGTGGGGATCATCCAGCTCGGGCTCTCTATCTGTGTGCTGACATAGCTCATATTGGTATGTTTGTTAAACAGGTTAATGATGTCGCACGAAAGCTCCACCGAGTACTTTTGCGCTATTTGGAACGTTTTCTCGATCTTAACGTCGAATAAAAGCTCTGAGGGCAGCCGGCGGCTCCCGCGCGCCTCGGCCTTGATGAATTTCGGCCCCTGGTTGAGTCCCGGGACGAGAACCGTCCTCTCCCAGGGCGCTCCCTGCTGGTAGATGACGTTCGCCCCGAAAACGAAGCCGAGCGGAGCCATGTAAACGCCGCCGACCTTGCACATCCAATTCCTGTCGACGGCGTATTCGATGCTCATGGGGCCTTCCGAATTGATGAGCTCGTTTTTATCTTTGTAGCCTTTGGGTTTCCACCACGCCCTCGACCAGGTGAACGAGGAATACATCTGGAAATTATGGGAAAAGCGCTTATTGGCCACGAGCATCAGAGCCCTATAGGTGATCGTGTCTCCCGGATTGGTGATGCTATAGAAATTATCGAGGGGCTCGACCTGGTTGTAGACCACGATCGTATCCCCGGTGCTGGCATCGACGAAGGGGATCTCCTCGTACTGAGCGGCCGTATTGAGCATCGCTATTCTGTTCTTATTGATCTTGTAGATGAACGTGGCCGAAAGCGAGAAATCCTTGAAGACCTCCCTTTCCAGGGCCGCGGAGAACTGATGCGTATAGGGCGCCTTCAGCTCTTTGTCGATGCCGACGTCGTACAGGGGATCCCAGCTCCAGACGTCGATGTCATAGGCCTGAGTATCGGGATTGTACGCTCGGCCGTAGAGGATCGAGAGGGCCGGGGTCGCCCCCTCGATGTCTCCAAGGACCAGGCCTTTGGTGTAGCGGCCATAGGACGCACGGAAAAGCGTCTTCCGGTCCGAGGTCAGCTGGTAATTGATCCCGATCCTTGGCGAGAACTGTTTCCAATTCGCCACATCGGGGATGCCGGCGATCTTTTTCCCCGTAGGCTTCTCGAACTCGTCGAGCTCGTCGAAGGCGGGGATGGACGCATGGTTGTAATCAAAACGCAGTCCGAGATTGGCGGTCAGCCTGTCCGATACCTGCCAGGTGTCGTCGACAAAGAACCCCAGCTGGTCCGACATGCCGCCGTAGTGGGAAGGATTGCGGAAATAGGCGAAATAGGGCTCGTTCATATAGTCGAAGTACTCAACGCCTCCTGTGTAGCCCCAGATCAGGTCGGAATAGCCATGGCTGTATTGGACGCCGGCCTTGAACTCGTGATGTCCTTTTAAGAAATCCTCCGCGTAATGGGAGATGTTAGCGTTGACCTGGGTCCGGTTGGTCTTCCAGTGGTAATAGGTCCTGGCATTGACGGAATCGTATCCGGTTCCCCAATCCGAGCGCCCCGGGGTCGTCAAATCCCCCGAAACCGGATCCCATTTATCATAAGTGTAAAAGCCGCCGTACTTGATCTCGAAGTAGGTATTGTCGTTCATCATATGGAGCCATTCAAAACTGGGGGTGATGGCCGGCGCCACTTCGGAGTTGATCGTTTCATAGGGTTTGAATTCCGTGGGAGTCCCGGGGAATCGATAACTTTCATAGTGGGCGAAGAAGCTCACTTTATTCTTTTTGTTGAGCTGGAAGTCGATCTTGATGTCCCCCGTGGGCTTCATGCTCGTTTCGACCGGATACCTGGGGTCCGCTCCCACCCCCGAAAATCGATCCACTCTATGCTGAAGGGCGGCGAAGAACCACAGTTTGTCCTTGATGATCGGCCCTCCCAGAGTGAAGACGGCATCGTGCCAGTGGTCACGGTGAAAGGACCACTTCTCCTCGGGAGTGTTCGTGTCCGTCAGGGATTGCGGCTGGATAAAGTACTTCGCAGCGCCGTGAAAGGTATTGGAACCGGACTTGCTGACGACATTGATGACCGCCCCCTCGAAATTGCCGTATTCGGCCGGAGCGCCTATTCCGGTGATCTCCATTTCTTCGATCACATCAGGCATGGGCCAGGGCCAGGCCGCGCCTGTCGAGGGAGCGGAAATGTCGATCCCGTTGATGTAATAGGCATTCGACTTATCCTCGCCCCCGAAGGCACTGGCGCGGGAATATTCGGAATCCGACGTCGTGATGCCCGGGGAGGCTTGAACCATGTCGAAGAACGTGAACCGCCTGGTTGGCAGTGTATCCAAAGTCTTGGCATCGAATGTGGAGGAGAAGCTCGACTTCGCGATATCCATAAGGGGGGATGTCGCGGTCACCGTCAATTCCGTCTTGATGGCGACGGGCTTGAGAACGATGTCGAGGACGATGGTTCCCCCGATCGTGACTCTCTGGTTTTTATTCGTCTCCGGCTGAAACCCCTGCAGCGAAAACGCAACCTCATAACCCGCGCCGATCGGGAGGGCAACAAACCTGAATCCTCCCGCGGCGTCGGTCGGGGTCGATCGGGAGCCCATCAAAGCCGGGCCTTTCAAGTCTACGGTGACTCCGGGCAGAGGCTCCCCGGCCTCGTCCTTGACCGTTCCCCTGATCGTTCCTGTCTGTTTCTGGGCAAAGCCTTGATGGACCGCCAAAAGCATGAAAACGAGGCTTAAAAAGGCCAAGCTTAAAACCCTCTTGTTGATCAATGGACACCCCTCTTCTTTGAATTTAGGCATGAAAAGACCGCCGCGGCGATCCCGCTGATTTTCCCCTTCTGTCCACTCGCGCATTTAGGAGGCTTGAACGCTCCACGTTTTAGTACTTGGGGGGATAATAATTCACCGTTTTCACTTTGTCAACCGTAAAAAGAGGAGCCGCCGCGGAGGGATTTTTCTATCACTTGGAAATGAGTTTGTACTCGTTGTATTTGACCTCGCACGGGTTGCCTCTGGCCAGAAGCATCGTGAGCGTCTTGAGGTTGATGATAATGGAAAACGTGGTTTTCACTCTTTCCCCATGCCGACAGATGGAATCCGGATAATTCACATGGTCCGACAAGAATTCTTTCATCTTCTCGGCATTCAGCTTATGGAGGTTGTTTTTGAGCAATCGGATACCGCGGTTGTACCGGACAATAGAACAAGTGATCGCGTTCGGGTCAAGCTCGAACTTTCTCATCCAGGGCGCGACAAAATGATTGGTATGGACCAGATAGCCGTCCGTCGAGTAGAGCGGAGCGTAGTCGGTGGCCGAGCCTTCGATGCTGTAGATCTCTCCGTTCGAGTCCGCGATGACCTGATTATAATCGGAGGCCCTTTGTTTTATGATGGCCGCATCGATCGCCTGACCGATCGTTTGAGCGGCCAGGATCTTGCGAACGAGAAGGAACCGGGGAACTCCGACTCTCATATCGTTGGAGTCGACCTGATTGCCCGTCAGACTGATGCCCGCCGAATTGTAGCCCACGCTGATCCCCAAGCCCCCATAACCGACGGCGATGATCTCAGGCTCGCCGTCCACCTGGTAGTGGATGATGGTGACACGCTCTTGAGTGGAAACAGACGTGTCATTGTTATGCGCCGCAAGGACGGACCCGTCTTCGGTGACGTCGTTGGAGGCGATGAGATCGCTGCAGCCCTTTGTAAATTCATACCCGTCCGATCCAAGTTCTTCGCAAACGGAGGGAAAAAGATCCTCCAATTCCAATCCGGCGGCGTCGGCCGCGCCTTGAGCCTCCATCACATACTCGGGCACGTATTTTCTGGAATATTGAAGAAAGAGTCCCGCTTCCGCTTTAATCCTTTCCCAGTCCTTGTTCTTCTTCATCTCCGCGACCTCTCGGATGAGGTTACTCTTGAGCTGGGTCCCGATCTGACGCCCAACCTCATAATGGCTGCCCTTGACATGGATGACGGGGATGGGAATGTCCTTCAAGGGACCTGCGGATTTCTGCGCTGGATACGTTTCCGCAGGACAAAGCGAGACGGCGCTAAAAAACATGACGATGAAAAACATCGGGAGAAAAGTCCCCGGAAATCTTGATTTGTCGAGCATCTTATTCCTCCTCTTCCCCGTCCTCCCCTTATGAAAGAGATAGTAATTCACGGCGCCCGGAAGTGTCAATCCCTTGACTTTCGAAAACCAATATTATAAATCTGGGACAGCATATATCGGGGAAAAAGCAATCGAGGGAGGCCCTAACATGTCAAAGAGATCTTTTTCTGTTCTTCTTTTCGGCATCGCTCTATCTCTCATCGTTCCCCCGGCTCTCGCCCAGCGGTTGACGGGAAGCATCCAGGGGACGGTCAAGGACGAGACCGGCGAACTGCTTCCGGGCGTGACCGTTGAGATCAGCAGCCCCATACTTATCGGCGGAATCAAGTCCATGATCACCTCGACGTCCGGTTCTTTCTACTTCCCGGCCCTGCCGCCCGGGCCCTATAAGGTCCGGTTCACCATGACCGGGTTCCGGATCCAGGAACGGGAGAAGACCGTCGTGTCCATCGGCAAGACGACGACCATCGACACGGTTTTGAATCCCTCTCCCATCAGTGAATCGGTCCTGGTGGTCGGGCAATCACCCGTGATCGACGTGACCAGGTCCGGGATGTCCACGACCTACGACAAGCAGCTCATGGAGAACGTCCCCAAGGCCCGCTTCACCTATCTCGACATCATGTACTGGGCCCCCGGCGTATCCCAGAACGAAACGAGCTCCGAGGAATGGCATACCTCCCTGGGCTCCGCCGGCTGGTCCGACAATTACCTGGTCGACGGCGTCGACACCTCGTTCGACTGGAACGGGACGACATGGGTCTGGAACAATCCCGACATCTACGAGGAGGGCGAAGTCGTGTCCATCGGGGCTCCGGCGGAGTACGGGGACTTTCAGGGCGCCGTGGTCAACGTCGTCACCAAGTCCGGCGGGAACACCCTCCACGCCGGGATTAACGTCTACACCATTCCTTCTTCCCTCGTTGGAAATAACGTCCCGGGGGCCGAATTCCCCTTCACGATAAAAAAGAACTGGGACCTGGGGTTCGATCTCTCCGGTCCGCTCAAAAAGGACCAGATCTGGTTTTACGGCAACGTCCAGTTCAAACGCTATGATTATGCCCAGCTCGGGACTCCGTCCGACTCTCCGACAGCCTCCGATTATAAGAGGATCTTCGCCAAGGTGACCTTCCAGCTGGCCAAGAACCACAAGCTGGTCCTGTCCTACCAGCATGAGTGGTCCAAGCTCCCGGATGTCATCACCCCCTCCCAACCGTTCGGCGCCTGCGCCGAGGAACCGGGCAAATACGGCGTCCCCAACATCATGCTGACCTCCATCCTGAGTCCGAACACCGTTCTCGACCTGAAGCTGGGAGGGTGGCTGGTCAAGGACAACTGGGTCCCGATGGACGGGAACCTGGACGAGCCCCACCACTACGACGGGCTGACCGGCCAGGCCTCCAACGGCATCTGGTCCTGGAGCCGAACCACCTACGCCAAGCTCCAGGCGAACGCCACGTTGTCCCATTTCGCGGACAACTTCATCCATGGCAATCATGAGTTCAAGGTCGGCGTCCAGTACACTCGGGGCAGTTCTTCCGGAATCAGCTCCTATTCGGGAGGGGTCGTCTATTACGACTGGGGCGGCGACCCGTACGCGGCCTATTTCCAGAACCCTTACAACTACGGGTCCTCCATAAACAAGCTGGGCGTCTTCGCGGACGATTCCTGGGCCGTCTCCAACCGGCTGACCTTGAACCTGGGTCTCCGTTTCGACCATCAGGATGGGAATATCGCAGACGTGGACGCCATCGACGCCCAGCGCAACAAAACAGGCCAAAAGATCAAGGGCAGCAACAACGTCCTGGCCTGGAACAACTGGTCGCCCCGCCTGGGATTCGTCTTCCAATTGACGGCCGATAAAAAGACCGTCTTCAAAGCCAACTACGGCCACTACTACGACGGCATGACCCTGATGGCCTTCGCCCGGATGACGAAGAGCACTCCGCCGACGTACGCCTACCTTTACAACTGGGATACAGAACTTTACGACATCCCCTTCTGGACCTGGGACCCCACCAAGGGTGTGGGCGTGGATCCGAATGTCAAGAACAGCCTCTGCCGTCAGTTGTCCTTCGGCCTGAGCCGGGAATTGTTCACCGACCTGGCCCTGGAATTGACCTATATTTATAAATACACCCATAACTTCTACAGTTGGTGGAACACGTCCGCCCGGTATGAGCCGGTAGAGATCTTCGACGAGGTCGGCGGAAAACCCGTCACCGTCTATAACCAGACGACTTCCGTCGATGACAACTTCCTGACGATGATGAACCTGCCGGAGTACAAGCAGAAATACCGGGGGCTGATCCTCACCCTCCAGAAACGGTTGTCCCACAACTGGCAGCTCAGCTCGTCCTTCGTCTGGTCCAAGGCCAACGGCGTGTCCACGCTCGGACCCATCGCCCAAGGCACAAGGAACGGGATCCAGAGCCCCAACGATCTTATCAACAACAATTGGAAGAGCCTTCTCCAGGGCGACAGGACCTGCATGTTCAAGCTCCAGGGGACCTATTTCCTCCCCTATGACCTCAGCGTCAGCGCCAATCTCATCGCCCAGACGGGAAAGCCCATCGCCCGGATGATCCCCGTCGATGGGATGAACCAGGGCGCCTTCTCGGTCATGGCCGAGCCGCGAGGCGCCCAGTATAGACTGGACCCGATGTATGTTTTCGACCTGCGGCTGGAGAAGAAGATCAATCTCGGCTCGCGGGCCGGCATCCGGCTCTCGGCGGACGTTTTCAACCTCTTTAACGCGGACACCATGACCCAGACGGTCATCGTCGGGACATCGGAAAGCTTCATGAAACCCGACGCCATCGGCGCACCCAGGCGGGTGCAGATCTCCCTGCGGATCTTTTACTAAGAGCCGCAGGACCGGTCGGAGCCATAACAGGCTGAGTCGACGCGGGAGGGTCCGGCGACGGAGCCGGGCCTTCCTGACGGCTCAAACGGCAAGCCGAAGGGATTTGCGAAGGCCCCGAAGCTGCGGACATCGGTTGACATGGCCGAATCGCTTGGTTGATCCTTGGTTTTCTCTTTAGCCGAATTCGGCTAAGAGAGCCTTGAAATCAGGATCTTCGTGAAGGGACGCAAGATCGAGATCGCTCTTGACCCACTCGCGGATGTTCTTATATCCGCCCTCGAGTGCTTTTCTCAGGCAGGCCAGCGCTTTCTCCCTCTCCCCTAATACAGCATAAGTGCAGGCACAATTGTATTGGCTAAGACCGTCATCGGGATCGACTTGGAGAACCTTTCTCATGGCGGCGTAAGCCTTTTCCTTCTCTCCCCGGTGGGCATAGGCGGCCGCCATCCGGCTCAACGCGATGGCATCGCCGGGATTTAGTGCCAGTTTGCGCTCGCCAAGCTCAAGCAGTTTGCTTCGTGCCTGCTCCGCCATCACGTCATTCCCCATTCTCGCGTAGGTCTGGTAAAAATGGATATAGGGCTCTTCGCTATAAGGCTTGATCTTCGCGCACGCGGTGTAATAGCCAAGCGCTTCCTGGTATTCGCCAAAGATATCCGCGATGAACCCGAGCCAACGATACGCGTCATAGTAATCGGGCTTTAGCTGAATGGCCTTTTCCATGGTCCTCTTCGCCTCTCCATATCGCTTCTGATAGAAGCTGACCATTCCAATGCCGAACAGCGCCTCGGCTGAGCCGGGCTCGAGGCTGAGAGCTCTTTGATTGAATTCGATGATCTTTCCCAACCATTTCGGGTCTCCGTCGTACCACGCGTACATGTAAGAGTCCGCTTCGGCCAGGGCTGCATAGGCGGAGGCGAAGCGCGGGTCGATCTGTACGGCATTCTCGAACATTTTGATCGCCAGTTCGTTGTTCTTCTTTCCGCGGCGATAAAGAAGCTCTCGCCCTCTCAAATAGAAGTCGTACGCCCGCAAGTCGTCCGTGGGCTTATGGGTAAGCGATTCCTTTTCAGATTCCGTCAACGAGACTCTGAGGGCTTCGGCAATTTTCCGGGAGACTTCATTCTGGAGATCGAAGAGGTCTTCCAGAAGCCGGTCGAACCTCTCGGCCCAGACGTGGAAGCCGGTGCGGACGTCGATGAGCTGCCCCGTGATCCTGATCTTATTTCCGATCTTGCGGACACTCCCCTCTAAAATGAAGTTCACCCCGAGCCCTTCCCCCACTTTTCGCGTGTTCACCTCTTTGTTGCGGAACGGCAGCACATCGGCGCGCGAGACGACCTTCAATTCTTTGATCTTCGAGAGATCCGTGATGATGTCTTCCGTTATTCCAGCGCAGAAATAGTCGCTCTCCTTGTCGGGACTCATGTTTTCCAGGTAGAGGACGGCGATGGATTTTTCCGCCTTAGGCTCATCTTTCCGTTGCCCCTGATCGACCCCGGCCTTTTCCCTTTTCCCCCCTCGGATCCAGAGCCAGGTCACGGTGCAAACCAGGGCGACAAAAAAGGCCAGGATGGCGATGTCCAAAAGATATTCCGGAAAGTGATAGTGCTCGACAAGAACCCAGTGCACGACTTCGTAGGTCAGCCAGCCGCCGCCGATAAAGGCGGCCAGGGTTTCCATGATCCTGCGCTTCCGGAGTCTCTGGAGGAACGCCCCCCGCTTCGAGCGGCGGGGAGCGCCCGGAGCCGGTTGAGGGTCAGGAAGGACGTCCGATCGCTTGCTCTTGTGCATGGTCAGACCTCAAAGTGCTTCCCTTCGCACGTCATCCGCTCAATGAGTTCCTTGAAGCTCTCCCCTCTCAACTACGCTGGCAATATACTTCCGGCCGCGCGGCAATGTCAATCACCGCGAGAAGGCCAATATTTAATCGAGGCCCTTGACATGTCGATACGATGCGATTAGAATACATTAGAATCTTTATAAAGGAATTTGCATCATGAGCAAAACGATCACTCTCCGCATCTCGGAGGACAACTACAGCCTCCTCAAGGCTTACGCGAAATCGGATAACCGGAAACTCTCGAACGCCGTAGAGACGTTGGCCATGAGGCGCCTCGAAGAGGAATTGTTCGTCGACCAGCACGAGATGGACGGGATCCTCTCCGACCAGGACCTCCTCGGACGTCTCAAAACCGGGCATCTCCAGGCCAAGAAGGGCCGGGGGCGCTTCGTTGAGTGACTACCGGATCTTCGAGACGGAGCAGTTCCAGTCCGACCTTCGAACGAATCTTGGCCCCTATCCACAGCTCCGGGCGCAGCCGTTTTTCGGCCGAAACATCAAGAAGCTCAAAGGATATAAGCCGGAAATGTGGCGATATCGGGTCGGCGGGTTCCGGTTCTTTTACGAGATCGACGACGACCGCAAGACCGTCTTTATGATCGCCGCCGATACGCGGCAGAAGAGCTACTAAGCCGTGCCAACGTCCGGCAGGAGACCGTTCCTTTCGTCCGGAATCGCATTCTTCGCTGTTGAGGTCAGGGAACACCTGCGCTAAAATAGGGCGGCAGGGACAAGCCAGAGGTTTCTCCATGACCATCAAAAGCACGACGACCCTCGAGGTGACCGTCGATAAGCGGCACATCATTTCGATCGGCGAACGGCTCTACGCGGAAAGCGCGGAACTGCTCCGCGAACTCATCAACAACGCGTATGACGCCGACGCGACCGAGGTCAAGGTCGAGATCTCGCCGGAACGGATCGAGGTTTCCGACAACGGCTCCGGGATGAACGCCGCCGGCCTCCGGCAGTATTTCATCATCGGTTCGGACGAAAAGGTCCGGCGGTCCCGGTCTCCCCGCTTCAACAGGGAGAGGATCGGTCAATTCGGGATAGGGAAGTTCGCCTCTCTGGCCGCCGCGACGCGTTTCGAAGTCCTCACCCGGCGCGGAGATTTTGCCGCCCGCGTCATTTTCGACAAGAGCGCGTGGGAGGAGGCTCGAGACGCGTGGCATCTCCCGTGCGAGATCCTCGTCCCTGACCCGAGCTGCGGCGACGGGACGACGGTCATCCTCTCCGGACTGATAAAAACCCTCGACCCCGTGGAAGCCGAGGACAAGATCCGGGGAGGCGTTCCGCTCAAGGCCCCCCAGTTCGCCGTGTATCTCAACGGCAGGCCCGTCACCCCTGCCAGCTACACCGGCCAGAGGATCCCCGTCCTCGAAGGCTGTCGTTACGGGGTCGTTTCCGGCGAGGTCATCATCACGCCCAAGACCATGGCCTCCACGAAGGACCTGGGCATCGACGTCAAGGTCAAGGGCGCCACGGTCCGCCGCGACCTTTTCGGCATGGAGACCTGGGGCAAGGCCATCGCCCGGGTCCGGGGCGAGATCCAGGCGAATTTCCTTCTCATCACATCCGACCGGTCGAATTTCGTCACCGATACGCCGGAATACCAGGAATTCCTCAAGGTCATGGAAAAGATCCTCGTCCTCATCAAGAAGAAGCTCGGCAAGGAGGCCGACCAGAGTACCGACCGGAAGGCCGGCCGCGCCGTCAAGGAAGCCCTGCAGAGGATCCATCGGGCTTTGGCGTTGAATCCCGACTTCTCTCCCTTCGGCCCCATTCCCTTCGGCGACGAGAAGGGCGTCGGCGGCGGGGCGGCCGAGCCGGCCAGACAGCCGGGACGGAGCGATTCGGAAGTCAAGGGCGACGAAGGAAGCCAAGCGCCGGTCGCCAAACTCAAGCCGAAAAAACGGCACAATCCGCTGGTCAAGAAAATTACCCCCAACTCCATCGTCCGCCGAATCCGGATGGGAAAACATGTCGTTTCCGTCTGTCTGGATTTTTTCGGGGAAACCGGCCCGGAATGCTTCTCCGAAGGCAATGTCGTCTATATCAACCGGGACCATCCCCTCTTCCTCAGGGAATCCCGCAAGGCTGCCGCCACCACCATGTACATGGCCCGGCTCATCACGCAGGAAATTTCCTTGATGAAAGAGACGAAGAGCCCTCGTTTGGCCTTCACCCGGCAGAGCAAGCTTCTCAAAGACGCCTTCGGCGACTAACGACTTTTCCCAACTATAACCCAAGTTTCTTCTTCAGTTCCTTGTTTATTGTGGCGGCTGCCCTCTGGTCTATGCCCCTGCCATCCGCCGAGGATTCCCTTCTACCGGCCGTGTGACGCGACGTTCTCGTCATGATATAGCTCGAAGGCTGGACGGACGCACCGTGAGCCCGGCAGTTGTTCCTGACGTTATTATCATCCGACACAACGGTGATATCGGATTTCCTTCCTTTGAAGTTCCTCACATATTGGATGATTTCGTCGTCGCAGCCATGGGGGGTTTGAGAGAAAATACAGCTGATCCCGGCCAAGGACGCCTCGCGGCTCCCCGCGTATTGAGGGTCGCCGTCAAATACAATAACGCATTCGAACGCCTGATGATTTTGGCACCAAGTAGATACCTGAAGGGCGAGCCTGGTTCTCGCGTTTTCCAATCCTCCGCTGAGGCCGGCCACTAATTCCGGAATCCGGTTGATGACATTATAGCCGTCGATGAGAAGGATGTTTTTTTTGGGCATTGAAGTCATCCTATTCCGAAGAACGTACGCCCGTCGAGCCCATTCAGGATCCTTTTTCCCAGGCATTTTGGTACTGCAGCGCGCATTCTTCGAACTTGCCGAGCTGGTAAATAGAATATTCAGGCATATGTACCTCCCCCCTGCCGGATTATAGCCTAAAGTCGACGCTACTTCCTAAATCTGTTTCCGCTGAGAGGAGACAACTGCAAATAGTGTCAACCCCTCGACTCCCCGGCATGCATGCCGGGTCCGGGGGCGCTTCGTTGAGTGATTACCGGATCTTCGAAACAGAGCAATTACAGTCCGGCCTTCGAACGAACCTTGGACCCTATCCCCAGCTCCGCGCGCAGCCGTTCTTCGGCCGAAACATCAAGAAGCTTAAAGGGTATAAGCCGGAAACATGGCGATATAGGATCGGCGGATTCCGGTTCTTTTACGAAATCGACGACAGCCATAAGGTCGTCTTCATGATCGCCGCCGACACGCGGCAGAAGAGCTACTAAACCATCCGGCTAAATTCACGCGCGTCTCCTATGAGGATCAGCCCGGAACGTGACCGGGTGGCGCATACAGTTTGAGAGGGAGGTGGGCGGCGATCACGGCGTAATGCTTGTCCGACTCCAAAAGGACGAGGCCATGAGCGATGCAGTCCGTTGCGATAATAATATCGCTCAGAGGGACGGAGACGCCTTTTTTCTTCAGCGCGAACCCGTTGCTGCCGGCGGACTCGGAGGAGGCCCGATCGCTCGGGACGAGCTTGAGCCCAGCCAGAGCCGACATCAGCCGGTCGAGCTCGTCCGGATTCCGCGCCCCGATGAGAAGTTCGGCGAGGACGACGCCGTTGATGTGGATACGGCCATCGTCGATGAGCTCATCGATGAGATCCCCATGTTCCGATCCGCCCTCCCGGAAATAAGAGATCCAGACGCTCGTATCGACGAAATATCCCGGCTTCATGTGAGGTCTTTCTTCCGCAGCGTTTCCAGATCGATATCCAGGTCGATCTTCCCCCGTAGGAGTTTCAGGTTCTCACCACGGACGCGTTCGAGCATCTTTTCTAGAGAACGGCGGACGAGGACGGTCTTGCTCTTTTCCCCCGTTTCCTCCATCAGGTCGTTCATCAAATCGTCAGGGATAATCAAGGTCGTCCTCATGCATATCTCCTATGCATATTATTATTGCATACCGAAGATATGTCAAGTGTATTTCTGTTAAATTCCCCTCTTTTCAAGAGACGTGCGGCGAATAGGATCTTCTCATTTCAGGAGATAGCCCCCCAGCCTGAGTTGGCTGGTCAGCGCAAAGCTCAGCACCAGCGCTTGACTAAAAGGGCTGCGAACTGAGGCCTTTTATACATCACTTTCCCCCGAGAAAACACGTTTTGCTCAAGAACCTTTGAGAATTCACGCTTTGTCCAAGCGTCTATTCATAAGACAAGAAAATGCGGATGAGATTAAAAAATTATGAGTAAGTGTGTATATATGTATATATGGAAAGAATAAAAATGAAACGGGTCAACGTCATTCTTGCAGCAGATCTTTACAATAAGGCTCGCATCGTGGCCTTCGTGAAGCGAAAGAGCCTTTCGTCCATCGTCCGCGGCGCCCTCAGCGAATGGCTGACCAGGAACGTTGATGCCGGGACAGAGCTTTTAATCGCCGAAAAAGATGAAAAACGCCTGCTGAAGATCCTCGAATCCGACGAGTCCATTCCTGCCGAAAGCGCTAAGAAAACCCTCGGCTTATGAATATCACCGTTTTTATTCGTAAGGAGGGGTCGGACATAAGAATCCTCTTCAATTCCGAGGCGCCGTCCAGTCATACCTCGCGCGGAGGCGATTCAATTCGGATCTGCTCGGCAATGACCCGTCGTGCTGAAGCCGCCCGATAATGATACCGACGGCCACCCCCTGTGCCCCGGCTAAGGCCTTGATGGCCCCTTCGCTGAAGTCCGCATTCCGGACGAACTCCGCATATTTCTTCGGCTCAATCAGCATATCCGTCGCGAACGCATCCGCCTCTTCTTCCGCACGGACCATCTCCGGGGCAATATGGCCATCGTCAATGAAAGTCTTCTTCCTATGGAGAAGGATGTGGCCCAACTCGTGGAACAGGCTGAACCAGAAGATATCCGCCCATTTACCCCTGAGGCTCATCACGAGAACGGCCTTTTCCGAGCCCAGCCAGAACGTCGCCCCATGAGCATAGGTCTTCCGGAAATGAGGCTGTAGCAGGAAAATCACACCGCTTCGGGCAAGGAGCTTTTCCAGTTCCGTCAAGAAGATACCAGGCTCCTTTGTGGAGAGGCCGCGAATGACCGACAAGGCCCGCCGAAGCTTGGCCCTGTCGAACGGTTCCGCCGCGGCCTTGGCCGCGCTTACCTCGGCGCATCTGATCCATGCGCCGAGGGCATAGGCGGATGCCTCGCGTCCTCTGCCGCGACGGAAGGAGGCTTCATATGCTCTTACGCTGGGCAGATTTGGTAAAGACGAAACCCCGTAGAACGCGCGGAGCTCGCGGATCCGCTCCTTATCATCGGGAGTCTTCCGGACACAAGCCAGATCGGCCAACTGGTCATAGGGAATCTCCTTGAGGTATGGCCGGTCCTTATCAAGTGATCGTTCCTCTTCCTGCCGGCCCTTGATCAACTGGAAACGGCTCTCGAGTCCGATCCAAATATGCGCGGGCACCCCCAGGGCCCGTTCGAGCTGAATAGCGGTGGCAGGGGTGATGGCCTTCTCGCCCTTAGCGATCTCGTTGATCGCTTGGGTCGGCCTGTCAATCCTTCTTGCCAACTCCGCCTGAGAAATGCCCTTCTCTCCCAAGACTTCGACAAGATACTCGCCCGGAGGAATAGGCAGATGGGAGTAAATTCGTTTTTCAGTCGCCATAGTGTTTGCTAACCTCCTCGACACGGATGATTCTTGCCTTATCCCCATGCAACGAAAAAATTAGGCGCCAGCGGCCATGAAGAATAACCCTGAATTGCCCTTTTCTGCCTCCCTTCAATGGGTGGCAATCCAGTCCCGGCAATTTTCTGACCTCAGCCATATCTGATGCTTCCTGGAGAAGGTCGATACGCTGGATGTATTTCCTCCCCACTTCCGGGCCCCAAGCCCTCTGGCCCTGCAAATGGTCCATGTAACATGTTTCCAGCTTCTTGGTCCTGAATATGACTTCCACCGGAGATCCGCTTGATATCTAAGGCTAATTCACCCCGGGGGTGAATAATACCAAGATAATGTCAACGGGACTATTTGTCAAGTTATTATTCACCCCTGGGGTGAATATTCTTATCCACTTCTATTTTTCGGCCAAGCTTACGCGCGTCTCCAATCACCGGCATATAAGGGGATTTCAATATCGTATCAAGCAAATGGTCGCCCTTGGACAGTCGGCTTCGATATTCCTCGAGCGACATGACCAGGGGGTTGATCTCGCGCCGCAGGCTATCCTGAGCTCGTGCGACATTTTCAACGACCTCCGCGAAGCTCACTTCTCCGACAACGAGCAGATCAATGTCGCTTTCCGCGCCGGCCCCGCCGCGAGCGACTGAGCCATACAAGAGAGCCATGGAAATGCGTCCGGCCATCGGTTCCAGCGCCGCCCGGAGCACGTCCACAACGCCGGCCGTCTTGGTTATAAGGCTTTTCAACTCATCGAAAATCGGGCACTGCGGATTCGCTTGGAACAAAACCTGGTTTTCCTTGACCGTGCGAAGGATAACTCCTGCATCCGATAGCCGTTTAAGCTCCCTTTGGCCAGCCCCCGGCGAGATCCCAGCTAAGCGGAGGATCTTCCTCAGATGAAACGATTCCTCCGTATGGCTGAAGAGGAGAGCCAAGATGCTGCGCCTCGTCTTTCCGAACAATGCTTCCAAAAGCCCCTGAGGTTGCATTTTTGTACTCATTATGAGTACGCTTGTACCCAATTCAGATACAGCTTGCACGCCTTTATTGCCTCTATCCCATAAGGACGTAAGAGGCTGGGCGGATTCTCGCGACGCGGCATGATCAGTTTCGCCGCTCTTTGGCGCGTCATGATGTCAACTTGTCTTGCTCGCTTTTATCGATAATTCCTCAATATCCTGCCCCGGTCCTCATTCTCCTTATCGCCCTTGAAATAGATCTCGATGAGTTCGATCTTGTCCGCCTCCTCAAAGTGCGCGTAGATAAGCCGCAGCCCGGAATTGACTCCGCGCCCTTTCAGGGCCCGGCAGGCGAATTTCTTGACCTTGTACATTTTAGGTTCATCGAAAGGCATGCCGGGAATCTCGAAAACGCCTTTGTTATCGACCCCCAATTTATGAAAGAGGACGAGTTGTGTCTTCAGGAGCGTCGCCAGGTCCTCCTCGAGCGTCCGGAACCGTTTGATCAGACCCTTCAGGTCGCGCTCGAATTCGGGCAGGCGCGCGATCTCACGGAACGTCGGCGTTGATGTCATCTTTTCTTACAGAATAAGCAGGCGTGCGGTAAAAAACGGCCTCGTAGGGGATGATGCCGTCCCCATCGGTGGTCAGCCACGGGACATCGTTGTGGGAATATTCGCTGATTTGGACGGCGTTCATGTCGGAAAGCCTGTCAAGGACATGATCGATAACGTCCTTTTCCCTGGCGCTCAATTGAGACAGGTCGGAATTTCGAAGCGGGAGGTATTTCGTTTGGGGGTAATTGAAGTATTTATCGGGGATCTTTACGATTTCGTTAGCCTCGATCATTTGGTCGATAACCTTGCGGAATTCCATGGGCGTCGGGCCGTGTTTATTTTTCTTGTATGTGGCGCCGATCAACTGTTCTTCGTATCGTTCGTAATGATCGAAATCGATAAAATACAGCAGTTTATATATCACGGTCTCGCCGACATTCGCCTTGGCCCCGACTTTAGCGATGATATAAAGAAAGACTTCCTTGAATTTCATCAGGTTTTTCCGGGGGATATCGATCCGAGTTTCGGGCTCTCTCTTCTTGTACTCCGCGGCGGTCTCCCTGATAACAAGCCGAGGTTCCCTTTTCTCGTCGAAAAGGGCCTCGACCGATACTCCGAAGAGCTCACTAAGCGTCTTGATGTCCTCAGCGCTGATCTTTCTCCGTCCGTTCTCGATGAGCGACATCGTCGGCCGCGAGACCCCCAGGAGCCTGGCCAAGGCTTCCTGGCTCAGGTCCCGGCCCTCCCGGTACTTTTTGATACGCAAGCCTAAATGAGCCATGGGATTTCCTCTCCTGAGATCATTTTACGTTTGTTATGTTATCTGTCAATAGGTTGTTATATATATTAACGCTTTTTTAATAATCAAACGGCTTGACAATAGTATCATTATTGGTATCACCTTCAATATTGTCGGCGATAGAGAAGCTGGAGAGCGATAATGAGCCCTAACGAAGATCGATACACCTACAGGATCACCTGGTCTGAGGATGATAAGGAATACGTGGGCCTCTGTCTCGAATTCCCCAGCCTTAGTTGGCTGGCCAAGAGCCAGGGGGCCGCGCTCCATGGGATCCGCAAAGTCGTCGCGGATGCGGTCAAGGACATGCGGGACAACGGGGAGGAGATTCCGGTTCCGCTTGCCGGTCGCTCGTTCAGCGGAAGATTCGTCGTGAGAGTCCCTCCCCGCGTGCACAGGGAGCTGGCCATGAAGGCCGCCGAGGAAGGGGTCAGCCTGAACCGCCTAATCAGCTCAAAACTCAGCAGCGGCGCTTAGGACGCCGGACGTCAGTCGCGTCCGCGATAAGCGTCCTTTCTATGTTTCACGTGGAGGACGATCACGCGATGCTCAGCATGATCCAAGGCATAGATGATCCTGTATGCCCCGACCCTGAACCTGTACAGCCCTTTGAAGACCCCTTTGAGGGGTTTGCCTGCCGCGCCAGGGTCCGGAAGAAGATGCTCCTTTATCTTGGCCAAGATGCGGGATGCGTCCTGTTTTTTCAGGGCGCCAAGGTCGGCCTTGACCTTTTCATGCCAGATGACGTCATAGGCCAAGCTCTTTCTCCAACTCTTCGCTAGTCAAATACCTGGCATTCTTTTCGTTGAGCCTATCGAGCGCCGTGTACGCCTCTTCATAATCCGCGAGGGAATTCTCGATCATCTCACGGATGAAAGATGTCTTGGTTCTTTTCGTCTTCTCGGAAAGACTGTTCAGCCGGCGATCTATTTCCTCGGAGAGCCTGACAGAGAGCGTAGCCATATCGGTCACCTCTGTATTATTTGTATTACATAGAATACGTTTTGTCAAGGGATACATGCTCCATATGAGTACGCTTGTACCCAATTCAGATACAGTTTACGTGCCTTTATTGCCTCTATCCCATAAGGACGTAAGCGGCGGGGTAAAATTCTCTGTGGTCGACTGCTCGAAGTGAGACGGCAACCGTATTCCCGGCGTCCTAGTTCAATGATAGAGAAAGGGCTTACGGTCAAAATAAATCGCTTGACAATAGTATCATTATTAGGATCTATAAAACTCCTTGGGCCGGCGATCCGAGGATCAATATCCAGAGTGATCATGGTATGGCTAAAGCATACCAAGTCAAGCAGGTATTGTCGGCGATAGTGAAGCTGGAGAGCGAAAATGGGTCTGAACAATGATCGCTATACGTACAGGATCACCTGGTCCGAGGATGACAAGGAATACGTGGGCCTCTGTCTCGAATTCCCCAGCCTGAGTTGGCTGGCCAAGAGCCAGGAGGCGGCGCTCCGAGGGATCAGCAAAGTCGTCACGGACACGGTCAGGGACATGCGGAACAACGGGGAGGAGCCCCCGGTCCCGCTTGCCGGCCGCTCGTTCAGCGGAAGATTCCTCGTGAGAGTCCCTCCACACGTGCACAGGCAGCTGGCCATGAAGGCCGCCGAGGAAGGGGTCAGCCTAAACCGCCTGGTCAGCGCAAAGCTCAGCTGATCAGCGACAATTATAATTCCCTTCCATATCAACCCAAACCGAATTGCGGGTTCCTCTCGGCGATCTTGGCTTTAACGGCCTCAAGCAACTTCTCGGCAGTCCCTAAGGATTTTCTCGCCTGGGCTTGTCCTCCGGTATCGAGGGAGTCATAGAAGAACACGTTCCGACTGCGCCTCATGCGGTCGAAGTACTTGACGACCAGGCCATATTCTTTGCCGAGCAATCCGCCCGTAATCTCGACGACGGTTTTGTGTTGTTGTCCATCGGTGGGAGATGTCCGAACGAGTATATGAGCGCCCGTCCGAGGCGCAACATCGCCTGATAAGCGATCGTAGAAGCCCATTCCGGATCCGCGTCAATGACGAGTTCCAGCGTCCGCAGATCCTTCTCGGCCCGCAGAACCTGCCTCTCGATCTGACGGAAGTTTGGCCTGACTTCTTTGATGAGACCGCTTCCTAAATAAGCACGCCAGTCCATCATAAGCTCCCCTTAAGCGCGACGTGTTCACCAGAAAGGACCTCTTGCAGGAAAGGATCGCCCGATTCGCGTTTGCGCTCGAAATCGGCCGTATCATACATCCTATAGTTGACCTCCCTTTGAAGGGCTTTTTCGATCCCATCAAGAGCCTCGACCAGGATATCCTCAGTCTTCGGATCGTCAGCCACGATCAGAAGGTCGACGTCGGAATCCGCCCGCATCTTGTTCCTGGCATAACTGCCATAGATCAACGCAATACTGATCCCCGGGATGTTCATAACTGCATTGCGCATGAGGGCTTCGATGCCGCACGTCTTTCGGACAAGGGCCATCATTTCTTTGTAGAGAGGGTGAGCCTCATTGATCCTGAATAGACGTAAGGTTCCTTGTTTCCTGCTGTTGATCAGCCCGCCTTTCTCCAAAGAGTTAATTCCCCTTTGGAACACCCCGGGCTTTTTCCCCATGAGGCGTCCCAATTCGTGGAGGTAATATTCGCGCTTGGGATTTTCCCCGAGGATCGCGAGAATGGAGTACTGGTTGGGACTCATTATATTCATTATGCATACGATTGTATGCATTAACCATACGCATGTCAATCCTTCCCTGCTCCAATCCGCGATATCTTCAACCTGAAAAAGGGCTCCACCGTGATCTTCAAGGTCACGGAAAAGGGCACCTTGTTCATGCCGTCGCAGTGAGATATGAATTCAGACCCTATTTCCCCTTCTTATACTGCCGCACGTTCTGGGCCTTCCACAGCAGCCCGGGATGCTTCCGGAGGGTTTCCTGCATCCCCGGATCCGTTGTCAGCAACTCCGGAGTGATTTCGCCCTGATCATTCAGGAACGTTAGGAACTCAAGCTCATGCGGCTTGAACGGAAGCAGCCCGGCCATGAATCCGCGGCATTCCTCGACAAGCGTTTGGGTCCAAAGACCGATATCCGCCCTTCGAGGCACCAGATCGGCACGGAGCATGGGAACAAGCTGTTGTTCAACATCCTTCGGATCCGCTGTAATATCCTCAACCTTAATCGTCCTCCAATCTCTTCGGGACGCTCCGCCATAGACAACAAAAGCCAGGCGGAGACGCGCCCAATCGAAACGGACATCCCGTAAAAGGCGATGCGCATCGAAGAGGTCCCGGCAGGCGTCCCGGCTGAACAGGGCCGCGAGCTTGCCCGCAGCAAGCTCATGCACGTTGAGAACAGGTATTTGTGCCACCGAGAACGCCCCCAAAGGACGAGAATCCCTCAGCTCGGGCGGCCAGAGAGGAGTCCGGAACATGTAGCTCATGTCGAGTTCAAGCGTTCCGGTCCGACCCGCCGCACCGTCATAGGATAAGCGCCATTTGCCCCCCGCATGCTCTCCAGGAACGCGCCGAACCCTGATCCCCAACCGACCGCAGACCGCCTGGACGGCTTGCTCGATCTTCGGCCTTTCTTCAAGCATAATTACACGATCGGCGGAACCGATATAGTTCAGATCGATGTCCACGGAAAGCCGCGGCACATCGAAAATGAAAAGGTTGAGTGCCGTTCCGCCCTTGAGGACAATTCGATCCTTAAGGAAGGGATGGCTCCGCAGAGCTTCGAGAGCCTCCAACAGCCGAAGGACTTTTTCCAGGGGCTCCGTCCGGAAGCCCACCGCAGCCGCCTCCCTCTGCAAGTCATCCAGCGAGAGCCTCACTCCTTCGCCTCCCAGTCCCGATTCAATACGCGCTCGGGGACAACCAGATTCCAGCGTGAAACGAGTTTCCCCGGCTCCCGCTTCCGGTCGAAGTATCGCGGCTGGGCCGGCGCCAGCGCTCGAAGGCCGTCGAGGTGTTTCTCTTCGACCATCAGCGTCTCGCGATGTTGTTCTAGAAAAAAGCCGACCCGCGCCGCGGCGAGGGCCGAGCCCAGGTTCTTGACATAGGCGATCACGGCGTCGAGGTCGAAGAACTCGACCATCTCCAGGGAACGCCAGATCTCCTCCCATCCTCCGCCCTTATCCGGCACGTCGAGGACATCGACCAGCGTCCGCTCCAAGCTCGTTACGCGCACGAGACCTCCGGCGTGCCGCAATTCGCGTATGCCGCCGCCGACATCCGGAAAAACCCGGAGCGTGGCCGGCACCAGTACGGGAACGAACTGCCGGTCTTGGAATGAAAACGGCCGAGCCCGCCGGCTCGAGAAATAATGGAATTTTCGCCACAGCGAGTAGGCCTTCCCATGAAATTGCAGGGCCGCGTGGAAAGCGACGACGGCATCATCCTGAAGATGGGAGGCGACAAGATAGGAGTCGACATCCGCCCTGGTCGGTTCTACGCCCCGGAGAAGAACGGCGTAGAGCCCGCGCCTAACCCTCAAAAGCCGGCCGGAGGCCAAGTGCAGAGCCAGAAGATTGTTAGCGGTGGCCCGACTGCGACTGCGAGCCTCGAGCGAGGCCACGAACTCCTTGTGGCTGAACACAGGGTTGACAGCGAAGAATTCGAGTGACTTGCCGTTTTGAGCGTTCATAATCAGTAATTATAGTGATATTGACACCTATTAGCAAGCATTAGTTGCCGTCATGTGCATTTATTATCATTAAATCTAGCTATATATGCGACTAACGGCAAGCATGCGTCTCATTATCCCTGTAATATATGGACGTGAGAGGCGCGGCGATAATTCTCATCAAAATCCCATCCTTCTCCAGCTCGCTCCCCGTCACGACCACCCTCAGCGCGCCAAATCCCACCCAGCCACCGCCTCGAAATCGCTATTCTTCCCCAAATAAGCATCCGCCAGCGCCTGGATCCCCGGCGTGCACCTGTACGGCCGTCCCAGGTCGAACTTGACCGCGTGCTTCTCGATCGCCGGCGGGATCTTCCGCTTCTCCCAGAAGGCCTGCCCCTCGTCG
>CAZPEP010000066.1:0-9467 GCA_964585685.1 uncultured Eubacteriales bacterium | reverse complement strand
CGGGAGAATAAAAAAGCGGCCCCGTTTCAAGCACGGCTTGAAACGGGGCCGCTGGTGGGATTTCGTCCTCAGGCCTTGGCCTTCTTCAGGGGCGTCTTCTTCGCCTTTTCCTCTTTGGTCTTATCCTTCTTCTTCTTGGCCTTCGCCTTGAATTCGGAACCTACGAGCTCCAGGACGGCCATCTCGGCCCCATCGCCCGCCCGGGGGGCCAGCTTGACGATCCGGGTGTAGCCCCCCGGCCGTTCCGTGAAGCGCGGGCCGATCGTCTCGAACAGCTTCTTGACGACCGCTTCCTGCATGATATAGGCTGCGGCCTGGCGCCGGGCGTGGAGGGTGTTCCGCTTGGCGAGTGTGACCATCTTCTCGGCGATGGGCTTGGCGGCCTTAGCCTTGGCCAGGGTCGTCCGGATCCGCTCCCGGTCGATGATCGAAGTCACGAGATTGCGCAGGAGAGCCCTCCGGTGGGCAGAGTTCCTCCTCAGGTATCGTTTCTGGACTTGATGCCTCATGCGTCCTGCTCCTTCTCTCCGGGCGCTTCCTTGATCTCAGCCTGGATCCGCTCAAGGAGCTTAGGGTGAAGTTCGATGTTCAACCCAAGGCCCAGGTTGGCCAGGGTCTCCTTGATCTCGGCCAGGGACTTGCGGCCGAAGTTCTTTGTCTTCAGCAGTTCGTCCTCGGTCTTCTGGACAAGATCGTAGATCTTGTCGATCCCGGCCGACTTCAGGCAGTTGTTGCTGCGCACGGACAGCTCAAGGTGCTCGATGGACTTCGACAGGAAGTCCATCTGGGTCAGGTAGGGGATGTCCTTCTTGGCCGCGACCTGCTCCTTCTCCAAGGGCTCGTCGACGATGTTAAGGAAGATGACCATGTGATCCCGGAGGAGCTTCGCCGCCTGGTTCAGAGCGTCGGTCGGCCGGATAGCGCCCGACGTCCAGACCTCGAAGGTCAGACTCTCGTAGTCGATGCGCTTACCTACGCGGGCCGGCTCGACCCGGTAATTGACCTTGAGGACCGGGGAGTGCGAGGAATCGAGCGGGATATAGTCTACGCTCAAGCCCTCGTCGAGGTTCTGGTCGGCCGGGATGTAGCCTCGGTTGTTCCGGACGATCATCTCGACGTCGAGCTTCCCATCCTTGTCCAGGGAGGCGATCGAAACGTCCTTATTGAGGATCTCGACGTCCCCGTCATGGACGATATCGGCCGCCGTGGCCTTGGCCGGCCCCTCCTTCTTCAGGGTCATCGTTACGGGCCCGTCCCCCTTGAGCTTGAGCGGGATGCCCTTGAGGTTGAGGAGGATGTCCGTGACGTCCTCGACGACTCCCGGGATGGTCGAGAACTCGTGGAGCACACCCTCGATCCGGACGGCCGTGATGGCGGCCCCGGTGATGGAGGACAGCAGGATCCGCCGGAGGGCGTTCCCGACGGTCACCCCGTACCCCCGTTCGAACGGTTGGGCCTGGAAGCGGCCGTATCTTTCCGTCAACGTCTCGAAATCACATTCCAGGAACTTCGGCCTCTGAAATCCTGTTTCGGTCATGAGACCTCCTTATTTCGAATAGAGCTCGACGATCAGGTGTTCTTCGACGGGGATGCTGACGTCTGCCCTCTGGGGGAGGGCCAGGACGCGGCCCTTCATCCCATCCCAGTCGGCTTCGAGCCACCCGGGCATGGACTTGTTCTTGTTGGAGGCGACGAGCGCCTTCATGTCCTCGCTCCGGGCCGAGCGGTCCTTGAAGCGGACGACGTCCCCGGCCTTGACGAGGGCCGACGGCACGTTGATCTTCCGGTCGTTGACGCACAGGTGACCGTGGGTGATGAGCTGGCGGGCGTGGGTCCGGGAGCTCGAGAAGCCCAGCATATAGACGACGCTGTCCAGGCGCCGCTCGAGCATGGTCAGCAGGTTCTCACCCGTGACCCCGCGCATCCGTTCCGCCCTCCGGAAGAAGAGGCGGAACTGCTCCTCGGACATCCCATAGAACCTTTTCAGCTTCTGCTTCTCGCGCAGCTGGATGGCGTACCCCAGGATCCTCTTGCGGGATCGGCCGTGCTGGCCCGGAGGGTAGGCCCTCCGCTCGACGGGGCACTTATCGGTCAGGCACTTGTGGCCCTTGAAGAACAACTTTGTCTTTTCGACCCGGCAGAGCCGGCAATCGGCGGCTTGGAATCTTCCCATGGTTCGCTCCTTATCTCCTCATCCCCTCAGACCCTGCGCCGACGCCGGACGCGGCAGCCGTTGTGGGGGATGGGGGTTACGTCCTTGATCGACTTGATCTCGAGGCCGGCGGCCTGGAGGGCGCGGATGGAGGACTCGCGGCCCGCCCCCGGCCCGGTGATCCGGACGTCGACGTAACGGACGCCGTATTCCTTGGCCTTGACGGCGACGTCCTTGGCCGCCAGCTGGGCGGCGAACGGCGTCCCCTTCCGGGCGCCCTTGAACCCCGAGGTCCCCGAGCTGGCCCAGCAGACGGTGTTCCCATTGTTATCGGCGACGGTGATGATGGTATTGTTGAACGTGGACTGGACGTGGGCCACGCCGTAACCGATCTCCCTCCGGACCTTCTTCTTCTTCGTCTTGGTTTTGGCTTTCGGCATGTGTGCGCTCCCTCACTCAGGCTTTCTTGTCTCTCTTGATCGTGCGGCCGCGCGGACCCTTGCGCGTCCGGGCGTTGGTCTTCGTCCTCTGGCCGCGGACCGGAAGTTTCCTCTTGTGGCGGGACCCTCGGTAGCAGCCGATGTCGATCAGCCGCTTGATGTTCATCGTGACTTCCTTGCGGAGGTCGCCCTCGATCTTCTCCCGCTTCTCGATGATCTGCCGGATCTTGTTGACCTCGTCCTCGGACAGGGCCTTGACCTTCTTGTCCTTGTCGATCTTGGCCTCTTCGAGGATCAGCTTGGACTTGGACCTGCCGATCCCATAGATGTAGGTCAGACCGATCTCGATCCGCTTGTCCGGGGGAAGGGTGATACCTGCAATTCTAGCCATGTTGACCTCGTGTTATCCTTGTTTTTGCTTGTGCCTCGGGTTGACACAGATGACTCTGACGTTCCCTTTCCGCTTAATGATCTTGCAGTTCCTGCAGATCTTCTTGACCGACGCTCTGACTTTCATGGTTTTGTCCTCTATTTGAATCGATAGGTGATCCGTCCCTTGGTCAGGTCGTAGGGCGAAAGCTCCACCAGGACCCTGTCCCCGGGGAGGATCCGGATGAAGTGCTTCCGCATCTTGCCGGAGATGTGGGCCAGGATGACGTGCTTGTTGGTCAGCTCGACCCGGAACATCGCGTTGGGCAGGGTCTCGAGGACGATACCCTCGGCCTCGAACACGTCCTGTTTAGGCATGCAGGCCCTCCTTGTCAAGTGCGTTCCCGGCGTCCGCCCCCGTCCCGTCCCGGGCGCTTAGGACCTCGACCCCGTCCGCCGTACAGGCGACCGTGTGCTCATAGTGGGCGGCGAGGCTCCGGTCCTTCGTCACGGCCGTCCAGCCGTTGGCGAGGATCTCGACCTCCCAGTCGCCGGCGGCGATCATCGGCTCGATGGCCAGGACGAGGCCCCGGCGGATCTTCGGCCCGTGGCCGGGGAGCCCGAAATTCGGGATCTGGGGCTCTTCATGGAGCGAACGGCCGATGCCGTGCCCGACGAAGGCCCGGATGACCGAGAAGCCTTCGGCTTCGACCCTCTTCTGGACAGCCGCCGAGATGTCGGAGACGCGCCCGCCCTCCTTCATCGCCGCGATCCCCGCCAAAAAAGATTCCCGGGCGGTAGCGATAAGCCGGGCGGAGGCGGGATCGATCTCGCCCACCGGAACAGTGATAGCCGCGTCGCCGTAGAAGCCCTCGGAGAGCACGCCGTAGTCCAAGCTGAGGATGTCGCCCTCGCGCAGGTCCCGGGACGACGGGATGCCGTGGACGATCTCCTCATTGACCGAAGCGCAGAGCGAGGCGGGGTAACCCCTGTAGCCCTTGAAGGCCGGAATCGCGTCCATCTCCCGGGTCCGCCTCTCGGCGTACGCGTCGAGGTCCCGGGTGGTTACGCCCGGGGCGACGAGCGGGGCGAGCTCGGAGAGGATCTGGGCCACGATCCGGCAACTCTTCCGCATGGCCCGGATCTCGTCCTCGGTCTTGTAGACGATCATGCCAGCGCGCCCGCCTTCGCGGCAGACCCGAGGGCCGCGTCCAGGATGCCCCGGATGGCCGCGAATGTCGCGTCCATCCCGTTCCCTCCGTCCACCCGGCGGAGCGTCCCCTTCTTCCCGTAATATGCCAGGAGCGGTTCCGTCTTTTCGGCATAGACCCTGAGCCGTTCCCGGATGACCTCAGGCTTGTCATCCTCGCGTCGGAAGAGGGCCCCGCCGCAGACGTCACAGACGCCCTCCCGATCGGGCTTACGGGCCTCCAGGTTGTACACGGCCTCGCAGCCCGGGCAGGACCGCCGCGCCGTAAGCCTGCGGACGATCTCCTCCTCGGCCACGTCGAGGGAGAAGACGATCTCGGGCCGGTCGCGGTCGAGAGCCTCGATGTCTCTCGCCTGAGACAGGTTCCTCGGGTATCCATCGAGGACGTATCCGTCCCCGCAATCGGGCCGGCCGATCCGCTCCCGGACCAGGCCGAGGACGATCTCGTCCTGAACGAGCTCACCCCGCTTCATCGCCGCGGCGGCCTCGATCCCGAGGGGCGTCCGCTCCCGGACGGCCCGGCGGAGGAGATCCCCGGTGGAGATCCTCGGGAAGCCGGTGCGCTTCGCGAGCAGGTCTCCCTGGGTCCCCTTGCCGCACCCGGGCGGGCCGAGGAGGATGATCCTCATCCCCTTCTCCCTTTGATCCGGCTCCGCCGCATGAAGCCGTCATAGTGCCGCATGACGAGCTGGGCCTCGATCTGCTGGAGGGTGTCCATCGCCACCCCGACGACGATGAGGATGGACGTCCCGCCGAAGTAGAAGTCGATTTGCATCCCCTGGGTGAACCACTTGGGCAGGTTGGCGTCAAGGAAGCTCCCGATGAGCGGCAAGGCCTGGACTTTGAACCCGGTGAGCAGGAACTCGGGCAGGATGGCGATGGCCGCGAGGTAGATGGCCCCGACCAGCGTGATCCGCGAGAGGATGTCGTCGATGTGGTCAGACGTATTCTTCCCCGGCCGGATGCCCGGGATGAAGCCGCCGTACTTGCGGAGGTTCTCGGCCACATCCACCGGGTTGAAGATGATGGAGACATAGAAGTAGGTGAAGAAAATGATGGCCCCAACGTAGACCAGGTTGTAGAGGGGCATGCCCAAGCTGAACTGACTGGCGATCGTCTGGAAGATGGGGACTTTGACGAGCTGGGCGAGGGTCGACGGGATGGTGATGATCGAGGCCGCGAAGATGATCGGGATAACGCCGCCGGTGTTCACCCGGAGCGGGAGGTGCGTGCTCTGGCCGCCATAGACCTTGCGGCCGACGACCCGCTTGGCGTACGAGACCGTGATGCGACGCTGGCCCCGCTCGACGTAGATGATGAAAGCGATGACGGCAAGCATCATGACGCCCAGGAGGATGAGCCGCAGGGGGTCCATGGCCCCCGTCCGGAGACCCGAGACGACACTGTTGAGGCCGCGCGGGAAGTCGACGACGATCCCGGCGAAGATGATCAGCGAGATGCCGTTGCCGATGCCCCGTTCTGAGATCTGCTCGCCAAGCCACATGACGAAAACCGTGCCGGTGGTCAGGGTCAGGATGGTCAGGAGCTTGAACCCGATGCCCGGGCTGGGGACGATGGGCGCCCCGCCGGGGCTCTTCAGCGCCTCGAGGAAGATGGCGATGCCGAAGGCCTGGATGAGGCATATGGCGATCGTGCCGTACCGGGTGTACTGGGTGATCTTCTTCCGGCCGAGCTCGCCTTCCTTCGAAAGCCGCTCGAGGTAGGGCCAGACGACCTGGAGCAGCTGGAGGATGATGGACGAGCTGATGTACGGCATGATTCCCAGGGCGAAGATGGTCATCCGGGACATGTTCCGCCCGGAGAACAGATCGATGAACCCGAGGATGGACCCCTTCTGGGCCTGCCAGAACTCGGCCAGAGCGACGCCGCTGATCCCGGGGTTCGGGATCTGGGCGCCGATGCGGTAAACCGCCAGGAGAAGGAGGGTGAAGATAACCCTCTTCCGGAGCTCCGGGATGCTGAAGATGTTTCGGATACTGTCGAGCATTAGCGTTTCCCGATGACGAGGGCCTTGCCACCCGCCTCCTCGATCTTCTTCCGGGCGGATTCGGAGAACTTATGGGCGCTGACGGTCTTGGCAGACGCGACGTTCCCGCGGCCGAGGACCTTCACCCGTGCCGACTGCTTCCGGCTGACCAGGCCGGCCGCGACGAGGTCCTCGGGACCGATCTCGACATTAGCGATCCGGGCGATCCGGTCCAAGTTGACCTCGGCGTATTCCTCCCGAAAGATATTGGTAAACCCGCGCTTGGGAATCCTTCGGGCTAGGGGCATCTGCCCCCCTTCGAAGGACCACTTGCGGGAGTAGCCTGCGCCCTGGAGCTGGCCCTTGCTGCCCTTGCCGGCCGTCTTGCCGGTGCCGGAGCCGGGACCCCGCCCCACCCTCTTCCTATTCTTCTTCGACCCTGCGGCCGGGTGTAGTTGGCTGAGGTTCATTGTTCCTCCAACGCTTCCACTTTCAAGAGATGGGATATCTTGTTGATCATGCCCCGGACCTCAGGAGTGTTGGGGCGGACGACCTCCGAATCGATCTTCCTCAGGCCCAGGCCCTTCGCCGTCTCCCGCTGGGTGCGCGGGTAGCCGATTACGCTGCGGACGAGCCGGACCCTGACGAATGGGGCCCCCTCGGGGGCCCGGACGGTCCTCTTATCTTTGTTTGTCATGTCGTGACCTTCACCTTCCCCCGGAGCCGGGCCACGGCCTCAGGGCTCTTGATCGTCCTCAAGGCCTCGATCGTGGCGTTGGCAACGCTGATGGGGTTGCTGCTGCGGATGGATTTGGTCAGGATGTCGCGGATGCCCGCCAACTGCATGATGATGCGGACGGCGCCTCCGGCGATGACTCCGGTCCCCTTCGAGGCGGGCCTGAGGATGACGACCCCGGCCCCGTCGACGCCCTTGATCAGGTGAGGAATGGTCGTGTCCGCGAGCGGCACGTCGACCATGTTCTTCTTGGCGGCCTGGATGGCCTTGGCGATGGCCTGGGGGACCTCCCGGGCTTTGCCCTTGCCGATGCCCACCTTCCCGCGCTCGTTGCCGACGGCCACAAGGGCCGAGAAGCTGAGGTTCTTGCCGCCCTTGACGACCTTCGTCACCCGGCGGATGGAGATGACCTGGTCCTTGAACTCGGGGTCTTCGCCCTCGGCTCCGGCCCTTCGGTATTGTTGGTTGTACACGCTCATTTCTCCTTGGTGTGCCCGCGCTTAAAAATCGATGCCCTCTTTCCTCATGGCGTCGGCCAGAGCTTTGATCCTCCCATGGTAGAGATACGTGCCGCGGTCGAAGACCACCCGGTCGATGCTCTTCGCCTTCAGCCTCCCGGCCAGGATCTCCCCGAGGACCACGGCGGCGGCCTTGTTCTTGGTGTTCCGGCTCCGGTCCTTGAACTCCTTCTCGAGGCTCGAAGCGGCGGCCAGGACGGCGTTCGCCGTGTCATCGACGACCTGCGTGTAAACGTACAGGTTGCTCCGGAAGACGTGGACGCGGGGGCGCTCGGCTGTCCCGCGGACGCGCTCCGCGATCCGTTTCCTCAGACGTTCCTTGCGGTCCCTCTTGACCTTCGAGCGATCTTTAAGCACCGGTCACCCCTGCCTTTCGTTCCTTCTTGATGAGCTTCTCGCCGGAATACCGGACGCCCTTCTGCTTGTACGGGTCCGGTCTCCGGAAGCTCCTGATCTCGTAGGCCACCTGGCCCACGCGCTGCTTGTCGATCCCCCGGACCATAAGGATCGTCGGCTTCTCGGCGACGATCTCGATGCCCTCGGGGATGTCGTAGACGACGGGCTTGGCGTAGCCCAAGCTCAGCTCAAGCCTGTTCTTCTCGACCTTGGCCTTGTAGCCGACCCCGACGATCTCCAGCTTCCTTGAGAAGCCCTCGGAGACGCCTGTGACGGCGTTCTGGGCCAGGCTGCGGCACAGACCGTGAAGGGTCCGCTGGCTCTTGCCTTCGTCGGCCCGCTTCAGGACGAGTTCGCCGCCCTCCACGGCGGCTTCGATGCCGGGATAGAGGGGGGACGTCAGCTTCCCCTTCTTCCCCTCGAACTCGATGCGGTCCGGAAAGGAGACGGCCTTCACGCCCGGCGGCAATTTGACGGGTTTCTTTCCCACTCTCGACATTTTATTTCCCTCGCGTTCAGGATCCTACCAGATCGAGCACAGGACCTCGCCGCCGACGCCGAGCTCCTCGCACTTCCGCCCCGACATGAGGCCGCGGGAGGTCGTGACGATGACGAGCCCCAAGCCGTCCAGGGCCTTCGGAACGGAGTCCTTCGTGCAGTAGATCCGGCATCCGGGGGTGCTGATCCGGCGAAGCCCCTCGATGACGGTCCGGTTGTCCTCGGCGTACTTCAGGGAGATGTTCAGGGTCCCCTGCTTCTTGTCCTCGACGACCTTGTAGTTCCGGATGAAGCCTTCCTCTTTGAGGATCTTGGCGATCTCGACCTTGATCCGGGACGAAGGGAGGGTGACCTCCTTCTTCCTCGCCTTGGCGGCGTTCCGAATCCGGGTCAGCATATCGGCGATTGGGTCCGTGAGATTCATGAGCGTGTCCTTTCCCTGATTTACCAGGAGGCCTTGGTGATGCCGGGGATCCCCCCCTTAAGGGCCAACTCGCGGAAGCAGAGCCGGCACATGTCGAACTTCCGGTAATAGCCCCGGGAGCGGCCGCAGATCCGGCAGCGCTTCCGCGTCCGGATGGCAAACTTGGGCTTCCTGAGATATTTGGCGAAACGGGCTGTAGTCGACACTTTGACCTCCCTGATCAAGACTCTCGGAACGGCATGCCCAGCTTCTTCAGCAGAGCGAAGGCTTCTTTATCGTGCCGGGCCGACGTAACGATGGTGATGTTCATTCCCCGGGGCCTTTCGACCTTGGTGTAATCGATCTCCGGGAACACGAGCTGGTCGCGGAGGCCCAGCGTGTAGTTCCCCCTCCCGTCGAAGGAGCCGGGGGGGACCCCCCGGAAGTCGCGGACGCGCGGCAGGACGACGTTCACCAGGCGGTCGAGGAACTCGTACATCCGCCGGTGCCGCAGAGTGACGTAGCAGGCGATGGCCTGGCCCTTGCGCAGCTTGAAGGCGGATATGGATTTCTTGGCCCGGCCCACGGCCGGGAGCTGCCCGGTGATGAGGCCGAGCTCGGCCTTGGCCGTGTCGAGGAGCTTGATATTCGAGATGGCGTCCCCGACACCCACGTTGACGATGATTTTCTCCAGGCGGGGGACGGCCATGACGTTGGCGATCTCGAGCTCCTTCTGGAGTTCCGGCAGGACCTCTTTC
>CAZPEP010000065.1:0-6731 GCA_964585685.1 uncultured Eubacteriales bacterium | reverse complement strand
CGACGAGGGGCAGGCCTTCTGGGAGAAGCGGAAGATCCCGCCGGCGATCGAGAAGCACGCGGTCAAGTTCGACCTGGGACGGCCGTACAGGTGCACGCCGGGGATCCAGGCGCTGGCGGATGCTTATTTGGGGAAGAATAGGGGTAGGAACATCATGCACCGGAAGGAGCTTGGGGGATGCGAGGTGGCACGGGCTACGGATCTTGCGCGGCGGGACCGGGTGGTGTGCGACACGTTTCTGAGGTACAAGGGCCTGGAGCGGCCTGCGGTGATAATTGCGGACATAAAGACCGAGGCCGAAAGATACGCGGTCCGGATGAATATCGCCGTCAGCCGGGCCTTCGGCGCGCTGCGGGTGGTTGTGACGGGGGGCGAACTGGAGAAGGATAAGATCCTGCTTGACATGTCGTGCATAAACAGGGGATAATTATCCCTGTAAGTCAGCAATCCGTCAAGTCAGCGCCGGTCTGAGAACGTCGATACTTGGCGTGGAGCATCGATATGGGGAAAGAAGTGCCCGCTAATCGCACGGAAAGCAAAGCAACGACGTCTGCCTTCTTTGCCACCCATCCGGTGTTCTCTCTCGGGGAGGCAACCTCCGCCTTGAACCCGCCGGGCGGGCGCAAAGCGATGGTGGAACGGCTGAAACACCATTTGCAGAAAGGCCGGTTGATGACGGTGACGCGCGGGATATACGTGGTCGTCCCGTCGGGCGCGAACCCTGCGGAGTTTCGTCCGGATCCGTTTCTGACGGCGGTTGCGGTCCGGGCGGACGCCGTTTTTTCTCACCATAGCGCACTGGAACTCTTGGGTGCGGCGCATTCTATTTGGAATCAGGTGACTCTTTATACGGAGAAACGCCGGCGGCCGCTTAGTCTCGCGGGGCATGCGATATGCTTTCTTGAATACCCGCGCGCAATGACGATGCCATCGAAGGATGCCTTCGGGATAAGGAAGGTCGAGCGGCTCGGCAAGGTGCTCAGCGCTACCGGTCCGGAACGGACGCTCGTCGAAGGGTTTCGGCGTCCGGCTCTGGCCGGAGGTCTGGAGGAGCTCGTTCAGTCGGCCGCAGGATACCCGGTGCTGGACTTGGCGCTTCTCGAAGAGGTCCTTCGCAGGTACGATATCGCCAACCTTTGGTCAGCGGCCGGCTGGTTTCTGGAGCGTTTCCAAAAAGCGTTCTATGTGCCCGATGCTGTCCTCGCGCGCATGGAGCAGAGGAAGCCTCGTTCTCCTCAGTATCTTGAGAGGAACGTTCGGGGCGGGTGGCTGGCCTCGCGATGGAACCTGATTTTTCCGAATTCGCTGAAAACGCAGGGAGGAGTTGGTGAGCCTTAGCCTCGAATTCCTGGATAGAATTGCATCCGAGACCGGTTTTCGGGTCTCAGCCTTGGAAAAGGTCGCCCGGCTCGGCGAGATGGCCGCGGATATCGGGCGGCGTCCTTTTCTCGGGAGCGTTTTGATCCTTAAGGGCGGCACGGCCCTCAATCTTTGTTTCGGCCCGCCGACGCGCCTTTCTGTTGACCTGGACTTCAACTACGTCGGGCAAGCCGAGCGGGAGAAGATGCTGGCGGACCGGCCTCTCGTGGAAACGGCCCTTGTGGAATTAGCGCGCAAGCGGCAATATCGCGTGCAAGAGTCCGCCGAAGCGTTCGCCGGCCGCAAGTTCTACCTCAATTATCGATCGGTCCTCGGGCCTGAGGATAGAATAGAACGGGCATAGAGTCGAGAGAGCTCTGGCAGCCGGGCGAACTGGAGCATCCTGTCGTGCGCATGGTCGGTCAGGAGGAGCTTTTTCTGGGCAAATTGCTGGCTCTCTTAGACCGGGGGGCGGCCCGTGATGTATGGGATGCCGCGCATCTGCCGGATAAAGCGGGCAGTCGATTGACGGCCGACCGGTTCAGAAAATTGTTCATGGCTCTTTCCATCGTGCTCGAGCGTCCTTTGATGACATATAGCCGCGAACGGCTTGAACGGCAGGTCACGGAGCAGACCTTCACAGAACAGGTGGCTCCGCTCCTGAGCGGTCGAGTCGATTTTAGGGCAGGCGACCTCATCGGGAGAGCCTGGGCGGTCGTGGGGAGGTTCCTTGTTTTGAGTGATGATGAGAAAGCGTATCTCGAATCCGCCGATCTAGGCGATCTCAACCTGGAACTTATCTTTCCTGACGACCCGCAGGAAGCGGAGCGCATCGCGGGCCACCCGGCGATTCAGTGGAAGATGGCGAACGTCCGGGCGCACAGGAAAAGAACCAAGGGATGAAGACGCCGACGATCGTAGCCATTGATAGTCCTTACAGGCTTGGATTGCCGGGACATAATCCTGGTCGCCGCTAAAGAAAATAGCCAGAGTCAATAAGAACAACGGTTCTCTTTTTCATGGATAAAAAAATGGGGGAACATGCCTGGAGCGTCCTAACATAAGAGCCCTTTTGGGAGCCACTCGCGTTGCATAGTCTTGTATTGAAAATCCCTTGTCAGGGGATTATGTCTGGCAGCTAGTGTAGAGCAACATTAGCCAAGCTGGGGCCGGCGGTATCTCCAAACGAACTTAATAGACGAAATAGGTCAGCGCGAAGTCTTGTGTCTTGCTGATAGAATGGCCGTTATCGTCTCTCCCTTGAACCTTGACCCGGAGGCGGGTGTAATTCCGGGAATAGATCTGCCTGAAGAGGTCCAACCGGAAGTATCCATTGGCTTCGAGCCGTCTGGCCGATAAATCGAGGGAATCATAGACGCTTGAACCGATACAGTATTCTATCCTTATGGTCTGGATATTGACCCCGACCCCGTTGCCCTCCATGACCGTGATGGTCGGCTCGCATGCGCCATAACCCAGGAGTTTGCTGAAGACGATGACGATCGGCTCCTTATTCACGGTGATGCTGATGACGGCCGTCTTTTTCAGGGGCACTGACGGAGAGGTCGGTGTCCCTGAATCCGATGAACACGCGCTCGACAGGAATAATATCAACAAAATTGTGACCGGCCAGGAAGAGGATTCTGAGAGCTTAGCGATAGGTTTCATCTTCTAGTATCCCCCTCTCTTATATCCATTGCGTCTAATGAGAGGGTTTGTGAGAAAACCGGACGCCTTGGTGCGTCTTGATGTTGGGAGGGGAACTCATACGTGGCCATCATCATTCATCCCCATGCTCTCCAGAGGATGGAAGAGAGGGGTGCGAGCAACGAGGAAGTTCGGCTGACGATAGAAATGGGTCAGGTCTCCCCAGCCAGGTTCGGCCGGCAAAGATACGGGATGACATTCTCTTTTAGAAACTATTGGCGGACTCAATTTTACAAATATAAGCATATCGAGGCTTATTGCGTTATCGACGGGGACGATATAATTGTTGTAACGGTTGTAGTAAAATACTTCTAGGAGAGTCTCCATGAAAATAACGTATGATCCGAAATATAACATCGCCTATATTCGCCTCCGCAGGAAAGCCGCCGGCGTCAAGACCGTCCAAGTCAGCGAGGAGATGAATATTGATCTCTCTCCGGATGGAAAGGTTTACGGGATAGAGCTCTTGAACGCGCGCGAACAGCTGATCAAAGGCAAAAAGATTTCTTTTGTCGACGAATCGACAGGAAAGGCACGAGAGCTTCCCCTCTTTTCCTGACGCGAGGCGGTTTTGGGGTCCAAGTGGGGTCCGGCTCACTCTTCTTATGGATTTTCTTCAATCTCGGGATCATTCGGAAGCCCGAGGTTGAAGAGAGCATGGGATTTCTGTTTACTGCGGCCATGGGAAAACCGTTTACCATGGCCCTGGGAATTCAGGCTACCATTTCCAACATCGCTGCCGGCCGGGCCTATAGGGTGCTGAGGGTTGTTGTGGCGCAGGTCGAGCTGGAGAAGGACGGGGTATGGGGCAGGTTGGTGTCCCTGAAGTGAGATATGATATAATTTGCCCAGTTCCATCGTCCTTATTTAATGGAGATCGAAGATGTCCCTAGGCATTGCTTTCAAGGGCCCGGAAGGAATCGTTCTGGCGGCAGATAGCCGCGTCACTCTGAATAGGGAATTGATGCAGGGAACAGAAAAGATCATCATCCCTTCCACCTTTGACAACGCTACGAAGCTCCTGAAGTTTCAGAATCATGATTATGTCGGTGCCGTGACATACGGCGCCGGCGCGATCGGCGCAAGGGAACCCCGGACAGCCCATAGCTTTCTGCCTGAGTTTGATCGTGAATTGGCAAAGGAAGGGGCACCACGACTTTCCGTCGAAGGTTTTGCTAAAAAGCTCAGCGACTTCTTCCTTGCGCGATGGTCGGAGCGATTATCTGAAGCGCCGCAGAATATTGACATGATCTTTATGGTCGGGGGCTTTGATGAAGATGCTCCCTATGGGCGTGTCTATCAATTCGCCATCCCGGGTCGGCCGGTACCCTTTGAACAGCAGACGGACGTTTTCGGGCTGACGTGGGGAGGTCAGCTTGGCTATACTTCGCGCTTGATCAAAGGATGGGACCCGCAACTGCCCGATCTGGTCCAAAAACACCTGAGTCTCACGGACGAACAAAAGAGTGATTTGACATCTTTACTGGATTCCAATCTTTCGCTCAGGATTCCTTATCAGTTTCTCCCGCTCCAGGATTGCGTCGATCTTGCGATTTTTCTGATTCGCACGAGCATCGAGATTCAAAGATGGCTCGTCGATATCCGAGGCGTAGGCGGCGCGATTGATGTGGCGACAATCACTCGGACGGAAGGGTTTAAATACATTCAACAGAAAGCGATTATTGGACAGAGAAATAGAACGTAAGGAGTGGCTTATGTCCGTTGGAACATCTCAGGCCACATCGAGAGATTGGCTGGCGGGAACCGGCAACATACGTTTTTCAGCCAGCAACTTCGTTGAATCCATGACCCTGAGCCTCGCCGAGAGCCAGTCGAAGGATAGTCTTCGGCCGAATAGGCTTTTTGATCTTGGTGAATTATCCTTGGAATTTCGGCTCTGGGATGATTTAAGCGATGAGGCTATCCGGAAGTTTGAAGAAATTCTTTAGAGAAGTTCATGGCTCGCGGCGAAATCTGGGCGGTCGATATTCCGGCTCCTAAGGGGAAGCCCGGTCGCGAGCAGCTCGGAATGCGCCCGGGGATCGTCGTTCAGGCGGATACGGCTGATCCCCGGCTGCCGACGACAATCATCATCCCCGCCACTTCAAATAAAGAGGCGCAGAGGTTCCCTTATACGATCATGGTCCAGCCATCTGCACAAAACGGACTTGATAAGCCTTCTGTGCTCTTGGCCTTTCAAATCCGTGCCATTGATAAAGGCCGGCTCATCCGGAAGCTGGGGCGGCTTGAGGACGATTACTTGAAAAACCTGGAAATGAAGATCCGCAGCCTTCTGGCAATCTGACCAAGAGATTCCTCCCGGGATCGTACTCAAGAAGGCGCGGAGTTTCGTTGAAGACTATTCCCTTACCCCTTATTTTGTTTGACGTCAGCGTAATTCGGACAGGGGTTGATGGCCGTTTGAGATTGCTACGAGCGCACCTCCAGTCCTCGGAATAAGCTATTTCGGATAGTCGAGAGGGGTCCCCTGATCTGTTGACAGCGCTGCGCGGGCGGCGATATAGTTCCAGCGTGGTCAAGGGGGGGAGGTACGACCCAGGTGGAATGTAAGGAATATAAGTCCGAAAAGCTAGAGGTAAAATGAATCTCAGCCCGGGAAAGAAAGCGCAACTTACTGCAAAATGGGCACGCACCATGACAAAATGGCTGATTACATTCAACCGTCGGGCGGGAGCCCGATGGAACTTGATTGATTTCGGAGGCAGAACAAAGGCCGAATCTCGCGGTATCGTCGATTTGATTGCGGTGCGCAAGAATCATCGGAAAGAAATGCCCGGGCTAAAGCGTGGCGACCTCCTTGAAATCGTCCTCATTCAAACAAAAGGCGGTTCGGCCCCGCGACCGACGGCTGAAGATATAATCAGGCTGTCCAAGGTTGCCAAGCACCATAGAGCAAAAGCAATTGTGCTGGCAGAGTGGAAAAGGGGAGAACGGCTGGTGCTTTTTAGATTGGAGAAGACTAAGTGGGTATTCGCTAAACCCGAAGATGTCTTTAGATGAATGTTAACATGCATCCGATAACGCCCCCTTGTCGGCGGCCTAAAATAACCCCCCTTCTCAGGGATTTTCTTTAATTTCGGGTTCAGCCGAGAGCCCGAAGTTGAAGAGAGTATGGGATTTCTAATTACCGCGACTCAGGGAAAATCGTTTACCCTGGCGCTGGGAATTCAGGTTACCAATTCCAATCATACGGAGGCGCTGGGCTTCGAGCTTGCCGCGAACCTCGAAGGGCTGGGGATCACGGTTTCACCCGTCGGGAGGTTCGCCCTGGAAAGACTGCGCCGGCGCGGGTTCGACGAGGCGGAGCGAGGCGAGCCGGGGTTCTGGGACCGGGTGACGAAGCGTGCCGCGGAGTCCGGCAAGCTCTGGGAGGGCTGCGGCTTCGACACGGTGATCGTCGACGAGGGCCAGGACTTCGGCAAGCATGAGTGGGCGATCGTGATGCGGTGCGCGGGGGCGGGGGAGAAGGGGAGCGGGAAGAGCGGGAAACGAGGGAGCGAGAAGCGGGAGGGCGGGAAACGGGAGGATGGGAAGCGGCGCATCTGGGTCTTCGCCGACGAGGGGCAGGCCTTCTGGGAGAAGCGGAAGATCCCGCCGGCGATCGAGAAGCACGCGGTCAAGTTCGACCTGGGACGGCCGTACAG
>CAZPEP010000064.1:0-167500 GCA_964585685.1 uncultured Eubacteriales bacterium | reverse complement strand
GGATAAAGGAAGGGGCACGGGCCCTGATCGGTCATACTCCTCTCCTTTATTACGGTCAAATCTCAAAAAGGAGTAGAGTATGAACATCTACGTCGGAAATCTTTCTCGGGACCTGAACGAAGGCGAGTTGCGCGAGGCCTTCGCGGCCTTCGGCGACGTCGCCTCCGCGTCGATCATCAAGGACAAGTTCAGCGGCGAGACCCGCGGATTCGGCTTCGTCGAGATGCCGAACAAGGACGAGGCCGATAAGGCCATCGCCGCTCTGAACGGCAAGGACCTCAAGGGCCGGACCATGACGGTCAACGAAGCTCGTCCGCGCACGGACAAGCCGAGGACCGGCGGCGGCGGTTTCGGCGGCGGCCGGGGCGGAAGCCGCGGCGGCTTCGGCGGCGGCGGCGGCAAGCGGTTCTGAGCTTAACCTAACCCGATTTCGAACGTAGGGGCGGCACCTCTCTTAGGGGTGGCCGCCCTTTTTTATTTTCGGGGGGATTTCCGGCACGATTTTTGAATCAGCCTTCCCGATGTGCCGGGAATCTATCGTCCTCGCCATCCGGAGCGCACGGCCCTCTACCGGGTGCTGTTCCATAACTTCGACCGGTTCCTAATCGCATACGAGAGGCGCTTCGAGAAGGAGTACAGGCTTTGCAGTACTCATTGCTTCTATGAGTATGGGTATTTTCGGCCGATCGTCCAGGAGGTCGTCGAGCGCTACCTCGATTGCGGCAATCCCCGCTCGGGCTTCGCCCTCATGAATCGTAGCCGAATCATGAGGACTGCGAAGCGCGGCCCGGATCCGCTGCCCGGACTGCCATGCTGAACATCTGTTGACGTTCTCCTGCAAGACGCGGGGCTTCTGCCCGTCCTGTTACGCCAAGCGCCTGGAGGAGTGGGGCGAGTGGGTGAGGGAGACGCTGCTCCTGGATGTCCCTCATCGTCAGGTCGTCTTCACCATCCCCAAGACGCTGAGGATCTTCTTCAAGTTCAGGAGAAAGCTCCTCGGGGAGCTCTGCCGGTCAGCCGTCAGGGCCCTCACGGTCTACCTCGAAGCCCTGACGGGCGAAGCGCTCGTCCCCGGCATCATTGTCGCCGTCCAGACCTTCGGGGATCGGATCAACTTCCACCCGCACGTCCATCTCCTGGTGACCGAGGGCGGTGTCGACCGGGCGGGGATCTTCCACAGGCTTCCACGTTTGGACGACGCGCGGCTGGCCGAGATCTTCGGCCGGGAGGTCCTGGCGCTTCTTGTCAGTAAGGGGCTCTTGAGCCAGGAGTGGGCTGAGCGGATTCTCTCCTGGCGGCATACGGGCTTTAACGTTCACAGCCGGGTCCGGGCCCGGACCAAGCTCGAGGCCGAGCGGGTGGGAAAATACATGGTCCGTCCGGGCTGGCTTTGGAGCGCCTCTTGTTCCTGGACCGTGAGGGCAAGGTCGGTTACCGGCACGGCCAAAACGGCGCGGAACTGGAGACGATGGATTATCTGGAGTTCATCGCCAGGGTGACCTCGCATATTCCCGACAAAGGGTAGGTTATGGTCCGTTACCCCGGGCTGTATGCCAAGCGAGATCTGGATGCCCTGGGCATAACGCGCCAAGGAGCGGCGAATCTGTTCAAGCCGCTCATGGGGGCCGGGCTCATACGTCGCGTCGGCGGCAAGAAGACGGGGAAAGACATCAAAGGCTAGCGTTCGAAAAAGGCCGGCTCGGCGTGTATCCCCAGAATTCCCGCGTCCCGGGAATTACGTTAAAGCTTGAGGAAGGACCGAATGATGCGGTCGGCTTCGGCGCGGTCGAAGCTTCCGGCGACAGAGACATAGTTGATGTCGTAAGCGCTTTCCCCGATCCTGTGGATATAAACGAGGGCTTTGATAAGGTCGCCTTCCCAAGTGTATTGATAAGAAAAAGGGGTCGTGAAGGACGCTGAAGCCGCCCGGCCTTCGCCGAGCTCGACGTCGGACATATCCGGGAATTGCCGGCGCACCTCTTCGATCTTTTTATCCCGATACTGCTCCGGAGTCAAGCCCATCTCCTCGCGGTCCAGCAAGGCTTGGCTCACAAACACCACGGCCTGGGGAGAGCCGTCCGGCTTGGACTTGAGAAGGCGGACCAGGTCGGATTTCAAGGGAGTTATCGGCTTATATTCCGGAGGAGCGGAAATCATCAACCGCGCGTCGGAGCGCCCGTGAACGAGCCAGACCCCGATGGATTCAACCGCTTCAACGGTCTTTTCCATCAACCCGATGGAGTCATCCAACGACCTATGCAATTCGACCTGGGCCGGAGAGTATTGAACGGGAGCGATCATGATGCTGGATCTGAGCTGAGTAGCCGCATCGTAAGCGATCCACGTATGCTCCAGGAGGGAGAGGGGGCTTTTTGTGACGGACGGGAAATCGGGTCGGAGAGGAACCCAGGAGAAACCCCATTGTTCCGAAAGGATATTTTTATCCCCCGTCTTGTAGTATTCGAATTTTCGGATGGCCTCTTTAAGGAGCGCCTTCGCTTCTTTAAGCGTCCGCGCCTTCGTCGTCTCCCCGCCGGATTCCGCGCCCTGAATAAGCTCATCAAGCTTGATGTCGGCGATGAGGAGATGGACCTCGATCGGCAGGCCGGCGTAAACCTCGATGGAGTCCGGATCCTGGGGGTTTGAAGAGATCTCCGGACAAAGAATCAAGAGAAGCAGAGAGACGCAAAGACAGAAAAATATCTTCACTCTCATGGTTCCTCCTTAGGCCTGAGTCCCATCTTCCGGCGATGCATACGTCTTCGGGCGGCGATATCGGGCCGTCACCTGAGATGCCATTCCAGGACTTCGTAGACGTAGGCGGACTCGGCCTCTTTGATATACAGCTCGTACACGTGAATTTTGGGGTATGTGTCGGGGGCGGGAAGGATCTTGAGATACCATCGTCCCCGTTCGGGAATGCCGCTGAATTTCCTTTCGGAACGAGGTTCGACGGTGCCGAGGTCATTTTTCAGGCCGACCTCCACATTGTCCAAATAGACCATGATCCTGCCCGCGGTCGAGTTCTTGATCGTGAGGGTCTTGGCCGCGGCAGGGATCGGCCGTTCGACGGCCTGCGTCTGGGCGAGTTGGAAGAGGTTGCCGCCGATATTGATGGCGACGGCGTGCCAGACGCCGTCGGCGCCGCGCGTGATCCTTACGGTCAATTCGTGGATGATATGCGGGTATTTCAGCCACTTCGTTGTGCCTCTGAGGTCGCGAATACTGTCGGTCCCCAGGCCATCCCATGTCGCGGTTCCTTTGTAGTCCCAGGTCACCTGGGTTCCGTCGAAGAGCTTGAACTCGGTCTCGACCTGGTCCATCGATCCGGAGAGCCTGACGAGGGAGGCGCTGGGATTTTGATCATAATGCGGTTTCCCGGTGACCCTGTAGGTGCCCGCGACGGCATCCGCCGGCGAGGGGGGCGGGGGGTTGGGGGGATGAACCGGCGGAGCGGGGGGCTGGACCGGCGGCGAGGGAGGCGTTTCGACGACCGGCTGGGGGACAGGCGGCTCAATCGGCGACGGGACGGGTTGCTCGATCGGCTGGGGGGCGGGCTGGACGGTTGCCAGGGTATCGAAAAAGTTGGGCGCTTCATTCGGCTTGACGCCCGTAGCGGTAACCATGGCGTCGTCGAACCAGTGCTGCTGAGCCCCTATGTACTGCTTCAATGCGTCCTGCTTGCGCTCTTCAATCTCAACGCTGACCCAGCCTTCCTGGGCGGCCTGCAGGTCGATGATCTCGAACAGTGTCTGTTTAAGTCTGCGATCCAGCCTCAGCCAGATTTGATGATTTTCCGAACCGCGCCGGGCGTACCGGAGGAGGTTGGCGAGGGAGTAGCCCAACACGCGGGGGCTGAATATTTTTCCGGCCAGGGCAGGGCTGAGCGCATTCGGGTCCGTATTCTTCAGGGCGTCGCCAAGATAGACATCCCGGGTGTAGATGGCGAACTTGTAAAGGAGATCCTCGTCGTCCGGTGCGCCCGCCGCGGCCGGGGCGCCCAAGATGAGCATCAAAAGGCCGATGGCGCCGAGCTTTTTAATCATGAGGTCCCTCCCTTTTTCACGCGGCATTCGGCTCAATCGATGAACTTGGCGACTTTCCAGATCCCGTTGTCCAGGATCATGATGCACGGCTCCTCCTCCCATTTTCCGTTCGGATTCCGCAGCGAGAATATGATCCGCGCCATGGGAGGATCGGTGTCCGCCATCCCCGCCTGTCCGACCTGCCAGGCCAGGCTCTGCAAATATCGGTTGAATTGATCCGCCTTTTCCGGCGAAGAGGAGCTTTCCGAGAGCGCTTTGACTAACTGCTCGTAGCACTGGCCGCCGGCGAGGCCCAGGGCTTCCGGGTAGCGGTTTTCCTTCAGCATCTGGAGGAAAGCCAAAGGCATCTCTAGGACAGCCCGGTTGGCGGGATAGGCGACAAAGCGGTCCGGGCAGTATTCCCATTTCCGCCAATCCCTCACCATGTCGTCCAGGGTGGGGAAGATCGGCTCCACGTAGGCCGACCCTCCCAGCAGGGCGTCCACCTCCTGCTTGAACTCGCCCCGCAGGCCCGCCTCGACAACCGGCCACAGATCCTCTCCGGGGGAGACCGACTGGAGAAATCCTTGAACTTTCGCGACCAGGGAGGCCATCCGGATCTTGTCCGTCTCGAATTCGCCCTGGCGCTGGGCCTGGCGGTTCAGGAGGTAGCCCATGAGCATGGCCCGCTGGCGGGGCGTCGCCGTTATTCCATCCGCGGAGAGCTTGCCGATGAAGCTCGCCATGAAGTTTTTCTGGAATCGCCCCAGGTCGGATTCGTTATTCTGGCCGGCGCCGAGGAGCGGAGACGTCAGGAAGACCATCAGTGAAATTAAGAGAAAACAGGGATACCTCCGCATGCCGCTCTCCCGTTGAACGGATTCGTCTACATTTTATTGATGATCTGGGCCGCTCGTCAAGGCGGATAACTCTGGCAGCCGGAGAATTCCGGGGACACACGACTTAATAATTCTATTTCGTTATCTCGACCGGGATCGGCAGCGGCTTGCGGGGCAGCCTCTCGTCGCGCGTGGCCGCGAAACACCCGTTCCCATTCCGAACACGGAAGTTAAGCCCTTATGTGCCCATGGTACTGCCGAGGTCACTCGGTGGGAGAGTAGGGTTCGGCTTCGTCGAGATGCCGAACAAGGACGAGGCCGAGAAGCCTTCGCCGGCCCAAGTCTTCGCCCTGATGGCGGTCCTCATGGAGACGTGTTTGCGGCTCCATGAGTGCGGCCGAGGAGAGAGGGGATTATGAATAACGGGTGATCTGAGAGAGACGGGAGGGCCAGCCTCGTTTGGTTGCTATCCCGGCCGTCCAGCCCGATAATCTGCCCGACAAAGCTCCTGCCAGCCGGATTCCGAGGTATTGACACCTATTTGGGGCCGGAATATCCTTTTATGGAGACGCGGGGGTAGTCACCTTGCGTTGGACTTTAAAAGCGACATATAAAGGCAAGGATACCAGTGGTCAGTGCCGATGGACAGACACCTGGATTAAACGTGATGGCCGTTGGCAGTGTGCGGCCGCGCCTGGTTCAAGGATAGCGCAGAAATAGGGCCGCATCGAACGAACATAATTTGTCACTCGCTGTCTGATTAAGTATTGGTCAGGCCGCTTGAGTTCTAGCAGGACCCTGACCCCGGCCTGCCCGAAGTCGAGGATGCCAGGAAGAGGCTGGCGGGGCTGAACCAGCAAGTTGACTTGCCCCCCATTCCTTGATAACCTTTGGCCATAACTGATAGAAGGGGTCAGCAGTGGCCATTAAGTTATGTGCAAAGGGATTGGACGGGGGTGTTCACATGAAAAAAGCATTCGTGTTTATGGTTTTCGGCCTTTTCATGTCCGGAATATCCGGGATCTCCTTCGGGCAGAGCCTGAAGATCGTCTCGCCCAACGGCGGCGAAACTTGGAATCTCGAATCTACACAGGTCATCAGCTGGACATATACGGGCATGCCGGACGGAACGCGGGTGAAACTCCTGCTCTTCCTCAACGGCTCTCCCGGGGGAACCATTGCCCCCGACCTTCCCGTCGGCCAAAAGACCTACTCCTGGAAAGTTGGCGCCCTTCATGGCGGAGGCCAGGCGGCCGCGGCGGACGGCTACAAGGTCAGGATCAAGGCCATCAACCAGACCTGGTTCGACCAGACCAACGGAAAGTTCGAGATCGCCGCCGCCGCAAAGGGCCCCGTCATCTTGGCCCCCCGGCATCCCGATACTCCGGCGCCCCTGCTGTTCAAGCCCAAGCTGGCCGTGACGGCAATCAGCTTGACCCCGAACGCGAGCGGCTACGCGATCATCTTCGGATACAAGAACGTGGGGAACGGCTCTCTGCCGCCCCGTCACGAGCTCCCCGTCAAACCCGACTACAAGGTGATCATCGATGGCCGGCAGATCGACGCCGGGGATCTCTGGATCCCCGAGAGCCCGCCGGCCGGGCCGGGCTACGAACAGCCGACGAACTCCGGAGGCTTCATCAATTTCCCGGGCCCGGAGGCTCCTTGGCCTTGGTCCATCGGAAACCAGATCACGATCACTCTCGACGAGCGCAACGTTCTGGGCCAGGGCGTCGCCTCCAAGACGTCTTCCCTCCGGCTGATCGCGCTCCCGGTCGGCTACGACCTGGCGTTCGGTCCGGTCACTTTCGATTGGAGCCGGAACATGATCACCGCGGTCGTCACCAAGGTCGGGGGAATCCCCTGGGTTTCCAAGAGCGTTTCCGTCAGCATCTTCGCCCAGGGCTATCATCCCGCCGATAACCTGCACGCGGGCCCGAGAGAGGCGACGGTGACGACACCGGAAGGGCCGTTCACGATCCTTCTGGAGCGCGTGGCCGTGATCCCGGCGACCGGCCCCTTCCCCTTCCGCGTTGAAAAGGGCTTAGGGGGGCCCTATTCCCTCTTCTATGACCTCACGATCAGGGTCTCGACCGATAAGCGGGACGAGCTCGATGAAAGCAATAATTCCGTCCGAATCCGCTTCACCCGTCCGTCGGTTCTCAAGGGACCGGTCATCGATTCCCTGAAGGTCCTGGAAATGCAGGACTCCGCCGGGAAGCCGATGCTCGTTCCCACGATCCTCGTGAACAACAAGACCCCGAATCCCTATACCGCCCTCCGGCTCGTTCTGAAGCGAAACTCGTCCACGATGCGCGAGTGGGCGATCCCCACGCTCGCGGCCGGGGCATCGCGCAAGTTCGAGGCGAGCGAGCCGCGCCCCGGAGGAGGTTTCAGGATCATCTACGAAGCCTATCTCTATGGGGGCGGGGGGAGCGTCCTGGACGCCAAGACCCTGGACTACATCCGGTAACGAAGGGAAAACATAGGCGGTAAACCATCAGGGGGGACACAATACCAACTGGTCTAGGTCCCTGCGGCAGATGAGGAGCGCGTCTCCGGTGTCGATGACGATGAGATCCTTGCCGCCGATGAGGGCGGTGAGCTTGCCGGGGTTGTGAACGAGGCCGTTCCCGGAATCCAGGGCGATGGCCTCTCCGCGCATGGCATTCCCGGCCGCGCCACGCGGCCAGACGTCGAAGGAGCTGAGGCCCGCTCCTTCCAAGGTCAGGGCTGAGATGATCCGGAAGGTTTATGAAGTCGACCTGCTCATTTGTCCCCGCTGCGGCAGCCTTGCAGGACTTATGGCTTCCATGAGTGCGGGAGGATGAAGGTCGTCGCTTTCCTTACGGAGTATGCCGTCGTGGACCGGATTATGGAGCATCTGAAGCTGACCTTTGTCGCGGAGAAGCCGTCGCTGGTCCATATCGTTGAGCAGGTCGCCCTGATGGCGGCCCTCATGGAAGCCATGAGGACTGCAAGGCTGTCGAGGCAAGCGGGGAGTACGAATAGCGGGTGATCTGAGCGAGAAGGAAGGGCCAGCCTCGTTTGGCCGCTTTCCCGGCCGTCCGGCCCGATAATTTGCCCGACGAAGCTCCTGCCCGCCGGATTCCGAGTTATTGACATCTGTCCGGGGCCGGGATATCCTAATTTTGTGAGGGGAAGGGTTGATTATGAGTCCAAAGCCGGCGATTCCATGCCGCGCTAATAAGGAAATTCCTATCAATGAACCAACTTGGGCGGTCCGGGAGCGTTCTTTTTCTCCGGACCGGAGGAGATGGGGTATGAAAAAAACCGCTTGCCTCGGCGCCCTTTTATTCGTCCTGGTCGGGATCGGATGGGCCCAGCAGATTACCGTGACCCAGCCTGCCGCCGGCGTGACCTGGAATATGGGGGGAACGTACGTCATTCAATGGACATCGACGGGTACGACGAAACCCACCGTCAAGATCATGCTCTGGAAGGATGGAACCTTCGTTACGGACATCGTGAAGAGCACGCCCAATAACGGCTCTTACTCGTGGACGATTCCCACGACCCTGGCGGCGGATACCTATAAGATCCGCGTGCGAACGATCGGCGACAATATCGTCGGCATCGGCAAAGCCTTCAATATCGCCAGCGCCTCCTCCAGCAACCCTCCGATCAATGTCGCTCGCCCGATCGACCCGGGCGACCGGGCCGGTCTCCGCTTTAAGTTCCCGGTCCTGTCCATCTCCGATGTCAAGCTGGTCCCGTACGAGGACGGGCTCGTGATCACCTTCGCCTACAAGAACTCCGGAACGGGCCCTCTGCCTAAGGCTTCGGACATGCCGGTGAAACCCGATTACCGGGTGCTCATCGACAACAAGGAAGTCGCTCAGGGAAGTCTTATATTTCCCGCATTCGAAGCCCCGCCGGGATGGGAGGTCCCGTCCTTTTTTGGGTACGAAATCAAATATCAGACGAAGGTCTGGGATGCCCAATGGACGATCGGCAATCTGGTCACCGTAAAGATCAACGAAAACAAGGTCAACGGGATGGCCAGCGATTCCCAATCGTATAACTTGAAGCCGATGGCCCTGAAGTACAGCTACGATGCCATGATTACCGAAGTGACCTACGATTGGGCAGAGAGGATTCTGAAGATGACCATCCGGATAGATGGAAATATCGGGTCATTGAATAAATTCAGGTATGCCGGTACCTGCTTCGGCGTCATATTGTATAAAACGGTTGATATGATTCCCGGGCAACGGCTTTATACAATCGCCCGGAAGCTGGATGCGGCCGGAACTTTGGGGAATGAAGGTTCCGTCTCCCTTGAGGTTCTTCTCGTCAAGTCCTCCGACGGCTTTAACGACTTCCGGGATATCGAGCATCGGAACAATAGATACAACCATACCTTCCGCCGATAGCCGGCGGCGGCAAGCGGTTCTAAGACCCGCTTAACCCGGATTTCGAACGTAGGGGCGGCACCCCTCTTAGGGGTGTCCGCCCTTTTTTATTTTCGGGGGGGATTATTAAACGGATCCTTCGCCCATCCTCCAACTCACTCATCTAAAAATGACTTTCTATTGAGTTGAAACTGCTGCCCCGCCTGGCCTTTGATCCGGTCATCTTGATGGCGGCCGAGGAGAGCGGGGAGGGAGTTATCCTCGTTTAGCCGCTTTCGCGGCTGTCCGGTCTGATGAACCGCCCGCGGAGCTCCGGCCCGTCGGAAACTTAGTTCTTGACACACTGCCTGGGCCGTGACTATCATGAGCGCGTGAAGGGACGGGCCAATCCTTAGCCTGAAGCGGGCGATTCCGTGTCGGGCGCAAAAAGGAAATTCTTGCCGATAGAAAGGGGGGATGGCTATCGAATTATGTTTCGTGATAGACGCTTAGCAGTAGAGGCGCGACCTCGACATGAGGCGCCGGACTTATGAGCGATTTGGTACTCAAATTAAATTAGGAGGAGACTGGTATGCGAAAGTGTTTGACTCTTGCAATGGCGGCCATTTTCATCCTGGCGTCCGCTACCATCGGCTTCGCCGACTTCAAAACCCCGGTCAAAAAGGGTGAGGTCGTTGATCTCTCGCTGGTGGTTGCCATGGACATGCCGGGTTGGTGGCCCGCCAACAACACGATCCCCAATTTGACGGTGAATTTCAACCCCCACAGCGGCTACGTGGGCCCCTACTGGACCCAGACCCAAGTCTTCGATTCCCATGTCGCCACCCATTACGATTCCCCGCGGCATTTCATCCCGACCCCCGGCTTCGACAACAACACCTATGGCGATTTCGTCAAGGGGGTTCTGAAGGAGTACGAATCGAAGTACGGGCCCCGGTCATTCACGACGACCTGCAACGACAAGGTCCCCGTGACCCAGATGGTCGGTCCCCTGCGGGTGGTGGATGTGACCTATCTGGAGGGAACGATTCCCAAGGACAAGTGGGCCCAAGGCGGTCCTGATATCACGGTGGCCGACATCCAGAAGCATGAGGCCAAGTACGGCCCGATCAAGGCCGGGGAAATCGTGGCTTTCATGACCAAGTGGGACAAGAAGTATGCAAAGTTCCCGGCGGGGAACGCCTATGCTCCGGATCCCCTCTCGTTTAAGTCCGAGGGTTGGCCCACCCCCACCCCGGAGACCGTGATCTACCTGCAGGAGAAGGGCGTCAAGAATCTGGTGATCGACGCCCCGAGCATGGGCGATGTGACCGGCAGGAAGGCCATCATGACCCACTGGGCCGGGCTGGGCCGGGAGATGATCTATGTAGAGTGCGCCGCTAACCTAGACAAGCTTCCCGCGGACGGCAGCGCCTTCTTTGCCTGGCTCCCCCTGAAGACCGAAGGCGCCAGCGGTGCCATCGGCCGTGCCATCGCCATCGTCGGCCCCGATGCCAAGCCCCTCATTGCCTCCGCCGTGGCCGGCAAGGTGGTGGACATGACCACGCTTCTGTCCCCCAATTGGCCTTGCTCCTGGCCGGGCCACTTCCCGATCAAGATCGTCCAGACGCACATCTGGGGACCGAATTTCCCGTATAATACCGAGTTCACGATGCTGGACGAGCATACGGGCACCCATCACGATACCCCCACCCACTTCGTCCCGCCCCCGGGATTCAAGGTTACCGATTACCTCGCGGACTATCAGCCCATCGTCAAAGCTTACGAGGCCAAGTGGGGCCCGCTCCCCCACAGCACCATGACCAACGACAAGGTTCCCATGGAGTTTTTCCAGGGCCCCTTGAAGGTCGTGGACGTGGGATTGATGGAAGGGACGGCCGGACCGGGCAAGAAGCCCTCCATCAAGGTGGATGTGGTCAAGGCCTTCGAGGCCAAGTACGGGCCGCTGCAGGCGGGCGACGTCGTCCTGCTGCGGACCGGGTATGACGACAAGTACTACAAGCCGTTCCCGGAGGGCAATCGCTGCGTGCCCGATGTCCAGAACGGCAAGGCAGAGGGCTGGCCGGCTCCGTCGGCTGAGCTGGTCGATTACCTGGCCAAGAAGGGCATCAAGAACATGGTGGCCGATATCCCGTCCATGGGCGGCTCGGACTGGTTTGACACCCATGTGTTGGGACTGGGCCAGGGGATGGTCTACGTGGAGATGGTGATGAACACCGGTGATCTGCCCAACACCGGCGCCTTCTTCCTCTACGGGGCCCCCAAAACCATCGGCTCGGGCCAGTCTGGCCGTGCCTTTGCCATCCTGCCCTGAAGAACGGTGCATGAGGTGAAAGGCCTTCGCTGAACGAGCGGCCTTTTGCCTGGATGCTTTGAGAAGAATCGAAGGGGGAGGGACGTAAATGCGTCCCTCCCCCAATGGCCAAGACGGTGCAGGGAAGAGGCAACGCTGGGTAGTTACATCCTGCAGGGCTAACCGCTGAAAGCATATAAGCGGGAATCCCCCCAAGATTATATCTCCCACTCCGCAAGGAGCCGAAGGTCACTCGAAGACTACGCGTTTGATAGGCCGGGTATATAAGTCCAGGAATGGATTCAGCTAACCAGTACAAATAGACCGCGAGGCTTGACCACAAAGCTTATCAAGACAAAATAACCGCGTTCAATATGACGACACAAAGGGCGAGTTGCGCGTGGCCTTTTAACCCGGATTTCGAACGCAGGGGCGGATGCGCGGAAAGAACAATCCGCATTTAGCCTTCAAGTTTAGTTTTGATTTCACCAGCGATATAAAAGGCATTACCCAGCAATAGCATTAGAAATAGAATAAGAGATCTGCTGAAACCATAGCCATTTTCTTTGACCGCCTTCCTAAAAACCGCCAATCTCATCGCCGCCGTTAGTGTCTTGTACTTGCTGCCAAATCCAATCCGCTTATTATTTTCGCCACGGATAACCTGTTTGTTTAACCAATCTATGAATTGCCCGACTTCTAAGTGACGGATAAGCATCTTTGGCAAATAAATCAGCTTCGCCTCAGGGTCCGAAAACAGGTATTTCTGAATAAAACCAGTATCCGCCCCGCGGGCAAATTCCGGAAAAAGACCGGACTGTTCGAAGATTTCTCCTTTGACAGCCATGTTGTTGGTAAACCCATAACAATATTCCTTTGGCAACGATGTCGTTAAAACGTATTCTATTTTTGCGTTTTCATAAGCGGCTAACAGTCGAAGCGGAATAGATTTGTGCGAAGCGAAACAACGACTTCCCAAAACAATCCCGGCGTTGAGATGCTTCATTCCTGCATAAATATGAGTCAGCCAATCTTTTTCCGCTTCACAGTCTCCATCGGTAAACACGAGGATTTCGCCACTTGCCGCTAAAATGCCCCTGTTGCGAGCGGCATAAGCGCTCCGCTTGCCCTCCGAAAGCAAATTGATATCAGAATACGAATTGACAACTTGCGCGGATCTGTCCGCAGAATTGTTATCGACAAAAATTAGTTCATATTCGTTTCTATCAAAATCCTGATTTAACAGAGAATGGATACATCGTTCGATGAATATTTCTTCATTGTAAAAAGGAACAATTACAGAAAATATCATACTTTTCGCTCTCTTTTGTCCGGCCCTCTCCCCATTCTTTGGACAGTTTATACATTTTGAAGCCCTAAATCCAATTCGCCGCGAAACCTTCTTTTTGGATACGCAGAAAAAATGACGGCAATACTGAAAGACGTTCTTTCATTCATTCCCAATAGAGTTATCATCCCATAGTATTATCCGAAATATGACTTAACAGATGGCACACTACGCGGGGGATGGTCATCATGACAGAAAATTATCCAGTCATCACTCCCGTCTCACCTCACCGCATCAAACCGGAGCTGGAATCCGGCTTGCGCGACGGGTGGAATTCTAGCGGGAATATGCTGTCGAGGTTCCATACGCCTTCATGCTGGGAGTCTTATCATCAGACATCGTTTCAATGCAGGAGCATCGGGAGTGAGCGAACGGCGCTGACGATGTTGGGAATAGTCCGGGATTTAGCAAACTTATCCCGGCAGGCTGCTATCGTGATCGACCCGGTCATGGAAAACACCGGGCAAGGCATCAAGAACATCGAAGCCCTGATGTTTGGGAAACCGGTCGTGAGCACTTGGGCCACGTTGGTCATCACTCACCGGCCGGCCATTCTTCGCCGAGCCGATCGCATCTCCATTCTGTTCTAGGGGCGGGTGATCGAGCAAGGCCCCTACGACGACCCCATGGCCATAGACGGGCTCGACCGTCGCATGTGTCAGTCGCAAAGGCTGATCGAATACGGCTTGTTAGCCATATTTGAAAGTTTTACTCCGGAAACAAAAGAGTTTCCGAAACAACAATCCAGTCCTTAATAAAAAGCTGTATATTGCAAACTTGAACGAAAAAAAACGGGATTTGCCGACGAAATAGTCGGGGAATGTCCTTTTGATCCGGAAAAGATCAGAGGGCCCGGCAAGGTTCAAGAGTGTTTTTAAGAAAGTTCTTTCCGACAACAAAGAAGAAAAGCTTTCATGATTCTGAAGCAGATGCGACAGGATGCTTTGGCGGAGGATATGGTGTTTGGGATGCTTTTTCAGGTTCCCCGTAGGGAGGTGCCCCCCGACAACAGGATTGCCGCCAAAGAAGTTGGCTCCGTGTCGGCGGTAACATCCGTGTACGGCTCCCATAAGTTTGGATCCACCTATCAGATTCGCAAAATGACAGAGATAATTATCGGCACAGACCCTAAAATGCTCGCCGGCATCCGGCATGATCAAATCAAGAATCGTTTTTCGAAACATCATGGAGCTGGTGGACGTCCAGATCCAAAAGGAATGGTGGAGCGGCCTTGGCCTTATATAAAGGCAGCCGATCTTCGCCGTCAAACCAGAATAGCTACCGGAGACGATCTCGTTATTTTCATTGATCTGATAATGATTCGAACACGTAAAGGCAACCGGCAAAGAATCCAGATGGGCCTGAATATGAGACACAAGAAAATCCTTAAAAAGCAGGTCGTCGGCATCGACAAAAACGACAAAGACACCCTCGGCGTGCATCAGTCCCGTTTTGAAAGCGGCCAATTGCCCCCGATTATGCTCATGCCTGATCAGCGAGAACTTGTCCCGTGATTCGCCAGAATGGATGAATTCTTCAATGAGGGTTACGGAGCCGTCTTTTGAGCCGTCATCAACAATAACGCACCTATAATGAGGATAGGACTGTCCGGCAACGGACTTCAGGCAAGCAATGATATACTTTTCATAATTGAAGTTTGTCACAATAATGGTAACCAGCGGGTGCTTGATATCTGCCGTCCGCAACCTTATATCGTCAAGCATTTTTTTCTCAGGGCCGCCGGCCTGTTGGTCACCGCCAAAGAAAAATCTACTGCCGGCAAGAGGCATTGGGCTCATTCCTCATAAGCCGACTCGGAACTCATTTTAACAGAACATATTATCAATGTCTTGCCTCTCTTGCGGACGATTTTCACCTTCCTCTTTGCCGCATCTTCCATAAACCACATTGACGGTCCCGTGAATCTCTTGTAAAGTCACCAACAGACGGATCCATGATACCCCAATATGTTTTGATCACGCCTCTTAAGAACGAAGAGGCAACCATCAAGCAAGTCATAGAATCCGTAAAGAATCAATCTGCGCGCCCCCATGTATGGATCATAGTCAATGATAATTCAACCGATCGCTCTGCGCTCATTCTGGCTCAAGAAGTCGCGAATGATAGATGGATTTACATATTGAACCGGTGCATCAATAAACAATATAGTTGGCTAGGCTACGGGAACGTTATTAATGCTGGGATGGAATTTTTAAATCAACTGCTGGCTGCGGGAAAGCTGGATTCCTGCGATTACGTCGGATTGCTTGACTCTGATATCACGACGGAAAAGCGGTATTTCGAATATTTGATCGATTATTTGTCTTCACATCCCGATGTCGGTGTCGTCTCGGGAGACGTTTTGATTCAGGCGGGCCGTGATCCTGAGAGTCCATGGACCGTCGAATATGATAATGAACACCCCCGCGGCGGGGCCAGGCTGTATAATTATAAGATCCTTAGAGAGATCGGAGGTTTCCCCCGCACTCCATCTCCGGATAAGACGTCAGACATCAAAATTATGAGCAGAGGATACCAGGCTCGAAAAATATCGACCGCTCAATCCTTTCAGCATCGGGAAACATTTTCCAAAGAGAATCAGCTGAAGGGCTTTTTTATATCGGGGCGGGGACGTTATATGTTGTGTTATAACTTTTTTCATATCCTCTGCATTTCTATAGGGTCGGCCATTACGAAAAAGCCATTCATGAGAGCTGGATTCATGTTTTTTTACGGATACATCAGCGGCTTTATGACCAATGACAAAAGAATCAAAGATGATGACATAATCAAATATTCCAGAGATTTTCTTAAGCGAAGCGTAAAACGGCTGTTTTGATAGGACGAAAAAGCAATATCGTATGCGCTTACCCTGATGCTCCCCAATCAATGGATCCGCCTCGATCGATGGTTTGCCAGGCGCTTGATAAAACGAGAGATGCCACTGGGACACAAGCCCGGAGTGATCTCATTCAGCTTCGACGACGCTTTCCGGACCGCCTGTAACCTGGGCGGGCGAATACTGGCGGCTCATGATTGCCGGGGGACGTTCTACGTAGCCGGAGGGTTGACCGGTAAACAGAAGGGCGGTATGGATTGCCATACCCGGGAAGACCTGGAAGCCCTCTTGGCCACAGGCCATCAGCTAGGTTGCCACACCTTCTTCCATACCGTCTGCAACCGCCTTCCGCCGGCACAGCTGGCCGCCGAACTCGACCGGAACGCCGTTTTCCTCGCGGCCCTGGGCCTCCTGCCGGACCGGTTGCATTTTGCCTTTCCCCAAGGAGCGTACGGTTTATTCGCCAAACGGCGTTGCGCCACGCGTTTCCAAAGCATCCGGATTACCGGCGGGGGCATCCACATAGGTCAGGCCGACCTGCACGCCTTAAGATCGGAGAGCCTGTATGAAACCACTGTTTCCCCGGAACGGTTGCAGGTCCTCGCCCGGATAACTTCCGCCCGACGGGGTTGGCTTATATTCTATTGTCACGACGTGCAAACCAGCCCCAGCCCGTGGGGGTGTTCCCCCAAAACGCTGGAAACCGCCGTCCGGTCCGCGCTGAACGCGGGTTGCCGCGTGCTGACCGTGGCCGAAGCGATAGCCTACTGGGAAAGCGGAAGCTCAGGGAGCCCCAGCGGGAGATCATAATGGGATTATGGGCCGGGACCAGTTTTCCCGTTCGACTGCGGCAATGTTTTGGACCATCGACGGAGACATTGTAAAACAGCGTTGCCGTTCAGGTGGACAGGAGAGCCAGAATGGACGAGGACAAGACTGCTCAAAGGGATCATCCCGAAGCGGACAGACCGACGCGCCGGGTCCTCGATGATCTCACCGTCATCATCCCTTCCCTGGGACGGCCCATTCTCCGGCGATGCTTGCAATCGATCGCCTGCGGCGCCGTCTGGCCGGCCTCCATCATTGTTGTTGATCAGGGAAACAATCCTGATGTGGCGGAATGGGTGCAGGATTTGGCAGCGAAGGGGCTGAAGACCTTGCAGTTGCAGTCGGCGAAAAGGAGCCCTGCGTCAGCCCGAAACAGGGGGATCGAGCAGGTGCGAACCCGTTTTGTAGCCGCAATCGATGACGACTGTTTTGCGGAGAGCGACTGGTTGGAGAAGATGGAGATCCGGCTGCGCCGGAATCCCGCATCGATTATCACTGGACGTCTCGGATCTGCCGGCGGGGGGATTCCACCAACTGTAGTCACCTCCAAGTATCCCCGCCTCTATATCCGCCCGTCGGTTAGATGGTCCAGTCCTCTTGCCAGCGCCAATATGGGCTTTGCGCTGACGACCGCCCGGCAGATCGGCCCCTTCGATACGGATCTCTTGGCTGCCGAGGAGAACGACTGGGCGTATCGAGCTTTGCGTGCCGGAATTTCCATTCTCTATGCACCGGAAGTGGTCGCCTATCATGTCCCCTGGCGGGACAAGAGCCAGCTGGTCGCCACGTACCGGTTCTATGCTTGGACCCAGGGCGCCTTCTTCGGAAAACACTTGCGCCGCGGCGACTGGTCCATGCTGCTGCGTGTCGGCATCTCGCTGATCAGGGGCGGGCGCAGTCTGCTGAGCGGCATCTTGTATAATGATTATGTCCGGCGTACCAGCGGATTCGCCAAGCTTACCCTTCTCCTGCCGGGTCTTGTTGCCGGGTGGCGAGGCCTGGGATCGTCTCGGATTTCACGGACGGATAAGGATAAACCGTGACCGTTGAGGGGCTCGGCGCCTGATCCATTCGGCGCTCTCGACTCGTAAAAACATCCGGCTTACGAGACCGTGCGGCGAATCCCGAGTTCCGGAAGGACGCCCATGGAGTGGCAGAACCACGACAACGCTTGAAGCGAACAACTCTCGGAAAAAGTCCGACCGATCAATGTCCACGCAATCGGTGGGAATAATGCCCCAGGACCCCAAGAATCAAGCTAGCCAGCCCGCTCAAATAATAAACGGCCTGCAGGGGAATAGCCCAGACAAGAAACCGTACCCCCTTCTTGGAAACGAACATCCTGAAAACCGGAGCATTAAAGCCTAAAAATAAGGCGAATCCGATCAGGCCCAGCAATAAAAACGCGCTTTTCCAAAAACTCAAAAGCAATCCCAGCAAGGCGCATACAAAGCCAAGGCCCGCGATCCTCTGTGCTGTCTGAAGGTTGAGGTTCCTTTCATTCAGGCCATACTTGAAGAGCAACCGGGTCCAGGGAATTCCGCGCTTAGTAATGTCGGCGATGATCATTTTCCGAAGCGTCCAGCGCTTAAGATGCTTAACTTGGATCTGACGATATAAACGGATCTTATAACCAGCCCGCGTCAGACGATAACCCAGCTCGATGTCTCGAATGCCGGCATCAACTGGTTCAAAACCCCCCATCGTCCAAAAAATGTCCTTACGAATTGCTCCGCAACCAGTCCAGAAGGTGGTGGTGTCGGAGGCTCCGGTTTGATGAAAATAATGGTGCAAGAGATTTCTAAACTGAGAAACGGGTGCGGGATCGAACGGTTCATCGTCGTAAGAACCGAAGAACGCGACTTCCTCAGGATGGCTTTGGATTATCCGCCTGATTTCTTCCAAAGCTTGGCTGGTGATCAGACAATCCGCATCCAGAAAAAGCAACCAGGCCGATGTGGCCAGGGCTGCCCCCTCATTCCGGGAAATGGCGCTGCCTTTTCTAGTCTCCAACGGGCAGTACCTGACGGGAAATCGAGCTACGGCCGAGGCGATGTCACATGGCGAAGCGTCGTCGATGACGATGCATTCAAAATCGTCCGCCCCGGCGTTCGAAAGTGCGGATAAACACAGTTCCAATGTTGCCCGATGTTCGCGCGTGGGAATGATTATCGAGAAAGCCTTTTCTATGGAAACCGATGTGGTTGTAACGCTCATTTCTTGAAATTCATCACCACCATGGATTCATCGAGCCTTGAGACGATGGTCTTGACCGGTGTGCGGCTTTAAGCCCATTATACTAATAAACTTACATCGCCATTCACGAACCGGCCGCTGCGAATCAATTTTAACACGAAACGGATGGATTTAAAAGTCATGACCGGGCTCGCGATCGGAAGCCAAAACGGCGCCCGCGATCCGAACGTCCGAGGACCGTCAGGGGCCCGGTGGATCGATCGGAGTCTGCGGGCGCCCCGAGCCGCCTAATCCCATGGGTTCGTTCCTTCGGCGCAGTTGCTGCAAATGCCTATTTCGCGTCTGGCATTCATGACGGATGTTCGGAAGTCCCGATACGATTCATTTTGCCAGAGCTCCTTAAAACGTTGCTGTTTCAAACTCCCAAATTTGTGCTTGGCGTCTTTATCGAAACAACAGGGCACAACCCAGCCATCCCAAGTGATGACGCAGGAGTGCCACATTCTCCAGCAGTGGTTCGACAATTTGCTTTTTATGCTCCACTTCCCGGACGGAGATTTTTTATAGCGTGCATACTTTTCCATCGTGGGGATCAATTCGTGTCCGTTTTCGAATTCATAAACTTGGGCGGTTTTGAGGCGGACCTCATCCACTTGATATTCCTTTCCCAGCTTTTTGACGTCTTCGACCTGGTGCTCATTGGGTTTCACCACGAGAAACTGAAAAACGATGAGCGGAGTCCTGCTTTTCAGCCGTTTCTTCCATTTCACGATATGTTTTGTGCCTTCAAGGACCTTCGACAGGTTTCCGCCCACCCGATAACGTTCATAAACATCTTGCGTGGTTCCATCTATGGAAATGATCATGCGATCCAGACCGGATTCTACGGTGCGCTTGGCCACGTCATCCGTCAAGTTGTGGGCATTGGTCGAAGTGGCGGTATAGATATTTTTCGATGAGGCGTATTTCACCATCTCCAGGAGTTTTGTATTAAGATAAGGCTCCCCCTGGAAATATAGGTTCAGATAGATCAAGTGAGAATTCGTATCATCGATTGTCTTTTTAAAAAAATCCTCCTCCAGCATTCCCGTGTCGCGTGTGAAGGAGCGCAAGCCACTCGGGCATTCCGGACACCGAAGATTGCAGCTGGTCGTAGGCTCGACGGAGATGCTCATGGGCAAGCCCCACAACGAGGCTTTGCTCGTGACCCTCGAATAGGCATAGCTGACCAGCACTTTTCCGGCATTCCAGGCGCGCCGAAACGTCAGTTTGGATATCAGATTAAGAAATTCCAAAACGGCGGAGGGCGAAGGGCGCTTCAAAGTTCAGCCTCGCCGAGAGAGGTTAATAATCGCTCTCTCGATTTTTTCGGGAAATCGTTCGCGCGAAAATGGTTTTCGATCATTTGCCGAAAATAGATTTTATGATCTTCTTCTTTAATGTATAGGTCCAATCATAATGGATGTTACTGAAATGATAAAAATTAAAGAAATTATGCTTCAACATAAAAGCCTTCATATCCTGGTAATTATCCACCAGGAGCTCGAGGTCATCGGGGCTCTGTTTAATGAACTTTGATTTCTTGTCCAATGTCTCCTGTCGGACGTTTAGAAAAGTGAATATCTTATTAAATGTGGCGTCCCTGTCTTGCATGACATCTTCATAATAGACGGTCAAGAAATTTTGTCTCGTGACGCCCAGGACTGTTTCCAGATAATTATAATAATTGAAGATACGGAGCAAATAAGATAAGAACTCGTCCCGAAGAAAATGCACTTTAGCATCTTTCATGTTATCGAGATCACGCTCGTTTTCGCAAACCCAAACTCCCGTTTTATTCGCCAATCGGCCGGAAATATAGCTTTTCAGGAGATCTTTCCTTCTTAAAATGATCTTTTTCTGATGCACATCCAGCAAGCTTCCTTTTAGGATCGCCTGATTATGACCGGGAAAAATGTTGTATCCCAAAGCTTCTTCCCCCTGATGGGTCTCCAGTAAGTCCGCTAGAAAAACGAACGGCTCCTGATCCCTTCTCCGGACATCCCATTTCTTTTCAAAAGCGGCGGAATCGATTCCCTTGTCGGCGAATCCAAAAAATGGACCGCGAGGGTGGAATAGTTCGTAATGACAGAGAATCTGCGAATGATTATTAAGTTGATTGACGAAATAATTGCTCCCGACTCTGGCCACTCCATAGACGACGAATTGTTTGATCATGGAGATCGGAACCTCCTCAGTGTAATAAACTGATCCGCACGACGGGAAGCGTTATTGGCGGAAAACAAAAGGCCAAATGGGCCTTGAGCAACGCTGACGGAATGATCGTTTATGGGCCAATGAAGCTTCAGCCTATCGTCAGAGATGATAAAACGTGATGCGCGGGGATGTCAAGTTGAACACACTCCGCCTAATAAAGAGCGCTTTCATTACGGCGCGGTAAAAAGCCGCTCCAGCCTATAAAGCCCACTTATTGGCGATATCGGCAATGTACCGGCGGCCGTACGGCCATGTCAATCGCCGCCACTTGGCCCTTGTCAGGAATGCGCGATGTCACCCGTACGAATCGGGCATCAGGGGGAAAGAGCCCCACTCTGCTTTTTATAGTCCTTGACCAGGACCCGAGGCCGGCGATATCATCGTTATCCCGAACACCCCTTCTGTATGGCGTGTTCCCGGAAAAGGGTTTGTGAGCCATGAAAGTCATCATCTTCGGAGGCGGGCCAGCGGGACTGTCTGCCGCATTTGAGGCCTGCAGACTGGGACTCACTCCCATTCTTTATGAAAAAGAGGCCGATGTCGGAGGCCTCTCCAGGACCATCAATTACAAAGGATATTTATTCGATATCGGCGGGCACCGGTTCTTCTCAAAGGACGGGGAGATCCGTAAGATATGGGAGGACGTGCTTGGTCCCGAACTTCTCGTCAGGCCCAGGCTCTCCAGGATCTACTATCGGAACCGTTTCTTTGACTACCCGCTGAAACCTTTGAACGCCCTGGCCAATCTTGGGCCAAAAGAGGCCGCGCGGATCCTCTCCAGCTACGGCTGGTCCCGTTTCGCATCACGAAAGCCGCCGGCGAATTTCGAAGAGTGGGCCACGTCCAGATTCGGGCGAAGGCTTTTCCAGATATTCTTCAAATCTTACACGGAGAAGGTCTGGGGAATGCCCTGCAAGGAAATCCAAGCCGATTGGGCGGCCCAAAGGATCAAGAGCCTTTCCCTAGCAAAGGCTGTCCTGGGTTCTCTGAGGCTCCTGAAAAAAGACCAGGTCACGACGCTCATCGAAGAGTTTAGATACCCGAGAAAGGGTCCCGGGCAGATGTGGAACGAGGTTAAAAATATCGTAGAAAACAAAGGCGGGCATACGGAGCTTCGCTCCCGACTTGTCCGGCTCAAAAGAAAGGGCAATAAGATCATTGGTGCTGAGATCGATTCCCTGGGCGTCCTCAACGAAGTCGCGGGGGATCATTACCTTTCAAGTCTTCCTCTGAGGGACGTTATCGCGCTCATGGATCCTCCCCCGCCGGATCCCGTAATTAGGGCAGCGAAGATGCTCCGCTACCGGGATTTCTTTACCGTGGGACTGATCGTTAAAAAATCTTTCTTATTCCGGGATAACTGGATTTATATCCACGCTCCCGATGTCAAGGTGGGAAGGATCCAGAACTTCAAGAATTGGAGCCCGGACATGGTGCCCGACCAGGAGACCACTTCCCTCGGTTTGGAATATTTCTGCAACAGGACGGACTCGATCTGGAAGGAACCGGACGGGGCTCTTATTGGATTGGGGATTAAGGAGTTGGCCAGACTCGAGTTTGCCGGACCGGACGACGTTTCCGATGGGATCGTCATCAGGTCCCCAGACACGTACCCCATATATGATGACGGCTATCGAGAGCACGTCGGAGTCGTTCGTGATTATCTTGGAGCGATCGCCAATTTTCAGACGATCGGGAGGAACGGATTGCACCGTTACAACAACCAGGATCATTCCATGCTCAGCGCCCTTTATGCTGTGAGGAACATCGTCGGAGGGCGGTACCGGGTCTGGGAGATCAATATCGACGATGAATACCTGGAGGCTGGCGTTCCGGACAGGGGAAGCTCCAGTCTCTAAAAAGGGGACCTCTTCCCCCTTGCGTCTTACAACGGCGGCGGACCACGGGAATCCGTTCGTTGACGGGTCCTTTGCCCAGCCTTCGGATCGCCCCGGCCCGGCCACCGCGCCGGAGAAGAGGAAAGGCCAGTACATCCTTCCTTCCAAGCACCCTTGGAGGAGGCGGGAACCCGAACGGCACGATAACCGCTATCCGGAGAGGATCCGACTCTCGACAATAAGCCGCCGGGTTTTGACAGAAGGATTCCCGTATGTTATAGGCATTCTATCCGGCTGCCCATGTTGCACCTCCATCTCGCCCTTTCCGTGATCGTCCCCGCCCGCAACGCCGAGACTACGCTCGGCCTTGTCCTGTCCGTTTGGGAACCCCGCGGACGGAGGGGTTATGAGCTCATCGTCGTCGACGACGCTTCGACGGACGGGACCGCGGACGTGGCCGCGCGATACGCCGACCGGGTCCTCAAGCTCGCCGAGCATCGGGGCCCGGCCGCGGCCCGGAATGCCGGAGCCCGGGCCAGCCGGGGGGATATCCTCCTTTTTGTGGACGCCGACGTCCGGGCGACTTCCCGCAGCGCGGATCTCGTCGTCCGGGCCTTCCGCGAGAATCCCGGCTTGGACGCGGTGTTCGGCTCCTATGACGACCGGCCGGCCGAGCAGAATTTCCTGTCGCAGTTTAAGAACCTCCTCCATCACTTCGTCCATCAGAACGCCGACGAGGAGGCCCGAACATTTTGGACCGGCTGCGGCGCGATCAGGAGGAAAGAGTTCCTCGAAGTCGGGGGATTCTCTGAAACCTACGCTCTCCCTTCCATCGAAGACGTGGAGTTCGGTTACAGGCTCAAGGGATCGGGAAAGACCATCCGCTTGCTTAAAGCCCTTCAGGTCACGCACCTCAAGCGATGGACCTTCGCCGGGCTGCTTCGGTCGGATATCGCCGGCCGCGCCATCCCCTGGACCAAGCTGGCCTGCGCTCGCGGTCTTCCCCGCGACCTGAATTTTCGGCTGTCCGACCGCTTGAGCGCCTTCCTCGCCTGGCTGCTTCCACTCAGCCTAGCCGCGAGCGTGCTGAGACCCTCCTGGGTCATCCCCGCCGCGGGGGCGGCGATCCTCCTTCTCCTCATCAACCGGGCACTCTACCGCTTCTTCCTGAAAAAGCGAGGCCTGTGGTTTGCCGCGGGGGCCGTTTTCTGGCATTGGCTCTATTTGCTCTATGCGTCGGCCGTTTTCATCCTCTGGGCTCCGGCCTGTCTGGTTAAGAGGATCTTCGGGCGAAGACCGGCTTGGGGCTGAGCGATCCACCCAAGGACAGAGCGGCCCGCCCGACGACCGGAAAAAGCCGATTCTCGAGCGGCGCTCCCGCCTTAACTCGCAGTTGTGAAGAACAGCCGGGACCGGACAGGCCTGTCGTCGCGCGGCGCGGCCGTCAGAGCTTCCCCTTCCAGCCGCCCCAGGAAAAAAAAGCATTGCCCACGACGAGCCAGACAAGGAAACGTGCCTGCTCCGGGAGCCCCGGCCCTTCCTCTCTGCAGACGCGGCGAAACATCTCGAGCTTGATCTGGAGGGGCAGGGGTTGATAGCGGGGTGTCCGGGCGATCAACCGTCCGTAGGCGGCCATCTTCCGAAACCAGATTCCAAGGGTCCGGACTTCGAGATGAACGGCCCGCATGCCGGACAGGTAAACGACTCGGGCCGTACGGTCGGCGCGCAAACACCTCTGGACGAACTCTATGTCGCCGGCGGCCTCCCGTTCGTCAAAGAGTCCGAAGCGTCTGAAGGCCTCGGCCCTGACCGCCATGTTGTTGGCGGAGGCAAAAATGAACTCTCTTGGGCCGCGAGCGCAGAGCGCCTCGCATTTGGCGTTTTCGTAACTGGCGAAGAGGCGCAGCACCGGGGAGACGTCCAGAGGGAAAAACCGCTTGCCCAGGGCTATGGGCGCTTCGGACCCATCCAGCCCCTCCCGGATCGCCCTCAGCCAATCCCTGGAGACTTCGCAATCCGCGTCGGTCAGGGCGATGATCCGGCCCCGGGCAATCCTAAGGGCTTTATTGCGGGCGGCATAGACATTGGGCACGGGGTGGTGAATGAGGGTGATTCCCGGAAAACCGCGGGCGATGGCCGCCGAGCCGTCCCGGGAGCCGTTATCGATCAGGATGATCTCGTAATCCTCCCGGGGGACATCCTGGTCCAGCAGGGCGGTCAGACAGCGGCCGAGATAGGCCTCCTCGTCGAGAAAAGGAACGATCACGGAAAAGGTCATGGATCGTCCTCCAAATACCCAAGCGCCAAGAGGAGCGGTTTGATGAAGGCCACGACCTTGCGAACCTTCCGCCGCGGTTGACGGAGGTACGCATGAACCCGATCGGTCCTGACCCGGGGACGAACCCGGGCGATGGCCCGGGACGGGTCGGGAGCCTCGATAAAGCTGAGCACGCGGCCGGCCGTGCGTTCGAAATCCAGGCAGAGATCCTCATAGCGGACTTCGAGATACTTGTCCCGGAGCATCATGCCGTAGGTCCGGCCGACGAGGACGCTGTTGGCCCAATGGAGGCCGTTATAGATATGACTGCGCCGGCGATAGTCCTTCCAAGTCAGGGGCAAGCTTTGCCAACTCCGGATCCGGTCGGTGTTGAAATAGACCTTCCGCCAGAACGCTTTGTCCGGGGCATGGTGATCGGAGAAGGCGACATCGCGGCCGTCGCGGATGAGATGGATATAGCGGGCCTGCGGAAAAAGGAAATCGACGACGGGAAGAATGTAGCCGGTCTCGCACAACTTCCATCCCCAAGCCCGACCCTCCGGATGGCCCTGAAGATGCCGCTCCACGGCGTCCCGGGCGAGCCGGGGAAACACAAGGTCGTCAGCCGCTCGGCCGTCCCAGAGGGCCGCATAATCGGGATAATAGGTCAGAACGAGGTGTTGGACGAGTTCAAGCATGTCGAGAGAATCCCTGGATCCGTTCTGGTGCGCTCCCATGAAGACTCCGGCTTCCTCGATCAGCTCGGCTAACAGGCGGCTGCCCGAATGCGATTTGTTGAAAATGACGACGGGTCCGGGGAGGGAGCGAAACGCTCCGCGGATCTCTTCGAGCGAAAGGCCGGCCACTTTGTATGGGACCATGATGGGCTCGCCTCGCTTGTAAAGCGCCGGCGAAAGACTATATTGTTATCATAGTTTAAACAACCGATACAAGCTGCGGCCCCGCTCCGGAAAGGATCGGAGGAGCCGGGGGCCCGTTTTTTCGCCGATTCGCGGCGGGACAATTTAATTTGAGGGAGACTCGGCATGCATCCGGATCAGTTCCAGGCTTTCGAAAGGATCTGCGCAGAGCGCGGTGCCGGGGGTTCGGTCCTCGAGATCGGGGCTGTTCCCTCGGAGGACAGCCTCCTTTGCCTGGAATCCCTGAGGGCCGTCGCGAGGAAGGTCGGGGTCAACCTCGACGGCCCCTCGACATACCGTGATTTTGCTATCCTGAAGGCCAACTCCCATGACCTGAGCTGTTTTCGGGACGGGGAGTTCGACACGGTCCTGTGCAACGCGGTCCTCGAGCACGACCTCTTCTTCTGGAAGTCCCTTGAAGAAATGCGCAGGGTGACTCGGACAGGGGGAGTGATCATCATCGGAGTCCCGGGATTCGTCAAGTCACGTCGGGCGGGGTGGCGCGCCCGGATGAGCCGGTCCACCTTCGTCCGGGTCCTGTTCCCTCGGCGCAGAGAGTTCTTCCTTGCCTCGACCCCCGTCCTGCAGGTCCACGATTATCCTTCGGATTATTACCGGTTCAGCCCTCAAGCTGTGGCCGAGCTCTTCATGCGAGGCTTGAAGGACATCCAGGTCTACAGCCACATGAGACCTCCCCGGATCATCGGCTCTGGAATCAAGGTTTAGCGCGGCCGGCGGCGGGGAGGCCGGCCACACGGTCCAGCAGCTCGAGGAGAACGGGCAGCCAGGCTTGGAGAGAGTATTCCTTGGCGACATAGGCTCTTCCCGCGGACCCCATTTCGCGGCATATCCGGTCTTCGGACATCAGGCGGCCGATGGCCTGGAACCATTCGTCCTCCGTCCCGGCCAGGAAACCGCCGTGCCCCGCCTCGATCAGCCGGACGTTGATCCCGACGGGGGAAGCCACCGCCGGGAGACCTGAGGCCATATATTGAAGAAGCTTGCAGCCGCACTTGTAGCGCTGATACTCGTCCGAGGTCAAGGGCATGATCCCGACGTCAAAAAAGGAGGCGAGCCGCGTCTCTTTGTCCTCGTCCCACTCCTCGAAAGTCCAGCGGAGCGAAGTCTTCGGGAGTTGCGGCCGGGGCCGGGTCACGATCACGAACTCGAATCCGAGCCGCCGCTGGAGGCGGGCCAGCAGGTCCAGATGGGGGAAGAGCGTCTGGCGGATCGAAAGGTCCGAGCCGCACCAACCGACCCTGAACGGCCTCCCGCCCGGGCGGACATCGGCCTGCGCGTACGCGTCCGTATCTATGACCGTTGGCAGGACCGTCACCCGGTCAGTGAACTGCCGGGCGAAATCGGCCAGGTCGGCGTTGCCCGCCGTCACCCAGGCTGCCCTCCGGCAGACCCAGGCGGCGTGGGCATCCTTCCCGCCGAGAAAGATCGCGTCGTCAAAATCAAAGATGAGACGCGGGTTCCGCCGCAGGAGAAACCGTTCGTAGCGGATGTCGCTCTCGAGGACATCGCGATTGAGAAACACGGCGTCGAAGCCCGCGGCGGACCGGATATCGCGCCACCGGTTCACCCGCCGCCGCCAGACGCCCTGGCGCTGATGGATGCCCCTCAGCACGGGGTTCCGGATCGGGCTCTGCCAGGGGCGAGGCGGCCGGTTCGTCCGTAGGCTGACGTGCCAGCCCGCGAGCTCCAGGCAGGGGATGTATTGGCCGATGCGGAAGCGGGTGGCGGGGTCGTCAGCCGTATGGGCCAGGGCTAACAGCCGCCTCATGTCCCGCCGCCCGGTTTCATCGCGCCTCCTCGAGGATCTCTTCGATCCGAGCGAAGTTGTTCTCCAGAGATCGCCCGGAGCCGAGTTCTCGGGCTGCCGCGGACATTGTATTCCTCAGGCCGGGGTCCAGCAACGATTCCATGCGGTCGGCCAGTTTGCGTGCGTCCCGGGGGTCGTTGAGGACCCATCCCTGGACGCCGGACGTCATGAGTTCCGCGGCGCCGTTGAAGCGCGTGGTGATGACGGGGAGGCCGCAAGCCCAGGCCTCCCCGACGGCCAGGCTGCATGCGTCGTGAAACGTGGGCAAGACGAAGGCGTCGGCGCCGTAGAAAAAGGGCCTCACGTCATACACGAAACCATGAAAGGTCACGCGATCGAAGACGCCAAGACGCCGGGCCATGGCCTGATATTCCTCGCGCGGGCCGCGACCGATGACTGCCAGGTGGCAGGGCCGGCCGGCCCTGTTCAGGAGGCAGAGCGCCTCGATGCTCGGTCCGAGGCCTTTGAGGCGGAAGTTGTGACCGACGAAAAGAAACAGGACCTGCTCATGAAGCCCGAGGGATCTTCGGAGGTCGTCGCGGCTCCTTTGGGTGTCCGGGCCGGCCAGCCGCCGCAGGTCGATGCCGTTGTAGACGAGCCTGATCCTGCCGGGGTCCAGGTCGTACCGGCGCCGCAAATCGGCCTGCACCATGCGGGAGACGGCGATCACAATGCCACGGCCGGGCCCGAACTGGCGCTTTTCGAGGGCCCTAAATTCCCTGTTCCGCCGGGCATACCATGGAGAGAGCCTCCGTTCGAACCGCGCCCAGCGGCCCAGGCTGAGCAAGTCCTGCCGGGCGTTGGACAGGCGCGACCCGGCATGCGGCTGAAGGAAATCATAGCGCCAGCCGACGCCCAGGTCATGGACGATATCGGGATTCTGCTGCCTTAGAAACTTCTCGACCTCGGCGGCCCGGGCGATCCGCCCTGAGGTGCGCGGCAGGACGTGGGCAATGACTCCCGGGCCGGCGCCGTCGGGAGCGATGTCAAAGGCCGCAACATGGACCTCATGCCCCCGCTTGACGAGCCACCGGGTCCATTGGTCGGCCCAAGACTCGAGCCCGCCATAAAGCGGGTCAAAGCGATCGAGAACGACAACGATGCGGATAGGTTTCATAATCCTTCCACCTGCCGGCGAACTTCGGCCCAGACGAGGTCCACCGACAAATCCTGCATGCATCGGTGGTGTCCCAGGGGGCACACCCTCTGTTGGCAAGGTCCGCAATCGAGGTCGAGCTGTAGCGGCGTGTCGCGATCGTAGTGCGTATCGCTCCACGCCTGGTGCGTGGGTCCAAAAATGGTTATGACCGGACGGCCGAAGGCGGCCGCGAAGTGGCGCGGCCCGCTGTCTGTTGTGATGAGCAGACGGGAGCGCTTCAAGCAAGCCTTGGTCAATCCCAGAGAAAGCTCCTGCCCGGCCAGGCTCCGGACGCGCTCATGGCCGGCCTGACTCTCGATCCGGGCTGCCCTCTCCCGCTCTTGCGGCCCGCAGATCACAAGGACATCGAAACCCATCTCGCCGGCGATCCTCCGGGCCAGTTCGGCGAAGTGCTCGTCCGGCCATATTTTCGCCGCGCCGTAGGCGCCGCTCGAATTCAGGGCTACGACCTCCGCTCCTGGCCTTATGCCCAGCTTCTTCCAGGCATCGTCCGCCCGGCGCTCGTCTGCGGGCGTGGTCGAAATTTCCATCTTAGGGGGCTCGGGGGGACATCCCAAGGCGTAGGCCAGTTGAAGATAGTAGTCGAGCGTTGAAAAGGGAATGAAACGCCTTCCGGCGCGGGGCGGATAAAGCTTGTGCGTCAGGAGGGGTCCCCTCCGGTAGCGGGCATAGCCGACCCGCTCGGCCGAACGGCTGGCCCAAGCCAGGAAGGCCGAGAGGAAGTCGTTCGTCAAGTGCAGACTTAGATCGAACCGGGCGCGGCGGAGCCGATGGGCCAGGGCCGGGGGGCGGACCTCGGGGTCCGCCCCCGCGCGATCATAGAACCAGATCTCGTCCAGCCAAGGCATCCCGGCCAGGACATCCGCCAGGTAGGGCTTCATGATGCCGACGATTCGGGCTTCGCAGCCCAGGTGGCGGCGCAAGGCGCGAAGGGTGGGCGTGGCCATGACAAGATCGCCGACCCAGTTCGGCAGAAAAACACAGGCTTTCATTTATGAACGTATGTCCGCCAGGGCCCGGCGAAGAGTATCGCCGAAGATGACGAGTTCGCCCGGATAGTCCTTCAGGGCGAGGTCGATAATGGCGACGTCCACGTCCCTCGTGTGGACGCGCGAGTATTCGTTGAGGGAGCGGGCGTCGCCCGGATACCGGCCTTCGGGGTTCCGGAAAAGATCTATTCCGGCGATCGTCAGCCGCTTCGGCCGGAGGGCGGCCGCTGCCGCCACCATGAGCGTGCCGTTGCTCGGCCGGGCAGGCCAGGAACGGTTCCGGATCAACGGGGATATCCGCTCCATGGTGAAATATTCCATGCGGCGGGGCCCGTGAGTGACAAGATACCTGAGGAGCATCCCGTATTCGAGCGAAATGTTCCACAGGCCGAAGACGCGCGGGGACAGGCGATGGAGCGTGGCGGCGTCACCCACAAAGACGATATCCGGGTCGGTCCGAAAGCCCCGGAGTTTCCAACGCCAATTGACTCTCATCAGGCAGTCGTAGTCCAGGGCGGCGAGCCTCGGGTCTTCCGAGGACGGGCCGTTTCCGAGGCATAGGATGGATTGGGGATTCCCCAGCCTTAGGCTCAGAGTGTCCCAGTCGTCGATGCGACGCTTGCTGAAATACGGCTCGCACGATTTCCAGAAGCGGCTCTGTCCCGCCCGGTCCCGCCAGTTCGGAACGCGCCAGGCTTGGTTCACGGGATGCTCATATGGAGCGCGCTCAAGCAGGCGCGAGAGGAGGCCCGGGCCGTCCGGCGCCGGCGCCCCGGGAATCATGGCGACAACCGGAACGGAATTCGACCGGGCCTTCTCCAAGAGCGAGCCCGGGCACGAGTCCGTCGGGCCCAAAGTGACGATGAGCGCCGGGCGGAGCCTACGGAAATAGCGCCGGGCGACCGCTCCCGAATCCCGCGGGAGCGGCAAGAACTCGTCGTCCACGAATTTTTCTCGAAGCCAGTCCCGGGTTCGAGGCTCGGAAGACATCATCACCAGGCGATATTGAGGGACCACTTCGGCTAGAGATTGGATGAAGGCCCCGGCGGTTTCGAACGAACCCGGCGTATCGCCCAGGATCCAGAGCGAACGCTTGAGGCGGGGCAAGATCAGCCCGAACTTAAGGTTAAGGCGCCTACGTATGGACCTCAAAGCCTCTCCGAGGCATCTGCCGGACGGAGGCCGAGAAGGGGAACCCTGCGGCTCGCGGGGTGGAACATGGCTGGGTCCTCTCGAATCTCCGCTCACAGCCGGAGTATAAGGAGGGTTCGGTGGAATTTCAAGGCCTTCCGGCGTCGTCATCGCTGACCACTGCGAGTGGAGGAATTTCCCCAAACAGGTCACGTGCCTGCCGTATTAAAATGGTTATGCTCTGGCCCATATTCATGGTAGCATATGTCTATCTTTGAAAAAGGAGTGCTCCATGGCTGAAACACGCAAAAAAATCACCTTGCCTTACCTGTTTGACAAGGTTGCAAAAGGTGAACCCATCACCTGGCTGACCTGTTACGACTACCCCACCGCCTATTTGCAGGAACAGGCCGGGATCGAGATGATCCTGGTTGGAGACAGCCTGGGCATGACCATGCTCGGTTTTGACTCCACCCTGCCCGTCACGATGGATGACATGATCCGCCACGCGTCCGCGGTGCGCCGCGGCGCGCCCACCGTCTTTGTGGTTGGCGATATGCCCTATATGACCTACCAGGCCTCGGTCGAAAGTGCCATCCGCAACGCCGGACGTTTCATGGCCGAAGCCGGCTGTGACGCCATCAAGCTGGAAGGCGGCGCAGCCATGGCTGACCGCATTAAGGGGATCGTCGACGCTGGCATTCCCGCCATCGGTCACCTCGGCCTTACGCCGCAGTCGGTCTCTGCGCTGGGCGGCTTCCGCGTGCAGGGCAAATCCGCTTTGCTGGCCAAGAAGATCATGGACGATGCCAAAGCATTGGAAAAAGCCGGGGCCTTCGCCATCCTGCTTGAGCTTGTCCCCGATCGCCTGTGCAAACTGATCACCGAGCGGGCTGAAAACTGCATCATCATGAGCCTCGGCTCCGGGCCGGATGCGCACGGCCAAATCCTGATTTACCATGACATGTTCGGGCTGTATCCCAAGTTCAAGCCCAAAATGGCAAAAGTCTTCGGCAACGCGGGCGAAGTCATCCTGAATGGCCTGAAAAACTACCGCGACCAGGTCATCGGCAAGCAGTTTCCCCAGCCGGAAAACTGGTTTGGCATGAAGGATGAGGAATACGACGAACTCAAGAAAATGCTATAACAGGCGGCTCATGGCTTATGCACGACGAACCAACCATCTGAAACCCGAAGGCGCCTACAAGGCGCTGGCAAGGGCTAACCAGCTGGAAGCCGCTGGGAAAAATATCATTCACTTCGAAATCGGCCAGCCCGATTTTGAAACCTTTTCCAACGTCAGCCTGGCGGGCATTCGCGCCATCACCGAAGGCCGCACCCGCTACACGGCTCCCTCGGGGATGCCCTCGCTGAAAAAGGTCATCGCGGAGGACTGTGGACGCCGCCGCGGCATTCACATCGACCCGGAGGAAGTCGTCATCGGCCCGGGCGCGAAACCGGCCTTGTTTTTCCCCACCCTGGCCTTGATCGAACCGGGTGACGAGGTCATCTACCCGAATCCGGGCTTCCCCACTTACGAGGCCATGATCAAAGTGGCCGGCGGCGTACCGGTGGCCGTGCCGCTGCTCGAGGAAAACAATTTCTCCTTCGACCTCGAGGCCTTCGACCGATTGGTTAACGCGCGCACAAAGCTGATCATCCTCAACTCACCGAGCAACCCCACCGGCGGCGTCCTGCCGCTGGCCGACCTGGAACACATCGCCGAGAAGGTCTTGCAATACGACTGCTGGGTCATGTCTGACGAGATTTATGCCCGTATCGTCTATGACGGGCGCCAAGTGCCGTCAATCACTTCCATTCTCGGGATGCAAGCCCGCACGATCCTTGTGGACGGTTTTTCAAAGACCTTCGCCATGACCGGCTGGCGGCTGGGCTACGGCATCATGCCGCGTGAACTGGCAAATCGCGTCGAGTTGCTGCTCACCCATTCGATTGGCTCCACCGCCCAGTTTACCCAGTATGCCGGTCTGGAAGCCGTGCTCGGCCAACAGGCCCAGGTGGATGCCGTCGTGGCCGAATATCAGCGCCGCCGCGATGTCATTGTCGCCGGGCTGAACGCCATCCCCGGCATCCATTGCCGGACCCCCCAGGGCGCTTTCTACGTTTTTCCCAACATCAAAGCAACCGGGATGACTTCGAATGACCTGGCGAACCTGATCTTAGAAAAGGTCGGGGTAGCCCTGCTGCCCGGCTCATCCTTCGGCGAATATGGCGAAGGGTACTTGCGGCTCTCATATGCCACCTCGGTCGAAACCATTCAACGCGGACTTGAACGAATCCGGTCCGTGTTGAAGTAGCAACGAGAAGATCATGCTTGGCTAGGGATTCCCCGAACGGCTCATCATTCCGGCGATTGTCGTCGTGCTCTTTGGCGCTGAGCGGTTTTCGAGCTCCCCCGGTGCCGGGATCGCACCCTCCGGATGATGATTATCCTCGGCGATGCTCCCGGCCCGCCGCCGGCGTCCATTTTTTCCGCGTATTGAAGAAATAGTCCGTGCCCTTGACGACGCGTTTTTGGGGGACGCAATACCCAATTCCCGGTTTTCACGGGCGGCTCCGGGAAATTGTAAGCGGGTATCGTGTCCCCGAATTCGGATCGCTTGACATCGATTCGGGGCCGAGGATATCATCCTTGCGCGAAGGGGAAGGAGGACGTGACCCATGTCTGAGGAACACAAGAAGCTTCATCCGGCGGCATTCCGGGAGCTCAAGCCCGGCGAGACCTATGAACCGGTCGTGCCAGCGTCTGATTCACCGCTCGAGGTGACGGCTCGTTCCGTCGGGATCGGCCTCGCCATGGCGATCCTTTTCTCGCTGGCCTCCGCCTACCTCGCCCTCAAGGCGGGGCAGGGGATGGAGCCCGCGATCCCGATCGCCATCCTCGCCGTTGGGCTCGCCGGTATCTTCGCGCGACGGAGCACCATCCTCGAGAACGTCATCATCCAGTCCATCGGGGCGGCTTCGGGAGCCGTCGTGGCCGGCGCCGTCTTCACCATCCCCGCGCTCTACATGCTCGGGTTGAAGGTGAGCTTCTGGCACATCTTCCTCACCGCGTTCTTCGGCGGATGCCTCGGCATCTTCTTCCTCATACCTCTCCGCCAGTTTCTCATGGTCAAGGAGCACGGGCATCTCCCGTTTCCGGAGGCGATGGCGACGACCGAGATCCTCGTCACGGGCGAGGGCGCGGGGTCCCAGGCCAAGGTCCTCGTCTGGAGCGCCGGGGTCGCGTTCCTCTTCGACCTCGGCGTGCTCGCGTTCGGCCTCTGGCGCGAGATCATCACCTTCCATTCGGTGAGGATCGGCTCCTGGCTCGAGGATCGCTTAGCGATGGTTTTCCGTATCGACGGCCTCGCCGCCCTTCTGGGGCTTGGTTATATCGTCGGACTGAAATACGCCGCGATCATCGCCTCTGGGAGCTTCCTCTCATACCTCGTCCTGATTCCGTTCGTCCATTTCATCGGCGCCCACCTCACCGGGATCATCCCGCCGGGGACGGTCCCGATCTCGGAGATGGGGGTCGATGCGATCTTCAGCAATTACGTCCGCCTCATCGGCATCGGCGGCATCGCGGGCGCCGGCCTCTTGGGGATCATCCGGAGCTTCCCGTCGATCGCGCAGTCGTTCCGGTTGGGAATCAAGGGCATCGCCGCGTCGCGCGAGGGAGGCGGGATCGTCGCGCGGACCGACCGCAACCTTGGCATGCGCACGGTGCTCCTCGGTGTCGCCGCCGTGGCCGTCTGCCTCTTTGCCTTCTTCAGGACCGGACTGGCCGGGACGACCGTCGGACTCGTCGGGGTCGCCATCGCCCTCGTCATCTCGTTCCTGTTCACCCTCGTGGCCGCCCGGGCGATCGGCCTCATTGGGACGAATCCCGTTTCGGGCATGACCCTCGTGACCCTCATCATCACGAGCGTCCTCCTTGCGAGGCTCGGCCTCTCAGGTGAAAAGGGCATGTTCGTCGCGCTCATCATCGGCGGCGTCGTCTGCACGGCGCTCGCCGTGGCGGGGGCTTTCGCGACCGACCTCAAGATCGGCTACTGGATCGGCGCGACCCCCCGCAACCAGCAGATGTTCAAGTTCACGGGCGTGCTCGTTTCGGCCGCGGCATGCGCCCTCGCCATGATGCTCCTCGGGAGCACGTACCAGTTCGGTTCCCAGCAGATGCCGGCCCCCCAGGCGTCCGCGATGCGCGAGATCATCGTCGGCCTCATGGGGGGCGGGGCGGGGGTCCAGTGGATTCTTTTCGCGTTCGGCGTCATCATCTCTCTCATCCTCGCCATCTCGGGCGTTCCGGCGCTCGCCTTCGCCCTCGGGATGTATCTGCCGATTCAGCTGAATACGGCCGTGCTCCTCGGCGGAATCATTGCCTTTCTCGTCGGGAAGAGCACAAGGGACGAGAAACTCGCCAAAGAGCGGGGAGAGAAGGGCGTCCTCGTCGCCTCGGGCTATATCGCCGGGGGCTCCATCGCGGGGGTCGTCGCGGCGGTCATCGCGGCCACGGGATTGCAGGCGAGCCTGACGGTCCGCTGGCCCGGGACGAGCTTCGACTCGTGGGGCGAGATCCTGGCCATCGTCATGCTCGCCCTCCTTTCGGTTTTCATGTACCGGTATTCGACGCGCTCCAATCGCTAAGGAGGCTAGCTCGAAAAGGAGGAGCGATGGACGCCGTTCTGTTGGCAAGAATCCAATTCGGTTTCACCGCCGGCTTTCATTTCCTTTTTCCACCGACGACTCTCGGATTGTCCCTAATCATCCTCGTCCTGGAATCCCTCTACCTGAAGAAAAAGGACGAGGCCTACCGGTCGCTTTCGACGTTCCTCGTCCGCATCCTTGGCGCCGTTTTCGTCATGGGAGTGGCCACGGGGATCTCCTTGGAGTTCGCGTTCGGCAACAACTGGGCCCGATACGCACGGACCGTCGGGGACATCTTCGGCGCGCCGCTCGCGGCCGAAGGGATCCTCTCCTTTTTCCTCGAGTCCGTCTTCCTCGGCGTGCTCGTCTACGGACGGGCACGCGTCTCGAAGCGGGCCTATTGGCTCTCCTCGTTCCTCGTCTTTCTGGGCGCCCACCTCTCGGGTCTTTGGATCATCATCGCCAACTCCTGGATGCAGACCCCGGCCGGGTTCCGGCTCGAAGGGGGGAAGGCCCTGCTCACGGATTTCTTCGCGGCGGCCTTCAACCCGTCGACAGTCGTTCGCTATGTGCACACGATCCTGGCCGGCTGGATGACCGGCTCCCTCATCGCGGCCGGGATCGCGGCCTGGTTCCTGATCAATGGGAGACGCATCGGGACGGCTAAGCTGCTCCTGAAACCGGCGCTCGCGATCTTCGCCGCCGCCGCCGTCCTCTCGCTCTTTTCCGGGCATGCGCATTCGGTCCAGGTGGCGAAGACCCAGCCCGAGAAGTTGGCCGCGTTCGAGGCCCTCTGGGAAACCCAAAAGGGAGCGCCGCTGTATCTATTCGGGATCCCCGACCCGCGGGCACGGAAGACGCATCTCGCCGTCGGCGTTCCCGGGCTCCTGAGCTTGTTGATCCATGGCGATGTCAACGCCGAGGTCACGGGGCTTGACAGGTTCCCGGATAACGAGAAGCCTCCGGTCGTCCTGCCGTTCGTTTCCTACCACGTGATGATCATCCTCGGGATGGCCTTCTTGGGGCTCGGCCTGGTCGGTGTCTTCCTCCTGGCGCGGGGGGAGATCTGGGATGCCCGATGGTTCCTTAAGCTTCTCCTCGTCGCCGCCCCTCTGCCGCTACTCACCAACCAGTTCGGATGGATCGCCGCCGAGGTCGGGCGACAGCCCTGGGCCGTCTACCGGGTCCTCAGAACGGCGGATGCTTCCTCCGTCGTCGTCCCGGCCGGGAACATCCTCCTGACGCTCGTCCTTTTCGTCCTGGTCTACGGCCTGATCGGCGCGGCCGGGCTGAGGGTCATCCTCGGGCTGATCCGAAAAGGGCCGGAGGACAGCGCCCCGGCGCCTGAAAGGACATGATCATGGATGCCGGGAACGGACTGCAGGTCATATGGTTCTTCCTGATCGGGGTCCTTCTCGCCGGGTATTCCATCCTGGATGGATTTGACCTCGGGATCGGCGCGCTCTTTCCCTTCCTGGCCAAGGAACGGAAGGAAAGGGATGTCCTGGCGGGCGCGGTCGGACCCGTGTGGGACGGCAATGAGGTCTGGCTTCTGACCGGGGGAGGGGCGCTGTTTGCCGCCTTCCCGCCGGTTTACGCCACTGTGTTCAGCGGCTTCTATCTCGCCCTGATGCTCGTTCTCTTCTCCCTGATCTTCCGGGCCGTTTCTCTTGAATTTCGGGCGCACGCTTTCGGTCCTGGCCGGTTCTGGGACCGCGCTTTCTTCATCGGGAGCGCGCTCCCCTCGGTCCTGTTCGGGGTCGCCCTCGGCAACGTGATCCAGGGCGTGCCGCTGGATGCCGCCGGGGATTTCTCCGGCGATCTCTTCACCCTTCTTCGACCGTTCCCTCTCATCCTCGGGGCCTTCGGGCTCGTCGCCATTCTGCTTCACGGGTCCGCTTACGCGACCTTGAAAACAGAAGGGGACCTGCAGACGAGGGCCCGGCGGTTCGCCGGCGTCCTGTGGTTCTTCCATATAGCGCTCCTGACGGTGAGCGGGGTAGCAGCGGTCCTCGCGGTCCCGGGGGCATTGGCCAACGTCATGGCATGGATCGCGGTCGCCGTCGTCCTCGTTTCGCTCGCCGTGATGAAGGTCGCCCTGACCCGGAGGAAGGACGGGTATGCTTTCCTCGCGTCCTCCACCGCATTCCTCGGGCTCTGGGGGATCGTCGGGGCGGATCTCTATCCCGACCTGGTCAGGGCCTCGAACGATCCGGCCCTCAGCCTGACGATCCGGAACGCCTCATCGAGCCCCCTCACCCTCAAGGTCATGCTCGTTATCGCGCTCGTCGGGATGCCGCTCGTCGTGGGCTACACGATCTATGCCTACAGGATATTCCGGGGAAAGGCGCGCTCCGGGTACTGACCGAGGGACCTCGTCCCCGGCGGAAGGCGGTGAGCCGGCGAAGGCGAAGACCGATGTCGAGGCCGCGGCATCGAAGGGTTGTATTTTTCCGGCACACAGATTGTGATAAGCTTGCCCAACTAGCCGAACGCTTTGGCCGGTCGCAAAGGAGCCTGCGGTGATCGAGATCCGGAACGTCTCCAAGAGCTATAACAAGGGCAAGATCAAGGCCGTGGACGGCCTTGACCTGACCATCAATGCCGGGGAGATCTTCGGCTTTCTCGGGCCGAACGGGGCCGGCAAGACGACGACCATCAAGATGATCGTCGGATTGCTCAAGCCGGATTCCGGCACGATCGCCGTCAACGGCCTCGATACGGGCCGGGACTCCCTGAAATGCAAGTCGATCACGACCTACGTCCCGGATTATCCCGCGGTCTATGAGCGGCTTTCCGGGCTCGAATACCTGAACTTCATCGGGGACGCCTACGGCGTTCCCAAGAGCGAGCGGCTCGAGCGGATCGACAAATGGCTCGAGATCTTCGAGCTCAAACAGGCTGTGACGAATCCCATTCAGAGCTACTCCCACGGCATGAAGCAGAAGATCGTGCTGACGGCAGCCATCCTGCCAGCCCCGGAGGTCATGGTTCTCGACGAGCCCATGGTCGGCCTCGATCCGCGGGCGTCCCATCACCTCAAGGAGTTCATGCGCGAGCATTGCGACCGGGGGAAGACGCTCTTCTTCTCGACCCACATCATGGAGGTCGCCGAGAAGCTCTGCGACCGGATCGGGATCATTCACAGGGGAAGGCTCATCGCCTGCGGGACGATGGAGGAACTCAAGAAGATCGACAGGGATGCGGGCCCGTCCCTCGAGAACATCTTCCTGGAGCTGACCGACACGTGAACCGCCTCGTCTCCCTCCTTCGGGCCGGACTTAGGTCCAATTTTGGCCTTTCCGTCGCCCTCCACAGGCTATTCGTCGAAAAGAAAGACCGCTGGTACATTCCCCTCTTCGGGCTGGCCGCGCTTAGCATCCTCCCGACGCTCTACGGCTATGTCCTGCTGATCAAGTCCCTCTACGGATTCCTCCAGCCCATCGGCCAGGAGCGGGTCCTTCTGACCTATGGCATCCTGCTCGGGCAGTTCCTCGTCCTTCTGTTCGGTTTCTACTACGTGATCGCCGCATTCTATTTTTCCAGGGACCTGGAGATGCTCGTCCCCCTTCCGTTCCGGCCGGTCGAGGTCATGCTCTCGAAGTTCGCGGTCATTCTCGTCAACGAATACCTGACCATGATGCCTCTCGTCCTGCCCGTTCTCATCACCTACGGGATTTTGTCTAAGGCCCGTCCGTCCTATTGGGCGGGAGCGGTCGCGGTCTACGCCCTCCTGCCCGTCATCCCCCTGGCGATCGTCTCGATCCTGGTCGTCGGCATGATGCGGCTGGTCAGCCTGAGCCGGAAAAAGGACGTCATGATCGTCATCGGCAGCGTCGTCCTGATCGTCGCGGCGATGGCGCTCCAATTCACGATCGGCAGGTCTGTGGGCCGTCGGATGGGTCCGGAGGGCGTCGCTGGCTTTTTCACCTCGCCGAACAGCCTTCTTTCCCGGATCGGCGCAGGCTTTCCCCCCAGCGTTTGGGCGACAAAGTCTGTGGCCGAGGCGGGGACGGCGTCCGGATGGGCGAGCCTTTGCGTTTTCGCAGTCGTGTCGTTCCTGCTTTTCTGGGGCATTCTGATTGCGGCCGATAAGCTCTTCTACCGCGGCCTGATCGGGATCGGCGAAGTCTCGGGCCGCAAGAGGGCCCTTTCGCGGACGGAGATGTCGCGGCGCGTGTCGTCCGGTCGCCGGCCAATCCGGGCGATCTTCGAACGCGAATGGCGGATCATGAACCGCACCCCGATCTTCCTCCTCAACGGGGTCCTGACAGCGGTCATCATCCCCTTGGTCTTCGTCGTCATGGCCAAAATGGGGTCGGACGGGGGAGACGCCACGGCCCTCTTGAGATTTGTTACGTCGTCGACTTCGGTCTACGTCATTCTGGGCGCGGCCGGCTTCATGATCGTTAGCGGCTGTCTCAACGGGACGGCGTCCTCTGCGTTCTCGCGCGAGGGAGGCCAATTCTGGATGTCCAAGGTCATCCCCGTCACGCCCCGGGAGCAGGTTCTGGCCAAATTCGCCCATTCCTATCTCGTCGCCCTGCTGGGCTTCGCCGCGGCGGCGGCGATCCTCATCTTCGTGATGCGCGTCGGCGCCCTCGTCTGTCTCGTTGCGGCCCTGTTAGCCCTGACGGCCGGAATCGCCCTGACCGCCGTGGCGATGATCATCGACCTGGCTCGCCCGCTTCTCGACTGGATCAACCCGATGAAGGCCATCAAGCAGAACCTGAATGTCCTGATCGCTATTTTCGCCGACATGGGCATCCTGGCGGTCGTCTGGGGGATTACGGCCCTCCTGGTCAAGGCCGGGGTCAGCGGAACCTCTTTGATCGCCGCTGTTTTCGCCGTCCTTGCCGTTATTTCAGCGCTCTGTTTCCGGTTCCTGCTGGTCTTCGCCGATAAGCGCTATCGCGACATCGAGGTCTAAGCGCAACTGCCCAGACCTGATGATCGGCCCGGGCCTGGGGAGAGATCGCTTGGCCTTCTTCGAGCATAGCACCCGATGGACTCCCGCGGGACAAGGCTTTATAATGTCCGGCAGGGGGCAAAATGCACGCAAAAAAAGCACGGCTCATATTTGGGGCGATGATGATTTCCGTCCTTTGCCGTCGCGAAAAATGATGTATAGATGTATAATAGTCATAGTATGAAAACCGTGAACAAAACCGCAGTCAACCAAGATGTGACGACCCTGAGCCGCCTCTTCCTTCATGCCTGCCGGACCCACCGAAAGCCCGACAGGATGTTGGTCAAGAAGAACGGCGCCTGGCGGCCGATCTCTTCGGAGGAGATCGAGACCTCCGTCCGGCGGCTCTCCCTGGGCTTCCAGGACCTTGGCATGAAGCCGGGCGACCGGGTCGCCCTCTTCTCCGAAAACAGACCGGAGTGGGTCATGGCCGACTTCGCCGCCCTCTCGGCCGGCGCCGTGACCGTTCCCATCTACACCTCTCTCTCCCCGGATCTGGTCCGCTACATCGTCGATAACTCGGGCGCGAAGATCGTCGTCTGCGCAGACCGGGAGCTCTGGAGAAAGCTCGAGGCCGTGCGGAGCGGGCTCCCTTCGGTCGAGCACGTCATCCTCCTCGAAGGGGAGGCGCCGGAAGGGACGTGGACCCTCGCTGATGTCCTGGACAGGGGGCGGCGTCTCGAGGACCGGTCGCCCGGGCTGTTCGAGCGCTCGGCCGAAGCCGTCCTGCCGGGCGATCTGGCCTCCATCATCTACACCTCGGGGACGACCGGCCTGCCGAAGGGCGTGATGTTGAGCCACGGCAATTTCATCGCCAACATCAGGTCCCTGACAACCGTCATCGACTTTCGGGACGACGACACGGCCCTCTCCTTTCTCCCCCTGTCTCACGTCCTCGAGCGAACGGCCACGTTCATCTTCATCCACAGGGGCTCGACGATCGCCTACGCCGAGAGCATCGAGGCCGTGGGCGCGAATCTCCTCGAGGTCCGGCCGACCATCGTCATCAGCGTGCCCCGGCTTTTCGAAAAGATCTACGCCCGGGTCATGGACCAGGTCCTGGCCGGGTCCCGCCTCAAGAGGGCGGTCTTCGTCTGGGCCCTGGGGACGGGGAAGGGATTCGCGGCAAAGGTCATCGCCCGCGAGCCGGTGCCGAAGGCGCTGACCTTCAAGCGGGGCTTGGCCCAAAAGCTCGTCTTCTCGAAGATCACCTCCCGGACGGGCGGACGGATGAGGTTCTTCGTCTGCGGCGGAGCGCCCCTCTCCAGGGACATCGCCGAGTTCTTCTACGCCATGGGGCTCATCATCCTGCCCGGATACGGGCTGACGGAGACGTCTCCCGTCCTGACCGGCAATACTCTCGATGACTATCGGTTCGCCACCGTCGGCAAGGCCATCCCCGGCGTCGAACTCCGTATCGCGGAGGACGGCGAGATCCTGGCCCGCGGTCCCAATGTCATGCTGGGGTACTACAAGAACGAAACCGATACCCGGGAAGCCATGGCCGGAGGCTGGTTCCATACGGGCGACATCGGCCGCCTTGACGGGGACGGCTTCCTGGTCATCACCGACCGGAAGAAGGACATCATCGTGACCTCGGGCGGGAAGAACGTCGCCCCCCAGCCCATCGAAAACCTCGTCCGGTTGAACCCGTTCATCACCAACGTTGTGGTCGTAGGGAGCACCCGCAAGTTCATCTCGGCCCTCGTCGTTCCCGACTTCGACAAGCTCGAAAGCCATGCCCGGGCGGAGGGCATCGTCTTCGGGGACCGGGCCGATCTCTGCCGCCGGGCGGAGGTGGTCGATTTCCTCCTGGAGGAGGTCAACCGGGCGACGCCCGGACTGGCTCCTTATGAGCGGATCAAGAAGATCATCGTCCTCGACCGCGACTTCGAGATCGGCATGAGCGAAGTCACGCCCACGCTCAAGATCAGGAGGAACATCGTCGAGCAGAGATACGCCGACCTTATCGATGCCCTTTACCGGGAGCGATGAAGGTCCCGTTCCGGACCTCTTCGAATGCGAGGTCGAGCACGGCCGTGCCCCCCTTTCCCCTTTTGCCTATATCATAGGAACGAATATTCTTTGCCGTACCTCAGCATCTGCTCGACGTAGCCTTCGTCGGTGGCGACCTTGACGTCGACGATCTTCCCGTTTTCGACGACCGGTGTGTAGACCGGGTTGACGAATCCGCTGTAGGGCGCCAGGTTCAGCTTGGCATAGCGGTCGAGGACCTCCTTATGCAGATCCTGGTTCACCTGGACGCCGTAGGTCTCGACGAGGTTCCGGGCCGCCTCGTAATCTCCCTGGCTCGTGATCCGCTGGACCTCGGCGAGGAGCTCGCCGTAGAGCCCGCGAAGCTTCTGATAGTCGTTGATGACGAAGTAAGCCTTCCCGTCCTTCGTCTCCCGGGAGATCACGTTCTCGGCCTTGCCTTTCTCGTAGACCCAATGGGAGACCAAGGCCCGACTGCGCATATGGGCCTGCTCGATCGTCTTCCCCGGCTGGATGCGGGTGAGCTGAGTCATCAGGCCGTTGCGGATGTTGGCGTCGTATTCCGCCTTGGCCGCGTTCTCGTCGGGCAGGAGGCCGAGCTCGATCATCTTCGGATCGGATATGTAATAAAGCGCGAAGAGGTCGGCCCGCGACTCCTCGATCGGGGAGTGGTAATTCTTCAGCGCCTCCGGCCCGACGCCGGGCATGAGCTGGCCCGACCCGTGCCCGAGGACCTCGTGCATGTCGGTGTGGATGTTCCCGGCGAGCGGCCCGTACTTCTTCGACCGCTCGAGGACCTCCTCGGACCATGAGAATTCCTTCCCGAACCCCGACTTCAGGGAGGATTGGTCATAGGCGTAGGTGATGTTCTCGAGGGTCACGGATTTGGACCCGTGGTCTTTGCGGATCCAGTTGGCGTTGGGGAGATTGATGCCGATAGGCGTCGACGGATAGCAGTCCCCGCCCAGCATAGCCGCTGTGATGACCTTGGCCGAGACGCCCTTGACCTCCTTCTTCTTGAAACGGGTGTCGACGGGCGAATTGTCCTCGAACCACTGGGCGTTGGCCGAGAGCGTATCGGCGCGCTTCGTGGCGGCCAGGTCTTTGAAGTTGACGAGCGACTCCCAACTGGCCTTCGTCCCCAGCGGGTCGTTGTAGACCTCGATGAAGCCGTTGACGAAATCGACCATCGAGGCGAGGTCCCCGACCCAGAGAATGTTGTACTCGTCGAACTCCTCGAGGTCGCCGGTCCGGTAGTAGGCGACGAGGGCCTCGATGACCTTCCGTTGCTGTTCGTTCTCGGCCACGCCGGCCGCTTTTTCCAGCCAATAGACGATCTTTACGATGGCCGACCCATAAAGCCCGTCGATCGAGGCGACCTCCTCGACTACCTTCCCATCCTTTTTAACGACCCGGGAGTTCAGACCGTAAGAGATCGGCGTCGTGTCCTTCCCGTCGACGATGCCTTTGTAGTACTTTTCCACTTCAGCCTGGGTGACGCCCTCGTAAAAGTTCACGGCCGAATTGAGGACCAGGTCCTTCGTCGAATCCTGAGAGATTTTCTTGGCGTCGACGGACGGGTCGAAGAGGATCGGCCGCAGGAAGGCCAGGAGGTCGTCGATCGACTGCCCCCGGTCCAGCGGGAAGCTCTGACCCTCGGAGTCTCGGACCAGGGCGGCGAAATAGTCCGCGTCGAAGCCAGGCATAATCTTGTCCGTTGAATAATGATGGTGGATACCGTTGGAGAACCAGACCCTTTTGACGTAGATCATGAACTCGTTCCAGCGCGGGTCTTGACGGTCGCCCTTGTAGCCCTGGACGATCGCGTCGAGCGTCTTGCGGATCCGGATGTTGTGCCTGTAATTCTGATCGAAAATGATATCCCGGCCCGCGAGGGCGGCCTCGCTCAAATAATAGACGAGTTCCTTCTGCGATGCCGTAAGAGACTCAAATCCGGGGACCTGATAGCGCAGGATCTTCAGGTCGGCGAACTGGTCGATCTGCCAGGGGAACTCGGGCGCCGCCGCGGCCGGCTCGGGCCCCGACTTCCGGCACCCGGCGACGAGGATCGTCATCCCGAAGCATAGGACAAGAAGGAGCGAACCTTTGATATTCATGCGCATCGACCTCTCCATGGAATTTTCGGCGGTTGCGACGCCGTGAGCTTATGATATCCAAACGACGCGCCCGAGTCCATCCCCGCTCATCGTCGGGGCGTGCCGATAGCCCCTGTCCCGAGGGCCCGGCCGTGACGATGTCCCGGATCAACGCCGCGCCCGGCCGCGTAGGAAGCCTCCCGTTCCTTTTCCCTCCAGGGGAGGAGGCTGCTGGCCCCGTAGTCCTCGAAGCAAAGGCGCAGACCCCGAGGCATGGGCGAGGACAAAATCCCGGAGCGGCTGCGGCCCGGCAAAATGTAAAGAAACGGACCGTCTTTCCATAGCCGGCTCCGGATGCCCGGTCAAGAATGGCGTTTCCGGGGGGCCGGAGGGACGGTTTATCAGGCTTGGACGGGTGATCCTTGAAAGGATCTTCCGGGACGTTCAGTTGGCATGCAAGTTGCAGGCATCGATTTTATCGATCCGTAGGAGGTTTACCATGAAACGTTCGTTCCACGGGACCGTCTTTGTGCTGGCGACCCTTGCCGCCTTTGGCCTGTCGGTGCCGGGCCCGGCCGCCCTGGCCCAAGAAACCGAGATCGTCATCGGCCGAACCGTGCCGCTAACCTCGAAGGTCCTCGGCAAGGACGTGAACGTCCAGGTCTCTATTCCCGACGGGTATGACGCCGGCTCCGCGCGTTATCCGGTCCTATACGTCCTCAACGGTGCCTTCAGCTTTGCCTATGATCACGGGACCGTCCAGATCCTCTCGCGCATCCAGGAGATCCCGGGGATGATCGTCGTCGGTGTCCCCAGCTTCGACGACGGCTACGTGCCGACGCCCTTCGAGCGGCGCGGCGAGAACCTCGCGGGAGCCGATAGGTCCATCCAATTCCTCAAGGAGGAACTCATCCCCTTCGTGGAGAAGAATTACCGGACGAACGCCTTCCGGATCCTGTACGGCCACTCCGTGGGCGGGCTGTTCACGATGTACACGATGTTCAACGCTCCGGACCTGTTCTCAGCCTATATCGCGGGCAGTCCCTGGTTCCAGGTCGATGACGGATACTGGCTGAAGAACATGGACAAGCTGGCAAAAGAACGGAACCTGGACGGGAAACGGTTGTTCATGACGGTCGGGAAAGCGGAAGCCGAACTGACGATCGATACTTACAAGGCGCTCGAAAAATGGATGAACGAAGCTCCTCTCGCCGGGCTGGTCCGGAAGAGCGCCTGGGTGGAGGGTGATCACGGATCCATGGTCGGCCGGAACACTTATGACGGGCTGCTGTTCATCTTCGACGGCTGGAAGTTCCCCGAAGACATCCTGAGGTCCGCCGACATCGAAAAGATCGAGGCAAGACTCGCGGAGGGGGAGGCCCTCTGGGGGAAATACGGGTTCGACGATTCTTCCCTGCTCTCTGAAATTAGGCTCAATGCTCTCGGTTATCAACTAATTGCCCGGGACAGGCGTGAGGAGGCCATCAGGATCCTCGCGTACACAGTCCGCCGTTTTCCCCAGTCCTTCAACGCCCTCGACAGCCTCGCGGAAGCCTATATGATCTCGGGTGACAAGGAGAGCGCCATCAAGCACTACCGCCGGGCGGTCGATATCAACCCCGGAGACAGCGACTTCGCCAAACGGATCTTGGAGAATTCCAAGACGAAACTGAAAGAGTTGGGGGACGTCCGTTAGAGGGAACCCGGCTCGCCAAGCGCTTCCAGGAAGACGGACCTAGTACGGTCCGCCAGCTCTCCGACGGCGTCCCGGGCGTATCCGGCGACGGGAACGGGAGGGAGGACGGCGAGGTTGACCTTCCCGGGCCGGATAAGGAAGCTGCCCTTACGGTTGATGCGGAAGGCGCCGGACTGGACGACGGGAAGGATGTCCAAGCCGGTCTCCAGGGCTAGGTAGAACCCGCCGCGCTTGAACGGGCCCAATTTCCCGTCCCGGGTCCGTGTCCCCTCCGGAAGGATGACGATGGAATATTCGGGCCGTTCCCGGACAAGGGCGGCTGCCTCGGCAAGGCTTTCCCGAGCCTTTGACGGGTCCTTCCGGCTGATGGGGATCATGCCGACACGGCGGAGCATCCAGCCATAAAAGGGCCACCGGAAGTGGCTCTCCTCCTCGATAGCTCGGGCCACGCCGGGGAAACGGGAATAGAAGACGAGGGGATCGAAGAAGTTGACGTGATTCATCATCACGATGTACCGGCCTCTCGGCGCGATGTTCCCCAAGCCCCCGATCCGGACCCGGACGCCGCAGCAGGCGAGGATGAACCTGCTGGCGGCCTTCATCAGGCCGTCCAGGGCCTTGCCCCGATGGACAAGGGACAGGCCGATGATGAGGAGGCAGGCAACCGTGAGGACGGGGAGTACGGCTATCCAGATGAGCGTCGACCGCGCGGACTCGAGAACGCGCCTCATGCCAGGATCGTCAGCGCTCCGGGAAGCACACTGGCCCTTAGCGGCGTCTCGCCGAGGAGCTCGCCGTCGGCCATGACCCGCAGGGGCGGGGTCCCGGAGACGGAGATATCGACCGCGGCGGTGGCTTCGACTTTGGGGTGACGCATATGGGCGCCGGAAAAAACGCGGCTGAAGATGGAGACGATCTCTCTCCGGTTCACGCCCCGAAAGACGACGAGGTCCGCCCTGCCGTCGGCGACGTCGGCCGGCGGGGCGATCATCATCCCGCCTCCCGTGTACTTGGAATTGGAAATGACCAGGGCGCTGTCCCGGACGGTCCAGGCCCGGCCGTCGGTCTCGATGTCGATTCGATTGTCCATGCCCTTGGCCAGCCGGATGAGGACGGCGATGCTGTAGCCGAGCGCGCCGAAGCCCTTAAGCCGTTCGTTCGTCAGCTTGAGGATATCGGCGATGAGCCCGACGCCTATGATGTTCAGGGATAGGCGCCGTTCCGTCCGCCCCCCCTCGCGGTACTCGAATGCGACGAGGTCGACCCGGTGACGCCGCCCGGCCAGGATGTTCTCCAAGGCCTCCTCGGGCTTGATGATGCCGAAATCGCGGAGGAACGAATTGCCTGTTCCCGCCGGGATCGGCCCGACCTCGACGGGGCAGGAGGGGGGGCCTCCGGCGTAAAGGCCGTTAATGACCTCGTAAACGGTCCCGTCTCCCCCAAGGCAGAGGACGCGAGGGAATCCTTCTTCGGCGGCCCGCCGGCCGAGTTCGACGGCGTGGCCCGGACGCTCGGAAAAGCGCACCTCGAGCCCCGGGATCTCCCGCAGGAGCCGCGGTTCGAGACGGCGGTAGCATTTTTCGCCCCGGCCATAACCCGCGGCGGGATTGACGATGAGGAGCGTTCTCATTTTAGGGCCCACCAGCCGCTTATATCATTCCCGGGATAAAAGTTCAACCCTTGCGAGCGGCGTTCCCGGGGGGATTGATACGTTCGATACCGCCCACTCCGAATTTATTAGCGGGTGGTGCTCAGCATTAATCCAGAGCATGCCCCGGGCTTCAGGCCTGGGAGTCGAACGGGTTGATATTGGGCGGCTCCCTGGAGTAAGCTGAGGGTCGCGAGGTGAAGCGGTGACGGATTGGAAGGACGATCTCAAAGCATTCTTCGCGGAGAGGAGCTCCGGCAAGGCGGCTGGGGGACCCGACGCCGGGACTCGGGCCGAGGTCCGTAAATTCTACGCGTCCCGGGTTAAGCCGGCCTTTAAGGAAATCAGGAAGGAGCTCGGGCGCTACGGCCGTGAGGTTGCGATCGACGTCGGGGACGATCACGCTTCCATCGATGTCCGTTTCCAGGGGCGTCTCGAGTTGAACTATCGGATCGTGGTCCGCGGAACGCGCCCCCATCCCGAGTCTTATTACCAGGTCCCGTCGGGCGGCGGGCTCAGGTCCGAGGGCGGGTTCAAGACGGGGGCCCGCCCCGCCGAGATCGCGGACCTCTCCAAGGACGATATCGTCAAGGACTTTCTGCGGGAATACCGGTCCTGCCTAGCCGCTGTCAAGCCTTGATCCAGGCCCGCGCCCTGCCCCTGGGCTCTAGAACCGGAAGCCGACGAGCAGATTGAGCGCGCTCGGCCGGACTTTCTGTGTTCCGGTTTTGGCCAGATTCGACAGCCCATAGCTGTACAGAGCATTGACGAATAACCCCGCCGTGCCTAGCTTGAACTCGAATCCAGCTCCCGCTGCCAGGCCGTAGAGGAAGGGACGGACGTCGGCCGCGTGGATGGAGGCTTCGGAGCTCGACCCGTTCGTGTCGATCTCCAGGCGGGGAGAGAACATCCAGCCCGCGTAGCCGCCGGCCAATAAAAAAGGCGCCAACCCCCGGCCGGGCTTGATCTTCAGCAATACAGGGAAGGCGACGGCGCTGCCGGAATAGGTCATATCGCTCGTTTCGCCAAAATCCACATGGGTGCCGCCCGTGGTGCATAAAGCATGGGCCAGAAGCGAAAAAACGCCGTTCATGGGGACCTCGTATCCCGCGCCCGTCACGAAGCCCAGCCGGTAGCCCTTATCGCCGGAAGCCACCGGGATGGACAGGTCGGAAAACGAGGGCCCGGCGAAGACGAACCAGCCGCCGCCGTCCGCTGCGCCCAGGCCAAGAGGCAGGGCGGCCGCAAGGACGAATGCAAGGATAGACAGTTTAGCGAGTTTCATGAATGCTCCTTTCTTGATCAGGCTTTTCCAGGACCCAGGTGACGCAAACGACATGGCTCTCGAGGCTGGCGCAGGCCTCCTCCTGGGCCCGGACGGACGCCGCGAAAACGGCTTCTTTTCCGGGCAGCAGCTTGGCCAGTTCATCGGCTCTTTTCCGGATCTGCCGCGTATTCCGCCGGTTGACCTTTTCGATGCTGGGGACCTCCTCGAGGGGGAGGGCTCCGGCGCAGGCGATCGGGGCGAGCGCCTCCGAGTGCTCCGGGACCCGAACGGCGGCGGACGGGGTCCCCTCCCGCCGGTAGCCGTCGTCGATCAAAACCAACTCGCATTTTCCGGGTTGTGTTTTCCTTTTCTATCGATGAACGGGACGGGTTATCCGTCACCCTGCCCGCCGGAAGTTCCGAGCAGTCGGCGCACAAAACGGGTTTTCACGCTTGCCGAGACCTGGATGCTGATCAGGCCGGCGAGAGCCACGGCCGCCCATTGCCACGCAGGAGCGGTCCCGAACCGGAACAGCCCCCGGAAAAAGGGCACGGAAATCGCCAGCCCGAGAAACACCATCGCTCCGCCGGCCACCCACCACATGGCCGGATTGGGCGTTCGCAGCGTGGCCATGAGCGACCGCGTCCGGGAGCGGTTGGCCAGGATTAGGCCGAGGTTGGCGATGACTAGGAGCGAAAAGCTCATCATTCTAGCGGTGGATTCGCCGGCTCCGGAGAGAAGGTTAAACCCGTAAACAGCCAGAACGACGGCCAGCACGCCCAAGCCCTGGAACAGGCCGGTGCGGACCATCGGTTTCCCGAACAGCGGTTCGTCCAGGCGGCGCGGCGGCCGGCTCATGACATCGTCCTCGTCGGCCTCCATCTCGAAGACGACCGTGCAGGCCGGGTCGATGATGAGCTCCAGAAAAACGATGTGGATGGGGAGCATGGCCAGCGGCCACTTGAAGAGAACCGGCACGAGCGACATTCCCGCGATAGGAATGTGGACCGAGAAGATGAATGTCATTGCCTTCTTCAGATTGTCGAAGATGCGGCGACCCATTCGGATGGCTTTGACGATGGAGGCGAAGTTATCGTCGAGCAGGACGAGCGCCGCGGCCTCCCGGGCCACATCCGTGCCGCGGCCGCCCATGGCGATGCCGATGTGGGCGGCCTTGAGCGCCGGCGCGTCGTTGACGCCGTCCCCGGTCATGGCCACGACCTCGCCGTTGGCCTTCAGGGCCTGCACGAGGCGGAGCTTTTGCTCCGGGACTGCCCTGGCGAAGATGCCTGTCTCCTTGATCCGCTCGCGGAGCTCGCTGTCGCTCATCCTGTCCAATTCGGCCCCGGTTATGACTCTGCCGAGGGGCCTCAGGCCGATCTCCGCGGCGATGTGCTGGGCTGTGACCGGATAATCGCCGGTGATCATGAGGACGCGGATGCCGGCCCGATGGCACTCGGCCACGGCCTCGGGGACGCCCGGGCGGACGGGGTCTTCGAGCCCCAGGAGCCCGATGAACTCGAAGGCGAATCCGAGCTGGCTTTCGGGTAAAGCGGCCGGGTCATGCGACGCCCTGGCCACGCCGAGAACCCGAAGGCCCTGGCCGGCCATATCGTTGACCCGGCCGATGAGCGCCCGACGCTCCTCCGGAAGCATGCGGCACAGGTCGGCGATCGTTTCGGGAGCCCCCTTGACCGTGACGAGCGCTTCCGGGGACCCGGTGGGCAGCCAGACGCGCGACATGGCCAGGATTTTTTCGGTCAGAGGGTATTCTCTGACGAATGTCCAATCGTCGTGAAAATGTTCGGGGGGACAAACGGTGCGTCCGCGCAGCTCGCGGATCGCCTTTTCCATAGGGTCATAGGGATTCTCCGGGCTGGCCAGGAGGGCGTATTCGACGATCTTGCGGAGGCCGACGGGAAGGACGGCCGGCTGGTCCGGCAGGGCATGGAGCCCGTCGAATCCGGCCAGATGCGTCACCGTCATGTGGTTGAGCGTCAGGGTCCCCGTCTTGTCTACGCACAGGACCGTGGCGGCACCGAGCGTTTCTACGGCCGGGACGCGCCGGGTCAGGACCCGGTGCCTGGAAATCCGCCATGCGCCTAGGGCCAGAAAGATGGTCAGGACGACGGGGAATTCCTCGGGCAGAGTGGCCATGGCCAGCGTCAACCCAGCCAGGACCCCTCCCACCAGATCGCCCCGGGTCAGCGTGAAGACGGCCACGACCATCGCGCACAGCCCGAGGCCGAGGAAGGCGAAGTTCCTGACGATCCGGCCTGTCTGCCGCTGGAGCGTCGTTTCCTCAGGCTCGAGGGTCTGGAGGGCCTTGCCGATCTTGCCGATCTCAGTGCGCGGCCCGGTGGTTTCCACCCGGGCGATGCCCTGGCCCTTCACCACGAGCGTCCCCGAATAGACAAAGGGAAGGTCGTCCCCGCCGGGACGGCCCATCGGCTGGAGGCCGTCCCAGGCCGATTTTCTCACCGGTACGGATTCGCCGGTCAGCAGGGATTCGTCCACCTGGACGTTCCTGCCGGAGAGCAGCACCGCGTCCGCCGGAACCCTGTCGCCCTCGGCGACGAGGACGATGTCCCCGCGGACGACGTCCCGGCCCGCGATCCGCTGGCGTTGGCCGTTGCGGATGACGAGAGCGCGGGGACTGGAAAGGTCGCGCAGGGCCTCCAGGGCCCGCTCCGTTTTCTGCTCCTGGTACAGGGTGATGGCCATGACCACGAACACGAAGCCCAGGAGCATCAGGGCCTCCTCCATGTCACCCAGGATGAGATAGAGGACTCCGCAGGCGATGAGCAGGAGGAACATCGGTTCGCGCACGACCTCGAGCACGATCCGAAGCAAGCTCCGCTTCTTGGACGACGGCAGTTCGTTGTATCCGTCCACGGCTAGCCGTTCCTCGACCTCGGCCTGGGTTAGGCCGGCGAAATCTTTTTCATGAAGGGGGATGGAATTGTCGTTCATAGGTGCCTCGGGTCTCATGGAGAATCGTGTCCGGCGCTGCGAAGACGCGCCGCGTACAGACTGCCAAGGACGCCGGCGCCGTAAACCAGTATGTTCATGATGTTTGACCTCCTGAGAACACGATTGGGAGGGACCCGCGCTCCCGGAACCCCGGGTCGGGTCCGAAATCGAATCGGAATCCCGGATGGGGAAAAGGGGGAGGCTTCGTGCCGCCTATGGCGTGGGGGGGCGCACGGGAGGCTCGAGAGGGGCTTCGAGCCTGACCTCGTCCCGCGAAATCCACAAGCAAGGGGCCGGCCGCAGGCCGGGCAGATCGACGATAGAGGGCATCTCCGAATCCTCATGACTGTTCTCCGCGGCATCGAGGAGAGCCAGACAGCCCACGAGGACCATGGCCAAGACGATGCAGACCGCGGCCAACAGGCGGCGCGTGGACGGAAAGAACGGCTCACCCATGGCGGACATGTTTCAATCCATACCGGAACAGTGCGATGGCGTGAGCGTCCAGCCGGTAATAGACCTGCCGGCCGTCCTTACGCGGTTCGACGAGCCGCAGATGGCGCAGGGCGCGCAGATGGTGGGACGCGGCGGATTCGCTCAGACCCGCGGCGTCGGCCAGCGCGCCGACATTCGTTTCTCCCGAGGCCAGGACGGACAGCATCCGGACGCGGCTGGTGTCGCTGAACGCGGCGAACAGTTCGGCGACATGGGCGGCGGTGTGCTCGTCGAGCGCTTCGGCGGGATCGGCTTTTCGGCGGTTCATCTTATGTTATATATGAGCAATTGTTCAGATATCGACCTTATTATAGCCGGAAGGCGGCCTTTGTCAAGCCCCATGGACTCTGTAACGAATGGTGTGATGATAAAGATCGACTAAAGCGCGCTTGCGCCCGGGGTCATTGCCGGCATCCGGACCTTTGGGGACCGGATTAATCCCCTTTTGGCCGGGGCGAGAGAATTTTCCGTAACGAGCCTGCTGGAAAGAATATCCCTTTCCAAACACCGGGCAAGGACATAGAATGAGGGGCATGGGACCCGAGCTGAAACAGGGCGACAGGCTGTGGTCCCTGGACCGGTTCCTCCTGCCGGGGAAGTTCTACGACCGTATCTTCGATCCGGAAGGGGTCCTTTGCGTCCTCTCGGCGGTGAGTGTCACCCTCTCGGGCGGGATCGCGGGATCGATCCTCCGGTCCGAAAAGGGAAGCGGCTATCGCAAGACCGGGATCTTGGCCCTGGCCGGGATCGGGCTCGCCGGCGCGGGGATCGGGCTCGGACACTGGTATCCCATCATCAAGAAAGCCTGGACCGCGACCTTCGACATCTCCGCCGCCGGCCTCTCCTTCTTGCTCTTGGCACTGTTCTATCTCGTCGTCGACGTGTGGAAGGTCAGGAAATGGACGTTCTTCTTCCGGGTCGTCGGCCTGAACTCGATCACGATCTACCTGGGCAAAAGGCTGATCGACTTTTCATATGCCGGCGATTTCCTTTTCGGCGGCTTGGCGCGGCTCTCGGGCCGCTTCCAGCCGGTGACTCTCATCGTCGGGGTCATCGTCATCGAATGGGTCTTCCTCTATTTCCTGTACAAAAAAAGAATCTTTCTCCGGGTCTAGGACGGGTTCGGGAGAAGGAGACCATGACTTCCCGAACGACCCCGGCGGCACCCGGCCCTTCCGGCGGGGGCGGGTCCGCGCTCACTCCCGACACGGACCTGGCGTCCTCCAAGTTCCGCCTCCTCAAGGCGTCCGCGGGATCCGGGAAGACATATGAGCTGGCCCATCGATTCGCTGATTTTCTGCTGGCCCCAGGTGCTTCCGGAGAAGTGCCCCGCGGACTGCCCAACATCCTGGCCATCACCTTCACCCGGACCGCCGCCCGGGAGATGAAAGAGCGGATCCTGGCCTGGCTCAAGGAGGGATTCTCGGGCGAGGGGAAGATGGCGAACCTGCTCCTTCTGGATTACGGCGTCTCGAAAGCGGAGCTCGCCCGCCGCGCCGAGGCGGCCGTGGAGAAAATCCTCGCCGGTTACACCGATTTCCAGGTGGAGACGATCGACAGCTTCACGGCCATGATCTTCCGCTCCTCGGCCGTGGACCTAGGTTACGCCCCGGACTTCGAGATCGCTCTCGAACACCGCGATCTCATCGAGTACGCCTTCGCCCGGTTTCTACGGCGGGTCAAGGAGACGACAGCCGAGGGGTCGACGTTCCGCGAAATCCTGTCTTATTTGATTCTTCAGCGGGGCGAAAAATCTCGATATGCCTGGGACCCGACGCCCGGGATTCTTGAGCGATTGAACAGGCTCCAATCCCGGCTGGCTGCCCAGCCCCAGAGCCTCGTCCTCGACGATTTCGGGCCGGAACGGAAGGATGTCATCCTGAAGATCTCGGCGACGGCCGCCTCCTTGAAGAATTTGGTTGAAGCGTCGGGGCTCGAAATTAACACCCGCGGGCATTACGGGAAAAAAATCATCCCGGCGATCGAGGGCCGGCGGTTCGCCGACCTGCTCGACTGCAGTTTCAAGACGTTTCCCGTGAAGGCGGGCAAAGCCGTCAAGGGCGCGGCGGCTGAAGTGGTTGAGCGAATCCTCGGACAATGGACATCTCTCGAAAGACACGTCCAGGACTATGCCCGGCTGTATGCCCGGGATTTCTTCCTCCCGTATCTCCGGGCCTACCAGGCCCTGCAATCGACCCTGGACGCGGTCAAGCGCCGGCAAGGGATCCTCTTCATCGAGGACGTCAACAAGGAACTGTCGGGCTACATCGACAAGGGGATCGTGCCCGACGTCTATTTCCGGCTCGGGGACCGCATCTATCATTATCTCGTCGACGAATTTCAGGACACCTCGCCCATCCAATGGCGGAACCTCGAACCCCTCATCGAGGAATCCCTGGGAAATGGCGGGAGTCTTTTTCTCGTCGGCGACACCAAGCAGGCGATCTACGGATTCCGGGACGCCGATTACCGGATCATGCGGCTTTTGGAAGCCGAACGGAGCCATTTCGGGTCCGTGGAAACCTCGGTTCGCCAACTGACGACGAATTACCGGAGCGACCAGTCCATCCTCGATTTCGTGAAGGATCTGTTCCTCGGCCTCAAAACGCCTGCCGACGGGGACGATGATGAGGAAGTGAGGAGGGAATATCTGCGCTTGGCCGAGCTCTCGGGCCTCGATGATTTCGACCAATCCGTCCTTCCCGAGCGCCAGGAACGCGGGCTCGTAAGCTACGTCTTGCTGGAACAGGACCCGGCTGCCGCCGTTAAAGAAGAAGAGACGGCGCCCGAGGCCGATGACGATGAGGACGCCGCCTCCGCGGCCATCGAGGATACTCCCGAAAAAGCCGAGCTCCAGGATCTCGTGACCGGATTGATACGACGCGGATGGCGGGCTTCCGACATCGCCGTCCTGACGTACAAGAACGCCGACGTCGTCCGGGTCGCCTCCTGGCTCAACGAGCGGGACATTCCCTTCATCCCTTTCAGCAGTCTGGATATCCGCGGCCGGAAGATCATCGCCGAGATCCTGTCCTTCCTCCGGTTCCTCGACGCCCCGCCCGACGACCTCGCTTTCGCCGAAGTCCTGCTCGGCGGCATGTTCGCCGCCCTTCCGACCGAAGAGGCCGGCGCCCTCGGCCCTGACGCCGACTTCCTCGACATCGAGGTCCGCCGCAGGTTTCTGCACGAATGCCGCCGGGATAAGGATCTTCCGCTCTATACCGCCCTCCGCCGTCGTCAGCCCGCGCTCTGGGACAGGTATTTCGAGCCTTTCTTCAAGAGCGTCGGCTATCTGCCGCTATACGACCTCGTCACCCGCATCTACCGCGTCTTCGATGTCTTTCGGCTCTTCCCCAGGGAGGAGGCCGCCCTGACCAAGCTCCTCGAAGCCATCAAGGGCTTTGAAGGGGAGGGGCGGAACGACCTCCGCGAATTCCTCCGCTTCACCGGCAAGGAGGAGGACGCGGACGCCAATTGGACGATCGACGTCCCCCGCGAGATCGACGCCGTCCAGATCATGAGCATCCACAAGGCCAAGGGGGCGGATTTTCCCGTCGTGATCTGCCTCTTTTACGGCGAAAAGCTGCACGCCGAGGACTTCCACCTCTTCACCGATGACGAAGGCGTCCACGTCTATAAAATCAACAAGACGCTGGCCGCGGCCGACCCGGACTTGGCCCGGATCTACGACGAGCGCCGGGATCGGGAATGGGTGGACAAGCTCAACGCCCTTTACGTCGCCCTGACCCGGGCCAAGCATGAGCTCCATATCATCGGCCTCATGAAGAAATCGGAAAAGTTCCCGTTCGATCTGCTGGGGCGGGTGTTCAAGAAAACAGCGCAAACTCCTGTCCGTGTTCCAGGGGCGGCCCGGTTCGAGTTCACCCGGGGAGCGGTGGACGGGCCCGAGGGCGCGAAAGGGAGGATCGAGTCGCGGCCGGCCGACAAGGAGGAGGGGTATCCGAAGGTCGAGCATCGCAGCGGGCCCGTCGAGCCGCCAATGAATGCGCGCGAGACGCTCAATCTGGCCCGGATCGAACGCGGCGAATGGATCCATCGGATACTGGCCGAGATCGAATTTGTGCGGGAAGGATGGGCGGCGGAAGTCGCTGCGGCGCTCGAAAGGCTTCGCCCGTCGAGGGCTGAAGCGCCCGTTGCCGGGGAAGCCGCGGAGTTGTTGTTCCGAGCTTTCGAGAACTTGCCCGAAGCCGTTTGGTTCGAGCCCCGGGAAGGCCGCCGGGTGTTCCGCGAATTCGACGTCTGCGACGGATCCGGCAACGTGAACCGGATGGACCGGGTCGTCGTCGATCCCGAGGGGGTTCTGGTCGTCGATTATAAGACGGGCGTGGAGAAGGATCCGGCGAAACGATCCAAGTTCGAGGATGAGGACCGGGCCCAGGTGTCGCGATATGTCGCCTTGATGAAAGGGATTTGTCCCGACCGGCCCGCCCGGGGCGTTCTGGCGTATCTCGATCAGCGCCGATTCGAGGTCGTCGAATGAACGCGGACCGGGTTCATCTTGTCTCCCCGCGCACGGGCTTGATCGCGGCTGTCGCCGAACGATTGCCCGAGAGCGGCCGGGACTTCTCCCGATCCTGGGTGGTTTTCCCCGAGCGGCGGCCCGCCTATTATCTCCGCAAAACGCTGGCTGAGCGCCTTGGCGCGGGCTTCATCCCGCCCCGGATCGATTCCCTCGACACGTTCGTGAACCATGTGTATACGGATGGGCTTGGCCGCAGAGACCGGCCGATCGATGTCCTCGACGCCGTCGCCCTTCTTCTCGAAATCCAGCGGAGCGCCCCCGAGCGGCTCGGCCGCGATCGCTTTCTGACGGCCGACCATTTCTTCCCGCTCGGAGTCAAGCTCTATCATGACCTCGAGGAATTGACCTCGGCCGGAGTCGCGGGCGATAAACTCCGGAGCGTCGATCTTTCGGTCCAAGACGCCGTTTCCGGAATGGGCGCCGATCTCCTTACCGACCGCTCCCGGGCCCGACTTCAGAATCTGTCGTATTTTCATGAGCAATTCGCGGAAATTCTGGCGGCGCGCGGATTGTCGACGCCGGCCGGGCGTTTGCGGGCCGTGGCCGAGGGGATCGATCGCGCGCTCTTTCCCGACGCCGATCGGTTTATTTTCGCCGGCTTCTTTTCCCTGAATAAAATGGAAGAGGAACTCCTCTGCAAACTTCTCGGCTGGGAGGATTTCACCCTTCTTCTTCATCGGGCGAAGGGGATCGAGACGGTACTCGGGAAGCTCGGGCTTACGGAGGTTGAGATCGCTGATCGTATCGCGGCGGCAAGCGGGGCTTCCGAGCGCGAGCCCGTGATCACGTTCACCAAGTGCCCCGACACGCACGGCCAGGTCTTCGCCCTCAACGCCGTCCTTCGGGACAAGCTGGCCGACCCGAGCCTCTTCCATGAGCGCCAGGTCGTGGTCCTGCCTTCATCGGAAACCCTGTTTCCTCTATACCAACAGACGCTTGCCGGCCTCCATCCCGACCAATTCAACATTTCCCTCGGCTACCCGCTGACGCGGACGCCGATCTTCACTTTTTTCGAGCGGCTCCTCGACGTCTTCCGGACGGCTGACGAGGACGGCCGGGTTTATGCGCCCGATTATCTCCGGTTCGTCCTTCATCCTTACACGAAAAACCTGTATTTTCCCGGGCTCGAGCGCCGCTCCGACCTGACCCGCATCCTGTTCCATGCCGTGGAGGAGGCCCTGACCGAGCGCAAGGGCCGGGCGTTCTGGTCGTTAGCCGAGATCGAAAGCGATCCGGCCGTCCGTGAGGCCATCGAAAAGCTCACCCGCGGCGTCGATGGCGCGCCGGTGCCGGCCGCGTTTCTCGAACAGCTCCGGGCCGTCCACGAGACCTTGATCGTTCCCCTGCGGAGGATCGGCGACATCGGCGATTTCGCCGAAAAGCTCATTCGGATCCTCGACCATATCTACGTTCAAAGCACCGCCCGCCTGCACACCTTCTTCCATCCCTACGCCGAGGCGTTCGGCGCGCGCCTCGACGGCCTGGCCCGTTCCCTCCTCAGGGATACAACATTCGAGGACCCGGAGGGCTATTTCAACCTGTTCCGGAAGGTCGTCACGTCCGGAACCGTCCCCTTATTCGGGACGCCTCTCCGCGGCCTCCAGATCCTGGGCTTCTGGGAGACGCGCGGCATCCCCTTCGAAGAAGTCTCCCTCCTCGACTTGAACGAGGACGTCCTGCCGGCTTCGAAGAGGGGAGACTCACTGCTGCCCGTCGGCGTCCGCCAGACCCTGGGCCTTCCGACGAATCGGGATATGGAGCGGCGGATCGAGCATTATCTCGACGTCCTGATCCGGGGCGCGAATAAAGTTCATATCTTCTTCGTCGAGAGCAAGGATCGCGAACGCAGCCGGTATGTTGAGCGGTTGTTGTGGGAATCGCGGAAGCGCGATCCGGGGCGGCGGGCCGAAACGCCGGTCGCGACAGTCCGCTATGAGGTCGCCCTCCAGACACAGGCGCCGCTCCCAGTCGCCAAGACTGCCGAGGTCGTCGAAGCCCTCCGCCGGTTGACATATTCGGCCACCAGTCTCGATACCTATCTCGGGTGTTCGCTTCGCTTTTATTACCGGTATGTCCTGGGCTTGAAGGAGCGGGAGGACCTCGACGAGGACATCGAGGCCAAGGATATCGGGAATATCGTTCATCAGATTCTCGAAGATGAATTCGCTCCGTTCGTAGGAAAGCGCTTGTGGGGGGCGGATTTGAAGACCGCCGAGCTGGAAGCCGTCGTCGAGCGGCGGTTCAAGGAAGCCTTCGGCGACGATCTGACCGGCCGGCCTTATCTGATGATGCTCCAGACCAAGAGCCATCTGGCCGATTATCTGGAAAAATGCCAGATCGAGATCCTTCGCGCCCTCGAGGCGGAGGGCCGGGCCGTTCGGTTATTGGGGCTGGAACAATCCCGGACGATCGAGCACGCGGGTTTTATGCTCGCCGGGCGGTTCGACCGCGTGGAGTTGCGCGGCGATCAATTGTTTATCCTGGATTATAAAACGTCCGCCGACGCCTTCAAATACGGCATCCGTTGGAACAAGCTCGAACTGGAAAGCCGGCCGAGCTGGAAGGCGGCGGTCGGCAGTCTTCAAATGCCCCTCTATACCATGATCCTGGCTAAGACCCACGAAAAGCCGTCCGAGGAGATCCAGGGCCGGTTCGTCATGCTCGGCCGGACGCGGATTCATCCGGGGATCGAGTCGTCCCCCTACGACGCGAAAAGCGGCCGCGATCCCGTCACCCCGGAGCTGCGACGCGGGCGGATCGAGACGATGGAGCGGCTGATCGACGGCTTGCTTGGCGAAATTGTGGATCCGGCCGTTCCGTTCACCCCCGCGGCCGACGGCGACCGGATCTGTTCCTATTGCGATTTCAAGAATCTCTGCAACCGTTGAAAAGGCCTGCGTCAGGCCCCGTCCCGTTCTCCCGCTCTGAACCTTCGGAGCATCTCTTCGACGAGCCGGAGAGGCAGGCCGACGACATTATTGTAGTCACCGACGAGTTCCTCCACGAAGGCGTTGTTAACTTCCTGGATGGCGTAGCTCCCGGCCTTGTCGATGTGGTCTTCCGTGTCCAGATAGCTTTCGACGGCCCGATCATCGAGGGGGCGGAACCGGACTAGGCTCTCTTCGTGTCCCGTGAGACGGCGTCCTTCATCCTTCCTGTAGAGGGCCACCCCGGTGATGACCCGGTGCCGGCGGCCCGAAAGCTTCTTCAAGGTCCCCCGCGCTTCTTCCCGGTCCGCGGGCTTGCCGAAGATCTCGTCTCCCAGGCTGACGACCGTATCCGCCGCGAGGACGAGGGACGAGGGGTTCCGTTCGCCGACGTCCCGAGCCTTGAGGAGGGCCGCGACGACCGCGAACCTGACGGGATCGGTCTCCCGTACGGAGGCCTCGTCGACCTGGCTCGGGACGATGCGGAATCCGGGCGCGATCCTCTTCAGGAGTTCCCGCCTCCTTGGCGATGCCGAGGCCAGGATGAGGTCTTCGGGGTCGGCGACTCGGGTCATGCTGAGAATATAGGGGAGGGGGCAGCGCCTGTCAATCCGCCCCCGCCCATCCCGGACGCAACTGGACAAATGGGCAGAAGTTCAATAAAATAGTTAGGTTATAGTTTCTGTTTGGAGAATTCTGAGTGAAATGCCTGATCATCGCGGCCGGCAGGGGGCGGCGTCTGGCCGGACGCGCGGAGAGCAAGCCCCTTCTCGAAATCGCGGGGTGTGCCCTCATCGACCGCGTCGTCCGGGTCGGCATCCGGGCCGGCATCCGGGACTATGTGGTCGTCACCGGCTATGCTGGCGCCATGGTCGAGCGCCATCTGGACGGCTTGGCCCGGGCCGAGGGCGTGTCGATCGCCGCCGTTCGCAACGACGAGTGGGAAAAGGAGAATGGGCTCTCCGTGTTCAAGGCCAGGGACCTGGCCGGCGACCGGTTCATCCTGTCCATGTCCGACCACGTCTTCGATCCGGGGATCCTCTTCGACCTGTCCCGGCAGCCCTCCGGGGACGACGAGATTATCCTGGCGGTGGACTTCAACGTTTGCGGTAACCCGAATGTCGATCTCGATGACGTCACCAGGGTCCGCGTCGAGGCGGGACGCATCGCCGCCATCGGAAAGGGACTTGTGGACCACAACGCCTACGACACCGGTCTCTTCCTCGGGACGCCGGCGCTGTTCCGGGCCCTGGGGGAAAGCCAGGAAAGAGGGGACTTCACCCTCTCGGGCGGCTTGCGGCTCATGGCCGCGGCCGGAAAGGCCCGGGTCATGGATATCGGCGGCCGGTATTGGATCGACGTCGACGACGCGAAGGCTATAGCCAAGGCGGAAGCCCTGCTCGGGGCTTGCGACTGAAGACGGGACGAAGGACCGGTCATGAAGATGAAGTTGCCCGGAAAGGGGGTCCGGTCCCTCCTCTTCGCCGCCGGCATCGCCCTCTTCTTTTACCTCATCTGGCGGATCGGATTCGACGCGATCCTCGCGAACATCTCCCGGTTCGGCGCGTGGTTCTTCGCGATCCTCGGCATCGGGGCATCGTGGCTCTTCTTTCAGACCTGCGCCTGGAGCGTCATCCAGAACGCGTTCTTCAAGAAGGTGCCGTTCCTGTCCCTGTTCCGGATCAAGATCATCGGCGACGCCCTCAACGTCCTGCTCCCCTCGGCCAGCCTCGGCGGCGAGGCGGCCCGGGCCTACCTGTTGAAGAGGGCTGTCCCGCTTAAAGAGGGGATCCCAAGCATCGTCTTCGACAAGACGGTCGAATTCGTCGCCTCGACGGTATTCCTGGCTTCGGGGCTCCTTCTGGGTTCCCTGTTCGTCCGCCTGCCGGAGGGGCTCCTGGCGCCGACCGTCATCTGCCTGACGGTCGCTACGGCCGGCGTCGTCCTCCTCGTCGTTTTCTCCGTCCGCGGGTTCTGCGGCACGCTGGCCCGGATCACGGCCCGTTTTCCCAAGGTCCGGAAATGGGTCGAAAGCCGGGAGGAGCACCTCGAGGCCCTAGACGAGAACCTCCGCCTGCTCTATCGGAAGGGAAACCTCAAGACGGCTACTGCCCTTGGCCTTCACTTCCTGGCCCGGCTGGCCGGAGCCGCCGAGGTCTTCATCGTCCTGAGGGTCCTCGGTGCCTCCGTCAGCCCCATCCAGGCCGTCTTCATCTATTCAGTCATCGTCGTCATCAACACGGTCTTTTTCATCCTGCCAGGGCAATGGGGGGTCACGGAGAGCGCGAGCCTGCTTCTCCTCCAGGCCCTGGGCCAGCCGGCCGCCATCGGCCTCAGCCTCGGGGTCATCCGGAGGATCCGGAAGCTCGTCTTCGTGGCGCTGGCTTTTAGCCTCTATTTCGTCGATAATAAGGGCAAGGGCTTGCCCCTAAGATAAGGAGTGTTCAGGTGCGCGTCGATCAAGCTGTTGTTCTTTTGGCCCCCGAGGGCCGTTCCGGGAAAAGGATCCTGGGTCTCGATCCCCTCGAGAGGGTCATCCTTACGGCCTCCCAGGCGGGAGTGGCCGATTTTATTCTGGTCGGCGCGGACGGCGTCGACGGGGAGGCGGTCCTTTCGTCCCTCCGAAGAGACAAGCGCTTCCAGGAAAGGGACATCCAAGCGGAGTTCGTTCCCCTTTCCGGGCTCGCCGAGTTCGGCCGCCGGGGGAGGATCCGCGACCGTTTCTGGCTGATGGAAGAAGCTCTCGTGTTCTCCCCGGAGATTCTGGACAGGGCCCTCCGGTCGTGTCCCGGAGGAAAAGCGGATCTGGTCGTGGTCAATCGCCGGGCTTCCGCCGGGGACGGGGAATATGCCGGCCTGGCGCTTCTCTCCTCGGACGCGCTCGCCCGCCTCGTGGAGGCCGTCCGGGCGCGGGGAGCGTCCGGGGGATTTCCCAACGACATCATCCCCGGATCCCGGAAGGTCGTGTTCGACACCGGGCCGGATTTCTGCGAAACGGCGTCGTCGCGGGAGGCGACGCGGCGGATCGGGAGTTATCTCATCGGGACCGCCCGGAAGCCCACCGACGGATTCTTCTCGAAGCATTTTAACCGCTACGTCTCCACGTTCCTGACGCGGCAGCTGCTCAAGCTCGATGTGACGCCGATGCAGATCAGCGTCGTCGTGCTCGCCGTGGGGCTCTTGAGCGGCTGGCTCGAGGGGCGGGGCGGCTACCGCAACGCCCTCCTGGGCGCCCTGTTCTTCGAGCTGGCGTCCATCATCGACGGCTGCGACGGCGAGAACGCCCGGCTGACCTTCCGCGGTTCGAAGTTCGGCGGGACGTTCGACATCACCGGTGACGCGGCCACCTTCGTCTTCTTCTTCCTGAACCTCCCCATAGGCCTGTACAAATCCACGCAGGCCGATCTCTGGCTCGTCCTCGGCGCCGTCTCCTTTCTGTCCATGTTCCTGTTCTACCTGCAGGTGGGGCGATACACCCGGAGGACCGGGATCGGCAACAACATCGTCGCCATCGTCAAGGATATCGAGAAGAGCGGCGATCAGCCGGGATTCGCGGGAATGGTGGACCGGATCGCTGCGAAGATCGCTCCCGTCTACCGCCGGGATTTCTTCGCCACCTGGGCCCTCATTTTCATCGCCCTGGGCGGGGCGCCGGTCTTCATGCTCATCATCGCCGTCCTGAGCCCCGTCGAGACCGCTTATATGTTCTTCTATTCCCGGCGGAGGCTGCGCCAAGCCGCCGTGGAAGCCTGACCCCGGCGGTTGATTTGACGTTTCGATGTCCTTACGATAAACAGCCCCGTTGGTCCGGAACGGATCGCTCGGGTCACCGTCCTCAGGAGGATTGATATGTGCGGAATCGTCGGGATCTCGTCGCAAAAGGAATTTTCCTCCCGGGCCCTCCTGACGCGTCTCAAGCGCCTGGAGTACCGGGGCTACGACTCCTACGGCTATCGGCTTGGGTCCACGACGTTCAGGTCCGTCGGAGAGATCCGTGCCGCGACCGATGGCCGGGGGCGCCTGGGCATTGCCCACTGCCGCTGGGCGACCCACGGCGGCGTCTCTGAGAGGAACGCCCACCCGCACCTGTCCTGCGACGGCCGCGTCGCCGTTGTCCACAACGGGATCATCGAGAATTATGAGGACCTTCGGCGGGAGCTCATCCGTAAGGGCCATCGCTTTGCCGGGGAGACCGATTCTGAGGTCATCGCCCATCTTATCGAGGAGGGGTTGCGCGACGGGCCCATGCCCCGCGTCCTTACAGCCCTTTTCCGGAGGCTTGCCGGGACCTTCGCCGTCCTCGTGACCGTCGAGGGGCAGGAGGAGATGTACGCCATGAAGAGGGACTCTCCGCTCGTTCTCGGCGTCGATGAGGCCAGGACGTTCGTGGCCTCGGACATCCACGCCTTTTCCGATGCGACCGACCGGGCGGTGTTCTTCGAGAACGACGAATTCGCGGTCATCCGGGCCGGGGATTTTGGTTTCTTTGACAAACGGGGGAGACCGATTACGAAACGGGTCCGCCGGTTCTCCCGGGAACGCGAAACCCGTCCCCGGAGTGGTTCCGGGCACCACATGATCAGGGAGATCCGAGAGGAGCCCGAGGCGGTCGAGAGGCTCCTGTTCTCCCTGGGCCACGACCAGAGGAAGGCGTTCGATGAACTCGTCGGCCTCATCCGGAGGTCGAGAAAGGTGATTTTCGCCGCCTGCGGGACGTCCTACCACGCCTCGCTCCTGGGCTCCTACTTCCTCCACCGGACCGGCGTCGAATGCCAGACGCTCATTGCGTCGGAATTCAGGCACTTCGCCGACGTGGACTCAAATACGCTCGTCGTCGCCCTCAGCCAGAGCGGGGAGACCATGGACGTCATCGATGCCCTGAAATATGCCGCCGGGAAGGGCGGGCGGATCGCTGCCGTCGTCAACGTCCCCTATTCCACCATCCAGAGGATGAGCTGCCTCACCCTGAACATCCTGGCGGGCCATGAGGTCTGCGTCGCGAGCACCAAAGCTTTCGTCAACCAGGCCGTCTTCCTCCTCATGGTTGCCCGGAGGTTCGGCTTTCGGGTCGACGCGAACGATATCCCGGACAAGATCAGGGCCCTTTTCCGGCGGCGGGCCACTCTCAAGGCCTTCGCCGTGGAGATGGCCCGGTCCCGGGACCTCTATATCATCGGGCGCGGCCTGACCTACCCGGTCGCCCGGGAGACGGCCCTCAAGATCAAGGAAACGAGCTATATCCACGCGGAAGGGATGATGGGCGGAGAACTCAAGCACGGGACCCTCGCCCTGATCGAAGAGGGGACCCCGGTTATCAGCCTGATCAACAATAGTGATCCTGACATCATCTCCAACACGCGGGAGGTCGAGGCGAGGGGCGCGAAGGTCTTCATCATCACCAACAACCCGGCGTTCGGACGGGAGAAGACCGCGTTCTCGATCGGGACGGGCAACGACGGCAAGTTCGGCATCCTAGCCGCCGTCGCCGGCCAGCTTATCGCTTATTACGCGGCCGCGAGCCTGGGACGGCCCATCGACAAACCGAGGAACCTGGCCAAATCGGTGACGGTGAAATAGGCCTCGGGGCCGGCGCTGATCCGGCGCGCAGGAGGACAGCCGCCCCGACGAGCGGGAGGACGCTTTTCCCGAGATGTTCTTCATGGCGGCTCCTTATCATCGCCCATTTGTCCTAACCGGAAAACAGATGTCAATCCGCCCGGGAACCGTTTGAAATTACGGCGGCTTTCCATTAGGATACGGGGGGGTCGGAAAGGAGTCCGAACATGTCCTTGATCCGAGAGAAAGTCGGGCAGGCCGCGAGCCTGCTCCGGGAGTTCGGCGTCGATTGTTGGATCACGTTCACCCGGGAGAGCGCGATCAACGGCGACCCGGTCCTGCCGTTCCTCGTCACGGCCGACGTCACCTGGCATTCGGCGTTCATAATCCACCGTGACGGGCGGTCGCAGGCCATCGTCGGCCTTTACGACCAGAAAACGGTCGAGGATACGGGAGCCTGGGACAAGGTCGTGAGCTTCGTCACCGGCATCCGGGAGCCGCTCCAGGAATACCTGAAGGAGATCGCGCCCGCCCGGATCGCCGTCAATTACTCCGAGGCGAGCGAGGCCTGCGACGGGCTGACCCACGGCATGTACCTGACCCTGCACCGCTACCTCGCGGAGATCGGGATGGCCGACCGCATCGAATCCGCAGAGCGGATCGTCTCCGCCCTCCGGGAGCGCAAGTCCGCGGCGGAGATCGGCCATATCCGGGAGGCCATCAAGATAACCGAGGGCATCTTCGGGCTGGTCGCCGGATACATCCGGCCGGGCCGGACGGAGAGGGAGATCGCCGCATTCATGACGGCCGAAGTCGCGCGGCGCGGCCTCGTCGCCGCGTGGGATCCGGCGACGTGCCCGGCGGTCTTCACCGGGCCGGACACGGCCGCCGCCCATTATGCGCCCACCGATCGCAAGGTCGAGCCGGGCCATGTCCTGAACATGGATTTCGGGGTCAAGACGAACGCGTATTGCGCGGACATGCAAAGGACGTTCTACATCCTCGAGCCCGGCGAGCGCGAGGCCCCGGCCGACGTTGCCCGGGGGTTCGCGACCATCGTGGACGCCGTGGAATCCTCGCGGCGGGCGATGAAGCCGGGCATCCAGGGTGTCGAGATTGACGCCATCGCCCGCAAGGTCCTCGCGTCCGCCGGATACGAAGAGTTTCCGCACGCGCTCGGCCATCAGGTGGGCCGGTTCGCCCACGACGGGACGGCTCTCCTCGGGCCGAAGTGGGAGAAATACGCAAAGAGGCCGTTCCAGCCGCTCGAGGAAGGCATGGTCTTCACCATCGAGCCCAGGCTGACGGTCCCGGGCCGGGGCGTCGTCACGATCGAGGAGATGGTCGTCGTGACGAAAGAGGGGGCGGCGTGGCTGTCCACCCCTCAAAAGGAGCTTTGGCTCATCGCCGCAATGGGGGCATCGTGAGCATGACCGGATACAAAGGCAGGATCGCCCTCGTCGATCTTTCCGAGCGGTCGGCCCGAGTCGAGAACGCCGACCCTGCTCTCTATCGCGACTACGTCGGCGGCCGCGGCGTCCAGGCCCGCCTGCTCTATGACCATCTGACGCGTATCGGCCCGATCACGGATCCCCTCGGCCCGGCGAATAGGATCATCCTCGGAACCGCGGCCCCGAACGATACTCTCGTCCCCACGGCGGGACGCGGCTCCTGCTCCTTCATCGGGACCATGACCCGTTCCCCCGAGCCCGTGTCTTGGGTTCCCGGGCATGAACCGGTCCACGGCCTCGTCACCCATTCAAGCTGTGGGGGGCTCTTCCCCAACATGCTCAAGCGGGCGGGCATCGATCATCTGGTCCTTGACGGCGCCGCGGACGCTCCCGTTCGGGTCCTGGTCCTCGAAGGCCGGATCGAGGTCCTGCCGGCCGAGGACGGACTTTTCGAGACCGTCGGCGGGAGGCGCGTCGTCCGCCCCGCATCGGCGATCACCGACTTCCTGACCTCTCTGTACCCCGGCTCCTCGACCGTATGCTTGGGTCCCGGGGGCTGGAACAAGGCGGCCTTCGCCTGCCTGACCGCAGATCATCACCGGAATTTCGGCCGCGGCGGCGCTGGCGCCGTCTTCGGCTCGAAGAACCTCGTCGCCGTCACTGCCTTCGGCCGCGAGGCCGTCTCCTATCACGACTCCGCGAGGTTCCAGGCCTTGGGCAGGGAACTCGACGCCCTGATCAAGGGACACATCGCGGACCCGGGCCGGACGGCCTCCTTCCGGCCGGAGACCGGCACGACCTGGTGGCTGGACCGGGCCTTCAACGGCGGCTACATGGGGAAGCGGGGCGGCTATTTGCCCTGGCATAACTTCGACGAGGGCTCTTTCGACCTGTCGGATTACACCCGCGTCTCGACCGCCTCCTTCCTGGAGATCTCCGGGAAGCATAAGGTCTGCAACCGGTGCCGCCACGTTATGTGTACGCGCGCCGCTGCCGTCGCCGAGGACGGGCCCTATAAGGGCGAAGGTATACGCCCCGAGTTCGAGACCATCGCCCTCTGGATCAATTGCGGCATCCTGGACAGGGACGCCATCTTCCATCTGAACTACCTCTGCAACGAGCTCGGCATCGACACCATGACCCTGGGGAGCGTCATGGCGGGGGCTATGGAACTCGCCGAGAAGGGATATCTCAAGTCCTTCGCGAACGCCCCTGCCTTCGGAAGCGCCCCAGACATGGTCCGGACCCTCAGGTCCATCGCCTACCGGTCCGACGACCTCGGGGCCCTGCTGGGAGAGTACTCCGATCGCGTCATTGCCGGCGTCGGCGCCGGGTTCCCGGCCGGGGATATCCCTGCGATCGCCCGGTGCGTGACGACCGCTTTCGGCGGGCTCGGGTACGCGGGGATCGAACCGAAGGCCTTCCCCGGGATGTTCACGGCCTACGGCACGTCGAACCGCGGCCGGGGCGACCACACATACGCCTGGACCATCCAAGCCGAGGAAGGTGGGCTCGAGGGCGCCGAGGACCTTGCCGCCTACGTCGCGGCCGGGCAGGAAGGGAAAGCCCTCGTCGATTCCCTGGGCCTGTGCGACTTCTTCACGGCTGACGTTGTCTCCGACCCGTTCCTTTCGCTGTTCAACGCCCTGGCCGGGCTCGACCATACGCCCGATTCCCTCAAGGCCTGCGGCCGGAGGATCTACGCCGTCGAGCGCCGGGCAAACAACATCCAGGGGCGTCGGCGGGCCTACGACGCTTACGTACCGCCCAAGATGACCGTCCCGATGAGCCGCGGTGCGCTCGCGGGGAGGGCCGTGGACCCCGTCCTCTATGCGGCCACTTTGGATGCGTATTATAGGGCCCAGGGATGGACGGAGGACGGTGTCGTCGGGCCGGGCGAGCTAGAGCGTCTTGGCGCGAAGCCCTGAGACGCGATACGGGCGCCCCCTTTCTATCCATCACCGGGATTCGGTGCCGGGGAAACCGGCTCAGGTCGGCGGATGGAGACGCTTGCGGAACCAGGGGCGCAAGGCCCGCATCTTTTCCGATTGGGAGCCGGGGGCGCGCCGCCGGCCTGACGCGAGCTCGGCGCTTCCCGCGGGCGCTCCCCATCGGACCTCGACGCTGTCGTTGGGATTGTAGCCCATTTCGAAGGCCTCCCGCCTCTCGAGGAGGTCGGCGAGGGAGAGCCGCTGTTCCCGCCCGTCCGAACGGACGTAGGCGATGGACATTTCGCGGGCAAGCTTCCCCGACAGGCCCTCGAGATCCTTCCGGACCTCTTCGGGAGCCCGGCGCTTAGGCAACCTGTAAAGGTCCGGGGAGCGGACCACCTTTTCAGGGAACTCGAGGACCGTGTCCATGGCGATGAGGAGCCGCATGTCCCGGTTGGGCGTCGAATAGTCCTCCCAGAGCCCGCCCGCCTGGAACACCGCCGCGGGGTTCCCCGGCATCGGGACGATCGCACCGGGATGGCCCTTCATGTAGGCTTCGCCGTTGGCGACGGATTCGACGCGGACGAGGAGCTGTTCGTGGAGGGCCCGGAAAAGGTCCCGGAGGGCGCTCTCGGGGTCCAGGGGCTTCGGGTTGATGAGTCGCTCCATCGTGTCGTAGAACTCGGCGCTCGCCATCCCTTTCTGCCGAAGCGACAGGTTCCTGTAGTCCGGACTGGCGGCGATCTCCGCGTTCCGGAGGAGCCGTGGGCGGCCCCGGTCCCCGACGATCGGCCGGAAGGCTTTGAACCCCGGTTCCCCGATGACCTCCGAGGTCGTGAACAGGAAATTTCCTCTCCAGAACCGCTTGACGCCCACGGTCCCGTCGGGTTGGGCGTCGACGGCAAGGAGGGCGCCGGGGCCGTCCCCTTCCTGGGGGACCCAGCGGATGAGGACCAGCGTATGCCCGTACGGGTCGGCGAACACGACCCCGGGCCGGAGTTCCTTGCGGGTCAGGCCGACGGGATAGTAATCGGAATCGTCGTCCTCGAGCCGTGTCCGGGCCGACCCCGAATGGATCGTGTTCATGACGCTCCGAAGGAACCCGTTGAAAGCCCGGACCGGGTCGGCCGGGCCGGACGCCGAAGTGTTCGTCAACCACCGCCCTGTTCTCGGGGCCCGTTCGAGCGTGCCCCGGTCGCACTCGTGGAAACCGAAGGGCAGGCCCAGTTTCCACGCGAAATAGGCCCTGAAATAGAAAGGGTTATCCGCGCAATCGGGTTCCATGACGACCGTGTTCTTCCCGCCCGGACCGTCCTCGCCGAGGCCGAGATGGTCGTGGAGGATATTCCGTCCGGGGTCCCGCGTGATCTCGTGGAGGGCCGCCCAGGAAGACCGCTCGTCGGCATTCCGGAACAAGGCGTCGATCCATGCTGCGTAGAGGTTCTCGGCGTCCCGGTCCCAATCCCTTTCGGTCTCCCAGACGGACCCCGCACGGGAGCCGGGGAGTCGGGGCCTGGCCGTGACTTCGACGTCCCGCCGCGCAAGCTCTTCCCGGCCGTCGGCCAGCGTGACCGTGTACGTCCCCGGTCTTTCGAGCCGAACCTCGGCTCTCCACCAGAAGGGCGGCCCGCCTCCGGCGCGGAGCGCACCATCTTCGATGTTCCCGGACGGGCCGGAAACTCGGATCCTCGCCTTCCCGAGACCCTCTTCGCCGGCCGCCAGAATGCGCAGGCGCCCGCCCGCGATCGGGAACTTGGGGGACGTCAGCACGGCATAAGCTTGATTAGATGCCTTTTCTTCCGGCAATGGTCTGTCGGGAGCCGAGAGACCGTCTGGTCCGATAGCCCGGGCCTTCACCGGGGATGTCCCGGCCGCGATAAAAAGAACCGCTATGAACACGGCGGCGAACGGCCGGCCGATAGCTCCGGATCGCGGCGGGGCGGAGATCCCGGACCTCGAGGACATCTTCACGATAGGGTCATTGTACCCCGGCGGCAGTCCGATTTCCACGCCCGGCGTTGCGTCGCGGTTGAGTCCCGGCCCGTTCGGAGGTATGATTCTCTCCGATGAATCCGACCCGCGGCGGCTCCGGACGGGAACCGGCCCTTCGGTTCGTGGCCGCCGCCGTCTTCGGGATCGTCCTCTTCGCGGCGATATTCTTTTGCTTCGGCGTCTCCGTTCCGGACTTCGTGAAATATCTTTTTGGGATCTTCATGTTCGTCTATGTGCCGGGCCGGGTGATCCTGCGGTCCGCCAGGCTCGAACCGGGCCGCCCGGCCGCAATGGCCCTCTCCCTGGCCCTGGGGCTGACATCGACCGTCGTCATCTATAAGTTCGCCGCCTTCGCGGGCGCGGAAGTCCTCTATTTTATATGGATCCTCGCCTGCGCCGCCGTCCTTGTCCTCCGGGCCGTCAGACGCCCCCCCCGGCTCCAGGACCTCGCCTTCCGGGTCACTCCCGCGGGCGTAGGAATGGCCCTCGTCGCGGCTTCCGTCCTTTTGATGCTCGTCGCGGACAACTATCGCAATGCCCTCCGTCAACCCGACGGGTCCGTCGTCGTCCATACGCGGGCCTACGACGGGTTTCTGCGCGACGCCGTGGTCCGGGAGCTTTCCCATTCCGTGCCGCCTCAGATGCCGTTCGCGGCCGGATACCCCTTGAGCTATCACTACGGCATGGACCTGTTCAATTCCATCTTCTACAAGCACCTCCACATCGGTGTCCCTGATCTCAACCACCGGCTCTCCATGACGTTCTTCTTTGCCCTACTCCTCCTGATGTCGTATCTCCTCATCGGGGAGCTCGGCGGGTCCGCGACGGCCTCCATCATGGGCGCTTTCCTGGTCGTTTTCGGAGGGGGCGGCCTCTCCTACCTGAGCACGCTGTTTTGGGGCGTCTCCCAATGGGGGAACGTCTTCTATACGTTCCATTTCGTCAATTTCGTCAACGTCAATTCCTTCCTCCCCGGCCTTGCCGTCCTTCTGGCGGGGTTCTTCGCGCTCTCGCGGTACCTGAGGGCGGACGGTCCCTCCTGGCTCCCGGTTTCGGCCTTCCTCCTGGCCGCTTCCCTGGAATTCAAGGTGTTCTTTGCGTTCCCGCTCTTCGCTGCTCTGGGCGCCTCGGCGATCGCGTCCCTTCTCCTCGGGCGCGGCCCGCGGCTCCTCAAGGCCGCCCTCTGGACGGGGGCTTTTTCCGTTCCGCTTGCCGTCACGTCCCTCCTGTCCAATCGCGGCGGCCCCCGATTCGTTTTCTCCCCGCAATTCGTCGACTGGATAAGGTTCACCCTCGCCAATCTGAAGCTTCATGCCTTCCTCGAGCCATGGACGGGGCTGGTCCATCATGCGAGGATCACTCCCGTCACCGTTCTCTCCGCGATCGCCGCCGTTGCCCTCTTTTTCCTGGGAGGATTCGGGCTCAACGCGCTGGCCCTCCCGTCCGTCCTGCGGGGGATAAAGAGCGGAAAAGAAGAGGACCGGATCCGGCTTTTCCTCGGTTCCTTCGCGGCCGCTTGCGTGGCCTATTTCTTTTTCGCCCACGTCTCCCTGGGAGGGAAGCCGCGCAACTTCACGAACAGCTACGTGTATACGTTGGCCCCGATTGTTCTCGGTTTCTTCTGGGCGGAAAGGCTCGGGGCCTTTCTCTCCGGGAAACGCAGCGCCTGGAAGGTCCTTGCCGTCGCGGGCGTCGTCGCGCTTTCGGTCCCCAATACCGCCCGTTTTCTGGGAATCAAGGTCGGTTCTCCTCAGCCCCTCGTGATCTCCAGGGACTTCCTCGAGGCCGCCGAATGGTTGAACCGGAACTCCCCTGGCGAAGCCGTCATCATGACCGCTCCCGGAGTTCGGCTCGCCTGCTATTTCGCCGACCGGAGGGTCGTCCTGGAAGACTCGCCCTTTTCCTTCGTCTCCTGGCACCTGACCGGGGCCCAGGAGAAGGAACGGGAGGACGATATCCGCCGGTTCTTCGATAACCCGCGCCCGAACGGCGACGCCCTTGTCAAGTATCGTGTTTCCTATGTTTGGACGCGGGCAGGTGAAGGCCGGCTCGGAAGCCCCGGGGAAGCCGGGTTCGAGGTCGCCGTCGAAGCCGGACTCGGGACCCGAGCGGCGCCGAGGACCCCAAAAACCCTGCGGCTGGAGGGTGTCTTCGGGAATCAAGAATTCGAGGTCTTCCGCGTCCGGGAAGCGGCGCCGGGCTCGTGAGCGCCTCGCGCCCGGCGGGCGTCAATCCAGCGGTTCGAGCTTGGCGACGCCGAGGTCCATCGTCAGGCGGGCGCCGTTCTCGAAACAGACGATGACCCGGCCTCCCGGGCCGTCCGCCATGACCTTCTCGATCCTTCCGGAACCGATGGCGGGATGGTGGACGCGTTGGCCCGCCCGAAACGCGGCTTCGTCGCCCGGGGCGTCCGAAGAAGTGGCGGGGCGACCGTCCGTTCCGGCGTGAACGAAACCGGGACCCGGTCCGGGCGTGCCGGTGCGGTCATCCCCGTATCGGGCCGCCGGCGGCGCGGGCTCCTGACCCCTCCCGTCCGAAAACCCGTTCGTGAGGAACGGGGCCATGATGGTTTCCAAGCCGGTCAAGCCCATGAGGAAAGGGGAGAGAGCGGCCGGCCTGGACCCGCCCCATACCGTACGGGTCTGGGCATGACTCATGGCCAGGCAGCTTTCGGCACGGGTGATGCCGACGAAGAGGAGGCGCCTTTCCTCCTCGACGTCCCGGCCGGCCTTGAAATGGGGCAGGATGCCGTTCTCGACGCCGATGATCATGACGGCCGCGAACTCAAGGCCCTTGGCCGTGTGCAGGGTCATCAGGGACACGGCTCCCGACCCCTCGCGGTAGGCGTCCGCGTCGCTGATGAGGGCCGCCTGCTGGAGGTAGCCGGCCAGCCCGCCTGCCGCGGTCTCGCCCTTGTCGAACTCGATGGTGGAATGAACGAGCTCCTGGACGTTCTCGGTGGCGTCCGTGTCGTCTTCGTCCTCGTGGGCCTTCCGGAGGCCGGTCCGTTCGTAGACCTCCCGCATGATCTCCGCCACGGGCTGGTCGAGCCGCGCCCTCAGTTCCTCGATCATCCGGACGAACTCCCCGATCCGGGGGATCGCCGCCGGCGGGACGTTCGGGGCCTCGGCGGGGGTCCTGAGGACCGACCAGAGGTCCCGCCCGCCGGCCCGGCCGCGGGCGACGAGCCGGCGGACGGTCGTGTCGCCGATCCCGCGGGCCGGCCGGTTGACGATCCGGGCGAGCGACACGTCGTCGGCCGGATTGACGAGGAGGCGCAGGTAGGCCATCATGTCCTTGACCTCCCGCCGTTCGAAGAACTCGATCCCCTTGACGATCTGGTAGGGGATGCAGGCCTTGATGAACTCCTCCTCGACAAGCCGGCTCATGGCGTTGACACGGTAGAAGACGGCGATCCGGCCGTAATCGAAACCCCGCCCTTCGCGCATCCATCGGACCCAGGCGACGACGCCGCGGGCCTCCTCGTATTCGTCGGCGAACCGGTAGAGGCGGGGGAGGCTCCCGCCCGGCTTCCGGGGGATGAGGCGCTTCTCTTTGCGCCGGACGTTCGATCGGATGAGGTCGTCGGCCAGCGTGAGGACCTGGGGCGTCGAGCGGAAGTTCTCTTCCAACCGAACCACGGGCGCGCCCGGGAAATCCTTCTCGAAGGCCAGGATGATCCCGATATCGGCGCCGCGCCAGCCGTAGATGGATTGGTCCGGGTCGCCGGTGACGAACAGGTTGTCGTGTCCCCGGGCCAGGGCGCGGGCGATCCGGTACTGGCACTGATTCGTGTCTTGGTACTCGTCGACGAGGATGTACTGGTAGCGTCGGGCGAGGCGCTCGCGGAGTTCCGTGTCGTCCCGGAGAAGGCGGGCTGTCCTCGCCAGAAGATCGTCGAAGTCCAGCGCCCCCGCGGCAGCGAGCCGTTTCTCGTAGGCGGCATAGATCTCGGCGAAGAGACCGTCGGGAAGGCCGGGAGCGAAGTCCGCAGGGACCTTGTCGGGCCCGATCATGAGGTTTTTCAGGAGCCCGATCTGCCGGAGGACCCGGGCCGGCGGGTATTCCTTCTGATCGATGTCCCGGCCCTTGAGGACCTCGTTGAGGACCGTCTTCTGGTCGGACTGGTCGTAGATGCTGAACCCCTCCGGAAGGCCCGCCCGGCCCGCGAACTCCCGCAGGAGTCGGGCGCAGAGGCTGTGGAACGTGCAGAGGGTCGCGCCGCGCGGGATCTTCTGGGCCTCGAGGCGCGTCCGCATTTCCTCGGCCGCCTTGTTGGTGAAGGTCAGGGCCAGAATGCTCCCCGGGGCGGCGCCGCGGGAGACGAGGTGGGCGATTCTGCGGGTGATGACGCGCGTCTTCCCCGAGCCTGGCCCGGCCAGGACCAGCATCGGGCCCGTCATGTGCGAGGCGGCGGCCTTCTGCCTTTCGGTCAGGCCGGATAGGACATCGGGATCCAAGGCGGCTCCTTTCGGGGCGCTCGGGCGCCAGCGGGATACCTTACTCTGAATTGACGTCCCTGGCAACCGGATATTCTCACCGTCTGGGACCGGATTTGACAGGCCGCGCTCCTTTGTGGCATAAGAGGCTTCCGACCTCATTCTGGAGAGTTTACGATCGCCCACGATTTCATCTTCAAGTCCTTTGAGGACATGACTCCCGAGGACTACGCGTCCGTCGGGTTCAAGTCCGGCCTCGAGATCCATCAACAGCTCCTGACGGCGAAGAAGTTGTTCTGCCGCTGTCCGGCCGGGCGGTACAGCCCGAAATTCGACGCCGAGATCCTCCGTCACATGAGGCCGACCCTGTCCGAGCTTGGCGAATACGACGGTACGGCCCTCATGGAGTTCAAGACGAAAAAGGAGATCATCTACCGGATCAACCGGGAGACCGTCTGCACCTATGAAATGGACGACACCCCTCCCTTCATGATCAATGAGGAGGCGTTGGACATCGCCCTGGAGGTCGGCCTGCTTTACGACTGCAAGATGATCGACGAGCTCCACATCGCCCGCAAGCAATACCTGGACGGAAGCATCCCGACGGGATTCCAGCGGACGACGATCGTCGGCGTCGACGGGAAGATCCCTTACGGCGGTCGGGACATAGGGATCGTCCAGCTCGGCCTCGAGGAGGACGCCTGCCGCGAGGTCAGCGACGTCGGCCACCGCCGCGTCTACCTCGCGGACCGGCTGGGCATGCCCCTCATCGAGACGGTCACCGCCCCGGACATGAGGACCCCCCAGGAGGTCGCCGATGTGGCTCAGATCCTCCGCCGGCTTGTCCGGAGCACTGGGCGCGTGCGGACCGGCATCGGGGCCGCCCGGGAGGACGTCAACGTCAGCGTGACCGGAGGGACCCGCGTCGAGATCAAGGGGGTGCCCAGGATCCCGAGGATCCCGCGCCTCACTTACAATGAAGCGATGCGCCAGTGGAACCTCCTCCGGCTCAAGGACGAGCTGGCCCGCCGGGGCGTCGTCACGGAAACGTTCGCGGCCTCGTCCGAGGAGGTCACCAAGGTTCTGCGACGAACGCTCTATCAACCCCTATTGTCGGCTATCGCCGCCGGGATGATGGTCCAGGGCGTCCGGCTCGGCGGGTTCAAGGGCCTCCTCCGCTGGCCGACCCAGACCGATACGGTTTTCTCCCGCGAGATCTCCGACCGCGTTCGGGTGATCGCATGTCTGACGGTCCTCCCGAACATCGCCCACTCGGACAGCCTGAGTGAAACGCTCGCCAGCTCCGAATGGTCGGCCGTCCGGAAGGCCCTGGGCGCCGGCCCGAACGACACGGCGGTCGTCGTGTGGGGCCCGGACGCCGACGCGAAGCTCGGTGCGCAGGAGGTCATTGCCCGCGCCCGGGAAGCGACGATCGGCATTCCCTCGGAAACACGCCAGGCCCTCGGCGACGAAACCAACGGGTTCGAACGAATCCTCCCGGGGCCGGACCGGATGTATCCGGACACGGACCTCCCACCGAAGCGGATCCTGCCCGAGCGCCTGGAGCGCGTTCGCGCGTCGCTCCCGCCGCACATCCTGACGCGGGAGGGGCGTTATCGGCAGCTTGGCGTCCCGGAGGACCTCGTGGCACGGCTCGCGGCCTCACCATCGGCGCCCCTGTTCGAACGGGCGGTGGGGGAGTGGGGCGTGAAGCCGGCCCTGGCGGGCGTCATCCTCGCCCAGTATCCCCGTCGGCTGAAGAAACGGGGCCTGCCGGTCGACCGGCTCGATAGCGCGGCCTTCGAAGCCGTCCTCAGGGCCCTCGGCGAGCGCCGCCTTTTCAAAGAGGGCGTCCTCCCGCTCCTCGAACAGGTCCTTTCGGCCGGCGGGACGGTTGCCGAAGCCATTCCGCGTCCGGCGGAGGCGGAGGTCGTCGCGGCCGGGATCCGCGGGGCGGTCTCCGCCCTGAAGAGCCTGAAATTCCGGAGAGAACCGGCCCGCGCCCTCAAAGCGATGGGCTTTCTCATGGCTTCCCTGAGGGGGCGGGTCGACGGGGCCGAGGGCGCCTCCCGGCTTGACAGCGCTCTCGAAGGAGCGGAGAAATAATGGACGCGGAGCTCTACAAGGGTTACAGAGGAAGGGCCCTCGAGGTCCTGAAGAGCTTCCGGGCGCAGGTCTGGAGCGACGCCCGCATCACGACCGTCCAGGGGAAGTTCTCGGGCATCATCCTGCCGCGGTCGGAGACGGCCGATCCCCTCCACGTCGTCGTCAAGCTCCGCTCGGGGTATAACGTCGGCATCGCGGCCGAAGGCATCACGGGCGTCGAGATCCTCGGCCGTAAAGAGGCCCACTACAAGATCCCGGAAAAGGAGTTCCCCTATGACCCCGGGAAGCCCCGGGTCAAACTGCTCGGGACGGGCGGGACGATCGCCAGCCGGCTCGACTACAGGACCGGGGCCGTCATCCCGGCCTTCTCGCCGGGCGAGCTGTACGGCTCGGTGCCGGAGCTGGCCGATATCTGCAACCTCGAGACCGAGAAGCTGTTCGGAGTCTTCAGCGAGAACATGGGGCCCGAACAGTATATCGCCACGGCCCGGGCCATCGGGCGCGAGATCGAGAAGGGCGTCGCGGGCATCGTCATCGGCCACGGGACGGATACGATGCACCACACGGCGGCCATCCTGTCCTTCATGGTCCAGGACTCGCCGGTGCCCATCGTCATGGTCGGATCCCAGCGGTCGTCGGACCGGCCGTCCTCCGACGCCGCCCTCAACCTCATGCACAGCGTCAAGGCGGCCGCGGAAGGGGACATCGCCGAGGTCATGGTCTGCATGTTCGGGCCGACCTCGGACCTCTACGGCTTGCTCCATAGGGGGACGCGCGTCCGCAAGATGCACTCGAGCTATCGGTCCACGTTCCGGACGATCGGCGATATCCCTTTGGCCATGGTCAGCCGAGAAAAGATCACGCCCCTGCGGCAGGACTACAAGCGGCGCCGGAGCGACCGGAACGTCGCCATCGACACGTCCTTCGAGGAGAAGGTCACCATCGTTTACTATTATCCCAACATGAAGCCGGATATCATCGACTCGTTGATCGACAACGGCTACCGGGGGATCGTCATCGCCGGGACAGGCCTCGGCCACGTCAACAAGCCCCTCTATCCGGCGCTCAAGCGGGCCCGGGACAAGGGGATTTCCGTCTTCATGACAGTCCAGACCTTGTGGGGCTACGTCCAGATGTACGTCTATGACACCGGCAGGGACATGATGGAGCTGGGCGTCATCCCGGCGGCCAACATGCTGCCTGAAGTCGCCTACGTCAAGCTCGCCTGGGCCTTGGGCCGGACCTCGGACTATGAAGAGGTCAAGAAGATCATGCTCACCCCCGTCGCAGGCGAGATCACGGAACGCGAGCCGTCCAACGGGTACCTCATCCTGCAGGGCGGCATCCCCGAGGTCGAGGAGTTCATTTCCAAGTACCGGAAATGAATCCCTTTCTCGGGTTGTCGCCCTGCGACTAAAAGGGCGTCCCCTCTAGGAACCCCCGCGTGTTTGAAGCGAACCCGCAAAATCCACTCCGCTTCGAGGCGGCGACCCATCTCGCAGGGCTAAAGTCCGTGACCAATATCCAGTTCCGCAGGATTAGCTGAGGGATGTCCCTAAGTCCTGAATAGGCGATCCCTACGCGGAATTCCGCAAGATGTCAGGTTAAGAACGCAGGGGACGTCCGGTTTTGACTTTGGGCAGACCTTTCAATATAGTCTCCGTCAGGCGTCGACTTAGGAGGGATCGCATGAAGAAAATCATCTGGGGTATAGCCGCGGGAGTGGTCGTCATGAACGCAGGACTATACGGCGCGTTGAGCCGTCAGGTCGCGAGCTACGACATCAAGGCCCGCCTCGTCCCGGCGACAAGGACGATCGAAGCAACCGGGACGCTGGCCTGGAAGAACGATTCGGAGACCGCGGTCTCCGAACTGCCGTTCCACCTCTACATGAACGCCTTCAAGAACAATCGGACGACGTTCATGAAAGAAAGCGGGGGCTTGCACCGCGGATTCGAGGCCGGGAAGGACGACTGGGGAAGGATCGACGTCCGTCGGATCGCGATTGCGGGCGGGGCCGACCTGACCGGGACCATGGCCTTCCTCCGGCCGGACGACGGGAACCCGGACGACCAGACGGTCATGCAGGTGACGCTCCCGGCGCCCGTCGGCCCGGGCGAGCGGATCGTCCTCGAGATCGAATTCGCGACCCGCCTGCCCAAGGTGTTCGCCCGATCGGGCTATTCCGGGGAGTTTTATATGGTCGGGCAGTGGTTCCCCAAGATCGGCGTCCTTCGAAACGGCGCGTGGGAATGTCACCAGTACCACGCCAATTCCGAGTACTTCGCCGATTTCGGCGCCTATAGGGTCGAGATCACCCTCCCCGAAAAGTACGTCGTCGGGGCCACGGGCCGACGCGAATCGGAGAGGAAGAACGCCGACGGGACGAAAACGCTCGTCCATGTCCAGGAGGACGTCCACGATTTCGCCTGGACGGCCTGCCCCGATTTCATCGAATCCCGGGAGCGGTTCGTCCTCGATGACCCGCCGGTCGACACCGAGATGATCCTGCTCGTCCACAAGGCCCACCTCAAGAGCCGGGACCGGTACGCCCTGGCCCTGCGCCGCGGGATCGAGTTCTACAGCCGGAGCTACGGGCCTTATCCCTACGGGACGATAACGCTCGTCGACCCGGCCCCCGGCGCCGCCGCGGCGGGCGGCATGGAATATCCGACGCTGTTCACGGCGGGCACAACGAGTTGGATGCCGGCGGGCGTGCGTATGCCCGAGATTGTAACCATCCACGAGTTCGGCCACGGCTACTGGTACGGCATCGTCGCCTCCGACGAGTTCGAGGAGGCCTGGCTCGATGAAGGCATCAACTCATACTCCGAGGTCAAGGCCATGGAGAAGTACTACGGGGAGGGCCGGTCGATGATCGATTGCGGCGGGGTGAGGATTGGCGATCTGGCCTTCCAGCGGCTTCGGGTCATCGGCTTGGGCCGCTTCGACCCGGTCCTCAAGGATTCCTGGAGCTATGTCAGCGGCGCGAGCTATGCCACCAACGTCTACGCCAAGGCGGCCCTGATGATGCTGACCCTCGAGCGGTGGCTCGGTGAGGACGTCATGACCCGTATCATGAGGACGTATTACGAGCGGTGGAAGTTCCGCCACCCGACTACGGAGGATTTCGTCCTCGTCGCCGAAGAGATAAGCGGACGTGACCTTGCCTGGTTCTTTGACCAGACACTCAACAGCTCGGACAAGCTGGATTACGCCGTCAGCGAGCTTTCGAGCCGCGAGATCAACGAGCCCCTCGGCCTCTTCGATGAAAAGGGCGCGGGGCCCGTTGTGGATGCGACGGCCGGTAAGGCCGCCAAAGCCGCGGCGAAGCCGAAAGCATACCGCAACGTCGTCGTTGTCGCCCGGCACGGGGAGTGGGTCTTCCCCCAGGAGGTCCTCGTGACCTTCGCCGACGGGCGAAAGGTCCGCGAGAACTGGGACGGGAAGGACCGCTGGAAGCGTTTCGTCTACGAGGGACCGGTCAAAGTGGTATCGGCCGAAGTCGACCCCGACCGGAAACTGCTCCTTGACGTGAATCTCCTGAACAATTCCAGGACCATCGAACCCGCCGGGACGCCTGTCCGGAAGGCCTCCCTCGGGCTGTTGCGCTGGCTCCAGGGGCTGCTCTCCCTGGTATCGCTTTAAGGACGGAGGACGCGATGAACATCATCCGGTTCTATGCTCACGGGATCAGGGAAGCCACGCGCCGCCCGACGATGATCGCCCTCCTGTGGCTGGCCAATATCGCGCTTGCCGTGCCGGCCTGCCTCCTCTTTTCGGGCGCGCTGGGCGCTATGGTCGGAAGGAGCGCGGCGCCGCTCGACCAAAACGCGGCGTTCGAGTTTCTGGCCGCCCCGTCGGGCGCGATTCGGGGCGTTATGACGACGGTGCTCGTCGCCGTCGCCCTGTCTGTCTTTGTCTCTATTTTCCTGTACGGAGGGATCCTGCATACTCTCGTCCGGGGCGGGACGGGGGAGAGGCCGGTGCAGGCTTTCTGCGCGGGGGGAGGGCTGTACTACGGCCGCTTTCTCCGCCTCACCCTCTATTCGGTGGTCCTCTGGGTTCCCGCCCTGGCGCTTTTCGTTGCCGTCCACGTTCTGGCGACCGCTGTCATGAGAAGCTCGACGAACGAACAGCTCGGCTTCGCCCTGACGATCTTCCGCGTCGTCCTGGCGCTCTTCCTGGCCTTTTTCATAAAGATGATCATGGATTATGCGCGGATCCGGATCGTCCGCGAGGACACGAACAGGGTCTATGACGCCCTCGCCGGGGCCGTCCGTTTCGTCTTCGGCCGCCTCGGCGGAACGCTCCTGCTGTATTATCTGCTAGGGGTCACCGGCTGGGCAATGCTGGCGGCCTATCTCGTCCTGAACCGGTTCTTCGCCGCGTCCACGGCGGCGGCGGTCGTTTTTGGATTCCTGCTGGCTCAGGTCTTCATCGCCGGCCGGGGATGGCTGAAGATTTCTTTTCAGGCGGCGGAACTGGAGTTCAGCTCACGAGCCTGAGCGCTCGAGGGCGTCTGCGGCGGCCTTGGCGAAACCTTCGGAGACCGTCGGGTGGTTAAAAACCAGGCCCGCGATGTCCTCGGCCCGGGTCCCCGTCTTGACGGCCAGGGCGGCGAAATGGATGATCTCCGAGGCGTCCGCGCCGACGACGTGGGCGCCGATGAGCCTTTTTGACGATTGCTCAAAGATGAGCTTGAAGAGCCCGATGGCATTCCCATCGAGGCAGGCTCGGACGAGGTCGCTGTACCCGCACCGCCCGATGACGACGTCGATCCCCTCGGCCGCGGCCTGCTCCTCGGTGTATCCCACGGAGCCGATTTCCGGGTCCGTGTAGATGCCCCACGGGGCGCAGGTGTAATCCATCCGACCCGGCGTTCCAAGGGCGTTCCCGGCGGCGATCCGGGCCTCAACAACGGCCAAGGACGAGAGCATCATTTTCGAGAGGACGTCGCCCGCGGCGTAGACTCCGGCCGCCGAGGTCTCCATACGGTCGTCGACCAGGATCTCTCCGCGGCTCCCGGTTGCGACCCCCGCTGCGGCGAGGTTCATCTCCTCGGTGTTCGGACGGCGCCCGACGCCGATCATGACTCTGTCGACCTCGATGGCGTCCCCGTACGACAGGAATGCCCGGACCCGGCCGCCCTCCTCCTCGACGCGCTCGAGACCCGTTCCCGGGAGCAGTTTGATCCCTTTTTTCTTGAATTCCCTGGTGATGAGGGCGGCCGCGTCATGGTCCTGGCCCCAAAGGGCCCGCTCCATTTTTTCGATCAGGACGACCTCGGAGCCGAGCGACCGGAAGATGAACGCCAGTTCGCAGCCGACGACCCCGGCCCCGACGATCAGGAATCGGGAGGGGACGGCGTCCAAGGCCGTCAGGTCGTCGGGCGAAACGACGGTCTTCCCGTTGAATTCGAGGCCGGGAATCTCGACGGGCCTCGATCCTGTGGCGATGATGACCTTCGGGGCGCCGGTCTCATGGACGGAGCCGTCGGGGAGCCTGACCTCGAGGACCCCGGGCCCCTTGAACGAGGCCAGGCCGGTTAAGGTCTCGATGCCGTTCTTGCGGATGAGCGTCGCCAGGACCCCGACCTCGCAGAGTGTCGTCTTGTGCCGGCTATCGAGGATGGCCTTGTAATCGGCCGCGGCCGTCTCGTCGACCACGATCCCATAGCGGCGGCCCTTCTTGAGGTTCTCGAGAAAGTGCGCCGCGTTGCTCAGGGTCTTGCTGGGCAGGGTCCCCGTCCGGACACAGCCTCCGCCGAGCTCGGGCTCGCGGTTGATCATCAGGACCTTCGCCCCGAGGGTGGAGCCCCGGAGGGCCGCCGAGATGCCGGCCTCGCCGCCGCCGATAACGATCAGATCGTATCCGATCATGGCGCATTCATACCACAACCCCTCGGTTTTCGGAAGCCCCGGGGCCGGGCTTGCCTTTTCTCTCATATTTTGGCAAAATATCCATTCGGGGCTCGAGAGAAAGAGCATCAGGGCCGGGAGGCAAAAAAAGGAGTTCGACATGAAAAAGACGAGTGTTCTCAGAAAGGCTATCATGGAGCGGCGGGCGGTGGTCGTCCCCGGCTGTCACGACGCCTTGAGCGCCAAGGTCATCGAGAAATGCGGATTCGAGGCCATCCAGATCTCCGGTTACGGCCTGGCCGGGGCCTTCCTCGGCAAGCCCGACGTCGGGCTCGTTCGGATGAAGGACGTCATCGACCTTTCCTGGAACATCGCCCAGGCGGTCGGGATTCCCGTCATGGCGGACCTCGACACGGGCGGCGGGAATGCCGTCAACGCCGCGTGGATCACGGAGCGCGTCATTGCCATGGGCTTGGCGGGCATGAACCTCGAGGACCAGGTCTTTCCTAAGCGCTGCGGCCACATGGCCGGCAAAGAGGTCATCCCCGCCGAGGAGATGGCCGGCAAGATCCGCGCCTGCGCCGCCGTTCGCGACCGCCTCGACAAGGACTTCATCATCAACGCCCGGACCGACGTTTTCGCCGTCAGGGGCATCGACGAGGCGATCAACAGGTGCAACATATACCTCGAGGCCGGTGCCGACCTGGCGTTCATCGACGGCATCAGGTCCCGGGACGACATCGGGAAGGCGCTCAAAGGGATCAAAGGCCCGCTATCCGTCAACCTCATGGACGCCGTCTCCGGAATGAAGACCGAGCTCATCCCCATTCCTGAGCTCGCGAAGATGGGCGTGGGGCGCGTGTCCATCCCCGTGGCCTCGATCATGGTTGCCCAGAAGGCCCTGATGAACTTCTTCACGGCCCTCAAGGCGTCACCGGCCGGCATCCTGCCCGGCCAGACTCAGTGGGTGCCGTCCTTCGAGGAATACACGGATTTCGTCGGCCTCAAGGAATACCGAGCCATGGAGAACGAGTACCTCCCCAAGGCCCGGATCGAGGACAAGTACAAAGGGACGAAGAAGATCGTCGGTTGAGCCGACGCCGGTCCGGGATCGTTCGTCCGAAGCAACATTCGATCGTGGCGAGCGACGATCTGTCGGGGGCTGAGGCGCGACCCGCGACGTCCCTCCGGACGAACGACGCCTTAGGAGGTTCGCTATGGGCATGACGATGGTCGAAAAGATCTTGGCCCGGGCGGTCCATCAGCCGTTGGTCAAGGCGGGCGACGTGGTCGAGCCGGAGGTGGGCCTGGCCATGTCCCACGAGAACGCCGCGCTGGTCATCAACCAGTTCCGGGAGATCTTCAAAGACACGGGTCGCGAGGCGAAGGTCTGGGACCCCTCGAGGATCGCCGTCATCTTCGACCACAGAGTCCCCGCCGAGGGCTCGAAGACGGCGACCAACCAGAAGCGGATCCGCGAGTTCGTCGCGAAGAACGGCATCACGAAATTCCATGACATCCGCGGCGACGAGGGCGGCATTTGCCACCAGATACTTCCGGAGAACGGCTACGTCCTCCCCGGCACGGTCGTCGTCGGTACGGACAGCCACACGACGAGCCACGGGGCGCTCGGCGCCTTTGCCTTCGGCATCGGGGCGACTGAGATGGCCTCGGTCTGGGCTCTGGGCACGGTCCTCAACGTCGAGGTCCCGAAGACCATCAAGGTCGTTGCGAAGGGCCGTTTCCCGAGATATGTCACGCCCAAGGACCTCATCCTTTACCTGATCGGTAAGATCTCGGCCGAAGGGGCGAACTTCAAGGTTCTGGAATACCACGGCCCGACCATCGCGGGCATGTCCACATCGGGCCGCCTGACGGTCTGTAATATGTCCGTCGAGGCCGGGGCGACGTCGGGGATCGTCCCCCCCGACGCGGAGACCCTGCGGTTCCTCAGGGAGGAGGCGAAGGTCAGAGGCAGGATCGATGTCCTCGGCCCGGACGCGGACGCAGAGTACGACCGGATCGTTACGATCGATGTTGCGAAGCTCGAGCCCCAGGTCGCCTGTCCCCATACTGTGGACAACGTGAAGCCCGTCGGCAAGGTCGCCGGCGTCAAGGTCGATCAGGTCGTCATCGGCTCCTGCACCAACGGTCGCCTCGACGACCTGGCGATTGCCGCGAAGATCCTCAAGGGGAAGAAGGTGGCCCGTGGGACGCGGATGCTCGTCTTCCCGGCCTCCTACAGGATCTTCAATCGGGCCCTCGAGGCCGGGTATGTAGCGGCGTTCGTTAAGGCCGGCGCGGTGGTTATGAACCCCGGTTGCGGGCCCTGCCTCGGCGTCCATCAGGGCGCTCTGGGCGACGGCGAGGTCGCCCTAGCGACGACGAACCGGAACTTCAAGGGCCGGATGGGGAACCCCAACGCCCAGGTCTACCTGGCGTCCCCGGCCGTGGCGGCCGCGAGCGCGATCACCGGCGTCATCACCGACCCCCGGAAAGGAGCCCGTTGAAATGGCCAAAGTCGTTCTGAAACTGGCCGACGACATCTCCACCGACATCATCTATCCCGGCCGCTACATGGCGACCGTTCTCCCGACCGAGACGCCGCAATACGCTTTCGCCGACCTGGCCGAATTCAACGCCAGGCTCAATGGGAAGCAGGTGCTGGCGGGCAGCGTTATCGTGGCCGGCAAGAACTTTGGCTGCGGGTCCTCGCGCGAGCAGGCGGCCTCGACCCTCAAGGGTCACGAGCTCGTCGTCGTCGCGAGGAATTTCGCCCGCATCTTCCTCCAAAACTCGGTCAATCTCGGATTCCGGACCCTCGTCTGCCCGGAAATCGAGGCCTCGGAAGGGGATGATCTCGAGATAGGCCCTGACACGGTCGTGAACCGGACGACGGGGAAGAGCTTCGCCGTGACGCCGCTGCCGAAGGCCCGCCAGGCTATCATCGACGCCGGCGGTCTCATCGCATACACCCGGAAGCTCCTTGTGGAAAAGGGCTGACCGGGCCCGGCGATTCTCCGGCGAGCCGAAGAAAGAATAGGGAAGGAGCCATGGGGAAGACGCTCATCGTTTACGCGACGAAACATGGATGTACCGAAAAGTGCGCCGGGAAGCTCGGGACAGCCCTCTCCGGGGAGGTTACAACGCTGAACATCAAGGACGTCGGGGGGATCGGCCTCACGGATTACGAGGCCATCGTTATCGGCGGTTCCATCCACGCCGGCCGGGTTCAGAGGTCCGTGCGGGATTTCTGCGCAAGGAACCTGAAGGTCCTCAAGGGCAAGCGCCTCGGTCTGTTCCTCTGCCACATGGAGGAGGGGCAGAAAGCCGCCGAGCAATTTGTCGCCGCGTTCCCGAAGGAGCTCATCGTCGTCGCGACGGCCAAGGGTCTCTTCGGGGGGGAGTTTGATTTCGACCGGATGAATTGGCTGGAAAAAGCTATGATCAAAAAGATCGCGAAGGTCACTGCGAGCGTCTCGAAGATCGACGAGGAGAACATCGCCGCCTTCGCCCGGGCCCTGAACGGGCCGGCCGTCTAGGCATGGACGCGCGGCCGCCGCGGCAGCGCGACATCCTTGGAGACATCGACCCCCAATGAGAACCGCGGCGTTCCTTTTGGCCGCGCTGGCTTACACCTTCCTCGCCGTCGGCCTCGTCCTGATGAAGAAAGGGATCGGCTGGTTCGGGCGCCGGACCCAGCGGGGCGCGGCTTGGAAGAAGGACCTCGGCGTCTGGACGGTCGGATTCCTCCTGTCCAATGCCTATGTTATCCCCGTCGCGCTCGCCCTGAGAACGCTCCCCCCGCATGTCGTCGCCGCTTTCGCCGGCGTGGGCGTCGTCGTCATGGTCCTCCTGTCCCGGGCGTGGCTCGGCGAGAAGCTCCGTCGTTCCGATGCCGTCTACGCTGCCGCGATGGGTCTGGTGATCGGGCTCCTGAGCCTTTCGGCGCGGCCGGGGGCGGGGGGGGCGGGAAGCGCCCTCCGTCTGGCCGGGGCCGCGGCCCTTCCCTTCCTCCTTCTGACGGGGACCCTTTTCGGAAGGGTCTCCGGGCGGCACCGGGCGGTCCTTCTAGCCGCGGTGTCCGGCATCTCCACCGGCATGATAGTCGTCCTTATGAGAATCCTCGTCCAGGCCTTCGGGACCCGAGTCGGCGATTATTTCGGCTCGCCGTACTTTTACCTTTATCTCGTCTTTTCCCTGCTGGCCTTCCTCGCCCTGCAGTTTGCCTACAAGCTCGATTCTCTCCTGCGGACGGGGCCAGTCCAGTACGCGGCGTCCATTCTCTACCCGGCCCTCTGTTCGGCCCTCGTCTTCGGCAATCCGGTCCGGCCCTTCCAGGCGGCGGCGATCCTCGGCATCATCCTGGCCGTCGTCGGCATCCTTCGTGATCGTTAGGACTGACCCCTTGCGGGCACGGGCTGATGTCCGTTAAAGTGTGAAGACCATGAACGCGAACCTGATCGACTTCGTCCTAAAATCTCCCAAACGGCTGGCTGTGCCGATCGGCGCCTATTCAGGGCTCGCGATGACCGGTGCGACCGTCAGGGACGCGGTGAGCGACCCGGCGGCTCAGGTCGAGGCCGTGCGCGCCCTTCATGAGCGGTTCCGGACGCCCCTGATGCTCACGGCGATGGACCTCAGCGCCGAGGCTGAAGCGTTCGGCTGCGAGATCCGCTTTGCGGAGGACGAGATCCCCACGGTCGTCGGCCGGGCTGCGTCCTCCGCCGAGGACGTCCGTGGCCTGCCGCGCCCGGCGCCGGGAGACGCCCGCACCCGCGTTCACCTCGAATCGGCCCGGCGGCTGGCCGCGGGGTCCGACGAAGTGCCCGTCCTCGGCTGTCTCATCGGACCGTTCTCGCTGGCCGGCCGGATCTTTGGCGTCAGCGAGGCGCTGGAGCTGACCGTCGTCGAGCCCGGAACTCTCGTCCCCCTGCTCGAAAGGGCCGCGGCGTTCCTCGTCGAATACGCTCGGGCCTTCCGGGAGGCGGGAGCGGCCGGTGTCGTCATGGCCGAACCCGCGGCCGGTCTCCTCTCGCCAAGGGGCCTGTCAGAATTCTCGTCGGCCTACGTCAGGGCGATCGTTGCCGCCGTCCGGACCCCTTCGTTCACCGTGGTCCTGCACAATTGCGCGGCCAGGCTGGTCCATTTATCTTCCGTTCTTGAGGCGGGGACGGGGTTCTATCACTTCGGGTCCCCCATGGACATCGCAGCGGCCTTAAGCCGGGTGGATGGCGGGATCGTCCTGGCGGGAAACCTGGATCCTTCGGCCGTCTTCCTGGCCGGAACCCCCGAAGAGGTCCGGGACAAAACGCGGGGACTCCTGGCCGCTACGGCGGAATACCCCAACTTCGTCATTTCCTCGGGCTGCGACCTTCCCCCGGGGATGCGGTTGGATAACCTCGAGGTCTTTTACGAAGCCGCGAGAGATTTCTGAGAGGGGATTTCGATGCGGCCCTATTGACTGCAGCGACATTCGCAGCCCGAGATCATCCCGCAGATGAACTTGATCGGAGCCATGGATCTCGCCTGGGTTGCGATCCAATCTCAAGGCATTTTTGTGATCAAATATTCCAGATACCGCGATTTCATCTGCCGGCCGGCCATAGCCTTCTGGATCGGAGGGAGTTTCAGGATGGCGCCGAGAATCGCCGCCATCGCCCTGTGATCCCATTGGGCGTGGTTATCGAAGATGAGGTTCTGGAGCTTGCCCCGTTCGATGGCCATCAGGACAGCCCGGTGGACCGAATTGAGCGGCGTGATGATCCTCTTCGGATGGGGGACAAGGGCGATGCTCCGGATTGGGCAGGCTCGCACGCACACGCCACAGCCCAGGCAGATCTCCTCGTTCAGGCGCGCCTTGCGCTTCTTCGTCTGATGAGGGTCGTTGGCCGAAACGAGACTCATCGCCTCCACCGGGCAGACGTCCACGCATCGGCCGCATCCGGAGCAGCCGGCCTCGTCGACCCGGGGAAGAAAATTCGTGTGGATCGGGTAGACGGATCCGAAGCGCTTAATGCCGATGAGCGCCTCGCAGCAGCAGCCGCAGCAGTTGCAGATGAAACTCACGCTCCGGCGGACGTTCTCGCCGAATTGGACGAGATTCCGTTCATAAGCCTGCTCGAGGAGGTCCATTCCCTCCTTCGCGTCGACCGGCCGGGCGATCCCGTGCTTGGTGAGCGAGGACGCCACGGTATTGAAGGTCATGCAGATGTCCTGGGGGGCGTCGCAGGCGCGGCCGACATGCATCATTTTGTGGCGGCAGTAGCAGACCCCGACCGCCCTGTGCCTGGCGGTCCGGATCACCTCGCTCGCCCGTTCGTGGTCCAAGACGACCAGCGAATGATCGGACGGCAGGGCGGGCTCATGGACGAACACGCGTCCGAGCTGAGTCTCGCCGTTTACGAAGAGGGCCTTGATGAAGTCCTCCTCCACGTTGAGATACTCATAGAACAGCTCCGCGAGCAGCTTCTGATCGATGTCCCGGCGCACGCGCATCATCGAGAATTCGAAGAAGCCGGCCATGGGGGGCGGCAGGGAGTACAGACTCCGTCCGTGTCTTTCGTTATCCACGAGGAGGCCGCGTCCGGCCAGAGAATCCAGGACCTTCCGCGCCTCGCTTTCGGGCATTTTCCAGACGAGGGCGGCCTTCTTCGCCGTGAAAGGTTTGATGGGAAGTGAGGAAACAAGGCCGGCTTCCTTTTCGGAAAAAAGCATCCGGAGGATCTTGAACAGAAGTTCCGAGGGCGGCGCTCCCTGGGGGAAACGGTTGAGCCGTTTAACGAGTTGCTGATATCCGTCTCGTGCCGTCAGATGGGCCATGGTTTATCCTTCGCCGCTTAAGGCAGGTTCTTCCCGGGGTCGGCGAACGCTTTCATGACGGCTGGCCGGATCTCCGGAACGGCGGAGTTCGGGATCGTGAAAGCCAGGTTGTAGAGACGGATCTTCCAGGTTCCGTCAATCTTTTCGATCGCTCCGGAACCGCGGCACGGCCAATAGGATTTGGAATCGAGATCCTCGTCGAACCAAGCCGTGTTCCCGTCCGCGGACAGGGAAATGCTGCGCCGGATCGCCGAAAAAACCCATGCTGACGTCCCTTGGAACAGGGGCGCGGCCCAGGCTTCGAGCTCCTCTTTCCTCCATCGCTCGGTCACGTCCGTCCCGAGGTAGACCGCGCCCGGCGCCATCGACCCGAAATAGGTTCCGGCGTCGGCCGCGGCCGCCGCCTTGTGCCAAGCGGTGAGAAGGGCGTCGATCTCGGCCATGGCGGAGGCATTCCTCTCCTGCGCGGCCGCAACGGCCGCGGCGATCGAGAGCACGGAAATAGCTATGATGGTCTTTTTCATGCTAACCATACCGAAAACATATCGTCATCATGCGGCGATGTCAATCGACACGTAGCAGAACACCAAAGCAGAGCAACTGGACGAGCCGGGCGAGGTCATCTCGACCCAGATGCCGTCGGCTATGGTCACGCTCGCGCACTTATCCGGGCCGAGGATCAATTTTCCTGCCCGGTCCTGAATTTTGCGAGCAGGGGATTGATGTCCGCGGTCTTGCCAATGCCCGCGAGGATGAGCTTCGGCTCTTTTTTGGCGGGCCGGCCTATTTCCTGGCGATGAGGAGGGTCTTCGGGTCGAGCCTAAGACGGAGCTTGACCGGTTTCGTCAGGCCGTGAGCCTTGATCAGCTCGAGCCGGATGTCCTCGCCCTCGTGACGCAGGGAGATGAGGACGTCGACGACGTCGAGGTAATCCCCGAGCCCAATCGGGATGCCGTTCGCGTCGAACAGCGGGTCGTCCCCCTTGAGGGAGGCGCTGAACCACACCTCGAGCCCGAGCCTGCCGGCGAACTCCTTGAATTTGCGGACGTCCTCCGGGGTACCCTGGGCGAAATCGAAACCGTCGACGATCAACGTGTCGGCCGCGAACTTCCCGTGGACGATCATCGCCTCGAGGCTTTTCAGGACCGGCTCGGTCCTCGCCCCCTCCTGGTTGAAGTTCATGATGACCCGGCTCTTGACGATCTCGTCGTGGAACTCGGCCGCCGCCTTCATGCCCTTCTTTCGGGAAAGCTCCTTGAGGATTTCTTCGTACCACGTGATGATGTGGTCCACCCTGCTGGAGTAGGAGACGTGGAGGACGGGCTTCCCCTGGAGGAGCTTGTCCGTGGCGATGTGGACGAGACAGGCCGTCTTGCCGACGCCTTTGCGCGACGCCAGCAGACCGATGTTCCCACGCCCCAGACCGCCGTCGATGGACTTCTCCAGGCTGCGGATGGGGCTCCTTTGGATGAGCTCGGCGTTGATCATGATGCGGTGTCTCCTTCCCTTACTTCGACGCGTCTTTCTTCTTATCTTCGTGCTCGGCCATGAGGGCCTCGGTCACGTAGCCGGGGACCTTCCCGTACTTCAGGAACTCCATGGTGAACTCGGCCTTGCCCTGGGTCAGGGATCGGAGGACCGTGGAGTAGCCGAACATTTCGCTCAGGGGGACCTCGGCGTCCACCCGGGAGAACATCCCGTCCTCGACCGAGCTGACGATGATCCCCCGCCTCTGGTTGATGCTCCCGAAGACCGCCCCGGCGAACTCGGTCGGGCCCTCGACCGAGACCTTCATGACGGGCTCGAGGATCTGCGGCTTCGCCTTCTTGTACACTTGCCGGAAAGCGCCCTGGGCCGCCATCTGGAAGGCGATGTCCGAGGAGTCCACGGTGTGGGACTGGCCGTCCTTGAGGACGACCCGGACGCCGATGACCGGGAATCCGATGAGCGGACCCTTCTTCATCACGGCCCGGAACCCCTTGTCGCAGGAGGGGATGAACTCCTTGGGGATGCGTCCGCCCCTGACCTCGTTGACGAACTCATAGACGCCCTTGGGGTTGGGCTCCAAGGCACCGACGACGCGCCCGTACTGCCCGGAGCCGCCCGTCTGTTTCTTGTGAGTATAGTCGAATTCCGCCTTCTGGCTGATGGCTTCGCGATAGGCGACCTGGGGCTTGCCGGTATGGACCTCGGCCCGGTATTCCCTCTTCATCCGCTCGAGATAGACGTCGAGATGGAGCTCCCCCATGCCCTGGATGATCGTCTGGTTGGATTCCGGGTCGACGTGGGACCGGAACGTGGGGTCCTCCTTGGTGAACCGGTTGAGGGCCTTGGCCATGCGGTCGGCGGAATTGTTGTCCGCCGGGCTGATGGCCAACGAGATGACCGGGTCGGGGACGTAGATCGACGTCAGGCTCAGGTTGAGGCCCTGGGAGACGATGGTGTCGCCCGAAGCGCAGTCGACTCCGAACAAGGCGACGATGTCCCCGGCCCCGGCCTCCTGGATGTCCACCATGCTGTCGGCGTGCATCCGGACCAGTCGCCCGACCTTGAACTTCAGGCGGGAGCGGACGTTGATGAGCTCCTCGCCCTTCCGGACGCTCCCCTGGTAGATGCGGATGTAGGTCAGCTGGCCGTACGGCCCTTCTTCGAGCTTGAAGGCCAGGGCGACGGTCGGGGCCGAGGGGTCGGTGCGGAGCTCGATCTCCGTGTTGCCGGCGTCGAGGTCGATGGCGGTGTTCGTCACGTCCCGGGGATTGGGGAGATAGCGGACGATCCCGTCGAGGAGCGGCTGGATGCCCTTGTTCCTGTAGGCGGTTCCCATGAAGACCGGCGTCAGCTCCCTCGAGATCGTGCCGCGGCGCACCGCTTCATGGATGAGCTCCTCCGTGGCCCGGTCCTCCAGGACCGCGGTCATTAACTCGTCCGAGTACATGGAGGCGGCGTCGAGCAGTTCCTCCCGCCTTTTGGCGGTCTCGCCGCGGAGCTCCTCGGGGATCTCCGCGACGCGGACGTCCCCGCCGTCGGGGCCTTCGAAGTAATAGGCCTTCATCGCGACGAGGTCCACCACTCCCTTGTGGTCGCCCTCGAGGCCGATCGGGACCTGCATCAGGACGGCGTTGTGGCCCAGCTTCTCGACGAGCTGGTCCTTGACCTTGCAGGGGTTGGCGCCTGTCCGGTCGAGCTTGTTGATGAAGGCGATCCGGGGGACCTTGTAGCGCTTGAGCTGGCGATCCACCGTGATCGTTTGGGACTGGATGCCCCCGACCGAGCAGAGGACGAGGACGGCCCCGTCGAGAACGCGGAGCGACCTCTCGACCTCGATGGTGAAATCGACGTGGCCGGGCGTATCGATGATGTTGATGGAATGGTCCGCCCACTGGACGTTCGTCGTGGCCGAGGTGATGGTGATCCCCCGCTCCCGCTCGAGGTCCATGGAGTCCATGGTCGCCCCCACGCCGTCCTTGCCCTTGACCTCGTGGATCTTGTGGATCTTCTTGCAATAGAAGAGGATCCTTTCCGTCAGCGTCGTTTTTCCCGAATCGATATGGGCGCTGATCCCGATGTTCCGCATTTTGGCGATATCTGTACTCATAGATATCATCACCTTTCCCGAACGAAATATGTGATTTGGCCTGATTAACTTGCCGTGAGAAAAAGGGCGAGGTTACTTCAGAATCCCAATCCCGCCTCATTATAGGGAAAAATCACGGCTTTTTCAAGAGCGCTGGATCAGGCCTTCTTCGTGAGCCGGCTGTGCTTCCGGCCGTAGAGGAAGAAGATCGTCAGCCCGATGACGAGCCAGATCAGGAACCGCTCCCAGGCTGTTTTCGGCAGGTTGATCATGAGGTAGGCGCAGAGGAGGGCGCCGGCGCCCGGAAGCCAGGGGAACAGGGGGACCTTGAAAGGCCTCCGGATGTCCTTCCGGCTGATGCGCAAAATGATGACCCCGCTGCAGACGACGATGTAAGCGAAGAGGGTCCCCATGGCGCAGAGCTCGGCGACGACCCGGATGGGCAGGAGGGCCGAGCCGACGGCGACCACGACGGCCGTGAGGATCGTCGTCATGTAAGGTGTTTTGAAGCGCTTGTGGACCTTGGAGAGCACGGGCGGCAGGAGCCCGTCCCTGGACATGGCGAAGAGGATCCGCGACTGACCGATCAGGAGGACGAGCAGAACGCTCGTGATCGCGGCGATCGCGCCGATGCTGACAATGACCGATGCCCAGGGCATATGGAGTTCGTTGAGGACAAGGGCCACGGGGTCGGGAACCCCGAGCTTCTGGTAGGGGACGACGCCGGTCATGATAGCCGAAACGGACATGTAGAGCACGGTGGCCACGGCCAGGGAGACCATGATGCCGATGGGAATGTCCCGCTGGGGATTGACGGCCTCCTCGGCGGCCGTGGAGACCGCGTCGAAGCCGATGAAAGCGATGAAGACGATGGGGGCGGCCATCATCACCCCCCCGAACCCGAAGGGCATGAACGGCTGCCAGTTGCTTGGTTTGACATACCAGACGGCGAGGACGATGAAAAAAAGGATGACGGCGATCTTGATGATGACGATGATCAGGTTGACCCGCGAGCTTTCCTTGATCCCGCGGACGAGGAGGACGCAGAGGAGGGCGACGATGGCGATGGCCGGAACGTTGACGGCGGCTCCCGTCGAAACGAACCGGTGGAGCGGGTCGCTCCAGTCGAGCGGAGCGTTCGTTACAGACACCGGCAGAGCGCCCCCCCACGGACGGAGCAGGTTGTTGAAAAGGTTGACGAAGTAGGCCGACCAGCCGATCGAAACGAGGCAGGCCGCGACCATGTACTCGAGGATGAGGTCCCAGCCGATGATCCAGGCGGGGAGCTCGCCCATCGTGGCGTAGCCGTATGTGTATGCCGAACCGGCGACGGGGATCATGGAGGCCAGTTCTGCGTAGCAGAAGGCCGCGCAGGCGGAGGCGATGCCGGCGATCGCGAAGGAGAGGATGATCCCCGGTCCGGCATGCCTGGCGGCTTCAACTCCCGGCAGAACGAAGATGCCTACGCCGATGATGCAGCCGATCCCCAGGGCGATCAGGTCCCAGACCCTCAGGGTCTTCCTCAGGGACCGCCCTTCTTCGGCGGTTGCGGCGAGAAGCTCGCCGAGGGGCTTCGTTCGAAACAGGCTGTGTCGCATCGCCATCCTCCGGTTGGCCAACGTTATACCATAAAAAAAAGGGCGAGACTAGCGAGATTAGCGAGACGGGAGGGTGGTAGAATCCCGGGCGCTATCCAGGACATCGGCGTTTTCGCCGCCATGTAGGCGGGCTCCTGGCTGAGCCGCTTTTTCGTCGAGATCGGTTTCACGCTTCCGGCCTATATCGGAGCCATGTTCGCCGCGGCCCGGCTCCGGAACTTCGACGACCTGATCGGTTGGATCGGGATCTCCCAGAGGAGCGTCGATAACGTCGGCCACGTGGCCCTTTCGCTGTTCCTCGGGATCGCCCCGACAACGCCGGTCCTGCCGTGCCGCAATTTTCTCCGCCGGCGGCTTGATACAGGCTGGGGTTTAAGATAGAGTAGAGAATCCCATAGGTAAGATGACATGAAATTTCTGCTTCCCAAGGAACCGGCTTTTTACGAGAACTTCCAGCAGATGTCCGTCTGCCTGTCCGAGATCACCGCGATCTTCCGAGACTTCACCGCGGACTACAAGGATTTCGAGGGCTACTGGCTCCGGGCCAAGGAGGTCGAGCACAAGGCGGACACCATCGCCCACCGGGTCATCAACCTCCTCAACCAGAGCTTCATAACCCCCTTCGACCGCGAGGACATTTACCGCCTCGTCCACGAGCTCGACGATATCATCGACCTCCTGGAGAACACCATCCACAGCATCTATCTCTACGAGATGTCCGAGAAGAAGGACTTTATCAACGAGTTCGCCGGGTTCACGATTGAGGCGACCGACAAGCTCAACGCGCTGATCAAGGAGTGCTTTGAGAAGAAGAAGTACACGGACCTGACCTGGCAGCTGATCTGCGACATCCACAATCTCGAGGACAAGGGAGACCTGGCCTACGAGAAGGGGCTTAGGAAGCTGTTCGCCGAGGAGCTCGACCCCATCAAGGTCATTAAGTGGAAGGACATCCTGTACACCCTCGAGCATATCATGGATGTCTATCAGAAGGTCAGCAACACCATCGAGGGCATCGTCGTCAAGAGCGGCTGACGATGGCGAGCTGGAACCTGGCGTTCATCGCCTTCATCATCTTCATCGCTCTTGCCTTCGATTTCACCAACGGCCTCCACGACGCGGCGAATTCGGTGGCGACGGTCGTCTCGACACGCGTCCTCAGCCCGAAACAGGCGGTCCTCTGGGCGGCCTTCTTCAACTTTATCGCCTTCCTCATTTTCGGGACGGCGGTGGCCCACACCATCGGCACGGGGCTCATCGACATTTCGATCGTCGACCCGCTGGTCATCTTTGCCGGTCTCATCGGCGCGATCTCCTGGAACCTCCTGACCTGGTACTGGGGCCTTCCCTCGAGCTCCTCGCATTCTCTGATCGGGGGCTATCTCGGGGCGGCGGTAGCCAAGGCGGGGTTCGGCGTGGTCATCGTCTCGGGATGGATCAAGATCCTGGCCTTCATCGTTGTGGCCCCGGTCCTGGGGATGGTCCTTGGGAACCTCCTCATGATCCTGACGACATGGCTCGTATATAAAAAGCCCCTCCGGATCATCAACCTCTGGTCGCGGCGTATGCAGCTCGTCTCGGCGGCCCTCTACAGCCTGGGCCACGGAGGCAACGATGCCCAAAAGACCATGGGCATCATTGCGAGCTTGCTTTTCACGTCCGGCCACATGAAAGAGTTCCACATCCCTCTTTGGATCGTCCTCTCCGCCCATTCGGCTATAGCCCTTGGCACGATGACGGGCGGCTGGCGCATCGTCAAGACCATGGGCCAGAAGATCGTCAAGCTGCGGCCTATCGACGGCTTCTGCGCCGAGACGGCCTCGGCGATCAGCATCTTTATGGCCACCCACGCGGGCATCCCGGTCTCCACGACGCACGTCATCACCGGGGCTGTAACGGGGGTCGGGGCCGTCAAGAACGCCCACGCGGTCAAGTGGCAAGTGACTCTGAAGATCGTCTGGGCCTGGATCTTCACCATCCCCGCGGCCGCCCTGTGCGCGGCCTTCGTCTACGAGGTTTCCCGGCTCTTCCGGTGACGCCGCTTATTTCGCCGCCCACTCCTTGAGCTTCTCGTATACGACCTCTCCGCAAAGGACCTCGCCTGCCCCAGGCTCGAAGAAGGTCGGGGTCTTCAGCTGCCCGCCGCACCTGGGGCCGATGATGGGCCGGTATGAGCGCATGAGGTCTGCGTTCTTCTCATTGTGCCAGACCTCGAGCTTTTCGACCTCCACGCCGGTCTCCTTCTCGAGCCTCTCGACGAGGGGCATCATCCGCGTGCAGTGGGGGCATTCCCTCCCGTGGAACATCAGGAACTTCTTCATGGCGTCCTCCTGACAAACAGGCCGCACCAGCACTCGCCGTCCTCGCGGCCCTGATAGGTCTCGTGGACCAGGAAATTGCAGGGGCAGAGGATCTTGAGGTCCTCCTCGAAGTCTTTGCACGCCAGACGGCAGGGGCAGAACTTCAGGCCGTGGTTGCGTTCGTTGTTGAAGATCCCTTCGAGGAGCATCTCCACCTTGGCCCGGTCCGGATTGACCTGGAAATCGTTCGCGGCGGCGAACGCCTCGATGGCGGTCCGAAAATCGGCCTTGGCGAACTCGACCGAACTCGGGCTCCCGACCTTGCGAGCCTCTTCGGACGTGACCTCGACGTACGCGTGCTTAACCTTACACGTCGGGCAGATTTCGGGAGGGCGGAATCCGTAGTGAATATCGTTGCAGACGAAACACCGCCAGTAGCTTTTCATCGTGTCCCTCCCTCCGATCCGCAGGGTCTCTGCATCGGCTCCGAATCGCGACCCCATTTTATCGGCCCGCCGAAGGCATGTCAATTGAAGAACGAGACTGGCAAGACAAGCCAGACCGGAGGAATGCTGCAAGGCCTCGAATAGAGCCTGGGAGAAGATAGCGAAAAGCGAGATGGGCAAGATCGGAGGGTGGCCGGGAAAGTAGCCTCAGCCTTTAGCCTGCGTCTTTATCGATGCTCAGGTTGAAGCTTGAGGCTATAAAGCCCTCCCGCCGCCGGGAAACGGCTGAGGCCCGTGCGTTGGGAACCCGGGAGGGCGAGAGGGGTTGTTGCCATGAGCATCGGGCCATGAGATAATGCAGGTATGAACATCCTAGGATTGGCGTCCGTCGTGATCCTGGTCGCGGCAACCTCCGGTTCCGGGGACAAGCGGCTGCCCGTTGAAGCCGTCAAAGAGGTCGATCTTGCCCGCTACATGGGGAAATGGTTCGAGATCGCCGCCTTCTCCCAGAGATTCCAGAAGGGCTGTCATTGCACGACGGCTGAATACGAGTTGTCGGACAAAGGCTACGTCCGGGTCGTCAACACCTGCCGCCGGGGCGGGGCGGACGGCAAGGTCACGCAGGCTAGGGGAAAGGCCTGGGTCGTTGCGAACAGCGGTAACGCCAGGCTCAAGGTGCAGTTCTTCTGGCCGTTTAAGGGGAACTACTGGATCATCGACCTGGCTGAAGACTACAGTTACGCCGTCGTTGGAGATCCCACCCGCAAGTATCTCTGGATCCTGTCCCGGACGCCGCGAATGGATCCGGCCCTTTACGCGGAGATCGTTGCGCGCGCGGCCGCACAGGGCTTCGATATGAACCGGCTCGTCACAAGCGACCAGAGCTGTTTCTAGGGCCCGGACGCCCTTTCTCGCCCCGCTCTGTTGACTCCGTCCCGTCACTGTGATATTCAGACCTTTCAAGGGAACTAAAGGAGGGTATCATGATCTGGTGGGTCTTCTTGCTTGTCATCCTCTCGATTCTTTCCTATCTGAACGATACCGGAGTCCTATCGGTCCTGCAAAACGTCCGGATCCCGTTCCTCCACGCGTCCCTGTTGAGCTTCCTCATCCTTGTCTGCGCGGCCGGCATCCTCATCCGGATGCTTTGGATGAGGAAAAGAGGCGAAAAGGAAGGCCTCCGCGAGAGGATCACCCGGCTCGAGAAGGATCTGGCGGGTGGCTCCAAGTAGACGTTCCCTTCCCTTTCCGGGATGACGGCGGGGGCCATCCCCCGGGGGATCTCTTTGCCCTTCGCGGTCTCTGTGCTACCCTGTGCTTTTGGAGGCCCGCGATGTCGATCGCTAAACAGAGGACGAAATGGCTCTCTTCCGTGCTGGCCCTCATGGTCTTCCTGCCTCTCTCGGCGCACGGCCGGGAGCAGGCGGCCCGCGACCGCTGGTTCATCATCTCCCTCGGCGGCGCGAAGGTCGGCTACTATCACCAGATGACCCGGGCGGACGGGGACAACCTTGCGCTCGTCCGGACGACCGACGAGATGATGATCGTCCTGAACCGCCTCGGCAGCAAGGTGACAATGTCCTCAACTTCCGATTCTTGGGAATCCGCGGCGAGGGGACTGAAGAGGCTCGTCTCCGAATTGACGTTCTCCTCCCAGACCGTCCGAACGGAGGCCGCGATCGCCGGGAACGAGGTTGTCGTCACGACATCCTCCGGGGGGAGCCCGTTCGTCAAGAGCCTGCCATTTTCGGGCGTCCTCCTCGGCCCCGAGGGCGTTAGGGCCCTGTCCCGGGCCGGGCTCGCGAAGGAGAACGACACGATAAGCTTCCAAAGCTATTCGACCGAGACCAACCGCGTCATGAGCGGGACGCGGACGGTCGTCGGCCGCGAAACTCTCGAGATCGCCGGGAAGAGATTCCCCGTCCTCAAGGTCCTAGAGCGATACGCCGAGTATCCCGTCGAGAGCACCGTCTGGCTGGACGCCGAAGGGGACCAGATCAGGAGTTCGGCGGTCTCGCCGTTCGGAGAGATGTCCTTCGTGCTCGCGTCCCGGGAGGAGGCCCTCGACCTTGCGGCCGCGGGGCGCATCCCCGAGGAACAGTATGCGCGAACGCTGGTCCGGTCGAACATCAGGCTTCCCCAGGCCCGGCTCATCGAATCCCTGACCCTCGCCATCCGCCGCCCGACGGGCCCCGGGCAGGTCTGGCCTTCGTTCGCCGGCCCGGGCCAGACGGTCCTTGAAACGACCCCGGGCCGGATCGTCCTCAGGATTGACAGGCCCGATATCTCGCGCCGCGGGACCGCGACAGCCGATCCGGCCGACCTGAGGGCCAACATGTATCTCGATACGGGCGATGCGCTCGTTCAAAAAACGGCCCGGGAGATCGTGGGTTCCGAGAAGGACCCTTTCCGCAAAGCGGTCCTCCTCAAGGACTGGGTCAGCACGCGCATGACCTTCGACCTCGGCATCGCCTTTGCCCCGTCCTCCGAGGTCATCCGCAACCTCCGTGGCACCTGCGCCGAGTACGCCATCCTGCTCGCGACCCTGGCCAGGGCGGCGGGCATCCCGTCGCGCTACCTTATGGGCCTCGTCTATCTCAACGGGATATGGGGCGGCCACGCCTGGGCCGAGATGCTCGTCGACGGGACGTGGGTCCAAATGGACGCCGCCGTCAACGGCCCCGGGGACGCAGACGCCGCGCGTTTCTATTTCGCCGAATCGTCGCTCGACGCGGGACCCGGCGACAGCCTGGCTGCGGCCCAACAACTCTTCGGGTCGATCGCCGTCGATGTCCTCGAATACAGGCTGAACGGGAAGACGGTGCGTCTCGAGCCGGGCACGCCGTTACACACGGTGGACGGCGACAGATATGCGAACCCCGGCCTCGGCCTGAGCGTGCGCGCCCCCGCCGGGTTCTCTTTTTCGGACATGGACAAGGTCTGGCCGGATAAGACGGTCGTGGCCCTGAAGTCCTCCGACGGGCGGTCGGCCCAGATCTTCCAGGAGGGATGGCCTCCCTATAAGGACCCGAAGGCGTGGACCGAGATCCTGATGGCCTCCTATGTCAAGGGAGGGCGGAGGACGACGTTCCGCTTTCGCGGATTCGACGCCTTGAGGGCGGACGCAACGGAGAAGTCGGCCGCCGCCTTTCGGAACGGCGTCGATGTCTGGGTCGTCATGACGGAAGGCCGGACCTCTGCCGCCCTTTTGGACGAGGTCCTGGCGTCTCTCGCCGTCGAACCGTACGGCGGCCGGACTTCCGAGAAATAGCCCGGCCCGAACCCGGCCTTCAGTCTATCGAGCGTCTAGGGTGAGGGCCGCCGCCCCGAGGACGGCGATGTTCTCGATCTCCGAGACCTCGATCTTGATCTTCCGGACGGTGATGCCATAGGCGAAATCCTGCACGGCCCGCCACATCGCGTCCTTGAAGAACCCGTAGGACCGGCTGACCGAGCCGCCGAGGATGACGATCTCCGGGTCGGCCGCGTAGAGGATCGCTTTTATGGCCTGGCCGAGGTGGTTCCCGAACTCGGTAAACATGGCGAGTGCCTCCGGATCTCCCTGCCCGGCGCGCTCCGCGACCTCCTTGCCCGATGCGTTGTGGACGTGTCGGAAGAACTGACCGCACGCGTAATATTCGTAGTTATGCTCCAGGTAGGCGATCATGCCGAATTCGCCGGCCCCGCAGTTGGCCCCGGAGAAGAGCCTGCCGTTGGCGATGATGCCGGCGCCGAGGCCTGTCCCCATGATGAGGCCGACGATGTTGTCGTAGGTTTTCCCCTTGCCGAAATACTTTTCGGCCGCCGCGAAGCAGTTGGCGTCGTTGTTGATATGACAGGGGAGTCCGTACTTCCGCTCGAGGATAGCCTTGAGGGGGACCGTTTTCCAGGACCGGATGTTCTGGACGTCGTAGACGATCCCTTCCTTGAGGTCGACGATGCTGGGCACGCCGACGCCGAGGCCCTCTAGGCCCTTTCCGACGAGGGGGTTGATGACTCCGCAGACGTCCTCGAGGACCTCGGCCTCCGTCCCATCGCCGCGTATGGCCGCCGTTACGACCCGGACAAGCTTGCCGTCCTCCACGAGCCCGGCCCGGACGTTGGTGCCGCCGAGATCGACGCCGATGATGGACACGGTCTGCCTCTCAGTTCCCGCCGGTCGCCGCTTGGGCTTCGGCCCGCTTCTTTTTCTTATCGGCGATGGTCTCGTTGGCGATGAGGGGCTTGGCCCAGAGGCCGATGCTCAGGATGTAGCCCAGGGTCAGATAAAGGAAGAACATCCCCTGACGGAGGCCGAAAGCGTCCCCGAGAGCGCCGACGATCGGAGGGATGAGCGCCCCGCCGATGATGCCCGTGCAGAGGATCCCGGAGAATGAGCCGTGGTGGCTCGAGACGGAGTTCAGGGCGAGCGAGAAGATGATCGGCCACATGACCGAGGCCGCGAAGCCCATCAGCGGGAACATGACCAGGGCCAACGGCCCCGGCCCGAAGAGGGCCAGGCTGAGGAAGACGAGCGCCGCGACGGCGAACCCGACAAGGACCTTCCGGCTGTCGAAGAGCTTGAGGAGCACGAGGCCGAGAATGCCGCCGACGGTCATCAGGAGCCAGAAGAGAGCAACCCGCTTGGCGCCGATCGTTTGGGGGTCGTAACCGTGGTAGATATTGAGGAACTTGGAGATCCAGAACGAAACGCCCTGCTCGGTTCCGACGTAGGCGAAGATTCCCAGGAAGTAGAGGAGGACCACCCTATTCTTGAAGAGCTCTTTATGGGTCGCCCAGGCGCCGGCCCGTTCCTCCTCCTTCTTGACGACGGGAGGGAACCTGACGGCGGCCATGACCACGATCATGGCGGCGAGAATGACGGCAAAAACACAGTAAACGGAGACCCAGGGAAGATGGGCCGGGACGAGCTTCGACATCAGGCCGATGAGAGGCTTGTCCTCGCCCCCGGCTTGACCGATGTTCCGGACGAAGTAGGTGTAGATGAACGGACTGAGGAAGGAGGCACTGCCGAAGATGAGCTGGGCCATGACCGAATTAAAGGCGAAATGCTCCTCGCCGCCGGAGACGCGGAGGAGGGGGTTGATGGCGACCTGGAGGGCGGCCATGCCGGATCCGATCAGGAACAGCGAGAGCAGGAAGACCGGATAGCTGGGAACGAGGGAGATGAGCATAGCCCCGGTGACGGCCAGCGAGAACGCGGCGATCATGACCGGCTTCTCCCGGAATTTCTCGAGGAGCAGGCCGGCCGGTATGGACATGACCCCGTAGGCGATGAAGAAGGAAAAAGCCAGAAGGCCGACCAATGTCAGGCTGAGGCCAAAGCTCTGGCCGACGTCGGGATTGATGGCGCTGATGACATTGGTCACGAGCGAGATGACGAAGAAGATCAAGAAGATCAGGCCGACCATGGGGTAACTTCGTTTTGGGATATCGTTCATCGTTAATCCCTCCATGTCCGAACCGGATTCCCGCCAAGTATAGGACATTAGGCGGTCCAAAGGAAGCGTCCGGCGCGGATCAGCGGATGCCGGGGAGCGCATGATCCGGACGGGATGCCCCTCCCACAATTGCGGAGGCCGGTGCCTGCTCCGGGTTACCGTCAAGAACGGCGTCTTCACCCGCATCGAGAGCGATGACCGGCCGAACGACACGGCCGCCGCCGTCGTTCTTCGCGGCCTCCAACCCCGCCAGGATCCCGGCCATGGAGCCCTGGCCCTTGGAAACGGAGATGAGGATTTCGTCGAACATCCTTTCGACCTGGCGGAGGACCCTCCCGATGAGCGTTCCCCCCGGAATAGGCAAGTTTGCCTTGTCAGCGCCCATCCGCCGGCTCTTACCACCCGCCAGGACGATCAACGAAACCGGGCGGTTGTCGCAAGACAATTTTCGGGGCATAAAATAATGTTACCTTTATGGGGACATAATACCAAATTCCGAATTATTGGTTCCTCGCGATCTCCCTCCGCGATAAACCGTAATTAGGAATTAGGAATTTGGTATTGTGTCCCCCTATTGTATAATCCCGGCCATGAACGAACTCGCCGGCACCGGCATCCTTTACAGGCGCTGGGTCGCCCCATCGGCCAAGGCGGTTTTTTTGTTGGTCCATGGGCTCGGCGCCCATTCCGCGCGCTGGGATTTCCTGGCGTCCCATCTGGCCCGGAACGGTTATGCCTCCTACGGCATAGAGCTCAAGGGCTTTGGACAGACTCCGGAAAGGCCTCGGGGGCACGTCGATTCCTACCGCGTCTGGGACCGGGACCTCTTGGCCTTGAGCGAAACGGCCGTCCGGGAAAATCCGGGCCGGAAGGTGTTCCTCCTGGGCGAGAGCCTCGGCGGGCTCGTTGTCTACAATCTGGCCGCCAGGCATCCGGACCGGTTCGCCGGTCAGGTTCTCATCTCCCCGGCCTTCAAAAACGGGTTGAAATTTTCCATCTTCTTTTACGCGGCAATGCCTTTTCTGATGGTGGTCAATCCCCGCAAGACCGTCCCCCTCCCGTTCACTTCCGCGATGTGTACTAGGGACGCAGCGTATCAGGAGGTCATGGATACCTGTCCCGACGAAGTGCGTGTCTCCAGCCTGGAACTCCTGGTGAACGCCCTAGGGGAGCAAATGGCGGCGTCGCGCCGGGCAAAGGGTCACAGCGTCCCAGCGCTCTTCCTGATCGCCGGCATGGATAAACTCGTTAACCCACGGGCCGCACGCAAGGTCTTCGCGAAGCTCGGGGCGGACGACAAGACGATCATCGAGTATCCCGAAATGCGTCACGCCCTGTCGATCGAACTCGACCGGGAGCACGTCTTCGAGGATATCCTGACCTGGGTCGACCAGAGAGTCTGAAATGAAATACATCCTGGCCATCGACCAGGGGACGACGGGGAGCCGCGCGGTCCTCTATGACAGGCGGGGGCGGGCGGCTGAGTCGGCCTACGAAGAGTTCCCCCAGTATTTCCCGAGGCCGGGCTGGGTCGAGCACGATCCCGAGGAGATCTGGCGGAGCGTCCATCACACGATCCAGAAGGTCCTGACCCGAGTCCCCGGCTCGTCGATCCTGGCGATCGGTATCGCCAACCAGCGGGAAACGACGGTCATCTGGGACCGGGGAACGGGCCGGCCTGTTCATAACGCGATCGTCTGGCAATGCCGCCGGACCGCGGACCGCTGCCGCCGGCTCAATGCCGAACGGGGAACGGCCGCGCTCGTCCGGAAAAGGACGGGCCTTCCGATCGACGCGTATTTTTCGGCGACCAAGGCCGAGTGGATCCTGAAGCGCATGGGTCGGCGGGGAAAGAACGGGGCCGGTCTGTGTTTCGGGAACACCGATGCCTGGCTCCTTTGGAAATTGACCGGCGGGAAAAGCCACGCCACCGACCCGACGAATGCCTCCCGGACCATGCTTTATGACATCGACGCCAAGGCCTGGGACGATGAGCTCTGCGGGCTATTCGGCGTCCCCAAGGCCATCCTTCCGGAAGTCCGTCCCTCCTCGGGGGAGTTTGGGCGGACGACGGAGATCGGACGTCTGCCGGCGGGGATCCCGATCATGGGGATCGCCGGCGACCAGCAGGCCGCCCTCTTCGGGCAGGCCGGATTTAGGGCGGGGGCAATCAAGAACACCTTCGGCACGGGATGTTTCATCCTCATGAACACAGGCCGGAAGCGGGTCGATTCGAAACACGGGCTCATAACGACGCTCGCCTGCGGCCCGGGGGGGAAGGCCGCCCCATACGCCCTCGAAGGGTCCGTCTTCGTTGCCGGCGCGGCCATCCAATGGCTCCGGGACCAGCTCGGCCTCCTGAGGACGGCGGACGAATCGGAAGCGCTGGCCGGTGCGGTCGAAGATAACGCCGGCGTCTATTTTGTTCCCGCCTTCGTTGGACTCGGCGCCCCTTATTGGGACGCCTCCGCCCGCGGAACGATCGTCGGCCTGACCCGCGGGTCAGGCCGGGCCCACCTCGTCCGGGCGGCGCTCGAAAGCCAGGCCTATTCTACCCGCGACGTCCTGGAGATCATGCGCAGGGATTCGGGATTGAAAGTTAGGGAATTGCGCATCGACGGGGGGGCGGCCGCCAACGGGTTCCTCTGCCGGTTCCTGGCGGATATTCTCCGGATTCCCGTCCTCCGCCCCAGGACCATAGAGACGACGTCGCTCGGCGCGGCTTACCTCGCCGGGTTGGCCGCGGGTTTATGGAAGGACACGGCGGAGATCGAGCGATTATGGGCGGTTGACGAGGAATTCGTCCCCGTCATGGCCCGCCGCCGGGCCGAAGCCTTGTACCGGGGCTGGAAAGCGGCCGTCGCCCGGGCCATTTAGGGACAGGGAAATATCATAATTCGGAAATTGGTATCGTGTCCCAGAATTCAATATTTTGGACAGGTGTCCATGTTTTCGCAGAATTCGCTCGGCGAAAAGCCTTCGACGGTTGCCTAAGATATTGAAAATAAATGCATTTGAATTTTAACGGGTTTTGGCGTGAAAATTGCTATACATTCTGCCATAGGAGGGCCCATGAAACATAAGCTTCTTGATTTCAACCGCAAAGGAATCGTATTGGCCGTCTTTGCTTTGGCTGTTCTTCCGGCCGTTTTCCCGGGGGTATGCACCGCGCAGGTGTCGAGCCTGATCTACCCCTGGTGGGGGCCCGACGAGTTAACCTACTTCACACTGCCCGTCGGCGGGTGGAACGTGCTCGGACCGTCCTCGGTCCGGGGGACGGCGATGGGGGAAACGCTCTTTGGAAACACGGGTCCTGCATCCGGCTTCTTCAACCCCGCCGCGGTCTGCCGGTCGGAAAAAGCCTCTTTCACCCTGAGCTACCGGTATGCCCACACGGTTTATCGCGGGGATTTCCCTGATTCCATCGTCATTCCGATGGTGATGCCCTCGCGGTTTCTCCCGGCCAGGGCTTCGTTTGCCAGGAATACGGAGAGCTTGGACAGGGTGGGCATTTCCCTACCCTTCTGCGGCTGGTCCGTGGCGGCCAACTACGGGCTTTTCCAGGAGTTCAACATCCCGGGCGTCAAGCCCGAATCCTATTCGTACTGGAGCGACGTCGCCCAGTCCGGGAGGCTCCGCGGCGCCAACCTATCGGTGTCCCGGTCCCTGACCCGTTCTTTCTCGCTCGGCGTCTCGGTCTCGTATCTCTTCGGGGAACTCTCCCGGTCTCAAACGGTGCCGTGGCTCTATTGGATCCTGAACGGGATCGCCGAAAGCGGGGGAACGCCCCCGCAGGGATCCGAGCTGGAACCGTGGATGGCCGCGACCTACAGCGTCGAGAAATACAGCCTCGATTTGGACGCCGTGGCGTTCAATCTCGGATTGACGTTCCGGGCCGGCGAGGACTGGACGATCGGCCTCCTTCTCCGGCCGCCTTTCAAGCTCGACGTGGACGCCAACCTCGATGTGACCTATGGCGATTCCGATCAGCCTCCGGCCCACAGCGCCGACAAGTATTCCCTGAAGCAGCCGTTCGTCGCGGTGTCCAGCGTGGCCTACCGGCCCATCCAGGGGTTCGAGCTCACGGCGGACCTTTCGTATTGGGGATGGGGGCAAACCTCGGCCCCTTATCAACAGGGGTGGTACTACACTCCCGTGTTCAAAAGCGTCCTCAAGCTGAATCTGGGCGCCGAATACCGGATCGATTTTTCCACCGGCCGCATTAAAGGATTGGCCCTTCGGGCCGGGTATATTCATGATCCCCAGCCCTATCCGTATGGGGAGAGCTGGGCCCGGAGTTACCTCACGGGGGGGGTCGGTCTTTCCCTGGGAGATTTCGAGATCGAAGCGGCGGCCAAGATCGGCGTCGCGGCCTCGGAACCGAATCGGCTCCACTCGAACATATTTCAGGTGGGCGCTGGATACAGGTTCTGAAATACGGAAAACCTAAAGATCACGGCGGGGCCCGAAAAACTCGGCCCGAGGCGTTCGCCGCCGACTTATCCGGAAGGCCTGAAGTATCCGCCATTTCCAGGGTATCTCCGGGCTAAGGGTTGAAAACGGACTCGAGCCGGTTTGATTTTATTCGGGCGGCGTATGAGGGCGATCTCCGATCTTTATCCCAACCTGATCGAGAAGGTCAAGGAAACGATCTAGGCGTCTGAACGCGAATACGAGGGGAAACGGGCAGGGGACGGGGAAGGTTTCCTCTGGGAACACACGGTCCTCGTTGCGTCGCTGGCTCACGATCTGGCCGTGTCCTAAGGCCTCGACCCCGTCCTTCCGGCTGTCGCGGCTCTCTTCCACGATGCGGGCAAGTTCAGCTGCGGAGAATATCATGAGGGCGACAGGCCCGAAGAGAAAGGCGCGGCGGCCTTGGCCGCTTCGGCCCTCGCGGAGAAGGGGGCGCGCGCGTCCGATATCGTGAAGGTCCGGAACGCCCTGCGGGCCCTGTATGACGAAAAGGCCCGCTGGAACGCCGTCGCGGACGTCATCCATGACGCCGACCTCCTGTCCAAGTTCGGCTATCTCGGCGTCGCCGGGTTCTTCCTGAAATCCGCGCTCCGGGGGAAAAATTTCCTCGCCGCCGTCATGAGTTCCCTGAGCAAAGAGCTCACATACGCGGAAGCCCTGCCCCGGAACATGAGGACGAACGCAGGAAGGAAAGCGGCGCTCAAGCGATCGAAGGACAGCCTGCGGTTCTTCCAGGCCCTGCTCCGTGAGCTCGAGGAGACCCGTGGGACCGGGTTCCAGATCAGAAAGCGGTCTGTCGTCGTTTGCGGAGCTCCGGCGAGGATCGTTGCCGTCCTCCTCGTCGTTCCCGCGGCGTGCGAGTCCTGCGGCGGAAAATGGACGCATGAGCTCGCCGTGGACAAAGGTGTCAAGTGCCGGACGCTCGAAGCGTGCCTCCGCTGCGCCGGGTGCGGCGACCGATATGAAATATCCTTCTGCCTGCCGGAGCTGACAAGGCCGCGAGACTGACGAGACGATCGGTACGTGCGAAACGGAAGCTCAATCTTCTTCGTATGGGTTGCGCTGCTTGTCCTTGTTGTTCACCGGGTTCGCGTCGAGGGCCCACATACCGCGGCCGTGGGTGGCGATGACGACGATGTTGTCCCTGGGATGGATGACGAGGTCGTGAACGTAAACGGTCGGCAGGCCGGTCCCGAGCGCCTCCCAGGTCTTCCCCCGATCCGTCGTCGCGAACGCGCTCCCGTCGGTCCCGAGATAGAGGATGTTTCCGTCGATGGGGTCTTCGCGGATGACGTTGACGGGCCCGAAGGGGACGCCCTGGGAGATGTCGACCCAGGTCTTTCCGTAATCGTCGGACTTCCAGACATAGGGCGTGAAGTCGTCGTCACGCTTACCGTTCTGGGTCATGTAGACGGTTCCAAGCTCATGGGCGGAGGCGACGATCCGGCTGACCCATTTCCCGTACGGGAGGCCGGCCGTTATCTCCCGCCAGGCCTTGCCGCCGTCCCGGGTCACCCAGACGCGCCCGTCGTCGGTCCCCGCGTAGACGAGGCCGTACTTAAGGGGGGATTCCGACAGGGCGAAAAGCGTGTGATACGAAATGTCCCCCGCCTCGGAAGTCGTAAAGGCGGTCAGGTCCGGGCTGATGCGCTCCCATGTGTCGCCGCGGTCCGGGGACCGGAAAACGTATTGCATGCCGTGATAGAGAATGTTCGGGTTGTGCGGGGAGAGAATGAACGGCGCCAGCCACTGGCCCCTCAGCCGGGGCTCGTTCTCGTATGTGCGCGGCAGGAGGTCCTTTGTCGTCTCGTACCGCTTCCCGCCCTTCCTCAGGTCGGTCCTGGAGATCGCGCCGTAGAAGCCCGCCGAATAGACAATGTCCGGGTCCATCGGGTCGATGGCGTGATTCGAGCCCTCGCCCCCCGGCGCCTCCTCGAAGTCCGCGGGGGGAATCTGGTCCCTGCCCTTGGAGAGGTCGACGACGCCGCGGAAGCTCCCGTGGTCCTGCATGGACCCGTAGACGTGGAAGGGGGTCGCCCTGTCGACGTTGAGGTTAAAGAACTGGCAGACGGGGATCTCGTTCTGGAAATAGCGCCAGTTCGCCCCTTTATCGTAGGAGACGGCCAGTCCCTGGTCGAAGCCCTTGATCAGGTAACTCGAGTTGTCGGAGTCGATCCAAAGGGCGTGGTGGTCTACACCGGGCCCGGGTACTCTCCTAAAGGTTTTCCCACCGTCGTTCGACACGTTGAGCATCAGGCCCATCGTATAAACGGTTTCCGGATCGTTGGGGTCCACGCGGACCTGGCCGAAGACCCAGCCGTAGGTGTTGGAATGGCGCTCCATGTATTTTTTCTGTTCCGGCGTCTGGCCGCTCGTCTGCCTCCAGGTTTCGCCCCGGTCGTCCGAACGGTAGACCGTCGCCCCCTTGATAATGCCGCTCGATGGCAGACCGTAGGCATTGGCCCGCTCCTCGGCGGACGGCTCGCGGGCGATATCGTAGTTGTCCACGAAGGCGTAGAGGATACCGGGCTTCGTCAGGCAGAGGTCGATGCCGATCCGGCCCCGGGCCGCGGGCCTGGGAAGACCCATGTTGATGGGCTTCCAGGTCTCCCCGCCGTCGACCGTCTTGAAGAGCCCGCTCCCCGTGGTTTCGGCGGAGTTGCGGGGATCGTTCCATTTGAGGCGTATCCTCTGCCAGAAGGAGGCGTAAAGGGTCGCCGGGTCCACGGGGTCCATGATGAGGTCGATGGCCCCCGATCCATCGTCCACGTACAGGACCTTTTTCCAGATCTTCCCCCCGTCGGTCGTCTTATAGACGCCGCGGTCCGGGTTAGGGGTCCATTCGTGGCCGGATGCCGCGACATAGACGATGTCGGGGTTCTTCGGATGGATCACGATACGCGGGATAGTGTATGTGTTCTCGAGCCCGCAGGCGTTCCAGGACTTTCCCCCGTCGACGGACTTGTAAACCCCGATGCCGGCTTGGGAACTCCGGAAGATGTTGGCCTCTCCGGTCCCGACCCAGACGATCCGGGGATCGGACGGAGCGACGGCAACGTCGCCGATGGCCGCGGAAGGCGCCTTGTCGAAGACGGGCGCCCATGTCGTTCCCTCGTTCTCCGTCTTCCAGAGCCCTCCGGACGCCGAGCCAACATAGAGGGAATAATTTCTGCCCTTGGGCGCGACAACGGCGACGGCCGTCATCCGGCCGCTCACGTTCTTCGGGCCTATCCACTGCCATTTCAGGTCCTTGAACTTCGAGGACTGGCGCATCTTTCCATATAGCTCGAAGCCCTCGACGCGCAAGCGCGGATCGGTGGAGCGGACCGGCCGGGGCTTGACGGTCTGCCCGATGGAGCCCGCCAGGCCTAGGGCCGCGACGAACGGCAGAACAACGAAGACGCGGAAATCGCGGAACACGAAACGCCTCATGGACGCCTCCTTGTCATGATCCGAAGCGACAGTTTAGAACGCACGGCCTATCATTGCAAGGATCTCGTGCCCCCACGACGAACCTCTAATCTTCGTCCTCCGACCCAGGCCCGCTAACCTCCAACCTCGAATCCCTTATGTTATAATGTGTGCTTATGAAAATCCGAAAGGCCGGTCCGGAGGATCGCGACCGCGTCGCCGCGTTCGCCCGTAAACACGGGATGGACTACGCCGGAATGGAACGGGATGAATCCCTCCTGGCCGAGGATGGCGGCCGTCTCGCGGGCGTTGTCAGCCTCAAGAAGAATCCGGATTGCCTGGAGCTTTGCGCCCTGTGTGTCGATCCTGCCGACAGGGGAGCGGGGGTCGGCCGGCTCCTCGTCGAGGAGCTCGTCCGGCTCGCGGACGGCCCCGTCCACCTGGCCACGATCATCCCCGGATTTTTCGAGAAATGCGGTTTCGTGCCGACGGCGGACGTTCCCGGAGGCATGAAGAAGGCCCCTGCCTGGTGTGAGGGGTGCGACAAGTCCCTCTGCAACGTTATGATCAGGGAGGCCCGGTGATCCCTCCGCGCTTCCCCGCCCTCAAGCCGGTCGGCCTCGAAGACGGCCCCCTCATACGGGACTTTCTCGCCCGATACCCCTCGGAAGCCTGCGAGATGACCTTCGCCAACATCTACATCTGGCGGGAATACGAGAGGCCGGTCTATGCCTTCCACAACGGCAACCTCTGCGTCCTCTGCGCGCCTCCGTCCGAATCCCCCTACTTCCTCCAGCCGGTGGGAGAGACGGAGCTTGCCGGGACCGTGGATGCCTGCCTGGACCTCAACCCCCGCCTGTCCCGCGTCCCCGAAGCGTTCTCCCTCCGGTATTGCGCCTCCCATCGGGCCGAACCCGCCCCGGACAACTTCGACTATGTCTACGCCTCGGAAGACCTGGCCCAGCTGAAGGGGAAGAGATATGACGGGAAACGCAACCGGATCCGGAAGTTCGAGCGGACGACAGCCTACCGCTATGGGAAGCTCGGCCCCGACAACATCGACGGCTGCCGCGCCCTCTTCGAGGAATGGTTCAACGGGAAGGGACTCTCGGATCCGGGCATCCGGGCCGAGGAAGCGGCCATCCTCGCCGCCTTAAGCGATCTCGAGGCCCTCGGCCTTACCGGAGGGGCCGTCGAGGTCGAAGGAAAGGTCCAGGCGTTCTCGATCGGCGAGCCGCTCACGCGGGACACGGCCGTCATCCACGTCGAGATCGCTAACCCGGCCTTCCCGGGCCTGGCCCAGCTCATCAACAGGGAATTCGTCCGTCACGAATGGTCCGGTTTCGTCTTCATCAACCGGGAGCAGGACGTCGGGCACCCCGGCCTCCGCCGGGCCAAGGAATCCTACCACCCGCACCACCTGGTCAAAAAACATACTGTCACCAAGTGACCGGCGGGCGGCGCGCCTACTTTTTCTTGTTCTTGAGGATGATGCGGGCGTCGACGATCGTTGCGCCTTTGCCGACCTCATAGAGGAGGGTCGGGTTGGCGTCGGATTCGGCGACCTCGTCGCCCAGGTCGGCGACCATCCGGGAATAGCGCTCTATGACCGCGGCCAGGGCCTCGCGGTCCCGCGGCGCCTCGCCGCGGAATCCCTCCATGATGCGGGCGGCGTGGGTCTTCTCGAGCATGATCTTTGCCTGGGCCCGGCTCACGGGGGCGACGCGGAACGTCACGGCCCGCAGAAGCTCGACGAGGATCCCGCCCAGCCCGAACATCATCGTTGGGCCGAAGCTCGAGTCGTTGACCGACCCGAGGATGACCTCGAGCCCTGTCGGGGCCATTTCCTGGACGGCGATGCCCAGGATGTCGGCGTCCGCATTGAAGGCGCGGGCGTTCTTCATGATCGTCCGGAACGCATCCCGCACACCGGCCGCGTCCCGGACATTGACCTTGACACCGCCGGCGTCGGACTTGTGGAGGATGTCCGGCGAGACGACCTTCAGGACGACGGGGTAGCCCATCCCGGCGGCGAGCGCCACGGCCTCGTCCTCCGACCGGGCCAAGGCCGTCTTCGTGACAGGGAGCCCGTAGGCGGCGAAGGCCTGCTTAGCTTCGATCTCGGTCAGCGAAAGTCGCCCGTGGGCCCGGGCGGACCGGATGATCTCTCGAGCGGCGGTTTCGGCGGCGCCGAGGTTCTCGGCGGGACTTTCGTCCCTGGCCAGGGTGCGGATATGGGCGTATTCGTTGAGGGCGGCCATGGCGTTGACCGCCTTGTCCGGGACGTCGTAGGCGGGAAGGCCGTTCTCCATCAGGCCTTTCATTGCCTTCGCCGACGGCTCGCCGCCGATGAAGGCGATGGTCACCGGCTTGTCCTTGACGCCGGAATCGATGATCGTCCGATGGATGGTCTCGGCGATCTCCGTCGGCACGGTCAGGGAGGTCTCGCAATAGAGGATGACGAGGCCGTCGACCCAAGGGTGGCTCAGGCATGCCTTGATCGATCCGCAGTACCAGTCCGCGCCGGCCATCCCCGTCAGGTCGACCGGGTTCTTCGCCGACCCGAACTCCGGCATGGACTTCCGAAGCTCGGCCTGGAGGTCGGCCGGGGCGAACTTAAGGGGCAGTCCGACCCGTTCGGCCGAATCCGTCGCCAGGACGCCAACGCCGCCGCCGTTGGTCAGGACGAGGAGGTTCTCGCCCTTCATGGGCGGCTGGAGGGAAAGGGCCAGGCTGCGGTCGAAGAGGTTGTTGAGGTCTGCGGCCTGGACGATGCCGGCCTGCTCGAACGCTGCCTCGTAGACCGCGGCCGCTCCGGCCAGGGAGCCGGTATGCGACGCCGCTGCGGCGGCCCCGTGGGCCGAGACCCCGGCCTTGAGGGCGACGACGGGCTTGGTCGCGCGCAGGCCGGCCTCGATGAGGCGCCGGCCGTCCTTGAGTCCCTCGATGTACAGGGAGATGCAGGCCGTGTTCGGGTCGGCGTCCAGCCACTCGATGCAGTCGGCGATGTCCACGTCGGCCATGTTTCCGATGGAGATGAGCTTGTCGAAGCCGACGTTCCGGACGTAGGTCGCGGCGTCGATGGCGACGACGAGGGCCCCGCTCTGGGAGATCATCGAGGTCTTGCCGGGGAAGGGAAGGAACGGGGCGAACGATGCGTTCATATGGTCGGAATTCGAGAGGACCCCGACGATGTTCGGGCCGAGGACGCGGGTCCCGTACTTCCCGGCGGCCCTGACGACATCCTCCTCGAGGTCCTTTCGGCCGACCTCGCTGAAGCCTGAGGTGATGATGATCAACCCCTTGACGCCCTTCCGTCCGCACTCGTCGGCGACCTGGACGCAGAGCTTTGCGGGTACGACAATGACCGCGGCGTCGACGTCCCCGGGGACGTCAAGGACCGAGCGGTACGCCTTGAGCCCCTGGACCTCGGGGTCCTTGGGATTGACGGGGTAGAGGGTCCCCTTGTAGCCGCTGGCGACGATGTTCCTGAGGACCGTGTAGCCAACCTTGCCCGGGGTATCGGAGGCGCCGATGATGGCGAGAGATCTTGGCCTAAAAAGCTCGTCCAGGCCGAGGAGGGAGGATGACCGCTCGTTCTTCGAAGGCATACGGGACTCCATATCGCCGGCTTTGGCTGTGAGCCCCAATTTATAGTACAGGGAGAGGAGGTTGTCAATCGCGGAGGCCGGGGCCGGGAACCGGCATGGATACCAACCGCCGTCCCCCTTTTTAACCGGCGGATATCTGCCGCGATAACCCGGAGCGCGTTATGAGGAACCGCAACGATCATCCAGGCAATAGCCTGAACCCATTGAGAGTGAGAAGACGAAGCACAGCTTCCGGGAGCGGGCCGAGAAGAAAGGGACCCGAGACGATCCCGACCCTGGCGATCAGGCCATGAGCGAGCAGATGGCCGCCACGTTGACCATGTCGTCGGGCGAACAGCCGCGCGAGAGGTCGCAGAAGGGCTTGTTCAGGCCTTGGACGATGGGCCCGACGGCCTCGGCCCCGGCCAGGCGCTCGACGAGCTTGTAGCCGATGTTGCCGGCGTCGAGGTCAGGGAAAACGAGTACGTTGGCCTTGCCGGCGACGAGGCTCCCCTTGAACTTTCGCTCGCCTATGGCGGGGACGAGGGCCGCATCGGCCTGCATCTCGCCGTCAAGAAGCAGGTTTGGAGCCTTTTCTCGGGCGATTTTGACTGCGTTCACGACCTTGTCCACGTCGGCGTGGGAGGCCGAGCCCTTCGTCGAGAATGAGAGCATGGCGACGCGGGGCTCCTCGCCGGTCACGGCCTGGAAGTTCCGGGCCGAGGCAACGGCGATATCGGCCAACTGGGCGTCGGTCGGGTTGGGGACGACGGCGCAATCGGCAAAACAGAGCAGGCGGCCGGGGAGGACCATAATGAAATAGCTCGAGACCGTGGAGATGCCGGGAGCCGTGCCGACCGTGTGGATGGCGGCACGGATAACGTCGCCCGTCGAGGAGAGGTTCCCGCCGACGACGGCGCCGACCTTGCCCGTGGTCAGCATCAGCCCGGCGAAGTAGAGGGGCGTCTTTGCGGCCTCGATGGCCTGGTCCATGGTCCAACCCTTGGCCTTTCGTTTCTCGTAGAGAAGGGCGACGAGCTCGTCCTTCCAGGCCGATGCCGCGGGGTCGACGATCCCGATGTCGCCGAGGGCTTTCCCTCCCTCATCGGCGATCTTGCGGATGGCATCGGGGTTCCCGACGAGTAGGGGAACGGCGATCCCCTCGGCCTTGAGGGTCAGGGCGGCCTGGACGGTCCGGATGTCCTCGGCGTCCGGGAAGGCGACGTGAAGGCGCTTCGCGGCCGCTTTGGCCCGTATGTCACGGATGAAGGTGTTCTCGCTCATGGTTTGCAAGCCTCCTTACCACATTCTCTCGACGTTCTTGACGACCCGCACGGAGTCGCGGGCGAGGAGCAGTTCCTCGTTGGTGGGGATGACGTAGACCCCAACGCGGCTCCCTTCTTTGGAGATCCGACCGGCCTTGCCCCGAACGGCCTGCTTGTTGAGCTCCTCGTCGATCTCGATCCCCAGGCCGTCCATATTGGCGCAGATCATGCTCCGGATGCGGGCGCCGTTCTCGCCGATGCCCGCCGTGAAGATGACGGCATCGCAGCCGTTCATCTCGGCCATGTAGGCACCGATGTATTTTTTGACCCGGGCGGCGAACATGGCCAGGGCCAGATGGGCCCGCTTGTTCCCTTCATCCGCCCCCTTTTCGAGGTCGCGCATGTCGTTGCTCAGGCCGGAGACGCCCAGGACGCCGCTCTTCTTGTTGAGGATGGCGAAAATATCCGTCATGCTGCCGACGCCCTTGGCCACAAGGTATTCGATGACGGCCGGATCAATATCCCCGGACCGGGTCCCCATGATCAGGCCCTCGAGGGGGGTTAGGCCCATGGTCGTGTTGATCGAGACACCGCCCTTGATGGCGCAGGCCGAACAGCCGTTGCCTAAGTGCAGGGTGATGACGTTGACCTGCTCGCGCGGTTTTCCCGTCAACTTCCGATAGCGGTAGGCCACATAGCGGTGCGATGTCCCGTGGAACCCGTACCGGCGGACGCGGAACTTCACGTAGAGGTCGTAGGGGATGGCGTAGAGGAAGGCCTCCTCGGGCATCGTCGAGTGGAAGGCCGTATCGAAGACCGCGACCTGGGGGATCTTCTCGCCGAAGATCTCGGTGCTGGCGTAGATGCCCCGGAGGTTAGCCGGGTTGTGGAGGGGCGCGATGTCGACGCACTCCTCGATCTGCTTCAATACGTCCTTGTCGATGCGGACCGACTTCGTGAACTTCTCGGCCCCGTGGACGACCCGGTGGCCGATGGCATGGATATCGTCCCAGCCGTGGACGCCCGGGATATGGGTCCCCGGGTCCTCCATCCAGGCCTTGATCCGCATGATCGCGGCCCGGTGGTCCCCGATGGGCTCGACGGCCTTAAACGCCTCGGCCCCCTCGGCCTGGAAGGTGATGATGGCCTGCTGCCCGCCGACCTTCTCGATGAGGCCCTTGGCGACGCACCGGTCGCCATCGGCCTCGAAGAGCTCGAGGTCGGTGTTGATGACCTGGAACTTGACCGAAGAACTACCGCAGTTCAGGACGAAGATGTTCATGAATGCCGCCTCTCCTTCATGCTTTTAATGATGGGTATGATCATGAAAAAAATATATTAGCACGAAGTGCGGGAGGTTGTCCACATAGGCGCGCTCAAACGCGTGCCTGCGAGACGAGCGAGACAGGCGAGGCTCATTTTCTTGACAGGGCGCGGGAATTGCATTATGAACTTGATGATGAAAAGAACGGTGCTCATACTGTTTCTCCTGACCGCCCTCGGCGGCGTTGCCCGGGCCGCGATCCGCTTCGAGGTCGGCGCCCTCGGCGGCACGCGAACCGTGAACAGCGCCGACATCAAGGCCGTCTACGGGAACGGCATGGTCTACTACCCCTATCTGGCCGTCCAAGCGTGGAAGGGACTATTCGTCGGGGCCGGCTACGAGGGTGGGTACTCCCGCAAGGGAACGATCGGCATCTACGAAGAGCCGACCACTCTCCAGGTCGGGGGCTTCGAGGCCTTCGTCGGCTACGCGATCGAGGCCGGGACGGTCTCCCCCTATGTCAAGATCGGCTACGCCCGCTACTCCTACAAACAGACCATCGATTCGCTATTTATCGGGGACCAGGCGATCGACGCGAACAAGGGGACGCCGACATTCGGCGGTGGCCTGAAGCTCTCCTTGTCCGGGGCGCTCTTCATCGCCGGCGAGATCCGGTTCGTTCCGCTCAAGGTCAAACCCTTCGAGGACGAAGTAGACCTGGGGGGGATGCGGTACACGGCCGGATTCGGAATGAAATTATAGATATCAGATATTAGTTTGGAAAAGCCGGGGGTGTGCACTATAATAAATGTCCATTCTTTCCAAAAATCATACAAGGTTGGATAAACGCCATGGATAAACGACTCTTCCATTCGGACGTCGACTTCGTCGTGAGGATCGGCGGCGAAGCAGGCGAAGGGGTGATCAGCTGCGGCGAACTTTTCGCCCAGGCGGCCGCCCGTACTGAGTACCACGTCTTCACTTATATTACCTACCCGGCCGAGATCCGCGGGGGGTTCTCTATGATCCAGGTCCGGATCCGCGACTGGACCATCTATTCCATGGGGAACGAGATCGATTATCTCGTGGCCTTCAACCAGGAAGCCTACGACAGGGCCGTCTCGAATCTAAAGAAGGGCGGGATGCTGATCTACGATCCGGACGTCGTCACGGTCCGGGAGGACCCCGACGTCGTCTTCCACCCGATCGCCTTGAACAGGATCGCCCGCGAGACGACCGGCGGGACCCAGTCCAAGAACGTTGTCGCCCTTGGGGCCCTCGGCCACCTGTTCGATGTCCACGCGGATACGCTGAACAAGCTCGTCCGGGACCGGTTCGGTAAGAAGGCGAGCGACGTCATCGAGAAGAACATCAAGGCCCTCAACGCGGGCTACTCGGCCGGCCTGAAGAACGGCTGGGAGCGCCGGTTCCGCCTGAGCTCCGAGCTCGAGGCTAAGACCCGGTACATGATGCTGTCGGGCAACGAAGCCATCGCCCTGGGCGCCATCGCCGCCGGCTGCCGCTTCGTCGCCGGCTACCCCATCACGCCCGCGACCGCGGTCTTCGAAACCCTCTGCAAGCTTATGCCGCGGGTCGGCGGCCGGGCCATCCAGATGGAGGACGAGATCGCCTCCGTCTCGGCCATCATCGGCGCCTCATTCGGCGGCGAGAAGGTTATCACGGCGACCTCGGGGCCCGGCCTCCAGCTCATGGGCGAACAGCTTAACCTCGCGGCCATGACCGAGCTCCCCGTCGTCATCGTCGACGTCCAGCGCGGGGGCCCCTCGACGGGCCTCCCGACCAAGACCGAGCAATCCGACCTTAAGTTCGCCGTCCACGGCCTGACCGGGGACTCCCCGCGGGTCGTCCTGGCGCCGGCGACAGTCGAGGACTGCTTCTACCAGACCATGCGGGCCTTCAACATCTCCGAACGGTTCCAGGTCCCCGTCATCATCCTCTCCGACCAGTCCATCGGCTTCCGGAAGGCCACCGTCCGGCTCCCCGACTTCGATCAGATCCGGGAGATCGAATGGCGGAACATCATGGACTCGCCGGTCATCCCGAGCGCTACTAAGATCGAGCTGGCCTCGCGGATCGAGCCGGCCGCCGAGGAGCTCGGGGACTACCTGAGATTCCGGTACACGCCGGACGGCGTCTCTCCCATTGCCCGCCCGGGGACGCCCGGCGGCCAGTACCTGGCCACCGGCCTCGAGCACACGGAGAAGGGATACCCGGACTATTCGCCGGAGGTCCACTACAAGATGATGGCCAAGAGGTTCCGGAAGCTCGATGTCCTGTCCAGCCTGTTCGAGAAGAACCCGCCCGAGTACTACGGGTCGCGGGACGCCAAGATCGGCGTCATCGGCTGGGGCTCGACCGAAGGCGCCATTCGGGAGGCTCGGTACATGGCGGAGAAGGAGGGCGTCCTCGTCCGCCACCTCCACCCCAAGGTCATCTCGCCCCTCCCGGATCGTCAGATCCGCTACTTTCTGGCGGAGCTCAAGCACGTCCTTGTCATCGAGGAGAACTTCACGGGCCAGTTTGCCCATTTCATCTCTGGCAAGTTCGGCATCCGGCCCATCGAAGTGCACAAGTGCCAGGGACTGCCGATCACGTCCCGGGAAATCTATGCCAGCATCATGAAAGTCGCGAGGATCACCGATGAGCAGAACATTACAAGATTATAAGAGCTCCGTTAAACCCATCTGGTGCCCGGGCTGCGGGAACTACGGCGTTTTCAAGGCCATCCAGCAGGCGCTCTTCGACCTGGACCTTGCGCCCGAGAACATCGCCATGGTCTCCGGGATCGGATGTTCGGGGCGCATCTCCCACTTCTTCAACGCCTATTCCCTCCACGGGACGCACGGCCGGGCCGTGCCGACGGCCCTGGGGGTTAAGGCGGCGCGGCCGGACCTCCACGTCCTGGCCATCGGGGGCGACGGAGACGGCCTGAGCATCGGCGGCGGCCACATCTCCCACGCCGCCCGCAAGAACGCGGACTTCACCTATATCCTGCTGGACAACGAGATCTACGGACTGACCAAGGGCCAGGCCTCGCCCACGACCCCGCTCGACGTCCGGACGAAGACCTCGCCCTACGGTGTATACGAGAGCCCGATGGACGCCATCCCGGTCTTCGTCACCTACGAGGCTTCATTCGTGGCCCGGGCCAGCGCTATCCAGGTGCCCGAAATGACCGAGGTCATCCGGCGGGCCATCGCTCACAAGGGCTTCTCCATCGTCTATGTTCTGACGCCGTGCGTAACCTATCCCGTCCTTGACGCCAAGACGCTCAAGACGCGGCTCAAGCCCCTGCCGGCCGACCATCCCCGGGGCGACCGGCTGAAGGCCATCGAGCTGGGCTACTCAAGGGACCCCCTCTACACCGGCGTCTTCTATGAGATCGACAAGCCCACGCTGGGGGACAACCTGGAGGAGCAGATCAAGGGCCGTGGCGGGAACCAGATCGAGGATGAGCTCGAAATGATCAAGAAGCTCCTCTATGGGTATACGTGAGTCGGGGAGGATGACATGAGTAAAAAGATCAAGCTGTTCATTTCCGTCCTCGCACCTCTCCTCGTCCTGGCCTTCCCCGCCGACGCGTTCGGCATCCCAGGCCTCTCCGTCGTCGAGCACCGGATGATCGCCGTCTTCTTCATGGCCCTGTTTTTTTGGGTCCTCGAGCCCATTCCGCTCTATGCCACCTCCCTCCTCATCATCTTCATCGAGCTCGTCTTCGTCTCCGATAAGGCCTTCGTCCTGTTCCGGTCGACGGCGGAGGGATTCGGAACGCCCCTCCCGTGGCAGGCGGTCATCGAGATGTTCGCCTCACCCATCATCATCCTGTTCCTGGGCGGGTTCTTCCTGGCCATGGTCTCGACCAAATACGCGCTCGACATCAGCCTGGCCCGGCTCGTCCTCAAGCCCTTCGGGACCCGGCCCAAGTTCGTCCTGCTCGGGTTCATGATCGTCACCGCCGCCTTCTCGATGTTCATGAGCAATACAGCGGCGACGGCCATGATGCTCGCCGTCATGGCGCCCGTCCTGAAGTCGCTCGACGCGGATGACAAGGCGCGGGCCGCCTTCGTCCTGGCCGTCCCCTTTGCGGCCAACATCGGCGGCATCGGCACGCCTGTCGGGACACCGCCGAACGGCATCGCCCTGAAATATCTGACAGGCCCGAACCAGATTAGCTTCGGGACCTGGATGGCCTTTGGTGTCCCCTACATGGCCATCCTCCTCCTCTTTGCTTGGGTCCTGTTCCTCCTCTTCTACAGGTCCAAGACGAAGGAGATCAGGATCTCCATTGCCGGGAAGTTCCGGCGGAACTGGAAGTCGATGACGGCGTCGATCACGTTCGCCGCGACCATCCTGCTCTGGATAACGGACTTCCTCCACGGCATGAACGCCTATATCATCGCCCTCGTCCCGGTCGTGGTCTACTCCGTGACCAGGATCGTCTCGGTAGCCGACCTCAAGGAGATCGACTGGGACGTCCTCTGGCTGATGGCCGGCGGCCTCGCCCTCGGCTTCGGGCTTGAGAAGAGCGGCCTGGTCGACCATATCATCAAGAGCATCGCCTTCGGGTCGCTCTCGCCGCTCCTTATCATCTTCCTGATCACCGTCATCACGATCCTTATCGCCTCGTTCATGTCCCACACGGCTACGGCCAACCTGCTCCTCCCGATCATGGCCGTCCTCGGGACCTCGGTCCCGAGCCTGGCCTCCGTGGGCGGCGCCAAGGCGATCATCCTGGCCTCCACGTTCGCCTCTTCGCTGGCCATGGCCCTGCCCGTCAGCACGCCCCCCAACGCCCTGGCCTATGCCACGGGCGAGGTCAAGACCAGGGACATGGTCAAGATCGGGGTGCCCATCGGCCTCTTCGGCCTGCTCCTCGTTTATGTTATGCTCTTCATCCTGAGGCGCGTGCATTTCCTATGAGCGAAGCGTTCGGGGTTCCGGGTCTCGCCGGCCTCATCCGGGCTTACTTCTCCGACCCGGCCCGCCGGCGGACGCTTCGGAAAGGCGAACTCCTCCTCGAGCAGGGCGCTGCCAACGACCGCCTCTACTACATCCTCAGGGGGAGCTTCGGCGGCTACGTCCGGAAGGCCCCGGACATGGAATACGAGCTCTTCGAGGCCACCCGGAACATGTTCGTCGGCGTCCAGAGCTATTTCTCCCGGACCTACATCAGCATGGCCACGGTCATCGCTCGGGAGGAGAGCGAAGTGGCCTGGATCGACCAGCACCGGGAGGCCGTCGACGACGGCCGGCACCACTGTTTGTCCGAGCAGTTCATGCCCGTCGTCGTGGCCAACCTGTCCTGGCGCCATCGGCGGGAGCAGGAGCTGGCCCTCGAGAACGCGGATGTTATGAAGAGGCTCGCCCGTTCGGAGCGACTCGCTTCGCTGGGCCAGATGGCGGCCGGGATCTCTCACGAGCTCAACAATGCCGTTGCCGTCCTTGCCCGGGACGCCGAGTGGCTGAAGGATTGGCTCTCCCGGTCGTTCGCGGCCGGCGGGGACCCGCACCTGATGTACTACGAGCTCGGCCTGAGGCGCGGCCGCGTCCTTTCCAGCCGGGAGGTGCGCGAAAAGGCCCGGGCGCTCGTCCGGGATTCCGGGCTTTCCGAGGAAGACGCCGTCCGAATTGCCGAGATGGGGCCCGACGCGGACGATCTCGTGAAGGGTCTCGCCGACCGCCCGAAGGACCTCCAAGCCGTTCACGAGCACTGGGAGATCGGGGCCACGTTCCGCGACATGGCATCCGCTGCGGACCTGGCATCGCACGTTGTCAGGTCCGTCAAGGCCATGGCCTCCCAGGGTTCCTCGCGGGAGCCCGGCATCGACGTCAACGAATCCATACGGGAGGCCCTGGCTCTGCTCCAGAGCCCCCTCCGCAAGGTCCGCGTGGACCTGGATCTCGGGCTGCTCCCCCCGATCGCCGCCAACCGGAGCGAGCTCGTCCAGGTCTGGACAAACCTTGTCATGAACGCCGTGGAGAGCCTGGCCTCCTCGGTCCGGGAGGACGGCCGGATTTCCGTCGCAAGCCGGGCGTCGGCGAGCCTCGTCGAGGTCAGTATCCGGGACAACGGGCCCGGGATCCCGGCCGGAAACATTCCCAGGCTCTTCCAGCCGGATTTCACAACGAAGGAAAAGGGTCTGGATTTCGGGCTTGGCTTGGGACTGCCGATCGTGGAGCGGATCGTCCATTCCTACGGGGGAGGGGTCCGCGTCGAAAGCCGCCCGGGGGACACCGTCTTTTCAATCCAACTGCCGTCGAGAGGTGAACATGGAAAAGCTGAAGATCCTGTGCCTGGATGACCAGCGGGACGTCCTGGCGGCCCTGCGCAAGGACCTCGAGGCCCTGAGCGGCGCCGCGACCGTGATCGCCTGCGAATCGGTGGACGAGGTCAACGAGGTTCTCGACGTCATGGATAAGCACGCGGAAGAGCCCGCCCTGATCATCTGCGACCACGTCATGCCCGGGAAGAACGGCATCGAGTTCCTCATCGAGTTCCGGAGGGAAGGCAGGTTCCCGAAAACGAAGAGGGTTCTCCTGACCGGGCTGGCCACCCATCACGACACCATCGAAGCCATCAATAAGGCCCGCATCGATTTCTATATTGAAAAGCCCTGGGACGGGCCCGAGCTGGCCCGGATGGTCAAGGTGCTCCTCGCCCGCTACGTCCTCGATTCCGGCCTCGACTACAAGCCTTATCTCGGCATCCTGGACCAGGAGATCCTGTATAGGGAGCTGAGGAAGAAATCTATCCTCTGACCTCGAACTCCTAACCTTCCTCACAGCCCCTGGTTGTCCAGAAACTGCCGGAGGCGGGACTCGATCTTCTTCGCCGCGCGCTTGTAAGCGTCGTATCCCAGTCCCAGCGGGTCCTCGACGTCCCAGCCGAAGAGCCGGTCCTCCGGGATCGTCCGGGCCTCTTTGATCCGGCCGTAGACGTAGAGGTCCATGGCGATGACGTAGTCGAAGGAAGATGCGTCGACCGCGCCGAAGGCCATGGACCGGTGGCCGGAGATGTCGGTCCCGTAGACGGCCTTCAGGACCAGAACGGCCTCCCCGGAGGCCGCCGCGCCCGTCCCGGCGGCGATTCCGGCGCTTTCGACCCGGACGTTGTTACCGAGGACCTTCCGGGCGATGCCGACGGCCATGGGACTGCGGCAGATGTTCCCGAAGCAGACGAAAAGGAAGCTCGGGCCCATGGTTCAGTTACCCGGCCCGGCGCTTTCCAGGGAGAGGTCCTTGGCCTTTTCGTAGAGGAACGCCGACAGGACGAAGAACTCGGCCGCTTCGGCGTACTGCTTCCCGGTGAGATAGGTCGTCGCCATCGTCTCCTCTTCGCGGGCCCGGTCGTAGAGCCAGGAGTCTTTAGAGGTCGACTTGACGGCTTCAGCCTCGTTCCGGATATCCAGGACGAATCCCTTCAGCCGGGCGAGGCAGACCTCTTCATCGCCGCCCGGAACGCTGAGGACATAGACCTGACGGAGGATGGTGTAGAGCGTGCGCGCCCCGGAGAAATCGTTCTTCCGGTAAGCGTCCTCGGCGTCCTTAAGCTTCTCGCCGGCGATCCAATGGAGGATGTTGTCGCCCTTCGCCGCCGCGGCGTCCGCCGCCTTCCGGGCGGCCGCCATCTCGTCCCGCGATTTGTCGGCCGCCTCCTTGTCGTTGACGAGCACGAGAAGCCTGTTCATCTCTGATTGGCTCCGCGTATAGCTCTTTCGGGAAGCGGCCAGGTCGCCGGCCTTCTGCTGTTTTTGCCCGTCCTCGAACCTCTTCCGGGCGTCCTCCCAGAGGGAGTTCAAGGGTTGGTTCGCTGGGATCTTTTCACGGATAGCGGAAATGGTCTTTTCCAGGACCTTGTAGTCCTTTGGGTCCAGGTTTTTGACCGCCTCCCCGAGAAGGGGAGCGAGGAACGTCATGGCCGTCCTGTTCCGGGCCTCCGTGCCTGCCGGCGCCGGCGGCTCCGTTCCGCCGGTTGCCGGCCGCGCTCCGGTGTCCACGCCTTTCTTCGTCAGGAGGCGCCCGCCGATGACGACGGCGGCGACGAGGAGGACAGCCAGGGCCGGGACGAGAGCTCTTCTCGGGTTGAACTTGATGGTAACCTCCCGGGTCACCGTAGGTCTCTTCCGGACGATCGCCCCTTCGGGGGTCGGAAACCCTTTTTCCAGGGCTTCCAGCTCCTTGTCGAGCTCCGCGGCCGATTGGAAGCGGTCCGCCTTGGCCTTTGCCAGGCACTTGAGGACGATGCGGCTGAGGGCGGGGGAGATATGGCTGTTCAGCTCCCGGGGGTCCCGGGGAAGCTCGCTCTTCTGTTTGATGGCCACGCTGAGCGGTGTCTCGCCCTCGAACGGGACCCGGCCGGTCACCATTTCGAAGAGGATAATGCCCAGCGAATAAATGTCCGAGCGGGCGTCGACCTCCCGGGCCTCGGCCTGCTCGGGAGACATGTACTCGGGCGTCCCGATGATCGCACCGGTCCCGGTGAGCCCCTTGGTCCCGAGAGAGCTGGCGATGCCGAAATCCATGACGCGGGCGTTCCCGTCGCGGTCGATCATGACGTTCTGGGGCTTGAGGTCCCTGTGGATGACGCTGTGGGCGTGGGCTTCGGCCATCCCTTCCGAGATCTGCCGGGCGAGCGTCAGGGCCTTGGCCTCGGTCAGGTTTCCCGACCTCCGGATGAAGCTCTTGAGGTTCTCTCCGGGGACGTACTCCATGGTGATGAAAAAAGTCAGCCCGTCCTCGCCCAGGTCGTACATCCGGCAGACGTGGCGCTGGGAGATCTTGCGGGCCAGCTTGATCTCGTTGCGGAACCGGTCAACGGTTTCCTCGTCCATGCCGATCTCGGGCCTGAGGAGCTTAAGGGCGACGTTCTCCCGGACCTTGGTGTCGAACGCTTTGTAGACCTTGCCCATGCCGCCCCGGCCGAGTTCCTCGATGATCTCGAAGCGGCCGGCGAGCATCGTCCCCCGGGCCAGCTCCCGGGGGGGTTGCAGGGTCTGGGTGAAAGCGATGTTCGAACCGGAAGTGCCGATGAGCGCCCGGCCGCAATTGCCGCAGAACCGGGTGTCATCCGGATTCTGGTACTGGCACAAGGAACATTTCATGGGCGAGTCCGCTTTTTTCCTCAGGATATCAAGTACGTTTGAAAACGTCAAACAGTTACGGCTTCCGGACGACGCAGGCGATCAGGTACCCGTGGCGGCCGAGGCGGGGGAACATCCGGTGGAGGCCGGCGAAGAACCCGACGGCGGGAGCGACAAGGGCGGCGAGCCCGGGGCTCCGTACCTGGAGCCAGAGGTCGGCCATCCGGAGCCAGCCGGGGATGAAGAGGATCCCCGTTCGGTCTACGACCTCAAAGCCCTCCGCGACGAGCAATCGCTCCAGGGCCCTCATGCTGAAGGCCCTCTCGTAGCCGTAGGCGTAGAGCCCAAGCCGGCGGAGCGTCCAGACGAGGAGCGGCCTGAGGAACGGGTCCCGGGCGTTGGGAACGCCTATGACGGCGACCCCGCCCTTCCGCAGAACCCGGAAACATTCCCGGACGGCCTGTCCGTGTTCCTTGAAGTGCTCGATCGTCCCCATGCTGTAGATGCCGTCGAATACGCCTTCCGCGAAGGCGACGGCCCGGACGTCGGATACGATGAACCCGCGTCGGCCAGGGCTGTCCCGGAACACATCTTCCGCCCCCCTGAGGATCTCGATCGAGATATCGATCCCGTAGACATCGGCGCCGGCGTCGGCCGCGAACCTCAATATCTTCGTGTTCTTGGCCTCGTCCCAGAGATCGGTCTTGAGGATCCTCAGGCCGGCCAGGTCCGGGAAATACGCGTGAAAAAGCCGCTCTTCGCATTCCCGGTAGTACTTTGTGGAGGCAGCCCCGGAAAGGGAAGGGAAATGAACCCCCGTCCAGTCCCAGAAGGAGCGGTAGCCGTTCGTCCCTCGTTCAGCGGCCGCCATGGAACTTGAACGATCCGTCGTCTTGGACATCGACCCGTCCTGACCAGAGGGCTCTCACGAACCCGGGGACATTCCGGTATTTGAGCTTCGCGATCTCCTCCATCCCAGCGCTTATCATATGTCTCCTCGGGACCTCGTTCCAGGACGCGACGGCGGCGTGCACGGTCCGGAAGCCCTTCGCCCGAACCGCGGTTTTGGCCAGAAAAGTGCCGTAGGCATAGACGCCCGATCTCCGGAACTCCGGATGGACGAAGGCTTCGTCGGAGAAGACTTCGTCCGGGCCGAGAACGAGGCGCCCGTGCAGGTAGGGGACGTCCAACGACCCGATGAGCATCCATTGGCTGAAGACCGGCTTGTCCCCGCTCCGGCCGAGGAAGGCTAGGTGGCCTTCTCCCAGCCGTTTCTCGAGCAGGGCCCGTGAATAATACCCCTTGCGCAGAGCCAGGAGGGCCGGGATATCCTCCAAACCGGCCGGCCGCACAAGGCACGGGATTAGGGGCTCGGGAAACGGGACGATCCTATCGAGATCCTGGGAGAAAACGGAGTAGTCCCGGCCGAATGACCAGGGAAGGACCCGGATCGCGAACTCCCAGGCCCCCAGGCAGCGGGCGACCTCCGCGGCGGAACGGAGCCTGGTCCTCAAGCCTCTGGGGTAGGATCCGGGCATCCGCGTTCGCCGGCCCTTCTTCAGGCCCCCCATAGCTTCTCCGGGTACAGGCCTCGGGCGACGATCTCGCGGATGGCGGCCTGAACGCGCGGCCGGTCCTCGGGGTAGGTCACGCCGAACCACTTCTCGGCCGTCGGCAGGACCCTGACCCGGGCCTTCCCCTCGCGCACCAGGCTCCCGACGACTTCGGGGATGAGGAACTCAGCCATGAGGGTATTCGCGGCTCTCTCGCGGAGGAATGCGGGGAACCGCGCTTCGAGTTCCCCGAAGATGCTTGGGGTGAACCCCCAGACGTTCATGGAAACGAAGCTCCCGGCGGGGAGCCCGACCCATGCGCCGTCGTCCCCGGCGAACTTGACGCCGTCGGGGAAGCCGCGGACCTTCTGGCGCTCGCGGATGTCGATCAAGCAGCCGTCCAGGCCGGCCTCGCAGATCCCGCGCGCCACTTGTCCGTGCTCGGAGAGGGTGTTCTCGAGGACGTATCCGACCATTGCGTAGTCGTAGATCCCTCCGGAGTTCGGGGCGTTCCGCAGATGCCCGGCCAGGGCGGAGAAGGCCGTCCGGCCGTAGAAATCATCCGCGTTGATGGCTGCGAACGGCGTGGCGACCTGGTCTCGGGCGCACAGGATCGCGTGGCCGGTGCCCCAGGGCTTTGTCCTCCCGACGGGGAGCGCGAAACCGGCGGGCAGGCGGTCGAGCTCCTGGAGGACATAAGCGGTTTCGACCCGGCTTTCGACCGTCCGGCCGATCCTCGCGCGGAAGGCGCCCTCGATCTCCTTCCGGATGACGAAGACGATCCTGTCGAATCCCGCCTGAAGGGCATCGTAGACGGAATAATCAACGACGATCTCGCCGTTCGGCCCGATAGGGTCGATCTGCTTGAGGCTGCCGTACCGGCTTCCGATGCCGGCGGCCATAACCAGAAGTGTCAAGGACGGCATTCGCACTTCCTTCCGCTTGAGGAACGATTCTATCATATCCGCCGGGGCGGGAGAAGAAAGGAAGCGTCGAGCTTCCCGCCTTTACATATATCCGGCCATCCGCTATCATTGCTGCAAGAGAGACCATCTTCAACCGAGGTGTCCGCATGATCCGCTCGACGACCGTCATTTGTATCCGGCATCAAGGCAGGGTCGTCATGGCAGGGGACGGTCAGGTGACCATGGGGCAGACCGTGCTCAAAGCCACCGCCCAGAAGATACGGCGGCTTCATAAAGGGGCCGTCCTCGCCGGCTTCGCGGGGTCTACATCGGACGCCTTCGCCCTTTTCTCCAGATTCGAAGTCAAGCTCGAGGAGCACCGGGGGAACCTCTCCCGGGCGGCCATCGAACTCGCCAAGGACTGGCGGCTGGACAAGGCCCTCCGCCAGCTGGACGCCCTGCTTGTCGTGGCCGACAGGGACGCCTCGTTCCTCATCTCCGGAACCGGGGACGTCGTTGAGCCCGATGACGGGGTCGTGGCCATCGGGTCCGGCGGTCCCTACGCCCTGGCTGCGGCCCGGGCGCTCCTCCGGTATTCGGGCATGTCTGCCCCGGAGATCGCCATGGAGGCCATGAGGATCGCCGCCGAGATTTGCGTCTACACGAACGATAGGATCACCCTGGAGGAACTCTAAATGCCGATCATCCTCCCGGAGTCCATGGACCGACCCGGTGAGGAGTCCCGGGACACGGAGCTCACGCCCAGGGAGATTGTCGCCGAGCTCGATAAATACATCATCGGCCAGAAGGCCGCCAAGAAGGCGGTGGCCATCGCCTTGCGCAACCGTTTCCGACGGCGCAAGCTCCCCCCCGAGCTGGCCGACGAGATCGCGCCCAAGAACATCCTGATGATCGGGCCGACTGGAGTGGGGAAGACCGAGATCTCCCGCCGCCTAGCCAAGCTCACGTCCTCGCCGTTTCTCAAGATCGAGGCCAGCAAGTTCACCGAGGTCGGCTACGTCGGCCGGGACGTAGAGTCGATGATCCGGGACCTCGTCCGAATGGCTGTGGACATGGTCAAGGCCGAGAAGGTCGAGGAGATCGCGGAGAAGGCGAGGGAAACCGTCGAGGAGCGGATCCTTGACCTCCTCCTCCCGCACGCTCCCGGCCGCGAGGACGCCGCCGACGACGAGGCGTCGCGGTTCCAGGAGACACGGGAGAAGTTGCGGAAACAGCTCCGGGCGGGTTTTCTGGAGGACCGGCCGGTTGAGATCGACGTCAAGGAGAAGACGGCGCCTTCGTTCGAGATGTTCTCGAACGCGGGGGTCGAGGACATCGGGATGCAGATCCAGGAGATCATCCCGGGCTTCCTGGGCGGGAAGTCCAAACGGCGGAAGATGAAGATCAAGGAGGCCAGGGAAGTCCTCCTCGAGGAAGAGGAGAAGCGCTTGGTGGACATGGACCAGGTTTCCCGACTGGCCATCGAGCGCGTCGAGCACTCGGGCATCATCTTCCTCGACGAAGTGGACAAGATCGCCGGGCGCGAGACTGGGCACGGGCCCGAGGTCAGCCGCGAAGGCGTCCAGCGCGACCTCCTGCCCATCATCGAGGGGACGACCGTCAACACGCGCTTCGGGCTCGTCCGGACCGACCACGTCCTCTTCATCGGCGCCGGGGCCTTCCACGTCTCCAAACCGTCCGACCTCATCCCTGAGCTCCAGGGCCGGTTCCCGATTCGCGTGGAGCTCACACCCCTCGACAAAGAGGATTTCATCCGTATCCTGACCGAACCGGAGAACGCCCTCATCAAGCAGACAGAGGCCCTGATGGCCACCGAGGGCGTCCGGGTCAAATTCGCTCCCGAGGCGGTCGATGAGATCGCCGCCATCGCCGAGACGGTCAACCGGGAGGCAGAGAACATCGGGGCCCGGCGGCTCCATACCATCATGGAAAAGGTCATGGAGGACATCTCTTTCGAGGCTCCCGATATCCCGAAGAAGGACATCCTCATCTCCCGGGAATACGTCCAGAGCCAGCTCAAAGACATCCTCAAGGACCAGGACCTGAGGCGCTTCATCCTATGACGAGGCCGACCGCCGCCATCGCCGTCCTCTTGGCCTGCGCTGCCGCGGCCGGCTGCGGGAAAAAAGGAGCGCTTCTGCCTCCTCTCATCCGGACGCCCCAGAAGGCGGAGGCGATGACCGTCCTTCAGCGGGGCGCGACGCTCTTCGTGGAATGGAAGAACCCCGTCAAGTCCGTCGACGGGAGCCCCCTAGCCGGCGTTTCCGAAGCGGAGGTCTGGGTCCTCGAAGAGGAGAAGGCCGCGCCTGCGCCTTCGACGATGCCCGCACCCGCGGCGATGACCGCCAAGGAGTTTGAGGGCAAGGCCCGTTTGGCGGCCTCGCTTAAAAGGGATGGACTTGTCGCCCTCAGGAAGAATAAAGGAACCGATGAGGCCGGGTTCTCTTATCCCTATTCCCTGGCCGGAAAGATCCCGACATCCCTTAAGGTCCGATTCGCCGTGAAGATGAGGGACGACCGGTCCCGGATGTCCGAGCTCTCGGATCCCGTCGCCTTCGATCCCCAGGTCGGCCCGGGTCCTCCGCAGGAGCTCGCCGCCCGGATCCTCGAGGATCGGATCGAGCTCGTTTGGAAAGCCCCCGCGGTCAATTTCGATGGATCGACTCCCACCGTCGTGTCTGGCTACAACATCTATCGACGGGGAAAGGACGGCCCGGACGCGCTTGTCAACCCGAGCCTCGTCCGTGAGCCCCGGTACGAGGACCGGGACTTCACCTTCGGCGCTCCTATCCGCTATTTCGTCCGGGCCTCGGCCACGGAAACGCCGCCCTACTTCGAGAGCGACGACTCCGAGGCCCGGGCGCTCATTCCCGTGGATGTCTTTTCGCCAGCCGCTCCGGCCGGCGTCGTCCCGGTGGCGGGCCACGGGTCCGTCTCCCTGAGTTGGGAGGCGAACCGCGAGAAGGACCTTGCCGGATACCTGGTCCGGCGTCGCGAGGAGGAGGGGGCCGAGGACGTCCTTCTGACCCCGGGGCTTCTCCTCGAGAACGCCTACACGGACCTGACGATTGAAAAGGGGAAACGTTATCGGTATTCTATGAGCGCCGTAGACATCATGGGGAACGAAAGCGCCCGGACCGAGGTGGTCGTGGACGTCCCCGGGGACGGACCGCGATGAAGATCTACCGTTTTCGCTACAGGAAGAGGATCCTCTATGGGGTCCTCAAGGAAGAGTTCCTCTTCCCCCTGAAGGGCTCGGTGTTCGGGGATTTCCGCATCGAGGATAGCCCCATCCCGGTCGGGGACGTCCTGCTCCTTCCTCCCGTCGTACCCTCGAAGATCGTCGCCGTCGGCGCCAACTATCGGGACCACGCCCTCGAAATGGGGAGGCCCCTGCCCGAGGAGCCCCTGCTCTTCCTCAAGCCTCCCTCCGCGGTCGTCGGGCCGCAGGACGTCATCGTCTACCCGCGGATGTCGAAACGCGTGGACTACGAGGGGGAGCTCGCGGTCGTCATCCGGAAGAGGGCCCGGAACCTCGCGGACGACGCCCGGGTGGAAGAGCACATCCTCGGCTACACGTGCTTCAACGACGTGACCGCCCGGGATTTGCAGGCCAGGGACGTCCAGTTCACGCGGGCCAAGTCCTTCGACACTTTCGCCGCCTGCGGGCCGTGCGTAGTGACGGACATCGACCCGTCCGCGCTCCACGTCAAGACGTTCCTGAACGGGAAGCTAAAACAGTCGGGGAACACGGCCAACCTCATCTTCACGGTCCCGTTCCTCGTCCGCTTCGTCTCGAGAATCATGACGCTCGAGCCGGGCGACATCATATCCACCGGGACACCGGCAGGCGTCGGGCCCATGCAGCCGGGCGACCGGGTGGACGTCCAGATCGAAGGCATCGGGACGCTATCGAACCAGGTTATGCGAATAACCGAATAATAGCCGGAGGGAGAGCGCATGAAATTTTTCCTTGATACAGCCAATCTGGAGGAGATCCGCGAGCTCGCGAGCTGGGGGATCGTCGACGGCGTGACCACCAACCCTTCGCTCTGTTCGAAGGAGAACCTGAAATTCGACGACCTCGTCCGTGAGATCTGCCGGATCGTTCCCGGCCCGGTGAGCGTGGAATGCGTCGCGATCGCGGCCGCGGATATCGTCGTCGAGGCGCGGAGCCTGGCCGCCGTTGCGCCCAACGTGGTCATCAAGATCCCCGTCTCCGTCGAGGGGCTCAAAGCGACGAAGGTCTTGGCCGCCGAGGGCATCAAGGTCAACATGACGCTCGTCTTTTCGTCCCCCCAAGCCCTGCTCGCGGCGAAGGCCGGGGCCCGTTACGTCAGCCCCTTCATCGGGCGTCTGGACGATATCTCGCAGGACGGGATGGAACTTATCGAGGAGATCGTGGACATCTTCGAGAACTACCGGTTCGAGACGGAGGTCATCGTGGCCAGCGTCCGCCACCCGCGGCACGTCGTCGAGGCCGCCCTCCTCGGCGCGGACATCGCCACCATCCCCGCCTCCATCTTGCGGAAGATGGTCGCCCATCCCCTGACCGCTTCGGGCATGGAGACGTTCCTCAAGGATTGGGCCAAGGTCCGGAAATAGCATGGAATGAGGATCCTGAAAAGGCTCAAGGGCCTGATCGTTTTCGTCATTATCATGGCCCTGCTGTTTGGCGCGCTCATCGTCGGCAAGAACATCTTCCTCCGCCAGGCGAAGAAGAGCATCGAGGCGTCGTTCGCCTATTCCCGCCTCCGCCTTTCGGTCCTGCCCCCGTCCCTCGTCCTCGAGGACGTCCGGACGCTCGACCCAACGCCCCTCTTTTCGGCCCGAAAGGTCACCGTCGGCATCTCCTACGTCTCGCTCCTGCGCCGGGAAAAGCCCCTGACCATCCTCATCGAGGGACCGGTCGTGCGCATGACGGACGAACCGGGGCCGGCCCGAAAGTACTGGCCTCTGCCCGTCGCCGTCGAGAAGGGGATCGTCCGGGACGGCGAGATCTCGGTGAAACTCCGGGCGGGGCTCCTCCGTTGGCGCGGCGTGAAAGCCCTCTTTTCGGAGAAGGGCGACGCCTTCTCCTTCGAAGCCGTCGCGGAACATGGGAGCTTCACCCCCTCGGCCGCAGGACCAGCCCCGCGGCCGACGGGGCCGGCCTTCGGGGGCGCGGTCACCCTCTCGATCTCCGGAAAGGAGCGGGAGGTGACGGTCCATCGGGCGGTCGTCGAAGGGCCCGGCTTCGTCATCAAGGCTCGGGGAAGGCTCCTTAACCCGGCCAATCCTGTCCTCGAGCTCCGGACCCTCTTCAACGTCGAGATCTCTTATGTGGCCGGGCTCTTGAAGCTCCCCTTCGTCTGGAAGGGGAAGGCCGAAGGCTCCGGCCTGTTCACGAGAACGGCCGGCGCGATCTCCTTCCGGTCGGACCTCTCCGGCCCGGCGATCGTCCTGAACGGCGTCCCGCTGGGCCGGGTCTCGGGGAGCGTCGGGATCGACCGGAAGGGACGTGGGGAAGTCGACCTATCGGTCGTCGACGGGGGGCAGTCGGGTGCCGCCGTCGTCGTCAAGTTCGGGGGCGGCCGGGTCGAAGGCCGGGTCGACGGGACCCGGCTCGACCCCATCCTAAGCTTCGTCAAGATCCCCTGGCCGGTGCGATCGCCGGTGTGGGGGACCTTCTCCATCGAAAGGAACAAGCTCGAAGCGGAGGGGGAATTCCGGGATGCCCGGGAGGAATTCGAACACCCCCTCTACCCGTTCCGCGGGAAGTTCCGGTTCGCCATGGACCTGAAGACGCAGGAGCTCTCGTTCTCCTCGCCGGAGATCGACTCGAGCTTTGGCCGGTTCGAGGTCCGGGGGGGGGTCCGCGTCGGCCGCGACTGCGACGTGGACATCCGGGGCGAAATCAAGGATGTCAGGCAGGGCCGGGCGTTCACCTCGTATATCCTCCGGAAGAACTTTGTGTTCCCGGAGATCCGGGGGAGGGGAACGGCCGATATCAGGATTGCGGGGGATTTCCGGTCGCCGCGAGTCACGGCAGACTTCTATTGCCTGCCGGCGGGCTTCGCGAAGTTTGATGCGACCTCGGTCGAGGGAAACATCGAGATCCTGGGCGGCGACCTCACCGGGAGGTTCCGGATCGGCGACGCGGACCTCAAGGGAGAGATCGGTCTCGCCGTCGAGGGGGGGCGCGTCGAGGCCGCCCTGCGGCTCGACGACGGGGAGATCGAGCGCATCCTCCCGCCTCTGGACATCGTCCTGCCGCTCCGGGGGAGGGCTTCGGGGGCGTTCAAGCTCGTCCAACAGGGCCTCGCCATCGAACTCAAGGGGGCCTTTTCCAGCCCCGAAATTTCCCTTCTCGGCCAACCCGTCCGGAACTGCCGGGGGGGGCTCGCATGGAAGGACGGCGCCCTCCGCCTGACCGGGCTTGTCGGCGGCTTTTACGGCGGGGCCGTGGCCGGTGACCTCGCCCTGACCTTCCCCGGGTTGGGTTTCGACATGGACCTCTCCGGGAAAGGTCTCCGGCTTTCCGAGATTCGGCCCGGCCTCGGGGGGATAGTCGATCTCTACCTCAAGGGCCGCGGGGTCTTCGGGACCGAGAGGCCCGGTGGGGCGTTCGCGATCAAAGGCCTTCTGTTCCCGCCAGTCCACGATACAGACGCCGCGGGGGAGTGGACCTTCGGCTTCGCTGAGGACAGGATCGGCCTGGACATCAAAGGCGGCTTTCTTCCGGGAGGTAACGAGTTCCGGATGACCTTCGACTTGCCGCTCAATAAGGATGAGATCACGGCGGACATCAAGGGGAGCTTCGACGACATCGACCGGCTCCTGCCTTGGAAAGGGGCCAAGGGGCGGCTCAACTACCTCGGAGAGATCCGCGGCCCGAGGAGCGCCCCCCGGATCAACGGGGTCGTCGATCTCCAGGGCTCCCTCATGCCCCTGCCTGGATTCGCCCATGCCCTGACCGATTACACGGGGCTTGCCTTCATCAAGGAGGGCCGGATCACCATCCGCTCATTCCAGGGGAAGCTCGGGGGCGGTGACATCAGCGGCGCCGGGACTATCGACGTTGGAGCGAAGGGCGTCGAAGCCATCGAAATACGCATGGACGGGACGAACATGCTCCTTTCTCCCCTGGCCCGGACCCGAGCCCAGACGAACGGCTGGGCCCGTCTCGTCAAGGACGTCCGGGGCTTCCTCCTGGACGGTGAGCTCGACGTTTCCAAGCTTTCCTGGCGGCGCGAGGTCACGGAGAAGTTCGCTTTCTCTTCGGCTCCGTCCGGCCTGGCCACCAAGGAAAAGGGGTTCTTCGATGACCTGGCCCTGAACCTGAGGCTCCGGGCCGGCGGGAACGCCTGGATGGAGAATTCCCTTGGCCGGGTCAACGGCAAGTTCGACCTGACCGTTACGGGGAACGTCCGCTCGCCGGTCGTCCTCGGGGACATAGAGGCCATCGACGGAGAGATCTTCTTTCAGGACAGGAAGTTCCGGATCGTCCGCGGCCGCCTGAGCTTCTTCAATCCGGCCTCGGTCGAGCCCTTTCTGGATTTCCGGGGCGAGACCTACGTCAAGGACTACCGGGTGACCTTCGCTCTGAACGGCCTCATCGATGGCCTCAAGCCGGAGTTCATGTCATCCCCGCCTCTCCCCCCAGAGGACGTCCTGGCCCTCCTGGCGCTCGGCGAAGCCTTCCGGCGGACCTATTCTTACGACACGACCACCCGGCTCAGCACGGCCTCCCTACTGTCCTTCCAGATTGCCGACCAGGCCAGGAAGCGCGCCGAAGGCCTCTTCAGCCTCGCCCGGTTCCGGGTCGACCCCTTCGTTATGGGCTCCTCGTCGGAGATGTCGGCGCGCCTGACGGTCGGGAGACAGTTGTCGAGGAACCTTTCAATCCTGTACTCGACCAACCTGACGACCCAGCGCGAGGAGATCGTCCGGATGGAATGGGAGATCAGCAACGACTTTTCCCTCGTCGGCATAAGGAACGAGTGGGGACGGATCAGTTTCGATGTCAAGGTACGCAAGAGATTCTGACGCGCGGCGAGCAGGTTGCCTTTCGGGCCTCGTCTTGGCCGCCGCGGCCCTCGTGGCGCCGACCGCCGCGTTCCCGCCCCCGCAGGACGGCGGCCCGCCCGTCGTCGAAAGCGTCGTCGTCCGGGCGGACGGCCGGGCCGGCGAGCAGAACATGGAAGAGCTCATCTCGGTTAGGAAGGGGGACCCCTATTCGCTGATGGCGGTAGACCGGAGCGTCAAGCAGATCTACGGGACGGGACTCTTCTCGGACGTCCGCGTCATCAGGTCCGGGGACGCCCGGGTGGAGCTCACCTTCGTCCTGATCCACCGCCTCACGGTCCGCACCGTCGCCTTCCGCGGCGGAGACGAGTTCCCCCAGGCGAAGATGAAGAACGGCGTCGAAGCCATCCGCCCCGGGACCTTCTTTTCCGAGGACAAGGTCGATCGGGCCGTCGCCGAGCTCCGGGACGTCCTGGTCCGCGAGGGATACTTCGGGACGCCGGTCAAAGCTTTGGTTGAGCGAGACCTCGAGGCGTCTACGGCCGACGTCGTTTTCGAGATCGGACGCGGCAAAAGATATGCAATCGCCAGGGTCATGTTCGAGGGCACGGTCCTGGTCCCCGAGAAGGATCTCAAGGGGCGATTGAGGGACAGGGAAGGGGCGGTCTATGTCCCATCGCGCTTCCGGGAGGACATCCAGAAGCTCAAGGCCTATTATGTCGGCCTCGGCTACCAGCGGGCGGAGGTTGATATCGTTCGCGAGGACTTTGATGAGGCCGGGGGCCGGGTCGACCTTGCCGTGAGCGTCCTTCCGGGGGAAAAGATCACGTTTCTCATCCGGGGAGCGGACGTCCCGACGTCGATCCTCGCCCCCGTCTGGGAGGAGCGCATCTTCGAGGAGTGGGGCCTGGCCGAGGGGGAGGTTCGCGTCCTGACCGCCCTTCGCCGTCAGGGGTACGTTCTTGCCTCTCTGACCTCTCGGATCGAACGGCTTGAGAACGAGGTCCGGGTCGTCTATGACGTCACGCCGGGTGACCGGTACCGGGTCGACCGGGTGGAATTCGACGGGCTCTCGTCGTTCTCCCCCCCCCGTATCCGGGATGAGGTCGGGATCGGCGAGAAGATGCCTTTCTTCTCCCTCGTCGACGGCGAGCGCCTGTTCGAGATCCCCGGGGAGATCGAGTTCTTCTATCAGAAGAGCGGATTCGCCGATTGCCGTGTCGAGCTCGTCCTGAAGAGCCGGGAGAAGGCGGCTACGGCGGTCTTCGTCGTTTCCGAGGGGGAGCGCCGCACGGTCGGGAGGATCGAGCTCACCGGCGTCGCCCTGTTCGCCCCGGAGGCCGTCCGTTCCGCGATGGCTAGCGCCGAGGGAGACGGGTACTATCCGCCCAACGTCCGGAAAGACGTCGAGAGGATCGAGGCGTTCTACCTCAACAGGGGCGTGCGGGGAACCGTCGTGACCTCCGAGGCCCGCGAGATCTCGCCCGGCTCCTTCGCCGTCCTGATCACGATTGCCGAGGGCACGGCTGTCCGCGTGGCCGATGTCGTCGTCACCGGGAACAGGGTGACCCGGAAAAAGACCATCCTCCGGGAACTTCGGCTCGGGCCAGGGGACGCGGCGTCCCGCGAGCTCGTCTTGGAGACCAAGAGGAGGCTGGAAAGCCTGGGGATCTTCTCCGAGGTGAAGGTCGACGAGGTCATCGTCTCCGGCGACACGGAGAACTTGGTCATCGCCGTTCGCGAGGGGGAACGGAACTATGCGAGCCTGGGCGTGGGCCTCGAGACCAAGAACGAGCCGCGGTCCCTGGCCCTCTGGGAGAATGACATCAAGCTCCGGGGGACGGCCGAGTACATCCGGACGAACATCTTCGGCGTTGCTTCCCAGGTCAGCCTCGTCAGCCAGTTCAGCCTTGTTGAAAAACGGGGCGTGGCCTCGTGGGAACAGCCCTATTTCTTCGGGGTCCCGATGCACACGATCATCAATGCGTGGCTCGAAGGCGAGGACCGGAAGAGCTTTGGGTTCGATAGGCGGGGATTCAGCCTGAACGTCGTCAAACCCCTGTTCCCGGGGTTCGTCCTCCTCGGGACCCTCAGCTGGTCCCGGACGAAACTGACCTACCTCGAGATCGCCGAGTCGGAGGTCGACCGCCAACTGTTGCCCTTCTCGACGATGCTCGCCTCGGCGAGCTTCATCTGGGACCGGAGGGACGATTCGTTCGACCCAACCCGGGGGACTTTCATGAGCGTCGTCGGGGAATGGGCCTTCCCCCTGTTCAAGACGGAATCCGATTATCTTAAGGCCTTCTTCAAGTACCAGTACTATTATCCCATCCTGACTCGGCTCAACTTCAGCGCGACCGCCCGCGTCGGGCTCGGCCGCGGCCGGATCCCTGTCCCCGAGAGGTTCTTCGCCGGGGGGAGCAATTCGTTCCGCGGGGAGAGGATCGACGAGCTCGGCCCGAAGGACCCGCTCACGAACATGCCCGTCGGCGGCAAGGCGATTGTCCTCCTCAACCTGGAGATGCGGTTTCCCCTGTTCCAGAGCCTGCCCGACCTCTCCGGGGCCTTTTTCTACGACATCGGCCAAGTCTTTTCCAAGAGGAAGGACTTCAGCCTCTTCAATTTCCAGGGCGCCGTCGGGTTCGGCCTCCGTTACCGGACGCCCCTCGGGCCATTCCGGTTCGACCTCGGCTGGAACGTCGACGATCCGAAGAAGAAGGGGCGGCCGCTCGCCTTTATCACTATAGGGAACGTGTTCTGATATGACGAAACCTGGAAGGATCCGGGAGATGGAGCGCGCGGCCGGGATTGCGATCCTCGTCCTCTCGATCCTCGGCCTGTGGGTCCCGGCCCGCGGCGAACAGGTCGAGGATTGCGTGGCTGCCGTCGTCAACGGCAAGGCCGTCACGCTCGTCGACGTGAGGATTGCCCAGCGGTTCGGACTTCACGCTGGGGACCAGGGGGAGACCTCCCTGTCCGCCGTGTTGGACAGGCTCGTCGAACAGAAGCTTGTCCTTGACCTCGCGCGGGGGCCCGGGGCGCCGACCGGGGAGGAGATCGCGGCGGCTGCGGACGAGGCCGCCCGGAGGCTGGGGCCGTACGCATGGGCCCGGGCGCTTGCGGAGCTCGGCATCAAGGACGCGGACCTTCGGCCGTTCCTGGAAGAGATGGTCCATTATCGCAGGATGATCGCTGCCCGGTTCAGACAGGCCGCGCCCGTGACCATCAAGGAGATCGAATCCTATTATAACGATGTCTACGTCCCTGCCGAGAAGCGGTCGGGAGCGGAACCGGCGCCCATGGTCCAGTTACTCGACCGGATCGAATCCCTCATCCAGGATCGAAAGCGGGAGAAACTCGTCGCGGACTGGATCGGGAACCTGAAGGCCCAGGCGGACGTCCGTATCCGCCTGGACTGCCTGGAATAGTCCCGAAGAAAGGAAGACCCCCAATGAAACGATTCGCCTGCCTTTTCCCAGGCCAGGGATCACAGGCGGTGGGCATGGGAAAGGACCTCCATGACCGTTTTGCCGAAGCCCGGGAGATCTTCGCGAGGGCCGACGCGGCGCTCGGCTACGAGATCTCGAAGCTGTGCTTCGAAGGGCCCGAAGAGGAGCTCCGCCTGACCCGGAACACCCAGCCCGCGCTCCTCACCGTCAGCACGATCGCCTTCACTCTCCTCGGGGCGGAGCCCGCCGTCGCCGCTGGGCATAGCCTCGGCGAGTATTCCGCCCTCGTGGCCGCCGGCGTCCTGGCTTTCGATGACGCCGTCCGGCTCGTGCATAAGCGGGGCATTTACATGCAGGAAGCTGTCCCGGTGGGGACGGGAGTCATGGCCGCGGTCCTGGGCGCCAATCCCGAAGCCCTCCGCCAGGCGCTCGACCGCGTCCCGGACCGGACCGTCGAGGTCGCCAACTGGAACAGCCCGGACCAGGTCGTCATTGCCGGGCCGCGCGAAGGCGTGGAGGAGGCCCTCCGCATCCTCAAGCCTCCCAGGTCCGTCATGCTCCCTGTGAGCGCACCCTTCCACACCGCCCTGATGAAGCCCGCCGAAGAACGACTGGCGGCTGAACTAGCCCTCGTTCCGTTCCGGGACCCGAGGTTTCCCGTCGTCAGCAACGTGGACGCGCGGCCCGTCCGGACGGGCGAGGAGGCCCGGGACGCCCTCCGGCGGCAGGTCAGCCGGCCCGTCCTCTGGACGGCGTCGATCGAAGTCCTCCGGGGAGAGGGGATCGGCCTGTGGGTGGAAACCGGCCCCGGCAAGGTCCTTTCCGGTCTGCTGAAGAGGATCGGCCGGGGCTGGCCCGAGCCCCCCGTCGTTATGAATATCGAGGACCCGGGAACGCTGGAGAATGCGAAACAGGCCCTGTCAGGGATCTTTGGCTAGGACTGTCGGCCCGAAACGGAGGTAGTACTCCACCGCCGAGGCAAGGGCGATGGCGACCGTGAGCCAGAGGCCGAGAGGGGCGAGGAGGTGAAGCCTCCCCAGGTTGACCGGGCCGAGGATGAGAAGGCAGAGGGTGACGGTCTCGAACGTCATCTTGAGCTTTCCCAGGGCCGACGCGGGGATGTTGTGCCCCCGTGACGAAGCTATGGCCCGGAATCCGGTCACCGCGATCTCCCGCCCGATGATGATGACCGCCATCCAGGCCGGTACGATCCGGCGCTCGACAAGACAGATCATGGCCGAGGCGATGAGGAGTTTGTCGGCCATCGGGTCGAGAAGCTGGCCGAAGACGGTGATCTGCTGTTTCTTCCGGGCCCAGGCCCCGTCCAGAATGTCCGTTAGGGAGGCGAACAGGAAGATCAGGAATCCGATGATCTCCCAGCCCCGGAAATCCGTGACCAGGACGACGACCAGGGCCGGGATCGCGAGGATCCGGAGGACGGTCAGGAAGTTCGGGGCGTTGAGCTTCATGGACGCAGATAATACTAGCGCCTGGCCCCTTCAATGTCAATCGGCGCGTGTCGTGCCTCTCACGTCCTCCGTCGGCCCCCCGGGCCGGCCCGACCTTGCAAAGGCCCCGGCCTGCGAGTATATTTGAACATTGCCATGACCGAAAAAAGCTCGTTGACTCCGATGATGGAGCAGTATTTCCGCATCAAGAAAGAACACCCCGGCGCCCTGCTGTTCTTCCGGCTAGGCGATTTCTACGAGATGTTCTACGAGGACGCAAAGACGGCTTCCCCCGTCCTCGAGATCGCCCTGACCTCGCGCCAGAAGGTCCCGATGTGCGGCGTCCCCCACCACGCCGTCAACGCCTACCTAGCCAAGTTGTTGCGCCGCGGGTTCAAAGTTGCCGTCTGTGAGCAGATGGAGGACCCGCGGTCGGCGAAGGGCGTGGTCAGGCGGGAGATCATCAAGGTCCTGACTCCCGGAACGGCGGTCGAGGTCGAGAACGGCGACGCCCGGGAAAACACCTACATCGCGGCCGCCGTCCTGACCAGGGAAGGGTGGGGGCTGGCCCGGCTCGACCTCGTCTCCGGGGAGATCCGGGCATTCCAGGGTGGGGCCGAGGACACTCGGGCGGCCTCCGACGAGCTGTTCAAGTCGTCACCCCGGGAGATCATTTACCCAGAAGGCGCCGAGGATTCCCTCGCCCGAGTCCTCTCCCCTCGGGAAGCCGCGTCCGTTCCCTTGAGCCCGGTCGAAGCCTGGGCCTTCGACCCGCCTCAGGCTTCACGGCTCCTCGAAGAACACCTCCGGGTCAAGTCGCTGGCAGGGTTTGGCCTGGAGGGGAAGCCGCTGGCCGTCGCAGCCGCCGGCGCGCTCCTCCATTACGTTAAGAAGGTCAGGAAGGATTCCGGCGCCCTCGTCCACAAGGTCGTCTATGTGCCGGCCGGGGACCGGCTTGTCCTAGACGCGGCGACGGTCCGGAACCTCGAGCTCGTCCGAAACCTCCGCGACGGGCGAACGTCCGGCACCCTGCTCGAGGTCATGGACCTTACGGTGACCTCGATGGGGGCGCGGACGCTCCGAAACTGGCTCCTCGAGCCGCTGGCCGACGTCGGGCAGATTAATGCCCGGTTGGACGCCGTGGCCGAAGCGGTCCGCCTGACCATCGAGAGGCGCGAGGTCCACGACGCCCTCAAGGGGATCCATGACCTGGAACGGCTGACGGGAAAGATCTCCCTCGCGGCCGCCAACGCCCGGGACCTGATCGCTCTGAAGAGGTCCCTTGAGCCCCTGCCGAAGGTTCGGGCGATCCTCCAGGCATTCGCGGCCGGCCCGTTCCGAGAGATCCGGGACGGCTGGGACGACGCCCGGGACGTAGTCGAGCTCGTCGACAAGGCCATCCTGGACGAGCCGGCGCTCCCCCTTACGGAGGGCGGGATCATCAAGCCGGGGCTAGACCCCGAGCTTGACGAGCTTAGGGACGTATCTCGGACGGGGAAGGCCTTCATCGCCAGGCTGGAGAAGACCGAGCGGGAGAGGACGGGCATCTCGTCCCTCAAGGTCCGCTACAACAAGGTCTTCGGCTATTATATCGACGTCACGAAACCCCATCTTTCCCAAGTCCCGCCGGACTATATCCGCAAGCAGACCCTCGTCGGTTCGGAGCGCTTCCTCACTCCCGAGCTTAAAGCCTACGAGGAGAAGGTCCTCCACGCCGAGGAGCGGATAGCGGAGATCGAATATCGGATCTTCCAGGAGACCCGGCAGGCCGTGGCCCGGGAGACGACGCGCCTCCAGCGCATTGCCGCCGACGTCGCCCGCTTGGATGTCCTCACGGCCCTGGGAGAGCTTGCGGTCGGGCGGAACTATTGCCGTCCCGAGGTCGGCGGCGGGGACGCCATCCGGATCACGGGAGGCCGGCATCCCGTCGTCGAGGTCGCCAACGCCGAGCCGTTCATCCCGAACGACACTTCCCTCGACCCCGCCGACGACCAGATCCTGATCATCACCGGGCCCAACATGGGCGGCAAATCGACCTACCTCCGCCAGGTCGCACTCATTTCGGTCATGGCCCAGATGGGCTCGTTCGTGCCGGCCGAGTCGGCTTCGGTGGGCCTCGTCGACCGCATCTTCACCCGCATCGGGGCGACGGACTTCCTGAGCGTCGGGCAGTCGACGTTCATGGTCGAAATGCTGGAAACGGCCGCCATCCTGAACAGCGCGACGCCGAAGAGCCTTATCCTCCTCGACGAGGTCGGGCGGGGGACCAGCACGTTCGACGGTCTGAGCATTGCCTGGGCTGTGGCCGAGCACCTGCACGAGAGAGAAAGGGTCCGTGCCAAGACCCTCTTTGCCACTCACTATCACGAACTGACCGAGCTTGCCCTGAGCCTCAAGCGGATCCGGAACTTCCACGTCTCCGTCAAGGAATGGAAAGACGACGTGATCTTCCTGCGGAAGATCGTCCCCGGCCCGTCCGACCGCAGTTACGGTATCCACGTGGCCAAGCTGGCCGGCATCCCGCGGGTGGTGATCGACCGGGCGCGGGAGATCCTCTTTAACCTGGAGAAGCGGGAGTTTGACGAGGAGGGGGTCCCGCGGATGGCCTACCGCTCGCCGGGGAAGCGCGACCGGACCCAAGGCTTGCTCTTCATGGAGGACCGGGAGCGCGCGACGCTCGAGGAACTCAGGGACCGGATCCTGTCCTGCGATATCCAGGGGATGACGCCGCTCGAGGCGCTGAACTTCCTCGGCGGGCTGAAGGACGGGTTCGGCGGCAAGGCGGGGGACTAGAGGTCATCGGCTTCCTCGACCTGGAAGCCTTCCTCGGTCTCCTTATCCTCCTCGTCCTCTTCTTCCCCGTCAAAATCCTTGTCGAACTCCTTGCCCTCTTCGAAGGGAGCGTCCCCGACCTCCTCCTTCCTCTGTTCAAGGGCGACGTCGAACTCGTCCCGGTCCTCGTAACGCCTCAGGACGTTGGCCGCGGAGTCGCTGTAGCAGAGCTCCAGGTAATCCTCTTCGATCGTGCAAAAGACGGACGTCGAGTGGCCGGTCTGGAGGTTCCCGACGGTCTCGACCGTGTCGGCCGCCTTTTTGATCGCGTCCAACGTCAGCCAGCTCGAAACTTCGATCTCTTCCATAACGCGCTCCCTAAGAGAATAAATATCCATTTTAATGCAATTGTCAAGTCAAGAAGGGCGTTCTTGACAAGCGCGCCCGCCCTCGCTATTTTTTAGGTACGGAGGTCCGGCATGAGATGGGAAAAAATGACGGTCATGTCCCAGGAAGCCTTCCGCGAGGCGCAGGCAAAGGCCGGGGCGATGGGCCACCAGGAGATAGGCCCTGAGCATCTCCTGCTGAGCTTCCTCGAAAGACCGGAGAACATCGTCAACGCCGTGCTGGCCAAGCTCGGCGTGAACGCGGCCGCGGTCCGCGGGGACCTGGACGCAGCTTTCGGGCGCCTCCCCAAGGTTTCCGGCGGCGGGGAAGCCTACGCTTCCGAATCCCTGCGGCGGGTTATGGACGACGCCGAGAAGGAGGCCGGCCGGCTCAAGGACGAGTACGTCTCCACGGAGCACCTCCTCTTGGCCATGCTCAAGGACAAGGCGGGTACGGCCGGCCGGATCCTCGATGCGCGGGGTGTCAACGAGGAGGCGGCGCTCAAGGCTCTGGCGGTGGTCCGGGGGTCGCAGAGGGTCACGGACCCAGAGCCCGAGGGTAAGTTCCAGGCGCTCGAGAAGTACGCCCGCGACCTCACGGCCCTGGCCCGGCAGGGGAAGCTTGATCCGGTCATCGGCCGCGAGGACGAGATCCGGCGCGTCATGCAGGTCCTGTCTCGGCGGACGAAGAACAATCCCGTCCTCGTCGGCGAGGCCGGCGTCGGGAAGACCGCTGTGGTCGAGGGGCTGGCCCGGCGCATCGCCGCCGGCGACGTTCCCCAGTCCCTTAAGAACAAGCGCCTCCTGGCCCTCGACATCGGCTCGCTCGTGGCCGGGACGAAATACCGGGGCGAGTTCGAGGACCGGCTCAAGGCCATCCTCAAGGAGGTTCGCGAGTCGGACGGCGAGATCGTCCTGTTCATCGATGAACTCCACACGATCATTGGGGCCGGGGCGGCCGAGGGCGCTGTGGACGCCTCGAACATGCTCAAGCCGGCCCTGGCCCGGGGAGAGCTGCGTTGCGTCGGGGCGACGACCCTCAATGAGTACAAGAAATATATCGAGAAGGACGCCGCCCTCGAACGGCGATTCCAGCAGGTCTGGGTGAGCGAGCCCTCGGTCGAGGAGACCGTCTCCATCCTTCGCGGCCTCAAGGAGAAGTATGAAGTCCATCACGGTGTCCGGATCACGGACTCGGCCCTGGTGGCGGCGGCGGCCCTGTCCCAACGCTACATCTCGAACCGTTTCCTTCCGGACAAGGCCATCGACCTCGTCGACGAAGCTGCCGCCCGGACCCGGATCCAGATTGACAGCCTGCCCGAGGACATCGACGAGCTCGAGCGCCGGACCGTCCAGCTCGAGATCGAGCGGCAAGCGCTCCGGAAGGAAAAGGACATGGCGTCGAAGGAGCGGCTTGAGGGGATCGAGAAGGAACAGGCCGACCTCAGGGAAAAGAGCTTCGGCCTCAAAGCGCACTGGCGGAACGAGAAGGAACTCATCGAGGCCCAGGGGAAGATCAAGGAGCGCGTAGAGTCCCTCAAGATCGAGGAGCAGGCGGCCGAGCGGCGCGGTGACCTGGAGCGCACCGCCGAGATCCGCTACGGGAAGCTCATCGAGGCGGGGAAAGAGTCCGAAGTCCTGGCGGCCCGGCTGGCGGCGGCCCAGAAGAACGGGAAGATGCTCAAAGAGGAGGTTGACGAGGAGGACATCGCCCAGGTCGTCTCCCGCTGGACGGGCATCCCCGTATCCAAGATGCTCGAGGGCGAGGCGGCCCGCCTCCTCCGGATGGAAGAGACCTTGGCCGGGAGGGTGGTCGGCCAGGACCAGGCCGTCCGGGCCGTCTCAGACACCATCCGCCGGGCCCGGGCCGGGATCCAGGACGCCGCGCGCCCGATCGGCTCCTTCATCTTCATGGGGCCCACGGGCGTCGGCAAGACCGAGCTGGCTCGGGCGCTGGCCGAGTTCCTTTTTGGCGACGAGAAGGCGATGGTCCGGCTCGACATGTCGGAGTACATGGAAAAACACTCGGTTGCCAGATTGATCGGCGCGCCCCCAGGCTATGTCGGCTACGAGGAGGGCGGTCAGCTGACCGAGGCGGTCAAGCGGCGTCCCTATTCCCTCGTCCTCTTGGACGAGATCGAGAAGGCCCACCCCGACGTCTTTAACGTCCTTCTCCAGATCCTCGACGACGGCCGCCTGACCGACGGCAAGGGTCGGACGGTGGACTTCCGGAACACGCTCGTCATCATGACGTCGAACCTCGGGAGCTCCGCCATCAAGGGCCTCAGTGGGGATTTCGCGGCTATGGAGCGCGAGGTCCGCAAGGTCCTCGAGGCGCACTTCAAACCTGAGTTCCTCAACCGGATCGACGAGGTTATCATTTTTAGGCCGCTCGGGAAGGAGACCATCCTGAAGATCGTCGGCCTCCAGCTCGAGCTGCTTCGGGGGAGGCTCGCGGCCCGTAAGATCGGCCTCTTGGTCGCTCCCGAAGCGGCCGCTCTCCTGGCCGGCCGGGGCGTCGACCCGGTCTATGGGGCCCGGCCCCTGAAGCGGGCGATCCAGCGGGACGTCCAGAATCCGCTGGCCGCGAAGATCCTGGCCGGCGAATACGGGGAAGGGGACACGGTCGTCGTCGGCGTCGACAAGAAGGGCGAGCTTTTGTTCGGAAAGAAAGGGGCTGCCGGCTCATAGAACGAATCTCCCAGGATCGCCTTCGAAGGACTCAGGGACATCCCTCCTGAAGCCGCGGATTTTCCCCAGCGTGTCAAATCCGCTCCGCTTCGGGGCTGCGCTCTCCCCGTCCTGCGGACGGGGAACCGTGCCCGCTCCGCCCCTCGGCGGCTTCTTGACGCGCGACGCCGAATGGCGTAAACATATAGGAAATCCGGCAGGAGAATGGACATGAAAATACGTCGATTCGCGATAACGGCGCTTGTCGCGCTTCTGGTTCTGGGCGGCCTGGGACGCGGCAACGGTCTGAACCTCAACAGCCTCGGGACGAGAGCCTTGACCATGGGCGGTGCGTTCGTCGGGCTGGCCGACGACTTCAGCGCTGTCTTCTGGAACCCCGCCGGGGCGGCCGGGTTCAGGACGAAATACATGGGATTCTACGCGACCGATCTCATCCCATCGAGCAAGTACAGGCTGGACATCCCTACGGCCGCAGGTACGGCGACGCTCGTCAATGCCAAGAGCAAGCTGAACCATTACCTGGGCGGGATGTTCGCCTATTACCACCCGGTTTCCGACCGCCTGGTCCTCGGGTTCGGCGCCTACACCCCCTCCGGGATCGGGATCAACTGGACCGGCTCGGACCTCGTCGCCCTCGCCGGGGGCAAGAGCTACGCCTGGTCGAGCAAGGTCGGTCTTTTCAGTCTGTCGCCGCTCGTCGCCTACAAGATCAACGACATGATCTCGATCGGTGCCGCGCTCAACATCAATTACGGGACGTTCTCCATCAATATGCACGCCGGGGAGGCCGAGCTCCCCGTGCCGCCCTACGCCGTGGACCTCGGGCAGTACGAGGAACGTATGAGCGGCTGGGGCCTCGGAGCTACCTTCGGCGTCCTCGTGAAGCCGTCCGATCGCTTGAGCGCCGGTCTCACGGTCCGGACGCCGAGCACGGTGACGTTCAAGGGCGACGGGCTGATCTCCAACCTCGCCCTGTTGGGCTTCAACGATACGTCCAGCCTCCAACGGAGCATCATGTTCCCGCTCTGGATCGCCGGCGGCGTCGCTGTCCGCCCCGCGGAACGGCTCCTTGTCACGGCCGACATCCAATGGACGAAGTGGTCCGCGATCAAGACCCTGGACACGACGTTCGGCGACCCGGCTTGGAAGGCCCTGATGGCGATGAGCGGCCAGGATTCCCGGAAGATGGACTGGTCGGACAAGGCGCAGATCAGGTTCGGCGCCGAGTACGCCGCGAGCGACGCCATCGCCCTGCGGGCCGGGTACTATTATGACCCGACGCCCGCTCCCGATACGACCCTGAACATCCTGCTCCCGAGCTACACCTTTAACGTCGTCACCGTGGGCGTCGGCTATAAGACCGCCGGCCTCCAGCTCGATTTCGGCGTCGAGTACTTGACGGGCAAGAACAGGAACGTCCCCTACATCAAGACCCTGATCGACCCGGCCTTCGCAGCGGCTATGCCCGGGGCATATAAGATGACCCTCCTCGTCCCGAACATCTCCGTCGGCTATAGGTTCTGAGCCGGGGGCCGAAAGGCCCCCATCCACGCTCCTTTCCGACAGGGGTAAGAACTTTCCCCCCCCTTTTTACGTCTATATGAGAGAAATGTCCTTTCATAGGGGTTTGCCATGAAAAAGTGGGTCCTGCGCGTCTTCGCGTGCCTTTTCATCGCGGTGTTCTTCTATTTCCTCCTGGCCTGCGGGAAGAAGAAAGAGACACTGAAGCTTGTCGCCGTCACCCGGGGCGATATCCTGGAAAAGGCCCTCGCCGTCGGCACCATCGAGCCGGAGAAGGAGACCAAGGTCAAGTCGACGATCCCCGGGATCGTTGCCGAGGTCCTCTTCAAAGTGGGCGATCCCGTGGCCGCCGGGGCGCCGCTCTTCAAGATCTCCCCGAACCCCACGCCGCTCGAGTACGTCGAGGCCCGCCGGAGCGTAGAGGTGGCCGAGATCGGTATGAGCAAGCTCAAGGCGGACTGGGAGCGGCAGGTCCAGCTCTTCAAGGGGGCGCTCGTCTCCGAGTCCGAGATGGCCGCCACGGAGAGCGCCTTCCGGGAGGCGAACCTCCGCTACAAGATCGCCGCCGAGCGTCTCGAGCTTCTGGAGAAGGGGCGGATCAAGATGTCCAACCGTGACATCGATTCCATCATCCGTTCCCCTAACGCCGGTATCGTCCTGTCCCAAAGCGTCTTCCAGGGCGACCCCGTCGTGCCGCTGACCAACTATCAACCGGGGACCGAGCTCTGCTCGCTGGCCGACATGGCGAGCCTGCTCTTCAAGGGCACAGTGGACGAGATCGATGTCGGCAAGATCACGGGCGGGATGGACGCCGAGATCCAGATCGGAGCCTTGCCCGACGCCAAGCTCGCCGGCCGGGTCATCCGCATCTTCCCCAAGGCCAAGAAGGAGGCGAACGCCACCCTCTTTGACATCGAGATCTCTATCGACAAGACGACCGGGGCGCTCCTGCGGGCGGGCTTTTCGGCAACCGCTAGCATCCGCATCCGTGAGCGCCAGCAGGTCCCGTTCCTCCCCGAGCGGCTGATCCTCTTTGAGGGAGGGAAGCGCTTCGTCGAGGTCCCCGAGGGCCAGGGCCTGAAGACGAAGAAGGTCGAGGTCCAGACCGGGCTTTCGGACGGGCTCAACATCGAGATCCTCTCCGGCGTGAACGAGGGCGAAAAGGTCGTCGAGCGGCCTCCCCGCGAGATCAAGTGATCCAGTGATCCCATGTCCGGCATCTTCCTCCGCAACCTCGTCCGGGACCTCCTCCGCCAGCCGCTTCGGACCGCTCTGACCCTGTCCGGCGTCGTGTGGGGGACGTTCTCGGTCATCCTGCTCATCGCCTTCGGCGACTCCGTCTCCAAAGCCCAAATTAAGCGGTTCCACGGGATGGGGCAGGGCATAGTCCTCGTCTTCCCGTCGCGGACGACGCTTCCCTGGCAGGGTTTTCTCAAAGGCAAGCCCGTCCGGGTGACCCCGGAGACGGTCGAGGCCATCCCGGAGAAGGTTGCCGGCATCGAATACATCAGCCCCGAGTTCGTCGGCCGGAGCATCGTCCGCTACGGCCGGAACGAGTTCAACAACACCATCAGAGGCATCAATCCCGCCTTCGAGCGGATGCGGAACACCATCGCCGAGAAAGGCCGGTTCATCGACCCCGAGGACATGGCCCAGCGCAAGCGGGTGGCTTTCATCGGCGACGTCCTCGCCCGGGACCTCTTCGGCGGCGCCGAGGCCGTCGGCCGGACCGTCTTCATCAACAGCGTGCCGTTCACGATCGTCGGCGTGATGCGCAAGAAGACCCAGAACTCCAACTACAACGGCCAGCGCGACGAGTTGTGCGCGTTCATCCCGTGGACGACCTTCGCTGCGCTCTATGGGAACAAGTACGTCTCAAACATCATCTTCCGGCCCGCCGACTTCGGCCGGAACAAGGCCGTGATGGGAGACATCAAGAAGCATCTGGCGAAGCTCATCGGGTTCTCCCCTGACGACCCGGATGCCCTAGGCGTCTGGGACACCCTTGAGTTCGAGAAGCAATTTGCGACCTTCTTCATCGCGTTTACCGTCTTCATGGCCATCATCGGCACGTTCACCCTCCTCGTCGGCGGTGTCGGCGTCGCCTCCATCATGCGGGTTGTCGTCGAGGAGCGGACCCGGGAGATCGGCATCAAACTGGCCGTCGGCGCCCGCCGGCGGACCATCCTGCGCCAGTTCTTCGCCGAGTCCCTGATGATCATGCTCGTCGGCGGTGTCATCGGGTTCGCCCTGGCGAGCCTCGCCATGCAGGCGGCCAAAGCCTTCCCCGGCTCGTTCACGGAATTCGTCGGCGTCCCCGTCCTGAATCCTCTCGTCATCGCCTCAACCATCCTCATCCTGCTTGCCATCGGCGTCGTCGCCGGCATGATCCCGGCCCGGGCCGCCGCCTCGACCGACCCCATCGCCGCCTTGAGAAAATGACATGAACGCGACCCTGCCCCGATTCTTCTGGAGCGAGTATCGCAAGCGCCGGAAACGGGCGGCGCTCATCACCTTCGCCCTGTTCTGGGGGACCCTGTCCGTCCTCCTCCTCCTGGCGTTCGGGCAGGGGATGACGACCCAGTTCAAGATCAGCTTCAGCGGCCTCGGCGACAACCTCATCATGATATCGAGCGGCCAGACCTCGCTCCCGTTCGAGGGCTTGCCCAAGGGGAGGCAGATCCGAGTCTATCCCGAGGACGTCGATGAACTCCGCGCGCGCATCCCGGAGATCCTCCGCATCGCCCCGGAGGCCTATAACTCCATGCCGGTGTCGGCCAACGGCAAGGAGGTCAACCGGACCGTCCATGGCGCCACACCCGATTTTGCCCTGATGCGGACCCAGATCCCCCGGCTGGGCGGCAGGTTCATCAATGAGGACGACGAGGCCGGCGGCCGGAAGGTCGCGTTCATCGGCTGGAACGTCGCCCGGGACCTGTTCGGGAGCGAGGACCCGGTCGGTAGATCCATCGTCATCAACCGTGTCCCGTTCATGGTCGTCGGGGTTCTCCAGAAGAAGCTCCAGGATTCGATGTACAACGGCCCGGACGCCGAGCAGGTTTACATGCCGTTCCGGGCGTTCCGCCAGGTCGACAATCAACGATACCTCGACCAGCTCCACATCCAGCCCCGGAGCCGCGATGACTCGAAGCTCGTCGAGAATCGGATCAAGACGCTTCTTGGCCGCAAGTACCGCTTCGACTCGGCCGACCCCTATGCCATCAACATCTGGAACACCATCGACAATGCCAAGGAGGGGGCGGCCATCTTCAAGGGGATCGAGCTCTTTCTCGGCATCATCGGCGTCCTGACCCTGCTCATCGGGGCCGTGGGCGTTACGAACCTGATGTACGCCGCCGCCAAGGAGAGGACGCGCGAGATCGGCATCAAGCTGGCCATCGGGGCCCGGCGGCGGGTCATCGTCCAGCAGTTCCTTCTGGAGACGGCGTTCATCTTCGGCCAGGGGACGTTCTGGGGGTTCCTCACGGCGTTCAATATTGTCAACCTCGTCCGGCTCGCCCCCATCAATTATGAGTCGTTCGGCATCGACGCCTATCTCCTCAGGCCGGTGTTCTCCTTCCGCATCTTCGTCGCCTACACGGTCATCGTGGGCATCCTCGTCTTCCTTTCCGGGATCTTCCCGGCCCTGCGGGCGTCCCGGTCGAACCCCATCGAGTCACTCCACTATGAATAGAGGATCATCATGATCGAGCTCAACGGCATCACCAAGGTCTATAAAACGGGGAGCCAGACGCTGGAGGCCCTGCGGGGAGTCACGTTGAAGATCGGGAAGGGCGAGTTCATCTCGATCATGGGCCCTTCCGGGTCCGGGAAATCGACCCTAATGAACGTCATCGGCTGCCTTGACACGCCTTCGGCGGGGGAATACGTCCTCGACGGCGACCGCGTGGGCGGCCTATCCTTCGACCAGCTTGCGGCGGTCCGAAACCACAAGATCGGCTTCGTCTTCCAGAACTTCAACCTCCTGCCGTATGCCTCAGCCTGGGAGAACATCGAGCTTCCCATGCTGTTCGACGGCAAGAACACCCGGCGGCGAAAGGAACGCGTCACCGAGCTCCTGAACGCCGTCGGACTCTACGACTGGCGGGAGCATAAACCTTCGGAGCTTTCGGGCGGACAACAGCAGAGGATCGCCCTCGCCCGCGCCCTGGCCAACGACCCGCCCATCGTGCTGGCCGACGAGCCGACGGGAAACCTCGACTCGAAGAGCGGGGAGGAAATCATGACCATGCTGTGCGATCTCTGGAAGGGCGGCCGGACCATCATCATGGTCACCCACAACGACGGCATCGCCGCCCGCTCTGAGCGCATCGTCCGCCTCTTCGACGGCACGGTGCAGTAGGGGAACGGCTCCTCGGAGCCCGTCCTTGTCCGGTATCGCAACCTTCAGGTTGCGACTTGGCGCGGACGACAAGCTTCCCTCAGGATTCATCCCGGCGCGGCCCGACCAGCGAACGCAGGATCCGGAACTTTTCTCCCGGGCCCGGGGCGATCTCCGGAACGAGATCCAGCCGGATGTCCACTTCGGGGCCGAGAAGGTCGGCGAGCTTATCCCGTAAAAGGAACAGGGCTGCCGGGGCCGGCGGCTCGGCCGCGACCATCCGGATGATGATCAGGTCGATCCGCTCCTGGACCAACTCGTACTGCTCCACCCATTGGGCATGGCTTTGGATGACGTGGGCAGCGGCGGCGGAGTAGATCTCGCGCCCTCCCGGAAGGCGCAGGTGATCGATCGAGCGCCCGGAGATCTCCGCGAGCGTTGAGAAGGGCGCCCCGCAGGGGCAAGGCGTCGGGCCGGCGACGACTTCGTCGCCTAGGAGGTAGCGGACGAACGGCATGACGAAATAGTGAAGGGCCGTTATGATGATCTCGCCGCGCTCGCCCTTACGGGCCGGGCGGCCGTCCTTCAGGACCTCGACGACGACGTTGTCGTCGCAGACGTGGTACAACCCGGTCTCCAGGCACTCCCAGGCGATGAGACCGAACTCCTCGCTGCAGTACGTGTCGTAAACGGGGCAGGCGAAGCCCCCGGATATCCGGCGCCTCATGCCGGACGTCAACATCTCGGAGCTCGTTACCACGAAGCGCGGCCGCAAGGCGCCTTTCGGCCGGGCCTTGATTTCCCGGGCGACCCGGGCCAGGACGCCCGAGTTCCCGGTCACGATGTCCGGGCGCGCCTCCCGGAGTGCTGCGACGATGTTCGATGGCGTCTCCAGGAGAGGAACCTGGATCTGCTTGAAGATTCCGAACCGTTGGGCGACCCTCCAGGCGAGGGGAGATTGGCCATGCGCATGCGTTCCTATCCTGGCCATACGGTCCGTCGGGCGAAGCCCGAAGGATATCATCGCCCGCATCCGGAACGCATGGAAGATGAAGTCCTCGATCGGGGTCCTGCGGACGACGAACGGCTCGCCGGTCGAGCCGGTCGTGCGGACCGTGATCAGGCGCTCCGGGTCCGTGCCGTGCGCGAACGTCTCATGATCCGGCCGCGCCCGGAAGTGTTTTCGCGTGACTATGGGCAGGGCCGTGAGATCGCCGGCGCCGTGGATAGCGTCAGGCGAAACGCCTTGACTGTTCCAGAGATTTTTATAGAGAGGAACATTCATCTGGGCATGGCGGAGGGTCCGACGGAGATGTCGATCCCGATATTCGCGGATCCGGTCCGGCGTCGATCGAGCATGACGGAGCACGGCGCCGAGGACAGCGACGCCGTCCGCGACCTCGATCCTCACCGTCCTGCTCCCCATGACAATTAGAAATTATAGACCGACAGGCGGTGCATGGCAAAGGGATCCGCCCGATCGGCGGGTTTCGGTCGGCGCGCAACCTTTAGGTTGCGTCTTCAGGAGGGGTAGGTCGCGGTCAAAAATAAAAAATGGCCAGGGGCGGAATTGAACCGTCGACGCAAGGATTTTCAGTCCTTCGCTCTACCAGCTGAGCTACCTGGCCATGCGCGCCCGGGCGACCGCTCGGGCGGGAGATAGTATAGTAATCCGGCGGGCCAAAGTCAAACGTAAAATAGCCCGGGCGGGCGCGAAGCCTTGACCGGCCCGAGGTCCCGTGCTACGTTCATTCCGCCATGAACATTGCGGCCGTGCTCCCCCACGTCGAGGTCTTCGGTGGCGTCCGAAGGTACATCGAGATCGGTAACGCCCTCGTCCGGCGGGGCCACCGATTCACTCTTTTCACGCCGGAGGGCGCGGCCCCGGCCTGGCTCGCGTTCTCTGGGGCCATGCGCCCCTTCTCCGATCTGGGGAGCGAAACCTTCGACGTCGGCCTATGTAGCGAATATTCCATCCTGGACGAGTACGACCGGCTCCGGGCGCTGGAGAAATTCTTCTACTTCGTCCTCGAGGGTCACAAGCGGGAGCGCGAGGTCGCCCGGCACGATTTCCGTTTTCTGGGGAACTCCGAGGGCATCTGCCGGCGCATGGAGACGCGGTACAAAATCACGTGCCACCGGGCGCCCGGAGGCGTCAACCCGGAGATATTCCGTCCCCTCGAACCGTCCGAGCGCGAGCCGAGGGCGGACGGGGAGTTCCGCGTTCTGTGCTATGGCCGTATCTACAAGCGCCGCAAGGGCGTTGACGCGGTCATCCGGGCCGTCGAGGGACTCTGCCGGACCTGCCCGAACGTCCGCCTGATCCTCTTCGACTCCCTGGTCGGGAAAGATCGGGTGGACCCCAGGCCGCTCGTCCGGACGCGCGTGCCTGTCGAGTTCCACCTCGACCTCCCGCAGGACAGGATGGCCTGGCTCTATTCCCGGGCGGACGTCTTCATCAGCGCCGAGCGACGGGTCGGCTGGTCCAACACCGTCGCCGAGGCCATGGCCTGCGGGGTCCCGGTCGTCTGCACTCCGAGTGGGACGGCCGATTTCGCCCTACCCGGCCGGACCGCCCTGATCACGCCCTTTCCTCTGCCTTTCCTGATCCGCCGACGCGTTCGGGAGCTCATGGACGACGAGTCCCTCTGCCGCCGCCTGGCCGGCGCCGGGAGAGCGAAGATCGTGGAGTTCACCTGGGATTTCCTAGCCGCCCGCCTCGAGGGGATCTTCGGAAGGACCTGAAATTGCACGGAGATACACGATATGGTATCCTTGACGACGGAGGAGAATGTCCCATGGATGAGAATGAGCTCAAGGAGCTTCTGGCCCGCGAGAACCCCGATTTCCGTCGTGCTCTCGAGGAGCACCGCACCTGTGAAGCCGCCCTCGAGGGCCTGAAGGCAAAGCCCTTCCTGACCGAAGTCGAGACGCTCGAGGAGAAGGAACTCAAAAAGCGAAAGCTCGCTCTCAAGGACCGGATGTACCAACTGATGCTCGCACACGGGAAATGACCGCGAATCCGAAACGCCGCTTCGCCCTCATCGGGACGGAATCGCTCCGGGGCAAGGAGCTCAAGAGCCTCCTCAACCGGACGAATTACTCCCTCCGCTCGATGGACTTCTTCGACCCGGACGTCGCAGAGGAATTCAGTAAGCTGACGGACTTCCGGGGCGAGCCGAAGGTCATCCACCACCTGGAACGCAAGCTCCTGGAGGGTCTCGACGTCGTCTTCCTGGCCGCAGACCCCGACGTCAACAGGGAATACGGCCGGCTCGCGGGCGAGTTGGATTACAGGGCCATCGACCTCGTCGAGACGTTCAACGCGGACCCGAAGGTCCCCCTCGTCGTAGCCGGGATCAACGACGGTGCGGCCGCCGTGAAGAAGGCCCCTCTCGTCGCTAGCCCCAACCCCGCCGCAGTCTTCCTCTCCCTCCTCCTCCACCCCCTGCGCCGGGACTTCGGGATCGCCAAGGCGGTTGCCTTTGTCCTCCGGCCGGCCTCGGCCTTTGAGGACGAGGGGATTCGCGAGCTCGTCGACCAGAGCTGCGCCCTCCTCTCCGGCTCGACCGTATCCCGGAAGGTCTTCCGTGATCAGGTCGCCTTTAACGTTCTGTCGCGGACGGGGAAGCCGGGCCGGGACGGGTTCTCGGCCCCGGAAAAACAGGTAGCCGCCGAGGTCCGGCGCGTCTTAGGCGCGCCCACCTTTCCATTCACTCTATCGATCGTCCAGGCTCCCGTGTTCCACACGTATTCCCTCATGGTCTACGCCGAGCTCGGAAAAGGGGCGGATCTCGGGCGCGTTGAGACTCTCTTCAAGGCCGACCCCGCCTTCAGGCTCGCCGGGCATGAGGCCGCTGGCGTTGCCGCTGCCTCGTCCGTGGCCGGCAAGGACGAGATCGTCCTCGGCGAGATCAAGGCGGAACCGTCCATCCCCGGCGGCTTCTGGTTCTGGGTCGTCGCCGACAACCTGACAGCGGGCTCGGCCCTTAACGCCTTGGGCGTCGCCAAGGCCCTCGGGCCTGCCTTCCGAACCGACACATGAAAGACATTTTCCGGCTTCTCAAGCTGACCTTCCGGGAAAAAAAGCTCCTCTTTTTGTCGTTCGGAGCGTCCCTGTTCGTGGCCCTGTTCACCTACCTTTTCGTGGACTTGGTCCAGCCCATCATGGATAGGCTCTTCCTAAGGACTCCTGCCCCCGCCGTCCCCGACAAGGCCCGGCTTATGGACGCTGTCTTCCGGACGCTCCATGTGACCGAGACGGAGATCACCCGTGCCCTCCCGCTCGTCCTGATCGTCGTCATCTTTGGCAAGGGGCTGTTCACGTTCCTCTCGTCCTTCTTCATGAAGGCCGTCGGGCACCGGGTCGTCAAGAAGATGCGGGACGACCTCTACGAGCACGTCATCTACCAGTCGACGAGCTATTTCGACCACGTGCCGACGGGCGACCTGATGTCCCGGATGACCAACGACGTCGAGAAGGTCAAGGAAGCGCTGTCCGGCGCCCTGGGTGACATGGTCGAAGAGGCCTTCACCCTCGTCGCCCTGCTCATCGGGATCTTCATCAGGGACTTCCGCCTGGCTCTCGTCTCCTTCATCATCGCTCCGATGGCTGCCATCCCCATGGCCGTCTTCAGCCGCCAGCTCAAGAAGAAGAGTCTCTCCGCCCAGATCAAGATGGGCCAGATCTACGGCCTGCTCCATGAGACGATCACGGGGAACAAGATCGTCAAGGCCTTCACGACCGAGCGCTTCGAGATCCGCCGGTTCCTGAAAGCCACGGCCAGCTATCTGCGGACGAGCATCAAGCTGGCCTGGATCGGGAGCCTCTCCTCGCCGTTCATGGAGTTTCTGGGCGGGGCCGTCGGGGCCTTCATCCTCTGGGTGGGAACGAAGAGGATCGCCGAGGGGGCCATCAGCCCCGGGGATTTCGGGGCCTTTCTCACGGCCCTCTTCCTGATGTACATGCCCATCAAGCGCATGAGCAAGGCCAACAACGTCATCCAGCAGGCCGTCGCCTGTCACGCCAGGATCACAGAGGTTCTGGCCGATACGCCCGTCATCCGGGACGCCCCGAACGCCTATCCGCTCCCCCCGGTCAAGGGCGCGATCCGGTTCGAGGACGTCTCGTTCGCCTACGACCGGAGCCGGCCTGTGCTCACCGGGATCGATTTCGAGGTTCGGCCGACCGAGACTGTCGCCATCGTTGGGTTGAGCGGTGCCGGCAAGACGACGATCATCAACCTCCTCGCCCGGTTCTACGAGCCGACGTCGGGCCGGATCCTGGTCGACGGCATCGACATCCGGGACGTGACCCTGGACTCTCTCCGCTCCCGCATCGGGCTCGTGACCCAGGAGATCATCCTGTTCAACGAATCGATCCGGGACAACATCGCCTACGGGCTCGACGGCGCCCCGGACGACCGCGTCATCGCGGCGGCCAGGGCCGCCAAAGCCCACGATTTCATCATGCCGCTCCCCGACGGGTACGAGACCATGATCGGCGAGCGCGGCGGCCTGTTGTCCGCGGGGCAGAGACAGCGTCTGGCCATCGCCCGGGCCCTGCTCAAGGACCCCCCGATCCTCATCCTTGATGAGGCCACGTCCGCCCTGGATTCCGAGTCCGAACACCTCATCCAGGAGGCCCTGGCGACTCTAAGGCAGGGCCGGACGACGGTCATCATCGCCCACCGCCTGTCCACCGTCCGGAGCGCGGACCGGATCCTCGTCATCGAGGCCGGCCGCATCGCCGAACGGGGGCCCCACGAGGAGCTCATCCGGCGGGATGGGCTCTACCGCAAGCTCTATGAGCTCCAGTTCCCCGAGGACGAGGAGGTTTCGCATTGATCCAGGGCATGACCGGTTTCTCCGAAAAGAGGTTCGCCTCCGAGTCCGTCCGCCTCAGGATCTCCATCAAGAGCCTGAACCACCGGTTCTTCGACTGGTCCTACCGGGGGACAGCCCTGGGGGACGTTGAGAACCGGCTCAGGGCCGCCTGCGAGAAGCGGCTCCAGAGGGGCCGGGTCGAGGTCAACATCGACATGAGCTTCATCGACCCGAAGAGCTGGGATTTTGCCGTCAATGAGGCCCTCCTCGAAAAGGCCCTCGCGTCCCTGGAGCGGGTGTCCGCGCGGCTGGGGAAACGGTTCGACCTTTCCCTCGACCAGGTCCTGAGGATCCCCCAGGTCGTCGAGATCAGCCGGAAGGAGATTACGGCCGCCGAAGCGGCTTTCCTCGAATCCTGCTTCGGCCGAACCCTCGACGAGGTCGTCCGGCAGAGGAAGAAGGAAGGGGTGCAGACGGTCCGCCAGCTTGGGGTCCACCTCCGGAGCATCGGGCGCTCGACGGCCCGGATCGAGACCCTGTTCCGGAAACAACCGGCCGTCATCCGGCGGAAACTGCGGCAAAGGGCCCGTGAAATGAACGGAGGCTCCGGGATCTCCGCGGAGCGGTTGGCCGAGGAAACCTCCTCTTTCATGCAGCGCTACGACCTCGCCGAAGAGATCCTCCGGCTGAAGAGCCACATCGGGGCCCTCCGGGGGCTCCTTCGTCCCGGGGCGGCCGGCCCTATGGGCAAGAAGCTGGATTTCCTGGCCCAGGAGATCGGCCGGGAGGCCAACACCGCCAGCTCGAAGTCCCAGGAGATCGGGATCATTCGAGAGGGACTGGCCATCAAGAACGAGCTCGAGAGCATCCGCCAGCACGCCGCGAACATCGTCTAGAGAGCGAGGGTGAGCATGATATTCGTTGTCAGCGGTCCGTCGGGATGCGGGAAGTCCACGCTCATCGGGCGGGTCCTCGCGGAAGCCGGGGGCCTTCGGTTCTCCGTGTCCCATACGACGCGGCCGAAGCGGGGGACCGAGGTCGACGGGCGCGAATATCATTTCGTATCCGGCGAGAATTTCGAAGCCATGATCCGGGCCCTGGAATTCGTCGAATGGGCGGAGGTCCACGGCCATCGTTACGGGACGTCCCGGGCCGAAGTCGAGGGAGCGGCCGGCGACGTCGTCCTGGACATCGACGTCCAGGGGGCCCGGCAGATCCGCAGGAGCGGTCTCCCGGCGACGCTGGTTTTCGTCATGCCCCCCGTCTTCACGGAGCTTCGGAGGAGGCTTCTCGAGCGGCGGACCGACGGCCCGGAAGCGGTCGAGCGCCGTCTTCGGAAGGCCCGAGAGGAGGTTCTCGCGTTCCCCGAGTTCGATTACGTGATCGTCAACGAGGCCTTGGAGACCGCCATGGAGGAGCTCCGGTCGATCATCCGCGCCGAACGGTGCCGGCCCGGCGTCCGAACGGACCGGATCGACGCGATCCTCCGCAGCTTTTCTGGGGAGAAGCGTCCATGAACGCCGCGAAGAAGATCGCCCTGGGCGTCACTTCGTCGGTCAGCATCTACAAGGCTTGCGAGGTCCTCCGGGGGTTCCGGAAGGCCGGGATCGGTGTCCGGGTCGTTATGACCGCGAACGCCGCCAGGCTCGTCTCGCCCCTGCTCTTCGGTGCCCTCTCCGGCGAGGACGCCATCGTCGACCTCTTCGATGCCCGCGTCTCCCGGAAGATCGGCCACATCTCCCTGGCCCGTGAGGTCTCCCTGCTCTGCGTCGCGCCGGCCACGGCGAACATCCTCGCCAAGTTCGCCAACGGAGTTGCCGACGACTTCCTGTCGACGTTCTACCTTGCCGCCCGGTGCCCGGTCCTTGTCGCCCCGGCCATGAACGAGGCCATGATGCTCAACCCCCGAACCCGGGAGAACATCCGAGCCCTCAAGGCTGCGGGCGTCGAGTTCGTCGAGCCGGAACGGGGCGGACTCGCCTGCGGCGACGAAGGCTGGGGGCGCTTGGCTGCGCCGGAGGCGATCGTCGCCGAGGGCCTAAGGATGCTTGCCCGGACGAAGAGCCTCAAGGGGCTTCGATTCCTCGTCACGGCCGGGCCGACCCGGGAATATATGGACTCCGTCCGGTTCCTCTCGAACGCCTCATCGGGCAAGATGGGATACGAGATCGCCCGGGAAGCCTCCGCCCGCGGGGCGGACGTGATACTGGTCTCCGGGCCGACGCGGATCGATCCGCCGGCCGGCGTCCGAACGGTCCGGGTCGGGACCGCGGCGGAAATGGAGAAGGCGGTTCGGGCCGCGTTCCCGAAGGCCGACGTCGTCGTCATGGCGGCGGCGGTCTCGGACTTCCGCTTCTCTGCGACGGCCGCCCGAAAGGTCCCAAAGCGCGAGCTGGCGGACACGGTCGGCATCGTCCCGACGCCCGACATTCTGAAGGGGCTCGGAAAGAAGAAAGGGAAGAAGGTCCTGGTCGGATTCGCCGCCGAGACGGAAGAGACAATCCCCCGCGCCGGCCGGAAGCTCAAGGAGAAGAACCTCGACCTCATCGTTGCCAACGACGTCGGCGAGGCAGGCGTCGGCTTCGAGTCGGACGACAATCTCGTTGCGATCGTCGACGCCTCGGGCGCCGCCGCCATAACGGAGCGGATGAGCAAGCGTGAGATCAGCCGGATCGTCCTGGACAGGATCGAGGCCGTCATCCATGCGAAAAAATAGTGAGATCCTGAGGGACATCGGCGAGAGGCTGTCATTTCTCTCCGAGGCCGGGGCCGGGTTCGCTGTACCCCCCGCGCCCAAGGCGAAGCCCGCCGCCCCATCGCTCGGGCTGTCCTTCCCGGAGCTCGAGGAGAAGGTTCACGCCTGCCGACTCTGCCCTCTCGGCGCGGGCCGGGCACACGCCGTCCCAGGGGAGGGGAACCGGGCGACCGAGCTCATGTTCGTCGGCGAGGGCCCCGGCCGGGATGAGGACGCCCAGGGACGCCCATTCGTCGGCAGGGCCGGCCAGCTCCTGACGAAGATCATCGAAGCGATGCACACCAAAAGGGAAGATGTCTACATCACCAACGTCGTCAAGTGCCGGCCGCCGGAGAACCGTACACCCCTGCCTGCCGAGGTCGAGGCCTGCGGGCCGTACCTCCTCCGACAGATTGAGCTCGTCGGGCCGCGCGTCATCGTGACACTGGGCAAGACGGCGACGGACTTCTTCGTCCCCGGGAGGATGAGCATGGGCGAGAGACGCGGCCGGTTCGCCGATTTCCGCGGCGTCAAGGTCATGCCCACGTACCATCCCTCCTACCTCGTCCGCAACGAGGGGAACCGCGAGCTCAAGCGCATGGTCTGGGAGGACATGCAGAAGGTCATGGCCCTGCTCGGCAGAAAATGACCGTCCTCGCCCGGGTCGTCTTTCCCCTGCCGCTCGAACAGTCCTTTCTCTACGCCGTTCCGGAGGCGTTCCGGGCCGCCGCCCGTCCGGGGGCCCGGGTCATCGCCCCTCTCGGCCCGCGCCGCCAGAGCGGCTTCATCGTCGCGGTCGAATCCGGGCCTCCGGCGTCGGGGGTCAAGCTCAAGGAGCTCATCGAAGTCCTCGACGACCGGCCTTTCCGGGACGACCGCTTTCTCGAATTCACGGGCCGGCTCGGCGCGGAATTCCGCTCGTCGTGGGGCGAGATCCTCCAGACGGCCCTGCCTCCATCGCTCGCCGGCAAGGCCAGGGTCGCGGTCGTCCTGACGCCGGCCGGCCGCGAAGCCCTGGCCCAGACGGGGCTGGGCCCGAAAGCCAAGCTGCTGGCCGCCGCCCTGGCCGGCGCGCCGAAGGGGCGGAGCCCCTTCTCGCTCCGGAGGACGCTCGGCGGGAGCGACGTCTCGGGCCTCGTCTCCCGGATGGAGAAGGCCGGGTTCGTCGCCGTCGAGAGGACGATCGGCTCCCCGCCTCCGCCGCCGGGATCCGCAGCCGGCGCCGATGCGGCGGTCCAGCTCGGCCTGGCCTTCCCCGAAGCGCTCCGCGAAGCCGGGGCCTTGGCGCCTATCGAGAAGGCCATCGCCGACGGGCGGTCCGGGGTCTGGTATCTTTTCGGCGCCGACGGCCCCCGTCGGGCGGCGTTCCAGACCTTGGTGCGCCGGACCGTGGCGGGCGGCGGCCGGGTCCTTTTTCTCTACCCCGAGGTCGCACCGACGGAATCCCTGGTCGCCGCCTTCAAGGCGGACTACGGCCGCCAGGCCGTCGTCTTCCACGGCCGGATGACTCCGAAACAGAGGGAGGAGGCCTGGCGCGTTCTTCGGAGCGGCCGGGCGGCGCTCATCGCCGGGACGCGGTCCGCGCTCTTTCTCGAAACGGGACCGCTCCGCATGATCGCCGTCGAGAACGAGCAGGAGGAATCGCACCTCCAGGCCGAGAGCCCCGCCTACGATGCCCGCCGGGGCGCCTGGCTCCGGGCCCGGTCCGAGGGGGCCATCGCCGTCTTCGGTTCGTCCCGGCCGACCGTCGAGGCCTTCGCCGAATCGAAGGCGCGCGGCCTCCTCGTCGGGCTGGGGACGGAACCGCGGCGGGCCGCGGTGACGCTTATCGACCACGCCGGCGACGCCCCGATCGTCTCCCGCGAGCTCGAGCGCAGGCTTCGGGCCGTCCTGGACAGGGGAGAGCCGGCCATCCTCTTCCTCAACCGGCGGGGCTACGCCGCCCAGATCGTCTGTCCGCGCTGCGGCCGCGTGCCCCGGTGCCCCCGCTGCGATATCGCCCTCGTCTATCACAAGGCCGAGAACCGCCTGCTCTGCCATTACTGCAATTCCGGTATCGACGCCCGCCGCGCCTGCGACGGCTGCGGCGGCGAGCTCGCCGTCCGCAGGGGCGCGGGAACCCAGGCTGTCGAGGAGGAGCTCGGCCGTCTCTTTCCCAAGGTCCGGACGGCCCGCTTCGATGCCGACACGGCCTCCAAGCCGGAGGACCGGCGGCGGCTCCTGGCCGACTTCGCCAAGGGCCGGGCGCCGCTCCTCGTCGGGACGCAGCTCCTCGTCCATCAGCCCGGGCTGCCCAAGGCCGGGCTGGTGGCCGTCCTCCGTCCGGAGTATCTCCTGGGCTTTTCCGATTATCGCGCCGGGCAGAGGACCTACGAAACCGTGTCGGCCATGCTCGACCTCGTCCGCGACGCCCCCGACGCCGAGGCCGTCATCCAGACGGCGGCGCCGGCCCACTTCACCATCGCCGCGGCCGCGGCGGGCGACTACGCCGCCTTCTACGACAAGGAGATCGAATTCCGCCGCGTCCTGAATTACCCGCCGTTCGCGAGCCTGGCCGAGGTCGTGCTCCAGGGCCGGGATGTCCGCGCCCTCGGGGGCCGGTCGCGGGAGCTGCGGGCGCTCTTCCAGAAGCATGCCCCCGGTCTCGAGGTCCTCGGCCCCGCCTTCGCGCCCGTGTCCCGGGTCCGGGACGTGTCCCGGGTCCAGTTCGTCCTCAAGGCCGCGGAGCGGGCCGTGATCGACCGGGCCCTCGACGACGCCCTGCCGAAGATCCGGCAGAAGACCTCGGTGACTTTTTCCTATTCCCCGTTCCGCGAGTAACAAGAAGGGGTCAAACCTAGGTTTGACCCCTTCCGATCCCCATCTAAAAAAAGGGGCCCGTCCCGACGGGACGAGCCCCAGGTCGGCTTGGGGGAGAGCCCTACTTGGCGGGGACGAGATCCTGGTAGTCGGCGAAGTAGATCGTCAGGTAGCCGGTCGCCGTGACCGGATGATCGGTCAGGTCGTGGCCGAAGATCTCGATCTTGGCCTTCCGCTCGAGGACCGTGGCCGTGCCGATGAGGGGGCTCAGGGGGGCGGCCTGCTTGGCCGCTTCGAGGACGACCACGAAGGGAACGGCCACATCTTGGTCGACCGGGCAGAGGACGGTGGAGAAGTTGCCGTCGAACGGCAGCGGCACATCCGTGCCCGGGGTGCCCGGGCCGGTCGCCAGCTCATAGGTCACGCGGTAGCTCGTCAGGACGACGTCGTTGAACTGCGAGGGCCCGCTGATGGGATCGGGATTGATCAGCCGGACGACGATGTTGGCCGTCGCGTTGTCCACCCGGACCAGGCCGTCGCTGCCGAGGATGTCGGACTGGAGGTAGGCCACCGTGTCGCCGTCCATGTTCAGGCCGGTGATGCTCATGATGACGATCATGCTGCTGGACTCGGTGTCCTGCGAGATCGTGTTGCATCCCGCGAGTGCGAGGAAGGCGGCCGCGACCGCCAGGATTTTGAGAGTCGCTGTCATCTTATTCATGGCTCGTTCTCTCCTGTTACTTGATGATCCGGGGTGTGATGAAGATCAGCAGCTCCCGGCTCTGCTTGGTCCGGGCCATACTCTTGAAGGCGTTGCCGATGACCGGGATCGAATGGAGGAAGGGGACGCGGTCCCGGGTGACCGAATCCTCGGCCCGGTAGATGCCGCCGATGACCGTCGTCCCGCCGTCGGGCACCATGACCGTCGTCTTGGCGCTCTGCATCACGATCGGCGGGATGCCGTTGACGAGGTTGGCGAAGTCCGCCGCGTTGTTCTGGATATCGATCGTCATGATGATCGTCCCCTCGGCCGTGATCTGCGGCGTCGCCCGCAGTTCGAGGGCGGCGTTGACGTACCGGGTCGTCACGGTGAAGTTGGCCACCGTCTGAACCGGGATCTGGCGGCCCTGGATGATCTCGGCCTGCTGGTTGTTCTGGGTGACCACGGACGGACGGGAGATGATCTTGCCGTCGCCGGCCGTCTCCAGGGCGGAGATGGCGACGTCGACGCGGAACGTGTCGAGGACGTTGGCGAAGGAAAAGCCGAGGACCGTGTTAAAGGCCGGCGCCGGCAGGTTCACGGCATAGCCGCCGAGCGGACCGCCGATGCCCTTGGTGACGGTGCCGACGGGGATCTGGGCGCCGTCGACGAGGATGCTGTTGGGGAACTGGAGGTTGGTCGCGTTGCCGTAGTACTGGTCGGCGACCCCCCGGAAGCCCCACTGGATGCCCAGGTTGCGGACGAACGTCGCCGTCGCCTCGACGACGCGGGCCTCGATCGAGACCTGGGGCGTCGGCGTGTCGACGATGCTGATGAGCTTTTCGATGAGATCGAGCTTGTCGCGGACCTCGGACAGGAGCAGGGTGTTGGTCCGTTCGTCGACGATCATCTCGCCGCGGTTGGACATCTTGGACTTGAGGAGAGTGGCGACGTCCTTGGCCTTCGAATAGGACAAGGTGATCGTCTTGACGATGACCGGTCCGGCGAGCTCCTTGGTGTCCTGCAGCTTGCGCTGGTCCTCGTCCTCCCGGGTCAGGACGGCGATCGGGGCGATCCGCAGGATGTTGCCTTCGATCGTCTTGCCCATCTTGTTCTGCCTGAGGATGATGTCGAGGGTCTGGTCCCAGGGGACGTCCTGGAGGTTGACCGTGACCGTGCCCCGGACGTCGGGATCGAAGACGACGTTCAGGCCGGCGAACTCGGCCAGGTAGAGGACGACGTCCTTGAGGTCGGAATCCTTGATCTTGAGGCTGATGATGTCGCCGGAGTACTTTTCTTCGGTGTTGGCGACCGTGGTGGGCTTGAATTTCGCCGCCTGGC
>CAZPEP010000063.1:0-25703 GCA_964585685.1 uncultured Eubacteriales bacterium | reverse complement strand
AGATCGAGGAGTGGGAGCACACCTACAACTACATCCGCCCCCACGAAACACTGGACTATCTGACCCCTAACGAATATTATCGCCGATGGAAGAAAATCCAAAAGTCCCAAGTGTCACTAATGTTATGACCCCATTCAAGGGGTTGACAGTCGGAGGAAAGCGCGAATATAATGGTCTTAAACGGAATCCAATCAGCCAAGAGGTGAGCGCATGAGAAGATCCTTCTTTTTACTCATTATGAGTTTGGGCGTGATCTTCCTCGGGACGGGCCTGGCCCAGGACGAGATCGAGAAAGCTAAGATATTCCAGGAGAACTATCCCCTGAGCACCGAATCTGATCTTTACTGCACCACCTTTGTCCTGAACGGCGAGCTCCCCGGCATCAGGATCATCGGGGCCGAGAAGCAGGAGGAGAAGATTCTTCTCAGCGATGCCGACAAGTTCTACGTCGACAAGGGGAAGGCGGACGGCCTGGAGATCGGCCAGGTGTTCCTCGTCGTCTCGGTTGGGAGCAAGATCGGGAACCACGGCCTCCTGGCCAGGCGGACGGGGCGGGTCCGCGTCATCGGGCTCGAGGAGACGCGCGGCATGGTTCTGATCGACAAGACCTGCGGCGAGGTCGCCCTCGGGGGATATCTCGTCCCGTTCGAGGAACGGGAGGGTCTGCTCGGAAAGGACGAAGGGTATGCCGCCGAGCTGGACGAGAACCAGGGGCTCAAGGGGACTGTGATCCACATCGAAGGAGAGTTCCATATCGTCGGCTCGGGAGGCTGGGCCCTCATCGACCTGGGGAAGGATCAGGGCATCCGGGAGGGGCAGCAGCTGACCGTCTTCAAGCGCGTTAAGAGCGGTCTCCCCCGGGAGGCTGTCGGCAACATCGTCGTGATCGACGTCCAGAAGACCACGTCCACGATCAAAGTTCTTTCCTGCCGCGATAGCATCGATATCGGCTTCCAGGTACAATCGAAATAAGGCGCAAGGCTCGCCCGTCTCGCTCATCTTAGGTTGACAGACCCCTGTGATTTTGTTAGTTTAGTCCGAGTACGAACACGCTCGAGCGGGCGTAGTTCAGTGGTAGAACGTCTGCTTGCCATGCAGAAGGTCATGGGTTCAAGTCCCATCGCCCGCTCCATGAAAAGAACGCACAGTCCCCTGATGGTCGGCGAGGCGCGGTACCCAAGTGGCTAAGGGAGAGGTCTGCAAAACCTTTATTCGTCGGTTCGAATCCGACCCGCGCCTCCAACCTCTGTCGGCGATGCGGACCAAATCAGGGTCCCCCGCCTTTCATTATTGACACCGCCTCCGTTTTGATTATATAGTTTGGGCAGTCTGATTTCTGAACAAGGAGGAGCACATGGATCTCATGGCGCGCGTCCAGGCGATAGCCCTGAAACCTAAAGAAGAATGGGTCAAGATCAAAGCCGAGACGACGTCCGTCTCCGAGCTCTTCACATCCTATGCGGTGATCCTCGCGGCCATCCCCGCCGTGGCCCAGTTCATCGGCTACGGCCTCATCGGCCGGAGGTACCCCTTCATCGGGTGGGTGAGGATGGGGCTCGGAACCTCCCTGCTGAGGGCGGTCTTCTCCTACATCCTATCCCTGGTCATGGTCTACGTCTTCGCGCTGATCATCAACGCCCTGGCGCCGACCTTCGCCTCCGCCCCCAACCAGCTCAATGCGATGAAGCTCGCGGTCTTCAGCATGACACCGGGCTGGGTGGCGGGGATCCTGTATGTCGTCCCGTTCCTGGAGTGGCTCGCGATCCTGGCCAGCTTTTACGGCCTGTACGTCCTCTATCTCGGATTCGCGGCGCCGATGATGGACACCCCCAAGGAAAAGGTCATGGCCTACCTTGTTGTGAGCATCGTCGTCGTTGTTGTGCTCTCGGTGGTGGTCGGACTGATCCTAGGGGCGGCCTTCGCGGTCGGCGGTGTCTACAGGCCGCTCTGAGCCAGTTCTTCGACGATCCTTTGGAACGCGTCCGCCGGTGAGGGAGCTCCGGTGATCGGGCGGCCGATCACGAGGTAATCCGCGCCCTTGGCGACGGCTTCGGCCGGCGTCATGATCCTCTTCTGGTCTTGGGCGGCCGCCCAGGCGGGGCGGATACCCGGGGTCACGACGAGGAGTTCCCGGCCGAATTCCTTCCGGACGATCTCGATCTCCTGCGGGGAACAGACCACTCCGTCCATCCCGGCGGCTTTCGCCAGCCCCGCCAGCCGGAGGACCTGGGCGGCCACGTCCGGGTTCATCCCCACTTCTTCTAGCTCAGCGGCCTTCAGGCTCGTCAGGATGGTCACCCCGAGGAGGAGCGGCTTCGGGAGCTTCTCCGCTTCGGCCGTCTCGCGGGCGGCCGCGGCGGCCCGGGCCATCATCTCCTTCCCGCCTGACGTGTGGATGGTCATTATCTGGACGCCGTGGCGGACGGCCGACCGGGCGGCACCGGCGACGGTGTTGGGGATGTCATGGAGCTTGAGGTCGAGGAAGATGTCTTTCCGCAGGACCTTGAGTTTCTTGAAGAGCGCCGGCCCGTGGGCCGTGAACAGTTCGAGACCGATCTTGAAGGTCCGGGCGTCCCTGAGGCCGGAGACGACCTTCGCCGCCGCCTCCTTGTCCTTGACGTCCAGGGCGATTATGATCCTGTCCTTGGGGTCGTTGGTCATAACGGGTCCTTTCTAGCTGAGATCGAGTGTTCCGACGACGTCTTCGATCCGGGAGACGCCTCGGCGCTCGCAGAATTCTTCCAGCTCCCGGACGATTCGGATGGAGGCGTCGGGGTCGACGAAGTTCGCCGTCCCAACCTCGATGGCCTTCGCCCCGGCGATGAGGAACTCCAGGGCGTCGGCGCCGGTCATGATCCCGCCCACGCCGATGACGGGAATCTTGACCCGGGCTACGGCCTGGTAGACCATCCGCAGGGCGATCGGCCGGATAGCCGGCCCGCTCAGGCCGCCGAATACGTTGCGAAGCTTTGGCCGTCGCGTCTCGATGTCTATGGCCATCGCCAGGAAGGTGTTGACAAGGGTGAGGGCGTCAGCGCCCCCCTCTTCCGCGGCCGCCGCGATCTCGGCGATGCTCGTCACGTTGGGCGAGAGCTTGACGATGACCGGGAGCCGGGAGGCCCGCTTGACCGTCCTCACGAGGTCTCGGGTCGTCCCGGGGGCGAGGGCCGGGCAGGCCCCGCCCTGCCGGACGTTGGGGCAGGAGATGTTAAGCTCGAAGGCGGCGATCCCCTCCTGCCGGCCGAGGAATTCCACGGCGCGGACGTACTCGTCCTCCGTCTCGCCGCAGACGTTGACGATGACCACGGTCTTCAGGCGCGCCAGCCGGGGAAGGATCTTTTCGGCAAAGGCCTCGACGCCGATCCCCTGGAGGCCGATGGCGTTGATGAGCCCGCTCGGCGTTTCCACGAGCCGCGGCGGGGGATTCCCCTCGCGCGGGCCGTAGAAGAGGCCCTTGACGACCAGGCCGCCGAGCGCCTCGAGGTCGAGGAAGGGCTCGAACTCGAGACCGTAGCCGAACGTGCCGCTGGCGGCTAAAACCGGGTTGCGGAGCTTCAGGAACCCCAGGTCGACGGACAGGTCGGTCATCGGTCGCCCCCCTCCCAGACGACGTGCTGCCGCGCGAAGACCGGGCCGTCCTCGCAGATCTTCACCCATCCTTCTCCGTCCTCCCTGCGGATGCGCTTGACGCAGCCCCAGCAGGCCCCGATGCCGCAGCCCATCAGGGATTCCAGGGAAAATTCGGCCGGGATGCCGCACGCGGCGGCCAGGCCGGAGGTAGCCTTCATCATGGCGTCAGGGCCGCAGGCGAAGAGGAACGCCGGCTTGCGGCGCTCGATCTCTTTTTCGGCGAGCCCCGTGACCAGGCCGGGGAAGCCGAACGTGCCGTTGTCGGTGGCGCAGAGGAGGGCGAGGCCCGCCCGTTCGAACTTCGGGCGGAGCGGGATGTCCGCGGCGGTCCTCCCGCCATAAAGGACGACGGGATCGGCACCGAGGGCCCTGAGCTCTTCGGCCAGGAAGTAGACGGGGGCGATTCCGCGCCCGCCGCCGATGCAGAGGACCCGCTCGCCTTTGAGCCGGACGTCCAGCGAAAACCCTTTTCCTAGAGGACCGATGATGTCCAGGATGTCGCCCTCGTCCCGGGCTGCCAGGATCTCCGTCCCTCTTCCCGCGACCTGGAAGAAGATCCCGAGGCGGTCCCCTTCGCGGGCATGGATGCTGATCGGCCTGCGGAGGAGGGGAGCGGTCTCGCCGGAAATCTTGATCATCAGGAACTGGCCCGGCCGGGCTTCCCGGGCGATCACGGGGGTCTCGATTTCGAACAGGCGGTAACTTCCCCATCGCTCGACGCCGACGATCCGCGCTCCGGGGTCCTTGGTCATCGCGCTCCTCAGGATTCCTGTCTTTTCCCCGAATAGATATCAGAATCAGGGGGGTTTGGCAAGTTGGCAATCCCCGTCGCATTGGATTATACTGAGCGAACCGGGAGGAACCATACATGCATATCTCGCGCAGAGCCCATCATATCCAGGCGTCTCCCATCCGGAAGCTCAAGCCGTACGCCGACAAGGCCAAGGAGCGGGGGACCCATGTCTATCATCTGAACATCGGCGACCCCGACGTCCCGACGCCCCGGCCGGTTCTCGACGCCTTCCATGCCTACAACGAGCCCGTCATCGGCTACGGCCCGTCCCAGGGCTTCCTCGAGCTGCGTCAGGCCATAACCCGCTATTTCGGGACCTACCGGATCCCCCTCGGCGCTGACGACATCATCGTGACGACGGGAGGCTCGGAGGCCATCCATTTCGCTTTCTCGGTGGTCGGCGACCCCGGGGACGACATCCTCATTCCCGAGCCGTATTACACGAACTACAACGGCTTCGCATCGTTCGCCTCGGTCGGCATCGTCCCCATTCCCCTTGACGTCGAGGACGGGTTTCGCCTGCCGCCGGAGGAGGACATCGAGGCCCGCCTCACCCCGAGGACCAAGGCGGTTGTCCTCTGCTCGCCCAACAATCCGACGGGCACCGTTTATTCCCCCGAGGAGCTGGCCCGCGTCGTCCGGCTGGCCGTGAAGCACGACCTGTTCCTCATCGGGGACGAGGTTTACAAGGAATTCATCTATGACGGCCTGGTCCACAAGAGCCTCCTCGAGTTCGAGGAGGCCCGGGACAGGGTCATCGTCGTCGACAGCATCTCCAAGCGGTTCAGCTGCTGCGGCGCCCGGATCGGGGCTGTCATCTCGCGGAACAAGGACGTCATGCAGGCCGTCCTGAAGTTCGGCCAGGCGCGGCTGTGCCCGCCCTCGGTCGAGCAGCTCGGGGCCCTGGCGGCCTACAACATGGGACGGGGCTATTTCGGACCTATCCTCAAGGAATACCAGAAGCGCCGCGACATCCTCTTCGAAGGGCTCAAGGACGTCCCGGGCATCGTCATCCGCCGCCCGGAGGGCGCCTTCTATATCATCGCCCGCCTGCCGGTCAAGGACGCGGAGCACTTCACCGTCTGGATGCTCTCGGAGTTCGCCCTGGACGGCAAGACCGTCATGTTCGCTCCGGCCGAGGGCTTCTACGGCACCCCGGGCCGGGGGCGCGACGAGGTCCGTATGGCCTATGTCCTCAACGAGCACGAGCTCAGGGACTCGGTCCGCATCTTCAAGGCCGGACTGGAAAGATACCATCAGCTGTTCCCGTGACCGCGGGGGCCCCTTGTTCCTCACGAAACGAACCATCCGCGAAGCTGCCCTTTTCGTCGGCATCTCGGTGTTCCTGGGACTTGCCGTCAATGCCCCTCTCGTCGTGCGCTATATGAGGGGGGATTACAAAGAGGGGTTCCTCGCGGCGAGGACGTTTCCAGGGGTTATCCAAATAACTTTGGCCGAAGCCGAGGACCTGTTCGCCGGTGGGAAGGGCCTGTTCGTGGATGCCCGGCCTTTCGCGGAATTCCGGGCCGGACATATCGCCGGGGCAAGGAATCTGCCGTTCGCGACCGCCGACGAACGGGCCCTGGCGGACCTCGCGTCCGCTATAGGAGCCGATAAGGCACTCGTCGTCTATTGCTCGGGCGGGGATTGCCAGTCGAGCCTCAGCCTGGCCCGGCTCTTGGCGGGCCGGGGCTTGAAAGAGGTTCGGGTCTTCCCGGGCGGTTGGGCGGAATGGACGGCGGCCGGACTGCCGGGGGAGCGGGGCGAATGATCCGGAACAGGGCCGTCCTTCTGCTCTTCCGGGTCGTCGTCGGCGGGCTTTTCGTATACGCCGGGGTCCTCAAGATCGCCGACCCCCTCGGCTTCGCGCAGGATATCGAAAACTACAGGCTTGTGCCGCGGGCGATCGCGTTCCTGACCGCCCTGTTCCTCCCTTGGGTCGAGACCCTGGCCGGGGCCGCCCTCGTCGTCGGGCTCTTCAAGAGGACGAGTGCCGGGCTCATCTCGGTCATGCTCGTCATGTTCATCGGTCTCGTCGCCGTCACCATGGCCCGGGGACTCGACGTAGACTGCGGCTGTTTCGGAGCGCTCGGCCGCAAGGCCGGCTGGACGCTCCTCCTCGAGGACGCCCTGATGCTTTTCATGGCGGTCCAGGTCGCCTTTTCCCGTCCCAGCCGCCGCACCCCTGTCGGCGACCGAGACGTTTTCAGGGCCTCCCTCTAATTTTTAAAGGGGTAGGGGAGTCACGTAATAGAAACAAAGTCTTGGGCGAGTCGCCATAGTGATAGCCTTCATAGAACGGCGGTTCCCCAGAGTCAGGGCGGCCTTCATCTTCCCCGCAACCAGCCCAAAGATCGCGGGAGCACCTTGAATTATGGCCCCCAGGGGAGTATATTTCCTTGGATATTTATATAAGGAGTTGAACGGCCATGGCACATAAGTATGTCTATTTCTTCGGCGCCGGCGGCGCCGAGGGCAACAAGGGCATGAAGGACTTGCTCGGCGGCAAGGGTGCTAATCTGGCCGAGATGGCCGGGCTCGGTCTCCCGGTGCCTCCGGGCTTCACAATCTCGACCGAGGTCTGCGCTCTCTACTACAAGAACAGGAAACGGATCCCCGAAGAGGTCCAAAAAGAGGCCGAAAGAAATCTCGCCAGGCTCGAGAAGGCCCTCGGCCAGAAGCTCGGCGACGCCGCGAACCCCCTCCTCGTCTCCATCCGCTCCGGCGCCCGCGCCTCGATGCCCGGCATGATGGACACCATTCTCAATCTCGGTCTGAACGAGAAGACCGCCGCGACCCTCGTTGCCAAGACGGGGAACTCGCGGTTCGTATACGATTCGTACCGTCGCTTCGTCCAGATGTACGGCGACGTCGTCCTCGGCCTCAAGCCCGTCGAAAAGGACGACATCGACCCGTTCGAGGCCATTATCGAGGAAAAGAAGCGCCAGCGCGGCATCCATCAGGATACCGACCTCACGGCCGCCGACCTCAAGGATCTCGTGGCCAGCTTCAAAGCCGCCATCAAGGAAAAGACCGGGCACGATTTCCCCGAGGACCCGATGAAGCAGCTCTGGGGGGCCATCGGGGCCGTCTTCGGCTCGTGGAGCAACGACCGGGCCATCGCCTACCGCAAAATGTACGACATTCCCGAGTCCTGGGGCACGGCGGTCAACGTTCAGACGATGGTTTTCGGCAACATGGGGCTGGACTCCGGGACTGGCGTCGCCTTCACCCGCGACGCGGCCACCGGCGAGAATGTCTTCTACGGCGAGTACCTGATGAACGCCCAGGGCGAGGACGTCGTGGCCGGCATCCGCACACCCCTCCCGATCGCCAAACTCCGGAAGGACGATCCCAAGGCCCACGCCCAGCTCGAGAAGATCCGTCACATCCTCGAGAAGCATTACACGGACATGATGGATATCGAGTTCACGATCCAGCAGGGCAAGCTCTTCATGCTCCAATGCCGGGTCGGGAAGCGGACGGCCTTTGCTGCCATCAAGATCGCCGTCGATATGGTCGGCGAGAAACTCATCGGCGAGAAGGAGGCCCTGGCCAGAATCGAGCCCGACCAGCTCAACCAGCTCCTCCGGCCGATCTTCGACCCTGCCGAGAAGGACGCCGCCGTCAAGGGCGGACGCCTCCTGGCCAAAGGCCTGAACGCGGGCCCCGGCGCCGCCTCCGGCCGCATCGTTTTCAATTCCGTGGACGCCGAGGCCTGGGCGAAGAGGGGCGAGAAGGTCGTCCTGACCCGTATCGAAACCTCACCCGAGGATATCAAGGGCATGAACGCCGCCGAGGGGATCCTGACGGCCCGCGGCGGGATGACCTCCCATGCGGCCCTGGTCGCCCGGCAGATGGGCAAGGTCTGTGTCGCCGGCTGCGGCGAGCTCCTCATCGACTACAACAAGCGGACGATGACCGTCAAGGGCCGGACGCTCAACGAGGGCGATTGGATCTCGATCGACGGGACGACCGGCCAGGTCCTCGAGGGCAAGGTCAATACCCGGCCGTCGGAGGTCCTCCAGGTCCTCATCGAGAAAACCCTCGACCCGGCGAAGGCGCCCGTCTACAAGACCTTCGCCAAGGTTATGGCCTGGGCCGACAAGTACCGGACTCTCAAGATCCGGACCAACGCCGACCAGCCCGACCAGTCGGCCAACGCCATCGCGTTCGGGGCGGAGGGCATCGGCCTCTGCCGGACCGAGCACATGTTCTTCGGTGAGGACAAGATCGGCCCGATGCGCGAGATGATCCTGGCCGACACGACGGAGCAGAGGCGGGCCGCCCTGGCCAAGCTCCTGCCCCTCCAGCGCAAGGATTTCGCCGGCATCTTTGAGGTCATGGCCGGCCGGCCGGTGACCATCCGGACGATCGACCCACCGCTCCACGAGTTCCTTCCCCACGAAGAGAAGGGCCAGCGCGAGGTCGCGGCCGACATGGGCATCTCCTACGAGAAGGTCAGGGAGCGCGTCGAATCGCTCCACGAGTTCAACCCGATGCTCGGCTTCCGGGGCTGTCGGCTGGGCATCATCTATCCCGAGATCACCGAGATGCAGGCTCGGGCCGTCTTCGAGGCCGCCGCGGACACAAAGAAGAAGGGCATCGAGGTCGAGCCCGAGGTCATGATCCCGCTCGTCGGCAACGTCAAGGAGCTCATCCACCAGGAGAAGCTCGTCCGCGTGACGGCCGCGGCCGTCATGAAGGAGCGGGGCGTGAAATTCAAGTACCTGGTCGGGACGATGATCGAGATCCCGCGCGGGGCCCTCACGGCCGACGAAATTGCGACCGTGGCCGAGTTCTTCAGCTTCGGTACGAACGACCTGACTCAGACGACTCTGGGCGTCAGCCGGGACGACGCCGCCCGCTTCCTCGTCCCCTACGTCGAGAAGGAGATCTATGCCAAGGACCCGTTCGAGGTCGTGGATCGGGACGGGGTGGGCCAGCTCATGCGGATGGCCGTCGAGAAGGGGCGGAAGACCCGGCCCGGCATCAAGCTCGGCATCTGTGGCGAGCACGGCGGGGACCCGTCGAGCATTGAGTTCTGCCACCTCATCGGGCTGAACTACGTCAGTTGTTCGCCGTTCCGCGTGCCTATCGCGCGGCTGGCTGCGGCCCGCGCGGCCCTGCTCAACGCGCCCAAGGCCGAGGCCAAGAAGACCACCAAGCCGAAGGCCAAGGCGGCGTCGAAGGCAACGAAGCCCGCTCGCAAGCGCTGATCCGGGCTATTCCTTATCCAGCCCGCGGTTTCGGAGGAGCGGCTCGATCCCCGGCTCCTTTCCGCGAAAACGTACGTACTGCGTCATGGGGTCCTCGGTCCCGAACGGCTCCAGGATATTCTTCCGGAAGGACAGGGCCGTCTCCCGGTCGAAGATACCCTTCTCTTTGAAGGCCTCAAAGGCGTCGCAGTCGAGGACCTCCGCCCAGATGTAGACGTAATAGCCTGCCGAATAGCCGCCGCTGAAGATGTGGCTGAAATAGGGGCTCCGGTAGCGCGGCATGATCTCCGGGATGAGGCCGATCCCGGCCATGGTTTCGTTCTCGAACTTCCGGACGTCGATCCCGGTCGCGTCCGGCAGTGTGTGCCAGGCCATGTCCAGGATGGAGGCGGCCAGGTACTCCGCCGTGACGAACCCCTGGTTGAACAGACTGCTCCTCTTGAGTTTCTCGACGAGCTCCGCGGGGATGACCTCGCCGGTTTTGTAGTGCTTGGCGTAAACCGTCAAGAGTTCCGGCGTGAACGCCCAATGCTCCATGATCTGCGAGGGGAGCTCCACCGAATCCCGGGCCACGGTGCGGTCGCGGAAGCGTCCGCGGGAGAACAGCGTGGAGAGGGCGTGGCCGAATTCGTGAAAGAATGTCTCCACCTCGTCGGCGGAGAGCAGGGAGGGCGCGTCTGCCGTGGGGCGGGTGAAATTGCAGACGATCGTGGACACGGGGGGGACCCGGTGGCCGTTCTCGACGAAGGAGCGCCGGAACGCGCCCGACCAGGCGCCGCCTCTCTTGCTTTCGCGGGGATGGAAATCCATATAAAGGATGCCGAGGTGGCTCCCGTCGGCCTCCTTGACCTCGAAGGCCTGGACCTCGGGATTGTAGCGGGGGAGGTCGGTCCGCTCCGTGAAGGTCAGGCCGTAGAGCTTTTCGCACAAGGCGAAGATGCCCCCCCGAACGTTATCCAGCTTGAAGTAGGGCCGGAGGGCGGAATCGTCAAGGGCGTACTTCTCCTGCCTCAGCTTCTCGGCGGCGTACCACCAGTCCCAGGAGGCGAGCTTGAACCCATCGCCCCGGCGGTCGATGAGGCCCTGGAGCTCGGCGGCTTCTTTTTTAGATTTGACCAGCGTCGGCTCCCAAAGGCGCTTCAGGAAGGCATTAACCCGTTCCGGGGTCTTGGCCATGTTCTCTTCGAGGATGAACCCGGCGTGGTTGGCGTAGCCAAGGAGCCGGGCCTTCTCTTGTCGGAGGGCAACGATCCGCCGGACGTTTTCCTTGTTGTCACGCTCGTCGTTGTTGTCGCCCTTCATGAAATACGCCCGGTGGAGCTTCTCCCGCAGGTCCCGTTTCTCCGAGTACTGGAGAAACGGGGTCATGCTGGGGACCTGGATGGTGAAGACCCATTTCCCGTCGAGGCCGGCCTGTTTGGCCGTTTCCGTGGCCATGGCGACGACGGAGGACGGGAGCCCGGCCAGGTCTGCCGGGTCCTCGATCACAAGCTTGAAGCCGTTGGTCTCGGCCAGAACGTTGTCCCCGAACTTCACGCTCAGAAGGGAGAGATCCTGGTTGATCTCCCGGAGCCGCGCCTTGCTTTTTGCGTCGAGGAGGGCGCCGCCGCGGACGAACCCGCGGAAAGCGTTCTCGAGGAGGAAGAGTTCCTCCCGATCGAGCTTGAGGGCGGTGCGGCCGTCGTAAACGGCCTTGACCCGGAGGAAGAGTTTCTCGTTGAGGCCGATGTCGTCCCTGTGGGCGGCCAGCATGGGCGCCGTCTTCCTGGCCAGGGCCTGAAGTTCCTTGTTCGCATTCGCGCCCTGGAGAGCGCCGAAAACGGCCGTCACCTTCGAGAGAAAGATCCCTCCGTGGTCGAGCGCGGCGATCGTGTTAGCAAAGGTGGGCGGCCCGGGGTTGTCGACGATGGCCGCGACTTCGGCCCGCTCGCGGGCGATTCCCTCCTCGATGGCCGGCAGGAAATGCTCGTTCCGGATGCGGTCGAAGGGCGGGACATCGAAGGGCGTCCCGTAGGGCTTGAAGAAGGGGTTGTCGGACTCGGCGGGCGGGGCCGCGGGAAGGGGGGAGATCGCGGACGCGATGCCCCAACACAGAAGGAATAGTACGACGATTCTTTTTTTCATGGCCGTGCGCACCTCCCTTTGGATAGTCGTGGACCCATTATATACATGGAACCATCGGGCTTGACAATCGGTCCGGCCGTCTTGACGGCGGTCGCGCTCGAATTCGAGTTCAGCGGCGGGCGTCTGGAGCCCGCCGCGGTCGAGAAGGCCCTGGCCCTATCCGAAGAGCGCTACTGCCCGGTATGGGCTATGCTTAAAGCTTCGGTCCCCATAACGGCCGGGTCCCGCCTTCTCGCCGGCTGACATCCCTCCGCGCGAAACCCCATCCGGCGCTGGTCGCGCCGGATTGTGCCGCGGTTTACCCCGTCCGGGATTTTTGATATGGTTGGGGTCCGATGACCGAGATCTTGGACGTCTTCAAGCTCCTCCTGAAGAAGAGGTTCGGGTTCAAGTTCGTTTACAGCAGTTCTTACTGGATGCTGAACACCGGGAAGCACATCTTCCCGGTCAGAAAATACCGGATCCTCTACGAGCGCCTTCTCGAGCTCGGGGCGCGGAAGGAGGGCTTCCTCCTCCCGGAGCCGGCCTCCGACGAGGACGTCCTCCGCATCCACACCGCGAAGTACCTCAGGAAGCTGAAGACCGGGATGCTCTCAACGCTCGAGATCCAAGCGCTGGAAATCCCCTTCTCTCCCGAGCTCGTCAAATTCGCCCTTCTCTCCACGGGCGGGACCGCCCTGGCGTCCTCGGAAGCCCTGAAGGACGGGATCGCGGTTCACCTCGGCGGGGGCTTCCACCATGCCTTCCCCGACCACGGCGAGGGGTTCTGCGTCCTGAATGATATCGCCGTGGCCGTAGCCAAGCTGCTCGCGGACGGGCGCATCCGCAAGGCGATGATCGTGGATTGCGACCTCCACCAGGGGAACGGGACGGCCGCCGCGTTCTCCGGGGAGTCCCGCGTGTTCACGTTCTCCATCCACCAGATGGATATCTACCCCTCCGAGAAGGTCGCGAGCAGTCTGGACGTCGGCCTGTGGTCGGGGGACGGGGATGCGGCCTATCTGGCCGCCCTGAGGGAGCACTTCCCAAGGCTCTATACGGTATTCCGGCCGGATCTGGTCATCTATGTCGCCGGTGCCGACCCCTATCGCGGCGACCAACTGGGCGGCCTCGATTTGACCATCGAAGGCCTGAGGGAACGGGACGCGATCGTCATCGGGGAGGCCCGGAAGCTCAAGGTCCCGGTGGCCGTCGTCCTGGCCGGCGGGTACGCCTCGAGTGTCGAGGACACCGTGGCCATCCACCTCAACACGATAAAGACGGCCCAAAAGGCCCAATAGTCGTTAATCGCTTGTCTCGCGCCCTCGCTATTCCTGCAGGAATACGTGCGCGTAGACCTTGGCGTCTCCGACCATGTTGTCGATGACGCAGTACTCGTTGGGCTGGTGGGCCGTATCGTCTATCTTCGACCAGCAGGCGGCTTCGAAACCCCGGCGACGGAAGAGGGCGGCCACGGTACCGCCTCCGATCCCGGAGGCCTTGGCTTCCTTGTGGAAGACCTCCTTGACGGCAGTCTGCAGGGCCGTGACCACGGCGGCCGTCGGCGGGGTCGGCGGGGCGGCGGGCGCGTTCTGCTCTTCCGTGATCGTGATCTTCACGCCGTGCTTCCGCTCGATCCCGTCCGCGATCTCGCGGATTTTCCCCAGGACCCCGGCGACGTCGTAGCCGGGGAGGACGCGGGCGTCCATGTGGAAAACGTCCTCGCCGGGGATGGTGTTGACGTTGGGGACGTTCGCTTCCTTCTTCGTGGGCTCGAACGTGGAGATGGGGGGGTCGAAGAGGGGGTCATTCCGATCGAACATCCCGTAGAGCTTGTCGAGCTCTGTGATGAGGTAGCTCGCCGCCTTGAAGCTGTTGACCCCTTTCTCCGGGGTGGACCCGTGGGCCTGTTTGCCGAGCGTCTTGATCTTCAGCCAGAGGATGCTTTTCTCGGCGACCTCGATGAGCGTCCCGGCCTCGTTGCCAGCGTCGGGCACGATGATCAGGTCCTGCTTCCGGAAGGCGTCGGTGTGCTCGAGAACGTAGTCAATTCCCTTCTTGGAGCCGGTCTCCTCGTCGGCGACCAGGGCGATCCCGATGTCAAAGGCCGGGAGCAGGCCCTCGGCCCGGAAAGCCTTTACCGCGAAGAGGGAGGCGACCAAGTCCTGCTGGTTGTCCTCGACGCCGCGGCCGTGGATGCGGCCCTTCTCGATCCAGGCCTTGTACGGGTTCCCCTTCCACAGGGAAAGCTCTCCCGGGGGGACGATGTCCGTATGGGTCATGACCCATACGGTCCTCGCCGCGCTCTTCCCCTTGTAGCGGGCCAGGATGTTAGGCCGGAAGCCGTCGGGAGCGTCCAGGTCGGGGGCGTTGAGGCGCTGGATCTCGACGAACCCGTTCTCTTGGAGGAACCGCGCCAGGAGTTCCGCCCGCTTGCCTTCTCCCTCCCCGCCGCTCGCCGGGGCGATGGCCGGCAGGGCGGTCAGTCGGACCTGCATGTCGATCATTTCGTTGCGGAAGGAATCTATGCGGCGGGCGATCCTGGCGAAGGTTTCGGGCTTGACCATGGGCGCTCTCCTCGGCAATTTTCGGCTTCCGAAAATCATAACCCGTTCGAACGAGGAATGCAAGGGATTAGGCGGCAGTCGTAAGGACATCGATAAGATCAGCGACAATAATCATTTCCGTTCCCGTTGTCTCATTCAGGAATGTTGCCGAGGAATAAATGACTTATCGAGGCCCGCGGGAGACGGCCAGCAGGACGAGCCACGGACGCATCGGCCGCGATCATCCCCGAAACGGCCTGTGCGGCGTAACGCCGAAGTGTTGACAGATGCCCGCGGGGAGTGCTATCGTCCGCGCTCCCGATATGTGAACATAGTTGCCGAAGGAGGCACATCGTGAAAAAGCTGCTGTCCATCCTCATCGTCCTCGCCCTGGTCGTGCCCCTGGCCGCCCAGAAAAAGCCCAAGGCCCCCAAGACCCCGCCGGCCGCCCCCGTGGCCGCCAAGCAGGAGCCACCGGCTCCTCCGGACAAGCCCGGCGAAACCGAGCCCAAGCCTTACGACAAGGTCATTACGCCCGAATTCGCGACCCAATCAGGCCTCATCAAGGTCCACACGCTCAAGTCGAAGGTCCTCTTCGAGATCCCCAAGGCCGAATTGGGCAGGGACCTCCTCCTCGTCGTCAAAATCAAGAAAAGCCCGAGCGAGACGAGCTATCCCGGTGAGTCCGTCCAGGACATGGTCGTCCGCTGGCAGGTCCGCGAGAACAAGGTCCTGCTCCGCTCGGTTTCCTACGCCAACATCGCCGATCCCAACGAGCCCATCAGCAAGGCCGTCGCGGCCATGAACACCGGGACCATCATGATGGCCTTCCCGGTCGAGGCCTTCGCCGCCGACGGATCACCGGTCATCGACGCGGTCAAGCTCTTCACGGGCGACGTCAATGAGATCCCGGTCAAGAAGACCCTCGGCGGCATGTCGCTCGATGCCTCCCGGACATTCCTCGACAAGGCCCGGGTCTTCCCGCTCAACCTCAATGTCGAGGCCACCCAGACCTTCAATCCCAAGCCGCCCCAGCTCCCGCCGGGCTTTCCGCCCCAGTTCGCCGACATGCTTCCTCCCACGCCCAGCCCGACGGCGGTCGTCCATTACTCCTTCATCAAGCTCCCGGACAAACCGATGATGGGCCGTCTCGTCGACGACCGCGTCGGCTATTTTTCCCTCAGACAAACGGATTACGGTCGTCCGGAGCACGAAACGACCGTCCGTGAATTCATCACGCGCTGGCGCCTCGAAAAGAAAGACCCCGGCGCCGCCAAGAGCGAGCCGGTCAAGCCCATCGTCTTCTACGTCGACCCCGCCACGCCCTCCAAGTGGGCGCCCTACATCAAGAAGGGCATCGAAGCCTGGCAGCCCGCCTTCGAGGAGGCCGGCTTCCTTAACGCCATCCAGGCCAAGTACGCCCCCTCCCCCGACCAGGACCCCGATTGGACCGCGGACGACGCCCGGATCTCGACCATCCGCTGGGTGCCTTCGACCGTGGCCAACGCCATGGGACCGAGCATCATCGACCCGCGCAGCGGCGAGATCCTCGAGGCCGACGTCGAGATCTACCACAACGTCCAGCAGCTCGCCCGCGACTGGTACTGGACGCAGTCCGGCCCGCTCGACCCGCGCTCGAAAACACTGCCCATCCCCGACGAGGTCATGGGCGACATCCTCCTCTACATCGTCACCCACGAGGTCGGCCATTCCCTCGGCTTGCCCCATAATTTCAAGGCCAGCGCCACCTACCCCATCGACAAGATCCGCGACAAGGACTGGGTCAAGAAGAACAGCCACGTGCCGACGCTCATGGACTACGCCCGCTTCAATTACGTGGCCCAGCCCGAGGACGGCCTCGACCCGGTCGACCTCATCCCGAAGATCGGACCCTACGACATCTTCTGCATCAAGTGGGGTTACACGCCCATCCCCTCGGCCAAGATGCCCGACGACGAGAAGCCGACCCTCAACGAGTGGTGCAAGGTGCAGGAAACGACGCCCTGGCTGCGCTTCAGCACGGCCGGAACGCGCGGCACCGACCCCGGAGAGGAGACCGAGGCCGTCGGCGACATCGACGCCGTCGAGGCGACCCGGCTCGGTATAAAGAATCTCAAGCGGGTCATGGACATGCTGCCGGCCGCCGTGCTCAAACCCGGCGAGAACTACGACCAGCTCGACCACATGTACACCGCCGTCTGGAACCAGCTCCGGCTCGAGCTCGGCCACGTGGCCAACATCGTCGGCGGCTACGACAGCGAGCCTAAGACCGGGCCCGTCCCCGGCGTCCGCTTCACGCCCATCTCCGAGTCCCGGCAGAAGGCGGCCGTCAAGTTCATCAACGAGAACCTGTTCAAGACGCCGGCCTGGATGGAGCCGGCCGAGATCTTGCGCAAGGTCGAGCCCTCGAGCGGGCAGGCCCGCCTGCTCGCCCTCCAACAAGGCATCCTTTCGAGACTCCTCGCCCAGGACCGGACGGCCCGGCTCCAGGAGCACGAGGCCATCCTGGACCTCAAAGCCTACACCGTCGCCGAGCTCCTGCTCGATTTGCGCGCCGGCATCTTCGGCGAGCTCATGGCGGAAGCCGTCAAGATCGATCCGTACCGCCGCAATCTCCAGAGGGCCTATATCAAGGCGCTCAGCGCCCGCCTGAACCCGCCGCCGGCCGCCGCTGCGGCGCAACAAGCGGATCCGGCCTTAACGGACGACGACAGCCGCGGGGCCATCCGGGCGGAGCTGAAGGCCGTCCGGTCCTTGCTGCGGGTCAAGGTCGTGGTCGCCGCCAACAAGGCCACTAAGAACCACGTGGAGGACCTTATAGACCAGATCGCGGTTATCCTTGACCCGAGGGGTGCCGCCCGCTGACGAAAAAGGTCTCCATGGACAAGCGAGTCATTTATTCCGGAGCATTCATCCCGGGTTCGCGGACGCCTTCGTTGCGGCCGGCGCAGCTGCCCTCCGCGTCGGCCCCTACGATAAGGGCGTCGCAAAAATAACTTGCATATTCAAAAACTTGCTGACAAAATTAGCTAAATTTGAGGAGCGTATAAAAAGAGTGGACGGTCTATCTCGAAGGCGGCGCAGGTTCATGAAGATCGCATATTCTTGCAATCATGATGACCGGAAGTACGATGGTTAGAATAATCCTTCTGTTCATAGTCGTGGTCAATGGCATTTTCGCAATTCAATTCATTCGCGATTTCCTGAAAAACAAGGCCGGCGCTCTCAAAGAGCCAGGCCACAGTCTTTTCCTTGCCGGCTGGTCAGTTTTTGTGTTTTTTTTCTCAACATTCGGAGTTTCGGATTTTGCTTTATCGACAGTCGTGTATCGGGCAAAGAAACTCATTCCAGACAGGAAGCTCCCGGGGACTTTGAATGCTCAGTGTGTTGTTCCTGTGGCCGTCATGGCGCTTGCTTATATCGCCGTCATATCGGTTGACGCCTTGACCTTGATCCTCTGCATCATCGCTCAGGTTTCGGGAGCCTATATCGGCCCGGGAATTGTCGTGAAACTTCCGGTTAAGATAATACGAAGATTTATCGGGACGGGACTTGTGATAGCGGCGCTCTTCGTTGCGGCCGGAAAAGCAGGAATCCTTCCTGTGGGAGGCGCGGCGACGGCGCTGACAGGCTCCAAGCTCATAGCGGCCATCATTGCCTTATTCATCTTCGGCGCATTGAATAACATAGGAATCGGTTCCTATGCGCCTACGATGGCAACGGTTTACGCGCTGGGCATGAGTCCTGCCGTGGCCTTCCCTATCATGATGGGCGCCTGCACGTTCTCGGTACCTATCGGGAGCATGGAATTTATCCGATTCGGGCAGTACGGCAGGAAAATTACGCTTTTTGCGTCAACGTTTGGCATTATCGGCGTTCTTGTGGCCGTCTATGTTGTTAAAAGCCTGAACGTTTCCATGCTTCAGTGGGTGATTGCCGCAGTGGTTCTTTATGCCGGCCTCGATATTCTCATCAAGGAATTGAGAACGCGCCATGACGCAGAGCCCGTTACAAGATAGTCTTTGGCGCCTGCATCCAAGGAGGATTTACAACTATGCTGTTGTTGAATAGAGATGACATCAAAAGTGTCCTTTCGATGAGGGATGCGATCCATGTTGCCGAAGACGCTCTTAGAATATTCTCCCTAAGAAAGTGCGTTGTTCCTTTAAGGACGAAAATCAATATATCCAAGTTCGAAGGACAATGCATCTTTATGCCCGGCTATATCGAAGAAATGGACAGTGCGGGAATAAAAATATTGTCCTTTTTCCCAAAAAACATCGAGAGAGGGCTGATCTCCGTTCGTTCAAAAATGGTTCTCATAAGCGGGGAAACGGGGGAAGTCCACGCCATCTTGGAGGGGACTTATTTGACGCAACTCCGGACCGGGGGGGTTGCCGGAGCGGCGACGGAAATCCTTTCGCGGAAAGATGCGAAAGTTGGGGCCTTGTTTGGAGGAGGCGGACAGGGCGCGGCGCAACTTGAAGCCATGCTCACCGTTAGAAAATTGGAATTGGTCAAAATCTACGATATCAATCCTGAGCGGGCCAAGGAATTCGCGGCAAAAATGCGGAAAGAACTCTCATCCTTCGACGCTGAAATCATGGCCGTGGATTCGTCCGATGAAGCCATCGAGAACGCGGATGTCATCACGACGGCAACGACTTCAATAAAGCCTGTTTTCGATGGGCGAAAGGTCAAAAGAGGCGCTCATATCAATGCGCTCGGATCATACACGCCGCAAATGCAGGAAATCGATGACGAGATCATGAAACGCGCGGACAAGATTTATCTTGATTCAAAAGAAGCCGTTTTATCCGAATCAGGGGATTTGATTATCCCCATGACCAAAGGAACGATCAGCCTAAACGATATTTCGGGAGAACTGGGAGAGGCCATTGCCGGTCTTTTGCCGCGAAGAGAACGCGATGATGAAATAACCATTTTCGATTCCGTTGGGATCGCAATCCTGGATATCGTGACGTCGCAATGGATATATGAAAAAGCGTTGGATCTCGGCCTTGGCTTCCATATCGATTTCTGAGTGCGCCTGATCCGGGCACGAAAGGCGCCCTCCCTGAATCCAGTGTCCGGGCTGGTCTCTCGGCCCCAAAAACAGAATATACGGGAAAGGAGATCAAGATGAAAAAAATTGCCATTCTTCTCTGTCTAGTCGCATTGCCGTTGAGCCTCCTCTTTTCTCAGCGTAGAGGAAGAGCAATTCCTGAAACCCTGATTTCTCTTGAGCTCATAGAAAAAATCATGAACGAGGTGTCCGGCGATTTGGCCCTTCAGAATGAAATATTTCTCGCCGGGGTCAACCGGAACAGGCTTCCCGAAGAGTATCTCAGAGGTCCCTTTGAGGCTGATTTCATTCTTAATAAGCTCAAAGAATATGGAATCAAAGACTCGGAAATTATTGACATCCCGACAAAGAAGAAGACAACCTGGGATGCAGAGATGGGAGAGCTCTGGACGGTCGAGCCGGAGAAAAGGAAGATTGCCGACCTTAAAGAAATCGCCGCTTCTCTATGCGAAGGAAGCGCGACATCAGAGGCTACGGCTGAGCTCGTCTATGTCGGGCCCGGCTACTTGGAAAGCTACTATAAAGGGAAAAATATCAAAGGAAAAATCGTCCTTGTAAACAGCTATCCTGAAGGAGCCCGCAGACTGGCCGTCGAAAAATATGGAGCCTTGGGAATCGTGGCTTATTCATCGAGTCACCCTGAATATGATCCGGATGAGGTGGGCTGGGGCGGCATCGGTTCGGGCGAAAAGGAAAAGAAGAGCTTTGCCTTTATGATTTCCACCCGGAAAGGCGAGGAGCTCAGAGATCTGATGGAAAAAGGGGTGAACGTTGTGGTCAGGGCGACCTGCAAAGCTCAGATGGTCCCCTATAAAGAACAAATGGTTTCAGGCCTCCTGCAGGGGAAAGACGACCCTCAAGAGGAGCTTGTCTTCACCGCTCATCTTTTTGAGGGATTCGACAAGCAGGGAGCGAATGACAATATCAGCGGGTGTGTGGCCATTCTGGAGACGGCGAGAGCGATCAAGAAGCTCGTGGACGACGGCACGATTCCGGCGCTCAAACGGTCGATCCGTTTTCTTTTTGTCCCGGAGTTTTCGGGAACAGCGGCTTATCTTAAGAAATACCCGGAAATCGCCAAGAGGTTTTTTGCCAACATCAACGAAGATATGGTCGGGGAGGCCCTGATCAAGAACAATGCCTATTTCAGCCTGGTGAGCACGCCCTATTCTTTGCCCAGCTATCTCAATGATGTCATGGCTTCTTTCGTCGAGTGGATGGGAAAAACGCAGAGGCTGTCTTATGAGTACGGCGGGGTGATTCTGCCTATTGTCTCGCCCACGGGCACCCGGGATCCCTTCTATTGCGCCGTAGATCCTTACTCAGGAGGAAGCGACCATGTGATCTTTATAGACGGCAGTGTGAGAGTGCCTGCTGTCATGCTGATGGTCTGGCCTGACATGTGGTATCACTCAAGCGGCGATACGCCGGACAAATCTGATCCCACCCAGCTCAAACGCGTGGGCTTCATTTCCACGGCGGCGGCTCTATTTTTAGCCAATGCCGGCCCTCAGGAGACAGAAATAATGATGGCCGTGACATCGGCCGGAAGTCTGGCCAGGCTCGGGCAGGATAGATACAAAGCCGAGCGGACGATCCTCGGAGCAAAAAAAGAAAACCTCCATACGGTCTATAGAGAAGCCCGGAATGTCGTCAATCAGGCTTTTCTCAGAGAGAACGCCGCGCTATCTTCGATCAGATTCTTTATCAAGTCCGAAGCGACGCTCGAAAACTCCCTGAAAATGCGGCTCAAGAGACTCGATGACCTCAATCCGGTCTCTCTGGTTGAGATAGAGGATGTCTATAATACGCGCTGTCAGGAAGAAGGCCTCAAGCCCCAAGCGCCGAGTTTGACCAAGGAAGAGATCCGTCTGAGCGGCTTGATCCCCGTGAGGACTTCGAAGATGGGCGACCTGATGAGTCTTTGGGAGATGCGGGAGAAAAATAAAAAAACTAAGTACCGGGAGCCGATGGCCATAGCCATGGCTCAATTTGAATTGCGAAATTTTATCGACGGGAAAAGAAGCGTTCTTGACATCAGGAACGCGACTTCTGCTGAGCATGTGCCGCTCCCTCTCAAAGATGTGGAAGACTACATGAATTATCTGGAAAGCCTCGGCCAGATAGAAATCAAAAAGCGGTGAAATAATTGGCCTCTCGCCCTGGTCTTGAGTTTTGGGTAAGGATCGAGAATATTTTCCCAAGAGAGAGACCTAGCCTTCTGAGCCGGCGGACTCGGCGGCTTCGCTCCGGGCTTAATTGATGGACGTAATGACCTGGGCGTCCTTCAGCATTCGCAGATATTGGACCGTCTCTTGAAAAGTCAAGAAATGATAAGCCGCATAGCCTTCGCTCCACAGTTCGGCCTGGACGGCGTTGAAGATATCGGCGATGGTGTTATGGCCATCGATGTGATTCAACGTTTCATAATAGCCGACATTTCCATAGCGGAAGGACGACCTGACGCCTGGATACTTGTTCAGAAAGTCATCGCCCAGAATATCTTCGAAGTAGTTGCTGAAATATCCCGGTGAACCCTTGATCAGCGGGTTGAGGACGGGGATGCCCGCTCCTTCTGCTGATGGCGGATCCGATAGGGAACCGGGTTTGACCCCCAGGTCGGCGCATCTCAGATCAAAAACGGTTCTCAATTCTCTCTTGGCCGATGATACCGCCTGGTCGAGGCTTTGTTCGTAAAGAGTCATGAGGCGTTTCAGGCTTTTCTCTATCGGGGTCATTTCCTTGAGAGAGCCGGCTGCCCGCTTTTCTCTCTTCAACCCCCAATCCAACAGGTTGTCGCCTTGGGCCAGGTTGCGCTGGAGATCCTCCCGGCCGCTTTTCTCGAGCCGGCTTTTGACTTTGGCCAGTTCCTGCTTGATCCGGCATTGGGCCCGAAAGCCGACCTCGCGTACAAGGGCGACGGCCGTTTCCGGCCCGACGCTCGCGAAAGCGTAAGAAACAAGCGCGCCTAAATAGGCCACTCTTCCCAAGTTCGTGGGGTCGAGATAATCCAGAAAATTGATCTGATTGTGGCGCGGCGGGAGCGGTTCCTCGAAAAAATAGAGGGAAGGGATATTCAAGGAACGGGTGTTGGCCGTGTATTCATCGGAGCCGCCCTGGTAGGGGACGAGAGTGGCGGAAAAGAGATTTCTGCTTCCCTCGGGAGAAAACAGCAGTTTCTCATCGTCCCCGTCGATGACGGCCTGATCGAAGCCTTGGTTGAAACGGCTGATCAGATTGACGGCGATGTCGGCCAGCGGCGAATAGAGAGAATGAGGGGGAAGGGCGACATAGAACTTGGTGGGAAATTTCGCCGGATTGACTCCGACGCAGTCGACGTTGCATCCTCCCTTGACCTTGCCGATCTTCTCGGGGTGGGCTGAGAAATACATGTTGAGGCCGGACATGTGGGGAATCCACATGAAGCGGATGGATCTTTTCGGTGCGGGAATGATCTGATTGTCGATCAGGCGGGCTAACGTTCGGGCGATCTCGAGGAGGACTGCGTCTCCGCTGGCGTTGTCGTGGGCTCCGGGTTTGGGATGGTCCAAATGGGCATAGAAGATGAACTCTTCCTCCGGATATTGGGAGCCAAGGATGAGGGCCGTAGCCAATTCAAAGGATCCGTTTTCGACGACCTGGGCTTGAATTCGGACCGAGACGATGACCTTTTCTCCTTTGGAAAGCGGATCTTTCAACGCCTGGCCTTGCGTTGCGGAGATATTGAAGCCAAACGTCGACGGACGGGTCCGTTCTTTATTCCAGGGCGAGATTCTGTCCCAATAGATTCCTTCGGATTCGAGAGGGGTGCCGCGGGCATTCGAAAAATGGATCGTGCCCAGGGCGCCGAAACGATGGACGGCCATTTCGTGAGCCTTTTCGTGCCTTCCGCCCTCGGCCAGCGCGATTTTCCCTTGAACGTCTTTTCCTTCGTAGGCTTCGACCGAGTCTCCGCGTCCGACATAAACGACTTCGGAAACGGCCTGAGCCGATCGGCTTCCGACCGCCACCGTGCTGGGCGCGCTCTCATAATCGGTGATGAGCCGAGAGGTGGGGCCGACCAGCCGGAGTTCGCCGGTTTGGCAATCCCAGGGAACGTATCCTCCGGTGGAGTGCATCCAGAAGTTCTCGCGCCCGGTCCGGATCGGACAGGTCTCGATGACGGCCCCTTTGAGGCCGTAGGCGGAAGCCCGGTCGACAACATACTGGGCGGCTTTGTGATAATCTCCTGACCCCCAGATTCTATGGAGGGTGCTCAATTTTCGGATGTGTTCGAAGCAGATGCTTCCGGAAACTTCATGCCGGATTCTTGTCAGAATCTCTTCGTCCAGTACCGACGGCGTCGTATTTTCCGAAAAGGCCAAGACCGCGAACGCCGGCGTCAAAGCGAGAAGCAGAAGAAGAGAACATAAACCCATTCGACTCCCAGGGCTGACGCCCGGGGCATTATCAGGGTCAATACGGAGAGGCGTGTTTTTCATCCTTTCTCGCGCCGATCAATTTTTCTTCATGTCGATGACCTGGGCATCATGAAGAAGCCGGAGGTAGCTTTTCAGTTCTTCCAGGGACAGCGAATGACGGGCCGAATACCCTTCGCTCCACAATTCCGCTTCAACAGCATCGCGGATGTCCGCAATCGTCTTCCGGCCGTCGATGTGATTGAACGCTTCGATGATGCCTTTGCTGCTGTAGAGGCTGGTCATGGTCAAAGGCTTGTACTTATCAATGAATGAATCCCCCAGCTTTTCGATGAAATAGGTACTGTTTCTAAAGAAACTCGGCAGGCGTTCCATCGTCGGATTCAAAACGGGCACGCTCCCGTCCTCCGGGGATTTCGGCCGGCCGGAGAGCTTGTCCTGGGATGGGACGTTCAAATCCCGGCATTTCAGCCGATAATGTCCGGCCAGCTTGTTCTCGTAATAAGCCAGGTTGTCCTCCCATGTTCTTTGATGGAGGGCGAGCAGGGAACTCGAATAGCCCTTCTTCGGAATGATTCCCTCCACAGAGCGGGCGATCCGCCGTTCCCGTTCAATCCCCCAATGGAGAAGATTCCTTCCCTTCGTGTAGGCTTGGTGAACGGTCTCCAATCCGCCGTTTTCCAGGGCATTGACGGCCAGGTCGAGTTCCCTCTCCAGCCGGATTTTTCCCTGATAGTCGATTTCCGTGAGCAGGCGGGGTGCCATCTTCTCGTCGGCTGAGGCGAAGGCGTACGAGATGATCGCTCCCAGATAGGAGATCCTGCCCAGGTTCGTGCTGTCCAAATAATCGAGAAAATTGATCTGGCTGTGGCGGGGAGGAAGTGTAGAGTCATAAAAATATAGCGAGGGGATGTTCCAGGGCCGGATGCTCGCCGCATATTCGTCCGAGCTCGCGGAGAACGGCATGCGATGGACAAAAAATAGGTTGCGGCTTCCTTCGGGAGAGAAAAACATGTCTTCGTCCGGACCATAATAATGGTTGGCTTTGATCATTTTTTCATTAAAATGGCTGATGAGGTTGTTCGCGAGGTCCGTCAAATAGGAAGAGAGGGAATGCGGCGGGAGGGCCACATGGAAGTTGGCGGGATATTTGGCCTGATTGACTCCGACGCAATCAACATTGCACCCCCCTTTGATCTTTCCGATTTTTTCCGGATGATGGAAAAAGTACATTTCCAATCCCGACATATGGGGAATCCACATCAAGCGGATGGTTCTCTTGGGGGGGGGGATGATCTTGTTCAGGACGAGCCTGGAAATCGTTCGGCCGATCTCCAGGAGCACGGCACAGCCGCTGGCGTTGTCATGGGCGCCCGGCTTGGAGTGGTCCAGGTGAGCGAAGAAGATGAATTCTTCGTCCGGATAGACCGAACCGGGGATGACGGCTGTGGCCAATTCAAAGGCTCCGTCCCGGATCACCTCCGCGTCGATTTTGCAGGCGACGACGACCTTTTCCCCTTTTTCGATCATCTCTTTCAACATCAGCCCTTTGGGTTCGGAAAGATTGAATCCGAACGTCGGTTCCTTGCTCTTGTCGGTCCAGGGCCAGATGGGAAGGGGCGTGACGGCCTCTTTTTCTTCAGGATATTGGCCTCGATAATTGGGATAGTGAATCGTGCCCAAGGCCCCGTATTTGTGGACGGCCAGCTCATGAATCCGCATAGGGGGGCCATTTTCCGATAAGACGATCTTCCCTTTGACGTCCTTTCCTTTATAGGCTTCCTCCGAATCCCCGCGACCAACAAAGACGACCTCGGCCGTGACATCCACCGAACGGCTGCCGGGGGCGACTGTCCCCGTGGCGCTCTCAAAATCGGAAATGAGCATGGGGTACGGCTTGACCAGCCG
>CAZPEP010000062.1:0-3384 GCA_964585685.1 uncultured Eubacteriales bacterium | reverse complement strand
ACCCATTCGCCGCTCCCTTCCTCCGCGTAGGTCGGGTTCCGGTGGGCGAGAGCCACAGCGCGTTCGTAGTTGGAGGCGGCCTTCACCCCGAAAACGATGGTGATCTTAAATTCTTTGGCTTGAGACGACGGCTGAAGGATTTCGGCCAATTTCTCTTCCGAAGCGAGGTCGGACATGACTAAATTCTATCGGAACGTCGGCCGATTTTCAAGGGGCCTCAGACGACTGTCGACTGTCGCCTGCAGACGTCCTTATTCCTCCCTGAGCTCGATGCTGCCGATCCCGGCATCGACCTCCATTCGGATGGTGGCGGGCGTTTTGCCGAAGGCCCCGTTGGTATAGCGGTGCTCCTCCTTGACAAGGCCGTGGGCTCTCACGGAGCCGATCCCGCCGTCGACCTCGACCTGGACGCCGACGTCACGGGGAAGCGTGATCCGCGCGCTTCCGACCCCGCCATGGATCCGAACCTTGAGGTCCTTCGTTCGCGGTCCGGAAAGGTCGAGGTTCAGCTCGCCGACCCCCATATTGACCTCCAGGGACGCCAGGTCGACGCCCCGAAGGTCCAGCCGGCTCTCTCCTGCCCCGAGCTTGATGTCGAGGCCGATGGGCAGGGTCTCGGTCAGCCGGATGTCCCAATCGTTGCGGCGATGCCCGAAAAAGAAGCTCCGGCCCTTCCTCTGGCGGACCGTGAGCTCGCCCTTCCCGCCGACAACCCGGTAGTCCATCTCCGGCACCCAATGCTTCACGTTGGTCGTGAATTCGGCCTCCATCAGGGAAGCCGCCCCGCCCGAGAGCCGGAGCTTGCCGGCTCCCATGTGGACTGAGACCGACGCCGAAAGGGCGCCCTCGGCGTCGATCGTTCGCGTCTCCGTGCGCGTCTCCCGGGCTTCCTCGCAGGTGGAAAACATCATGACGAACCCGGCCGCGGCCAGAACAAGGGCGATATTCCTGATCTTCATGCGTTTTTCCCTCCCGTTCCGAAGTACGGATTCTCCGGGGAAAGGTTCCCCGATCCGATCACTTGGTCCGTTTTCCCGTCAACGTCATCCCGCCCTGGCGCAGGACGAGCCCCGCCACGCGCCCCGCGGCGGAGGATGACGAGTTCGACGCGGACCCCAAGCTCGAGGTCGGCCTTCCCGGCGCCGTCCGTCGTCCGAAGCCTACTTGCGTCCGTTGCCGCTGAACGCCGTGATGTCCAGGAATCCGTGGCCCGAAAGGTTGAACAGGAGGACTCGCTCCTTACCCTCTTTCTTCGCTTCGATGGCCTCGTCGATCACGGCGGCGATGGCGTGCGCGGACTCGGGCGCGGGGAGGATGCCCTCGGTCCGAAGGAAGACCTTCGCTGCGTCGAAGACCTTCTCCTGGGAGGTAGCCGCGGGGGTGACGATCCCCGCCTTGACCAGATGGCTGACGAGAGGCGCCATTCCGTGGTACCGAAGACCGCCGGCGTGGATGGGGGGCGGGATGAAATCCCTCCCGAGCGTGTACATGTAGAGGAGAGGTGCCAGGCCGACGCTGTCCCCGCTGTCGTAGCGGAGTTCTCCCAAGGTCAGGGTCGGGCAGGATTCGGGCTCGACGGCGATGAACCGGGTGTTCTTCCCCTCCTTGAGGTTCCTCCGGACGAAGGGGAAGGAGATGCCCGCGAAGTTTGACCCCCCGCCGACGCACCCGACGATCGTGTCTGGCTCGACACCGAGCTCGGCCATCTGCTTTTCGGCCTCCAGGCCGATCACCGTCTGGTGCATCAGGACCGCGTCGAGGACCGAGCCGAGGGAGTACTTGGCACCCGGGCTCTTGACGGCCGCTTCCACCGCCTCCGAGATGGCGATGCCGAGGCTTCCGGGGTGGTTCGGGTCCTTGGCATAAAACAGCCTCCCGACGTCCGTCGTGTCGCTCGGACTTTCCCGGACGGTGCCGCCGAACATTTCCATGAGGATACGCCGTCCCGGCTTCTGGCGATAGCTCGAGCGGACCATATAGATCTTCGTCTCGATGCCGAACTTGGATCCGGCGTAAGCCAGGGCGGCGCCCCACTGGCCGGCTCCGGTCTCTGTCGTCAGCGTCGTGATGCCCTCCTGCGCCGCCAGCCAAGCTTGCATGATGGCCGTGTTCGTCTTGTGGCTGCCGACAGGGCCGGCGCCCTCGTACTTGTAAAAGATGCGGGTGGGCGTATCCAGGTACTTTTCGAGCCCGGCGGCGTGGACGAGCGGGGTCGGCCTGAAGATGGAATAGGCTTCGAGGACGTCGCCCGGGATCGGGACCTCCCGTTCCGTCGAGGTCTCGTGTCCGATGAACCCTTTTGAAAAGAGCCCTTCGAGGTCCGAGGGGACCAGGGGGCGTCGGCTCGCAGGGTGGAGAGGGGGCTCAGGTGGGGTCGGAAGGTCCGCCTTGATGTTGTAATAATGGGTCGGAAGATATTCGGGTTTTCGCGATGCGAATCGTAACATGATCATTCTCCTTGAACGAATTTCAACCTTGGGATCTGGATGGGGTGAGGAAAATGACGTATTACAGGGCGCGGGAGGGCGCCCACCAAGACCAGGAAAGGAGGGTCGAAACGGACAGAAGTCCGGCGACGAATTCGCGGGCGCTCCTTCCATTGCACATTGGTGACGTATTATATGGAGCGCATTTTCCCGTGTCAAGGGTAAAAAGATGCATTTTCGCTCCAGCCAAAGGGGCCTGGGAGCTCGAGGGGATGGAGATCGAAGGGGGTTCCAAGGTCGGATGGACGGGCCCTTACGTCAGGATCTCGATCGGCGCCGGCGGCCGGATTCAATAAATATGTTTGCCGGGCAGGGCATTCCAGGCTCCGAACAGTTCGAGGCATTCGGGCCGCAGGCGCGGGGGCCAGCGGGAGCGTGGACGTTGCGGGGGAAAAGCGGCTTGAACTCGACGGGCGTTTCTGATTAAATGAAAACAAGATGAAATTCTCCAGAATCCTTGCGCTGATCCTTATGATCTTTGGCGTCGCCCTCGCGGTCCCCGCGCCGGGGCCCGTCCATCTCGTCCGGATCGAAAAAGGGACGCCCGGCCTCGAATCCGTATTCAGGGCCCGGGGACTCGACATCGTCCAGGAGCTTAAGACCTGCTATGTCGGCCGGCTGGACCGGGAGGAGATCTCCTTCCTGAGAAGCGCCGGCGTTCCTGTAACGGCTCTCGATCGCAACATCTCGGGGAAGGTGTATTACCTCGTCCGGCCCGACTCGGACAGGGTGTCCGCGATCCTGTCCGGCAGGGGCCGGGTCGCGGTCCTAGAACCGGATTCTCTCCTGTTCTGGACGCCCTCCGGAGACGGAGCGGGAGCCATCCCGGCAAGCCTCGCCCGGAAGCGGCTCGCGGCCTCCTCCATCGTTCCCTATCTGCGGAGGTACCCGGTTCCCG
>CAZPEP010000061.1:0-6051 GCA_964585685.1 uncultured Eubacteriales bacterium | reverse complement strand
GATGCCGGGGGACAATGTGAACCTGGAGATCGAGCTGATCGCGGACGTGGCGATGGAGAACGCCCTGCGGTTCGCGATCCGCGAGGGCGGGCGGACGGTCGGCGCCGGAACGGTCACGGAGATCATCGAATAGCCGGCGCGGCCGGACGATCGGGACCAGCGGGACGAGCGGGAACGGAAATCGACGAACTGAGGAACGAAGATGGAAAAGATAAGAATCAGGCTTCAGTCATTTGATCATCGGCTGCTGGACCAGTCGGTCAAGGATATCGTGGTCAAGGCGAAGAGGACGGGCGCGAACGTGTCCGGCCCCATCCCCCTGCCGACCCGGATCCACCGGTTCTGCGTCCTCCGTTCCCCGCACGTCGACAAGAAGTCCCGCGAGCACTTCGAGATGCGCATCCACAAGCGCTTGATCGACATCAGCGAATACAACAACGAGACGATCGAGGAGCTCCAGAAACTGGACCTGCCGGCGGGGATCGACGTTGAGATCCAGGCGTTCGGCGCAGCAGGAGAATGATCATGATCGAGGGAATCATCGGCAAGAAGATCGGCATGAGCCAGATCTTCGATAGCAACGGCAACATCGTCCCCGTGACGGTGATCCAGGCAGGCCCGTGTATGGTTATCCAGAAAAAAACGCTGGCCAAGGAGGGATACTCCTCCCTCCAGCTCGGTTTCGTCGAAGGAAAGGGCGTCCGGAAGCCCGTCAAGGCCCAGCTCGGCCACTTCAAGAAATCGGGCGTCCCGGTTTTGAGGACCCTGCGCGAGTTCGGCTGCACCGAGCCCTCGGAGCTCAAGGAAGGCGACCAAGTCCTGGTGGACATCTTCGAGGTCGGCGAGAAGATCAGCGTTGTCGGGACGAGCAAGGGCAAGGGATTCGCCGGCGTCGTCAAGCGGCACCATTTCGCCGGCGGCGGCGGCTCCCACGGTTCGATGTTCCACCGAGCGCCGGGCTCCATCGGCGCTTCATCCTATCCTTCCCGCGTCGTCAAGGGCATGCGGATGGGGGGCCATATGGGGAGCGACCGGGTGACGGTCCAGAACCTCGTCGTCATTGAGTTGGACAAGGAGAACAACCTGCTCGTGGTCAGGGGGGCGGTGCCCGGGGCCAAGGGCGGTTATCTGCTGATCAAGAAGGGGAGTTTTCACCGCAAGACTTCCTGACGGAAAGAGTGAACCATGCTTAAGCTACACGTGTTGGACAAGAGCGGAAAGACGGCCCGCGAGATCGAAGTTCCGGAAGGTGTCTTCGCCTACCCGGCCAAGGACCACCTCATCTACGAGGCCGTCATCAACTATCAGGCCAACCAGCGCCGCGGCACGGCGGCGACAAAAACGAGGAGCCTCGTGACTGGGGGCGGCAAGAAGCCCTGGCGCCAGAAGGGCACGGGTCGCGCCCGGGCAGGCAGCTCCCGCTCGCCGCTCTGGAGGAAGGGGGCTACAACCTTCGGCCCAAAACCGAAGGACTATTCCTACGATATCCCCAAGAAAGCCAGGCGCAACGCCCTGAAATCGGCCCTGTCGCTGAAGCTCAAGGCCAAACGGATCATGATCCTCCAGGAGCTCAGCCTTGCCGAGGCCAAGACTAAAGCGGCCGCCGAGTGGCTTAAGGGCCTGAATCTGGATTCGGCCCTGATCGTGGAGGGGGCGGATAATCGGAACCTGTTCCTCGCCCTGAGGAACATCCCGAAGGTCAAGGCCGTCGACCCCATGAGGCTCAACGTCTACGACGTCCTCAACCACAAATGGCTTGTTTTCAGCGAACAGGCCTTGACATCGGTCATGGAGAGATTGAAGTGAAGGACCGTCATTCCATCATTGTGAGGCCTGTCATCACCGAAAAGAGCACCAGGCTCAAGGAACGGAACCACGAGGTCTGTTTCGAGGTCCCCAGGGACGCCAACAAGGTCGAGATCAAGAAGGCTGTCGAGCAGCTGTTCAAGGTTAAGGTCGAGGCCGTCCGGACCCAGAACAAGGCCGGCAAGGTCCGCCGGGTCGGGCGGAGCTCGGGCAAGACCAAGGCCTGGAAGAAGGCCTTCGTCAAGCTCAAAGAGGGCGAGAAAATGATCGAATACTTCGAGGCGGTCTAACATGGGCATCAAGACTTACAGACCAGTCACGGCGGGCCTGCGCCACAGGACCGGCAATACCTTCGAGGAACTGACGGCCGACCGCCCCCACAAACCCCTCCTGAAGTCCCTGTCGAAATCGGGAGGACGGGACAGCCGCGGCCGGCTCTCCATCCGTAACCGGGGGGGCGGTCACAAGAGGCTCTACCGGATCATCGACTTCAAGAGAGACAAGATCGACATCCCGGGCGTCGTCGAGACCGTCGAGTACGACCCGAACCGCTCGGCCTTCATCTCGCTCGTCCGGTACCGGGACGGCGAGCGCCGCTACATCCTGTCGCCCTTGAACCTCAAGGTCGGCCAGGAGATCGTCTCCTCCGGCGCCCAGGTCGACATCCTCCCGGGCAACGCCATGCCCCTGCGATTCATCCCCCTCGGCACGATCATCCACAACATCGAAATGAAGAAGGACAAGGGCGGCCAGATCGCCAAGTCAGCCGGGACCGGGGCCCAGATCCTGTCCAAGGAAGGGGAATACGCCCAGGTCCGCCTGCCGTCGTCCGAGATCCGGCGCATCCACATGGACTGCCGGGCGACGATCGGCCAGATCGGCAACCTGGACCACCAGAACATCGACATCGGCAAGGCCGGGCGCAGCCGCTGGATGGGCAGGAAGCCCCACGTCCGCGGAACGGCCATGAACCCGGTCGACCATCCGCACGGCGGCGGCGAGGGCAAGTCCAAGGGCGGCCGCCACCCTGTCAGCCCGGAGGGGATTCCGACGAAGGGCTACAAGACCCGGCGGAACAAGAGGACCCAGGTCTTCATCGTCAGACGAAGGAGCAAATAACCATGGGCAGATCGTTGAGCAAAGGTCCCTACATAGATCCCAAGCTGGCGGTGAAGATTGCCTCCCCGGACGCCAAGGACGAGAAGCGGAGGGTCATCAAGACTTGGTCCCGCCGCTCGACGGTCATCCCCGAGATGGTCGGCCTGACGATCGGGGTCCACAACGGGCGCAAGTTCATCCCCGTCTTCATTACGGAGAACATGGTCGGCCACAAGCTCGGTGAGTTCTCCCCGACCCGGACCTTCAAGGGGCACACGTCCAAGACGGCCCGGCAGCTCAAGGTGGGGAAATAACATGAACAGCGAGAATATCATCGCCCATGCGGCGGCCCGTTTCGTGAGGATGAGCCCCCAGAAGGGCCGCCTGGTGGCCGATCTCATCCGGGACCGCTTCGTCGGCGAGGCCCTGACCATCCTCCGCTTCTCGAACAAGAAGAAGAACAGCGGGATCATCGAGAAGGTCCTCCGCTCGGCGATCGCCAACGCCCAGCAGAAGTCCCAGGAGGTCGACGTCGACAACCTGTTCATCGCCGAGATCCACATCGACGGGGGGCCGATGATGAAGCGGATCCGCCCGGCGCCAATGGGCCGGGCTTATCGTCTTCTGAAGCGGACGAGCCACGTCCATATTTCGCTCGAAGAGAGAAAAGGGAGATAGACCGTGGGACAGAAAACGCATCCGTTCGGTTTCAGGCTGGGATTCAATAAGCAGTGGAGCTCCCGCTGGTTCTCCAAGGGACCCGAATATGCGCGACTTATCCACGAGGACCTGGCCATGAAGAAGGCCGTCAAGGAGAAGTACTACCACGCCGGTATCGCCGGGATCGACATCGAGCGGGTGGGGCCCAAAATCCGGATCATCATCCACACGGCACGGCCCGGGATCGTCATCGGCCGCGGCGGCAAGGAGATCGAGAACCTGAAGGGCCTCCTCGAGAGGATCGCCAAGAAGGACGTCTACGTGGACATCCGGGAGGTCGACAAGCCGGAGCTCGATGCTCTCCTCGTCGGGGAAGGGATCGGGGTCCAGCTCGAGAAGCGCATCGCCTACCGAAGGGCCATGAGGAAGGCGTTGGACATTGCCATGAAAATGGGCGCCAAGGGCATCAAAGTCATGTGTGCGGGCCGGTTGGGCGGCGTCGAGATCGCCCGTTCGGAATGGTATCTCAAGGGCCGACTGCCCCTGCAGACGCTCCGGGCGGACATCGACTACGCCTTCACCGAAGCCTTCACCACGTACGGCCAGATCGGTATCAAGGTCTGGATCTACCGGGGCGACGTGGAAAAGCCGAAGATGACGTCCCAGATGGCGGAGGTTGAGGAGATCTAGTCATGCTTATGCCCAGCAAGGTCAAGTACAGGAAGCTGCAGCGCGGCCGGATGCGCGGCAAGGCGTACCGGGGCGGGACGCTGTCGTTCGGCGAGTACGGCCTCCAGGCCCTGGAGCCGTGCTGGCTGACGGCCCGGCAGATCGAGGCCGGCCGCATCACGATCAGCCGCCACATGAAGCGGCGCGGCAAACTCTGGATCCGGACGTTCCCCTGGAAATCCGTGACCAAGAAGCCGACGGAGGTCCGGATGGGAAAAGGCAAGGGCGACCCAGAGTTCTGGGTCGACGTCATCAAGCCCGGCAAGATTCTGTTCGAGTTGGAGGGCGTCCCTGAGGATGTCGCTCGCGAGGCCATGCGCCTGGCGGGCCACAAGCTCCCGGTCAAGACGCGCTTCATATCCAGGGAAGCGAGGGAACTCCGATGAAGATCAGCGAACTCAAGGAACTCACGGCCGACGAGCTCAAGGCCAAGGAGGCCGAGCTCCGGGACCAGATGTTCAAGCTCCGCTTCCAGAAATCCTTGGGACAGCTGGAGAATCCCCTGAAGATCAAGAACATCAGGAAAGACATCGCCCGGATCCAGACCCTTCTGAACCGGCCGGGCAAAGGGACGGAATAGAGAGATGGACGCCAACGAACAAAAACGCAAGACAACCAAGCTCGGCACCGTCGTCGGCAAGAAGATGACGAAGACGGTCACGGTCCTGGTCGAGCGGCAGGTCCGGCATCCGCTGTACAAGAAGACGATTCGGAGGAGGAAGACTTTCCTCGTCCACGACGAGAACGAGGCCTGCAAGCTCGGTGACGTCGTCCGCATCGTCGAGACCCGTCCGATCAGCAAGAGGAAGACGTGGCGGGTCCTGGAGATCGTCCGGCCTTCCATCGGAGCGGCCGCCGCCGGCCCGAGCGGAGACGTCCGATGATCCAGATGAGGACGATGCTCAAGGTCGCCGACAACTCCGGCGCCCGGAGGATCCAAGCGATCACTCCCCTGGGCGGAAGCGTCGGCCGGGTCGCCACGGTCGGCGACGTCATCTCGGCCTCGGTCAAGGAGGCCGACCCGGAAAGCAAGATCCCGAAGGGAAAGGTCGTCCGGGCCGTCATCGTCCGAACGCGCAAGGAGTTGCGCCGTAAGGACGGCTCCTACATCCGTTTCGAGGACAACGCGGCCGTCATCATCGACAAGGCCAACGAGCCCGTCGGGACCCGCGTCTTCGGCCCGGTAGGCCGGGAGCTCCGGGACAAGAAGTTCATGAAGATCGTTTCGCTGGCTCCGGAGGTCCTCTGATGGATAAGATCCGCCTGAAGAAGAACGACGTCGTCATCGTCAAGAAGGGAAAGGACAAGGGGAAGACGGGCAAGGTCCTGATGCTCCTCCCCGAGACCAACCGGGTGATCGTCGAGAAGGTCCACTACGTCAAGGAGTTCATCCGTCCGGACCGGAGCAAGAACGTTCAGGGCGGGATCATGGACAAGGAGGCTCCCATCCAGGTCTCCAACCTGATGCTCTACTGCCCCGACTGCGAGCAGGGGGTGAGGTCCCGGAAGAAGACGCTCGAGGACGGGACCAGGATCCGGGTCTGCGCCAAGTGCGCTTCGAGCCTGGAAAAGTCGTAACGAGGGGTAACCGATGAGTCGCCTTTATGAAAAGTACGTGAAAGAGGTCCTGCCGGAACTCCAGAAGGAGCTCGAGATCGCCAACGTCATGGCCGTCCCCCGCCTGGAGAAAATCATCGTCAACGTGGGTGTCGGGGACGCCATCTCGAATATCAAGCTCCTCGACACGGCCAAGGCCGA
>CAZPEP010000060.1:0-47397 GCA_964585685.1 uncultured Eubacteriales bacterium | reverse complement strand
CCCGTTGATCAGCACATAGAGGGCGAAGGTCGAGGTGACCCCCGCTACCGTCAGGCGGCCGAAGTGGGAGTGCGCCACTGAGGCTGTACGCAGGGAGGTAAAGATGACGGCGCAATAGAGCAGCAGCACCGCCATGCAGCCGAGGAACCCGAACTCCTCGGCAAGGGTGGCGAAGATGAAGTCCGTCTGCTTCTCCGGAAGGAAGTTGAGCTGGCTCTGGGAACCCAGGCCATAGCCCTTGCCCATGAGGCCACCGGAGCCCAGGGCGATCTTGGACTGGAGGATATGGTAGCCGGCGCCCTTGGGATCCTGACCGGGATTGAACAGCGTCGTCAGCCGCCTCTTCTGATAGTCCCGGAGCCCGAAATTCCAGCCGACTAGACCCGCGGCCAGGGAGGCGACGAGCAGTAAGGCGACGGTCCTCTTCTTCAGCCCGGCCAAGATGAAGGCCGCGAGGAGGATCGGAAAGAAAGTCATCGCCGTGCCCAAGTCAGGCTGGGCGGCGACGAGGAGAACCGGCGCGAGGACGAGAAGGAGGGCTGGGGCGGCGACGTTCGAGGAGAGCGTGCTCTTCTTGTACTCCGAGAAGATGCGGGCCAGGAGGAGGATAACGGCAAGCTTGACCACCTCCGACGGTTGGATCTGGAAGAACGGGAGCGTGATCCAGCTCTTGGTATGGGCCACCAGCCTCGCGAAGAGGAGCATTCCGACGAGGACGACCAGCGACGCCAAGTAGAAATACGGCGAAAACGTCATAAGGACCTTGTAGTCCACCGCGAGAACGATGAATAGGACGGCCAAGCTGAACAGGACCCAAAGGATCTGCCTCACGGAGTGGTTCCCCGGTAGAAAATGCGACGAGCTGTATATAAAGATTATGCCGATGGCGGCGTTGAGGAGGGCGAGCCCGATGAGGACCCAGTCGATGTCCCGGAACACGCGCCTATCGATCATATTTCTTCCTGTACAGATCGAAGATCCGGCCGGCGAGGGGGGCGGCCGCGGACCCGCCGGACCCGCCGAACTCGACAAGGACCGTGACCACGATCTTCGGGTCCGACATCGGGGCGAAGCCCGAGAACCAAGAGTGGGTCTTTCGGACCTCCCGGCCCTGCTGAGCGAGCTTTTCGGCCCGCTCCGTGCTGATCCACTGTGTGGATCCAGTCTTTCCGCAGACGTCAAACCCCTCGACCTGCGCCCCTCGGCCCGTCCCGCCGGCGTTGACGGACATCCACATCCCCCTAATGACCGATTCGAAGGCCGCCGTCTTCAAGGGGATCCGCTCTCCCGCGGTCCCCAGGACCCCCTCCCCTCCCACTCCCAGGCGCGGGACCGCGCGAATCCCTCTGTTCGCAACGCAAGCCGTCATTCCCGCGATCTGGAGCGGCGTGACGAGGAGCGGGCCCTGGCCGATCGCGACCGAGATGGTTTCGCCGCGATACCAGACGGCCCCCGTCGTCTTTTTCTTCCAATCCGGATCGGGAACGAGGCCCTCTTTCTCGCCCGGGATATCGATGCCCGTCTTCCGTCCGAACCCCAGCATCCGGGCGTAGGAGGCGATAGGCACAATGCCCATCCTCTGGCCCAGGTTGTAGAAATAAATATTGCACGAGTTCTTGATGGCATTGGTCAGGTTCATCGAGCCGTGCCCGGGCTTGAACCAGCACGATCGGACCGCCCCGTAGATCTCCTGGGCCCCGCTGCAGAAATAGGCCGTTTCCGGGTTCACATAACCGGCGTCCAGGCTGGCCAGGGCCATGACGATCTTGAAGATGGAGCCCGGCGAGTAGAGCCCACGGATAGCCCGGTTCTCGAGGGGGAAGTTCGGGTCGCCGATGAGACTCATCCACTCCTCGGGAGTGAACCGGTTGATGAACCGGGCCGGTTCGAAATTGGGATAGCTGGCCAGAGCCAGGATGTCCCCGGTCTCGGGCTCGAGGACGACGACGGCGCCCTCCTTTCCCTCGAGGCCCTCCTCGGCCATCCTCTGGATGTCATAATCCAGGGTCAGGCGCACGCTCTCGCCTCTCTTCGGCTCCTCCCTAGCCATCTCCCCGCGGCTCTTGCCGAGGCTATCGACGACCTCGAGCAAGCGGCCGTCTTCCCCGCGCAGGGTTTCCTCATACTGCCGCTCGATGCCCGTCCTTCCGATCATCTCCCCCATGCGCCGTCCGCTGCCCGCCCCGGACCTTAGCTCGTCCAAGGAGGCCTCCTGAAGATAGCCGAGAACGTGGGCCGTCGACGAACCGAACGGGTACGATCGCCTGGGCTCGATCCCCACTTCGAGCTCAGGAAAATCCGACCTCCGGGCCTCGATTCGGGCGACCTCTTCGGTCGTCAGGCCGTCCTTGACGACAATAGGCTCGAAGGCGGCCGTATCCCGGTACTTGTCGATCCGGGCCCTGAGATCGTCTTCGGAGATCCCCAACAGGCGGGCGACATCCCGACAGGTCTTCGCGTAATCCTTGATGTTCTCCCGGATGATCGAGACCTTGAAGCCGGCGGTGTTGTCGGCGAGGATGATCCGGCCACTCCGGTCCGTGATGACCCCGCGGGGCGCCGGGAGCGCCCGTTCCCTGAGCCGGTTGGCCTCGGACATCCGCCAGTACTTCTGATAGTCCAGGACCTGAACCTTCCAGTAGTACACAAGGAGCAGGGCCAACAGGATGCCCGCGACGATGAAGACGATCCGGACGCGCAGGAGGATGAGCGAAAGGTCCTCGTAGATCCTGTCCCTCTTGAACATCGGCAATCCTACGACTTGGGGGCCTTGAGCCTCCGGGCGAGCGCAAACAGCGCGCTCCCGAGGACGGCCGTCGCCAGGGGCTGGAAGAGGATCAGCGCATTCCCGGAGGCCATCTTCCGAGAGAAGACGAAAGCATACAGGAAGGCCCAGACGGCCAGCTCGCTGGCGGAGCACGCGAAGACGAAGACGAAAGTGCGGAACGAAGGGCCGATCTGCATCTTCCTCGAGACGAATCCCGCCAAGTAGCCCAGGAGGGTCTTGGACAGCCCGGCGACGCCGAAAACGCCGAGCGAGAACGAGTCCTGGAGGAGCCCGCAGACGGTCCCGAGGACGGCCCCGAAAACCTCGCCCTTCCATACGCCGAAAAGGATAACGACGATGGAGAAGGCGTTGAAGACGAGCACGAGGGGAGGGTACGCCCGTCCTGACAGGCTGTAGAGGAGGAACGCCGCCAGGGTGATCGCCGAGGCCGCCAGGATGTCCTTCAGGATTCCCCGCATCTCAGAACAGCTCCTCGAACCGTTCAGTGATCACCGCCACCTGGTCCAGGTCGTTGAAGCGGAAGAATGGGGTGACCCGGATCGTCTTAAACAGTGATTGATTCATGATGACGGAGGTGATCCGGCCGACCCGGATCCCAGGGGGAAATAGTTTGTCGAACCCAGTCGTGAATAGGTCCTCCCCTTCCTGCCCACCGGGGGTCGTGTTCGTCACGTAGCGGAGTCGGCACCCTCCGCCGGCGTCGCCGGACAGGACGCCGACGATCCGGTCCGTCTCAGAGACGACGCTCACGCCGGCCTCGGCATCCGTGATGAGCTGAACCTTCGCCTCCCGGAGGGAGACGGGCTCTACGACCCTCCCGACAAGGTTGCCGTTCCGGTCGCAGACGGCCATGTTCGCCCGGACCCCGTCCGCGGCGCCCCGGTTGATGACGAGAGACCTGAACGGGTCGCTCGCGTCCAGGCCGACGACCCGGGCCGCGACAAAGGTCTTCCGGATAGCGGCCAGGTTCTCCCGGATCTTCGCTTCGCCTTGGAGGAAGCGCAGGCGTTCCCGGAGGAAGAAGTTCTCCTGGCGGGCGAAGAAGATCTCTTTGAGGAGCCGCTGGTTCTGGGCCCGGACCCCGCGGAGCCGGAAATACCCATTCCAGGAGCCGGAAACGGCCGCCGCAACCCCGGCCGCTCCCCTCTGGACGGGCGCAAAGACGGCGAAGACGACCCTTTCGAAGAGTGTCCGTCCGCCGCCCAACGGGACCTGTACGGAAATGAGGACGAGATGGGCAAAGACCAGGACGCCGAGGACGATGATGTTCTTCCTGTCCTTCCAGAACGGAGGCATGGCCCTCTTCGGATCCTGGTCTAGAGGAGGGAGATCTTTTTCAGGAGCTCGAGATCGTCCAGCATCTTGCCCGCCCCAAGGACGACCGCGGTCAGGGGGTCGTCCGTTATGAAGACGGGGAGCTGGGTCTCCTCCCGGATGCGCTTGTCCAGGTTCTTGAGAAGGGCGCCCCCGCCCGTCAGGATGATGCCCCGGTCGATGATGTCGGCCGAGAGCTCGGGCGGTGTCCGTTCTAGCGCAATCCGGATAGCATTGACGATGGAGGCCACGACCTCCTCGATTGACTCGCGGATCTCCTGGTCGTCCACGACGATCGTCTTCGGGATTCCCTCGCGGAGGTCCCGCCCCTTGATCTCCATCGTCAGAGGCTCGTCGAGCGGGTAGGCGGACCCGATCTGGAGCTTCACCAGCTCAGCCGTCCTCTCGCCGATCAGGAGGTTATATTTCTTCTTGAGGTAATGGATGATCGACTCGTCCATCTCGTTGCCCGCCGTGCGGATGGAGTGGTTGAAGACGATGCCGTCGAGCGAGATGACAGCGATGTCCGTCGTGCCGCCGCCGATGTCGACGACCATGTTCCCCGTGGGCTCCGAGATGGGCAGGCCGGCGCCGATCGCAGCGGCCATCGGCTGCTCGATGAGGTAGACCTCAGAAGCCTTGGCCCTCATGGCAACGTCCTTAACCGCCCGGCGCTCGACCTGGGTGATCCCGGTCGGAATGCCGATGACAATCCTTGGCCTGAGGAGGAAGCCCCGGTTGTTCATCGCCCGCCGGATGAAAAAATCGAGCATCTTCTCGGCGATCTCGAAATCAGCGATGACGCCGTCGCGCATCGGCTTGATGGCGATGACGGTGTTGGGGGTCTTGCCCAGCATCTCCTTGGCCCGGGCGCCCACCGCCACGACCTTGCCCGTCGCCCTATTGATGACGACGATGGAGGGCTCCTGGACGATGATCCCCTTGCCCTTCAGGAAAACCAACGTGTTGGCCGTCCCAAGGTCGATGGCCAAGTCGCAGAAAAACCGACTTTTCATCCAGCTCATTAGACTCATCGGCGTATCCTTCTTTTCATAAAATCCATATTTAGCACAATTTATCGATTCCGGCAACAACGTTCTCCCAAAAAGTTGACGACAGCCACCCGCTCGGCCCGCGTCGTTGCTATCCCGCTTGACTTCCTCCCCGGAATTCCCTTATACATTATCTTCAGGTAATTCCACCGGCAAGGAGAGCCCGATGAGCCATCAACCCTACGTCCCCGAGAAGACCGAAATGAGGGAGTTTACCCTGCGGGCGGTCATCCTCGGCGTCCTCATGACCGTCATCCTCGGAGCGGCGAACGCCTACCTCGGCCTGAGGGCCGGCATGACCATCGCGGCAACCTACCCCGCCGCGGTCATCGGCATGGCCGTCCTCCGTTTGATGAAGGGTTCAATCCTCGAGGAAAACATCGCTCGGACCGTGGGCTCGATCGGCGAGTCCGTGGCGGCTGGGGCCATCTTCACCATCCCGGCTTTCCTTATGGTCGGCGCCTGGACGAATTTCAACACGTTCGACGCCTACATCAAATCGACGCTTCTGATGTTCGTCGGCGGCCTGCTCGGCATCCTGTTCGTCACGTTCCTCCGCCGCGTCATGGTCACCGACCCCGATCTTCCCTTCCCCGAGTCCCGCGCGGCGGCCGAGATCCACAAGGCCGGCCAAAAGGGCAGCGCGGGCGCCAAATTCCTCTTTCAGGCCATGGGCCTCGGGTCCCTGCTCTACGCCCTCGGCGTCGTCCAGCTTTTCGCGGCCAGCAAGGAGTTCATCCTGAAGGTCGGAAAGATGGGCTCGAGCTTCGTCCGCTTGGGGGCCGAGTCGGCGTCCCCAAAGCTCGACGTCGGCGGCACAGTGGCCGTAGCCGGCCCCGGCATCTATCCCGCGTACCTCGGCGTCGGCTACATCATCGGCCCGCGTCTCGCGTCGCTCAACTTCGCCGGCGGAGTTCTCGCCTGGGGGCTCTTCGCACCCCTGCTCATGTACTTCCTCGGCCCGCAGCTCATCGAACGGTTCTACGGGCCGGGCGCGGACATGACCGCGGTCGCCTGGCCGGACATGGTCATCAACGTCTGGAAATTCATCATCCGGCCAATCGCCGTCGGGGGCATGCTCGTCGGCGCCGGCTACACGCTTTACAAGATGCGGAAGAACCTTGCCGCCGGCATCAAGCGCTCCATGGGCGACGTCAAGAAGGCGGCCGGCCAGGTCGAGGGCGCGTCCCGTCTCGAAAAGGACCTTAACATCAAGCTCGTCCTCGGCGGCCTCGTGGCGGTGTTCGTCATGATGATCTTCGTCTACAAGATGTTCACCGGGACGTTCCCGCCGGCCCTGTTGGCCGCTGGCGTCATGGCGGTGGCGGGGTTCTTCTTCGCCGCCGTATCCGGCAACCTGGTCGGGACGATCGGCTCCTCCAACAACCCGATCTCGGGGCTGACCCTCTCGACGCTCATCATTGCCGCCCTTCTCATGGTCGTGATCGGGACGACGGGTCCAAGCGGCGTCGCCGCTGTCCTCGGTGTCGCCGCGGTCGTCTGCGTCTCCTCGGCCGTCGCAGGGGAGATGCTTCAGGACCTTAAGGTCGGGCACCTCCTCGGCGGCACTCCCTGGAAGATGCAGGTCGGGAACATATTCGGCGTCCTCATCGCCTCGATGGTCCTCTATTTCCCTCTGATGGTCCTCATCGGCGCGTTCAAGCTGGGGGGGAAGGACCTGCCCGCGCCCCAGGCCGGCCTCATGGCCGCTCTGGCCAAGGGCATCGTCGGCGGAGAGATGGCCTGGCCCCTGGTCATCGTCGGCATGCTGATGGGCTTCGCCCTGATCCTGGTCAAGGTCAGCTCGCCCATGCTCGTCGCCGTCGGCATGTACCTGCCCCTTGAGACGACGTTCGCCATCTTCTGCGGCGGCATGATCAAGGGGCTCGTCACCAGGTTCGCCGACAAACGCCAACTCAACCCTGCCCAGAAGGCGCGGACGGAGAACGTCGGCATCCTGCTCGCGGCCGGGCTGATCGCCGGCGAGGCTCTGACCGGGCTTCTCCGCGCCCTTTGGAAGTTCCTGTTCTTCCAGAATGTCATCGGGTTCGACATCCCGACGATCTTCAAGAACCCGAGCTATCTCCTCGGGATTGCGGTGCTCGTCCTGATCGGATTCTACCTCGTCGCCGTCCCCCTGAAGAACGCCGGCGCGCCCGACGAGCCGCCGCCGCCGTCGGCGATCATCTAGAAAGAGGTTTGAGGTTGAAGGTTCTCGTCAAAGCATTTCAATAAGATCTTTTGACCGATTTTTCTAACCTCTAACCTCTCTTGAACTCGCCCAGACCTTCGTCTAAAATGGAACCGCAGGTGCGTGTCCCATGGCAATCCTCGAGATCCTGAAAATAGGCCACCCGACGTTGGCCCGGAAGGCCTCCCCCGTGACGGCGATCGACGAGGGCATCGTCCGACTGGCCCGGGACATGGTGGAGACCCTGCATGCCGCCCCGGGGATCGGCCTAGCGGCCCCCCAGGTCGACGTCAGCCGGCGTCTGATCGTCGTCGACCTGTCGGTCGGCGAGAACCCCGACAACCTGATCATCCTCGTCAACCCAGAGATCGTCGCCCAGGAAGGTCAGGTCGTCTGCGAGGAAGGCTGCTTGTCTGTCCCCGACGTCAACGAAAAGGTCGCCCGGCCATACCGGGTCCGGGTCAAGGGCCTGGACCTCGAAGGCCGAGAGATGTCCGTCGAGGGAGAGGACATGCTAGCCAGGGCCCTTTGTCACGAGATCGATCACCTCGACGGGAAGCTCTTCATCGATCGCCTGTCCCCGCTCAAGCGCGCCCTCGTAAAAAAGAAGCTCCGGAAACAGCGGGAAGCGAACGGCGCCCGATGAGGATCGTCTTCTTCGGAAGCCCGGAAGCGGCCCTCCCCTCACTCCGGCGGCTCCTCGAGGCGGGCCATTCCATCGAACTCGTCGTCACCCAGCCCGATCGGCCCGCGGGCCGCGGCCGGAGAATGACGCCGTGCCCGGTGAAACGATTCGCGACCGAGAGGGGCCTGCCGGTCGTCCAGCCCGCCCGGGTCCGAAAGGACGAAGGCTTTCTCGAAAGACTCACGGCCGCCAAGCCCGAAGTCAATGTCGTCGTCGCCTACGGCCAGATCATGCCCGGCCCGGTCATCGACCTCCCCCGATACCTTTCCCTGAACGTCCATTTCTCGCTCCTGCCGCGATATCGCGGCGCCTCACCAGTCTCCTGGGCCATCCTCCGGGGGGAAATGAGGACCGGAGTCACCATCTTCGAGCTCAACGAGCGCATGGACGAAGGCGACGTCCTGGCCATGGAAACGACCGACATCGGACCACGGGAGACCGCCCGTGGTCTCGAATCTCGGCTGGCCGAGATCGGCGCCATGCTTATCACGCGGACGCTTGCGGATATCGACATCGCCCGGCGCGTCCCCCAGAACCATGCAGAAGCAACCCTTGCCCCGAAGCTCCGCAAAGAGGACGGCCTCATCGACTGGACCGCAGACGCGAGAACGATCGACCGGAAAGTGCGGGCGTTCGACCCCTGGCCCAGCGCCTTCACCTTTCTCGGCGGCGTCCGGCTCCAGGTTCGGCGCGGGCTTCCGTCAGACGCGGACGTCGGGGACCGGAAGCCGGGCGTGATCATCGCCGTCGGCAAAAGCGGGTTGGACGTCGCCTGCAGCAAGGGAACGGCGTACCGCATCGAGCGCCTGCAGCCCGAGGGCAAGGCCGAAATGGATGCCCATGCCTATGCCCTCGGCGGCAACGTCCGCCCCGGCAATACCTTTGATCCCGCCTAAGCGTCGTTCGTCCCGGCCTACAACAGTCATAAAGCGAGGAGCCGAGGCGGACGCGAGGCGAAGGCGATCTTGACCGGAGCCGAGAGCAAAGCCCTTTGCGAAGACCTCAGACCATCACGACGAGAGGACCTGAGTCCTTCGAAGACAAAGACCAAAATGACGAAAATGTTGGACGGAACGAACGAGGCGATTATTCTTCGAGGATGTAATTGTAGGGGTTGACGGCCGTGTCGTTGATGCGGACCTCGTAGTGGAGGTGCGGACCTAGGGCCTTCCCGGTCTTGCCCACGTAGCCGAGGACGTCGCCGCGGCGTAGCTTCTGGCCCGGCTTGACGACATATCTTTCGAGGTGACAGTACTGGGTGACCACACCGTTCCCGTGGCTGATGATCACCGTCCTGCCGAAGAACTTATCGAACTTGGCCTCGGTCACGCTGCCGTCGGCCGCAGCGGCGATGGGGTTCCCGAAGTTCGTCGCGATGTCGATGCCCCGGTGGAAGGTCCGCCTCCCGGTGAACGGGTCGATCCGGTAGCCGAAGGGAGAAGAAACCCACCCCTGGGTCGGCCAGATGGTCGGGGTCGAAGCCAGTCGGGCCGCCTGACTCTCGAGCATGCCGACCAGCGAGTCGAGGTTCTTCTCCAAGCTCTCGGCTTTGACGGCCAGGTTCTGCATGGCGCTCGGGGACAGGCTCGCCGGGACGGACTGGGGTTCGCCGCCCTCGCCTGGGTCGCCACCGCCGATGCCGGGCTCGCCCGGGATGACGTCGGCCGACTTGAGGCCCATCAGGATGTTGAGCTTGCGGGCGTAATCCTCGTAGTTCGCGACCGTTGCCTCGAGACGCTTGACAGTGTTCTCGGTCTCGGCGATACGTTCCTTCTGCTCCGAGTTCTCCCGGACGAGAGTCCGGTACTTAGCCCTGATGAAGGTCATCGAAAAATAGTCCGCCAGGAAGACACCGAGAACGAGGACGGCAAGGCCGGCCCCGACGATCAGGGTCTTCACGGCCTTCTTGGAGAACGCGAGGGTCCTCGTGTTAGTCTTCGAGTGCGGAATAATGATGACCGAGAAGAACTTTTTAGCCATTTATACTTCCTTTGCTTATCACAAGGCAAAAATACGTGTCAAGCTATTTTTCGCCGCCGCACCTCCGGCGATGAGCTTTTCCCGACGCCTTCACCGAAGGCGATATGTCCAGAACGATAACAGAAACGGCCGGTCTTGGCAAGTCGGCTCATCCGCCGCAAAGGACGGAACCGCCGTTGACGTTCAGGGTCTCGCCGGTGATATGGACGGCCAGGTTCGAGGCCATGAAGAGGATCGGGCCGGCGATGTCCTCTGGGGGCGGGATTCTCTTGAGCGGGATCGACTGCCGGACCTTCTCGCGGTAGCCCGGCTCGGAGAACACGCCGGTGCACATATCCGTGTCCACCCAGCCCGGCGCCACACAGTTGACCCGGATGCCGTGGGGGGCGAGCTCGACGGCGAGGGATTTCGTCAGCGCGATCAACGCCCCCTTACTGGCCGCATAGTGGGAATGGAACGCCTCGCCCCGAACGGCGGCCGTCGACGCGACGTTGACTATCCATCCCCTCCCCCGCGCTTTCATCGCGGGAACGACGGCGTTCGTGACGTAGAAGACGCCGTCGAGATTGGCGCCCATGAGCTCCCGGTAAACAGCCTCGTCCATGTCGCCCATCTCGAGATACGTCCAGACGCCGACGTTGTTGACCACCGTGTCGATCGTGCCCCAGACCCTCAGGATGCCGTCCACCATTTCGTCCACCTCATTTTTCGAAGCAACCTCAGCCCGGTGGACGAGGCATTGACGCCCGAGCTTCTCCACCTCGGCCCGGACGTCCGCTGCGGCGGCTTCGTTCCTCTGGTAGCTGATGGCCACATCCGCCCCGGCCCGGGCGAATAAGAGCGCCGTCGCCCTTCCGATGCCGCGTGAGCCCCCAGTGATAAGGACCTTGCGTCCTTTCATATCGAGCATGGTGCCTCCTTAATCTTCAGTCGTCGGTCGTCAGTCTTGGAGAACGGGTCGTCCGTCCCGGGTTCACGGGTAGGCCAGGGTGAAGTCCTTGATCTTGTCGAATTCGAGATACCGATAGATGTCGGCGGCGAAGGGCAGGACCTTGTCCGTCATGACTCCAAAATATTCCTCGGCCGAGGGCAAGCGGCCCTTGAGCGCCGCGACAGCAGCCAGCTCGGCTGAGCCCAGATAGACTCGGGCGCCATCCCCCATCCGGTCGTCGAAGTTCCGGGTGGAGGTCGATATAAGCGTCGACCCCGGCCTGACCCTAGCCTGATTCCCCATGCAGAGCGAGCACCCGGGGATTTCCATCCGGACGCCGGCCTGGGAGTAAACGGAATAAAGACCTTCCCGCATAAGCTGCGCCGCGTCCATCTTCGTCGGCGGCGTCATCCAGACCCGGGGGCCGAGGGGGCCGGCCTTGTCGAAGACCCGAGCGGCCGCCCTGAAGTGACCGATGTTTGTCATGCACGAGCCGATGAAGACATCGTCGATCCGGTCCCCGGCGACCTCCGAGAGCGGCCTGACATCGTCCGGGTCGTTTGGACAAGCCAAGATGGGCTCCGTGATCGCGTCCAGATCGACCTCGAGGACCGCGGCGTACCCGGCGCCGGCATCCCTCTTGAGGAGGATGGGATTCAATAGCCACTCTTCGGCGGCCCGGATACGCCTCTCCAGCGTCCCCGCGTCTTGGTAGCCCTCCGCGATCATGCGGCTCATCAGGGCGATGTTGCTCCTGAGGAAGGCGGCGACCTTCTCCGGGTCGAGGGCGATGACGCTCCCGGCCGCGCTCCGTTCCGCTGACGCGTCGGTTAGCTCGTAGGCCTGTTCGACGGTCAGGCCCTCCAGGCCCTCCATCTCCAGGATACGGCCGTTAAATACGTTCTTCTTGCCCTTCTTGGCGACCGTCAGCAGGCCGTTCCGGATGGCAGCGAGGGGGATGGCGTTGACCGCGTCGCGCAGGGTGACGCCCGGACTGAGTTTCCCCGAGAAACGGACGAGGACCGACTCAGGCATATCTAGGGGCATGAATCCCAGCGCCCCCGCGAAGGCCACAAGGCCGGAGCCCGCGGGAAAGCTCAGCCCGACGGGGAACCGTGTGTGCGAATCTCCGCCCGTGCCGCAGGTGTCCGGCAGGAGCAGGCGGTTCAACCAGGAGTGGATGACGCCGTCGCCCGGCTTGAGAGCCACGCCCTTGCGCTCGATCATGAACGCGGGCAAGCTCTTGTGCATCCGGACGTCCGCAGCCTTCGGATAGGCGGCCGTATGGCAGAACGACTGCATGAAGAGATCGGCCTGGAACTCGAGGCACGCCAGTTCCTTGAGCTCGTCGGCGGTCATCGGCCCCGTGGTGTCCTGGGATCCGACCGTGGTCATCTTCGGCTCACAGGCCGCGCCGGGGAGAACGCCGGGCACGCCGCAGGCCCATCCCACGATTTTCTGGGCTTGGGAATAGCCCTGGCCGGGCTTCGGCGCCGGGCTCTCGACCCTGGCGAAAATATCGGACACGTCCAGCCCGAGCGCCTTTCGGGCCCTTTCTGTCAGCTGACGCCCGATGATGAGATTCAGCCGGCCGCCGGCCCTGAATTCGTCACGGATGGTCTCGGGCGCGAGCTCGATCTTTGAGAGAACGGCGCCCGACGGGGAGCGCATCTCTCCGGCCCGCAGGTCGAGGATCACGGTGTCACCGGTCTTCACGCCCGCAAGATCCACTTTCTGGATGGGCAGGCCGCCTGAATCCTCGACCGTGTTGAAGAAGATGGGGGCGATGAGCCCACCCAGAACGACGCCACCCCTCCTCTTGTTCGGGACGAACGGGATATCCTCGCCGATGTGCCACATTACGGAATTACAGGCGGATTTCCGCGAGGACCCCGTCCCGACGACGTCGCCCGCAAAAGCGACCCGATGGCCCGCCGCCCGGAACTCCCGGATGGTCGCGATCCCGCCGGGAAAACGGGTTTCCCCCATGGTTAGGGCATGCAGGGGAATGTCGGGGCGGGTGGCGGCGTGCTTGGCCGGGGAAAAATCGTCCGTGTTGATCTCGCCGTCCACCTTGAAGACCTTAAGGGTCAGTTTCTCGGGAAAAGCCGGTCTGGACAGGAACCATTCGCCGGCGGCCCAAGACTCGAGGACCGTCCGGGCATTCGGGTCGACGGCCGATACCTTGACGATCTCATCGAAAGCCCCGTAGACGAGGATGGTCTGCTTCAGGGCCTCGGCCGCGGCTCCTCCCAACTCCCGGTCCCCGAGGAGGGCGACGAGAGGCGCGACGTTATATCCGCCGAGCATGGTCCCGAGCATGAAGACCGCGTCTTTCCGGGATACGGCCGGAGGAGTGACCTCTCCGGACGCGACCCGGGCGAGCCATTCGGCCTTGACCTTCGCCGCCGGGTCGACGCCGGGGGAGACCCTGTCCCTGAGAAGGGCGAGAAAAGCCTTCCCCCCGCCGTCATCCCGCCTCTCGAGAGAGCGGCAGACCTCCTCCGCCTCAACGGGACTTAGTGGCAATGACGGGATCCCAAGCTCCCCTCGTTCCTTTCCCTGTCGAAGATATTCCTCGAGCATGTCCGGCCTCCATCCTATCTCATTGATCGGGGCTCGCGTCCTCCTGACGCTCTCCCCTGTATAGATTCTTCGCCCCATTTTGTCAAAACCTATTTTCCACCCCCCCGCCCTTCGGGGTTGCTTTCTACCCTTCTTTCATAGTAGAATTCAAGCTCCGTTGTCGGTTATTTCAACAGAGGGAGGATATTGCATGGATAACGTCGCCATCGAACGGGCGAAGGAGCATTTCGGCAAGCTCCTCGAGATTCAGATGAAACGCATGGAAAAGATCAAATCCATGCCGGATTGGATCGACTACGCGAAGATCAAGCCGATCCGGATCGGGATCCTCGCCGGCGACGGCATCGGGCCGTTCATCGCCGCCGAATCCAAGCGCGTCCTCGAGTTCCTGCTCAAGGACCAGATCAAGGAAGGCAAGGTCGAGATCCGCGACATCGAGGGGCTGACCATCGAGAACAGGGCCGCCCACATGAAGGCCATCCCGGACGACGTCCTGGCCGAGATCAGGAAGTATCATGTCACCCTCAAGGGCCCAACGACGACCCCGCGGAAGGGCGATCTCTGGCCGAACATCGAGAGCTGCAACGTAGCCGTTCGGAAGGAGCTCGACCTCTTCGCCAACGTCCGGCCCGTCCGCGTCCCCAAACAGGGCATCGACTGGATATTCTTCCGCGAGAATACGGAGGACCTCTACGCTCTCGGCCCCTACGGCATCGACGTCGATGCCGACATTTCCATCGACTTTAAACTCATCACCGGGCCCGGCTCCGACCGGATCTGCCGGCTGGCCTTCGAACACGCCAAGTCCAACGGCCGGACGAAGGTCACCTGCGTCACCAAGGCCAATGTCGTCAAGACGACCGACGGACGGTTCCTCGAGAATTTCTACCGCATCGCCAAGGAATACCCCGGCATCCAAGCCGACGACTGGTACATTGACATCATGACGGCCAAGCTCGTCGACGAGAAGCGCCGCCGGGACTTCCAGGTCATGGTCCTGCCTAACCTCTACGGAGACATCCTGACGGATGAGGCCGCCGAGTTCCAGGGCGGCGTGGGCACGGCCGGGAGCGCCAACATCGGCAAACAGTATGCTATGTTCGAGGCCATCCACGGCTCGGCGCCCCGGATGGTCACCGAGGGCCGCGCCCAGTACGCCGACCCGTGCAGCATGATTCGGGCGGCCGCCATGCTCATCGCCCATATCGGGCACCCCGAAGAGGCCCGGAAACTCGAGATGGCCCTCGACATCACCGGCCAGTACGAGAAGAAGCTGGTCATCACCGGCCGGCCGACCGGAGCCACGAGCACGGATTTCACGAACTACCTCATGGATTGGATCGTCAGCCCGAAGCTCAAGGAGACCTGGGAAGGGTACCTCAAGGGCTGAGGCATCGCCGAAAGAACAAGGAGACACGCGCATGAGAAAGAAGATCGCCCTCATCGGAGGCGGACAGATCGGCCAGATACTGGCCATGCTCACCGCCCAGAAGGAGCTCGGGGACGTCGTTATCCTGGACGTGCCCCCGTACGAGAACGTCTGTAAGGGCAAGGCCCTCGACCTGATGGAGATGGCCCCCCACGGCAACTACGACGCCGAGATCAGCGGCACCTCCAACTATAAGGACATCGAGGGCGCCGACGTCGTTATCGTCACCGCCGGGAAGCCGCGCGAAGCGGGCATGACCCGGGAGGACCTCCTGGCCGTCAACATCAAGATCATCACGGACGTGGCCAACGGGGTCAAGCAGTACGCCCCCAAGGCCTTCTGCATCATCGTCACAAACCCTCTCGACGCGATGGTCTACGTCTTCCACAAGATCACCGGCTTCCCCAAGAACCAGGTCATCGGCATGGCCGGGACGCTGGACACGGCCCGCTGGCGGGCCTTCATCGCCTTGGAGCTCGGCGTGTCCGTCGCGGACGTCGCCGGAACGGTAATGGGCGGCCACGGGCCCGACATGGTCCCCCTGCCCCGTCTGACCACGGTCGGCGGCGTGCCGCTCGACGAGATCGCCACAAAGGAACAGATCGACCGGCTCGTCACCCGAACCCGCGAGGCCGGCACCGAGATCGTCAAGCTCTTCGGCAAGGGCTCGGCGTTCTTCAGCCCGGCTTGGAGCGCCATCGTCATGGCTGAGTCCTACCTCAAGGACAAGCGGCGCATCCTTCCGTGCGCCGCCCTCTGCGAGGGCGAATACGGCGTCAACGGCCTCTTCCTGGGGGTCCCCTGTATGATCGGCTCCAGCGGGATCGAGCGGATTTACGAGATCAAGCTGACAGCCGAGGAAAACGCCCTGCTCCAAAAGACCGTCGCCTCGGTGACAAAGACCGTCCAGGAATGCAGGGTATAGGGTCGTAGAGACACCGGAAGATACGTGACGCTTTCGAGATATCGCTGCCTTGGCAGAACACAGGATCATTACTCCGCTCACAGACGGCGCCGTCGCCCTCCTCAAGGCCGGCGATAGGGTCCTCGTCACCGGTTCCCTGCTCGCAGCCAGGGACGAGGCGCATCGAAGGCTTGCTGAGCTTATCCGGGACGGCCGGGAGCTCCCCGTCTCCCTGAGGGGGCAGACCATTTATTACGTCGGGCCTACCCCGGCCCGCCCGGGCCGGGCCGTCGGCTCGGCCGGACCGACCTCGAGCTACCGGATGGACACGTATACGCCGGCGCTCCTCGCCCGTGGCCTTAAGGCTACCATCGGCAAGGGTCAGCGGGGCCCCGAGGTCCGCAAAGCGATGCTCGAGCTGGGAGCCGTCTATCTGGCAGCTGTCGGCGGCACCGGCGCCCTCCTCTCGGAACGCATCGAGAGCGCCGAGGTCGTCGCCTGGCCCGAACTCGGGCCCGAATCTCTCCGGACAATGCGGGTGAGGGATTTCCCCTGCATCGTCATCGATGACATCTACGGCGGCGATCTTTACGAGGAAGGGCGGCGCCGATACCGAGAGGCCGAGGTGCAGCGATGAAGATCCACGAGTTCCAGGCAAAGGGCATCCTCGCCCGTTACGGAGTCCCGGTCCCTAGGGGAGAAGTTGCCGATACGCCCGAACACGCCCGGGAGATCGCCGAGCGGATCGGGCCCCGGGTCGTCGTCAAAGCCCAGATCCATGCCGGCGGCCGGGGCAAAGGCGGCGGGGTCAAGGTCGCGGCGGACCCCAAGGAGGCCGCCGAGATCGCCCGTCGGATGCTCGGGATGACGCTCATCACGCACCAGACCGGCCCCGAAGGCAAGACCATCCACAAGGTCCTTGTCGAAGAGGCTCTGGACATCCGTCGCGAGCTCTACGTCGGGATCGTCATCGACCGGGCCCGCGAGGCGGCCGTGATCATGGCCTCGACGGAGGGCGGTGTCGAGATCGAGAAGGTCGCCGCCGAGAATCCCGAGCTCATCTTCAAGGAATACGTCGACCCGGCCGTCGGGCTCGCCGTATTCCAAGCGAAGAGGCTCGCCTTCAAGCTGGGCCTCGCGGGCGAAACCCACAAGCTGGCGACCCGGTTCCTGCTCTCGCTGTTCCGGGCCTTCGAGGCCTCGGACGCCTCGCTGGCGGAGATCAACCCTCTCGTCGTCATCGTCGCCGCCGATGGCGGCGACGACGTCTTGGCCCTCGACGCCAAGATGAACTTCGATGACAACGCCCTCCCCCGCCACGCCGACATCGCGGCGATGCGGGACCTGGACGAGGAGTCGGCCCTCGAGGTCGAAGCGTCGAAGTCTAACCTCAACTACATCAAGCTCGACGGCGACGTCGGCTGTATGGTCAACGGGGCCGGATTGGCCATGGCCACGATGGACATCATCAAGTACGCGGGCGGCGCGCCGGCCAACTTCCTGGACGTCGGCGGTGGCGTCTCGGAGAAGGCCGTGACCAACGCCTTCAAGATCCTCGTCTCGGACCGGGACGTCAAGGCGGCCCTGGTCAACATCTTCGGCGGCATCGTCCGCTGCGACATGGTCGCCAGCGGCATCGTCAGGGCCGCCCGCGAGATCGGCCTCAAGGTCCCGGTCGTCGTCCGGCTCGAAGGGACCAACGTCGAGCTCGGGCGGAAGATCCTCGAGGAGTCCGGGCTGTCCTTCACGTTCGCCCCGGATATGAGGACGGCCGCGGCGAAGGTCGTCGAGCTGGTCAAGGGAGCGCGCTAAGCCATGAGCATCCTCGTCAACGAACACACGCGGGTCGCGGTCCAGGGGATCACGGGAGCGGAAGGCACGTTTCACGCGGAGCGCATGCTGGAATACGGCACGAAGATCGTCGCCGGGGTCACCCCCGGAAAGGGCGGCACGAAGCATCTGGGGGTGCCCGTCTTCAATACGGTCGCGGAGGCCGTCGCCGCCGAGGGCGCGAATGCCTCGGTCCTTTTCGTTCCCCCGTTCGGCGCCGCCGACGCGGTCATGGAGGCGGCCGACTCGGGGATCGGCGTCATCGTCTGCATCACCGAAGGCATCCCGACCTTCGATATGATCAAGGTCAAGGCGTTCCTCAGGAACCACCCGGCGGCCCTCATCGGACCCAACACGCCGGGTATCATCTCGCCCGGCAAATGCAAGATCGGCATCATGCCCGGCCACATCTGCAGGCCCGGGTCTGTCGGGATCATCTCCCGTTCCGGGACGCTGACATACGAGGCCATCCAGCAGGTGACCGGGCTCGGCTACGGCCAATCCACGGCCGTCGGCCAGGGCGGGGATCCCATCGTCGGCCTGAAGTTCCTCGACTTCCTCGAGCTCTTCGGGAAGGACCCGGAAACCGAGGCGGTCATCCTCATCGGCGAGATCGGCGGGACGGCAGAGGAAGAGGCGGCGGCCCTGATCGGCCGCGGCTACCCGAAGCCCGTGGTGGGCTTCATCGCCGGGCAGACCGCGCCTCCGGGGCGCCGGATGGGCCACGCGGGAGCCATCATCGCCGGCGGCAAGGGCACGGCGGCGGAGAAAATGGATGCCCTCCGGAAGGCCGGAGTCCACGTGGCCGTCAGCCCGGCCGAGATCGGCGCGACCCTGAATCTCGCCTTGGGATAAGGCCTTCCGTCACCAGGGCCGGTAGGGAACTACAGGGATATCCTGTTTTTTTTCAATTCGATAGATGGCGAAGAGCCCTCCCTTATCGGGTACCAGGCCGTACTTTAAGTACCGGATGAGGCCGTAAGCCGATTGGGGCTCGAGCAGGCTCGGGATGAGATTGGCCGCGGCCTGGGCGCACTCGATGTATAGGTCGCCCTTCCGGACGATCGTCGTCGTCGCCTTCTTGGCGACCTCGATGGTCTCGGGAGGGAGGTAATCCTCTTTGGCGGGAACGAACTCCATGAACTCGTAGGCCGCGACGTCGACGGGCGCGTCCTTCGCGAACACCTCGACGGCGACGCCGTGGTCGAGGAGCGTTCTTACGACGTCCGCCCGGGCAGCGGGAACAATATACCCGACGGGTCGCGGGACGCTCAGCGTCGGCATCACGTTCGGGAACCAATGCTTGACGACCTCGGTCACCACCTTGCGGCCCGTGGGCGCTCCGGCCGGCGCGAGGTCCGCTTCGAGGACCTCATCCCCCGCCTTCTTGTCGGTCTTGAGGACCCCGAGGACCTCGGCCTCCGCCTGTGCGAACTTCTTGATGACGAGCTCGGGGACCTTCGGGTCCCGGACGTAATCCATCCGCAGATGGATGGGATCCGAATCGGCGCGGGACGCGGCCCTCTCGAGGAGCCTGTCGCGGGCGCCATCGACCATCTTCAGGACCTCCCCCGCGTGGGCCGCGACCGAGGACGCGAACGCCCGGATCCCGATGTGCTGCCATCCGGTCCTCGCCTCGAGAGTCTCGATGTCGTGCCGGGACGCCCCTTCCTGGATGAAGGACAGATTCTCGTAGATGCCCGGGCCGTTCCGCCCGTCGTTGAGGTCGGTCGTGCTATAGCGCTTCATCTTCTCGACCGGCCCGCGGTCCGCGCGCTCTAGCCCCTTCGCCCCGCTCGAAGTGTCCACGCCCAGGTCTTCCGTAACGAGGTATTCATGGAACGCCACGCGCTTCGCCGCGAGGAGGCTGGCGACTTCGGTCAGCAGGACGTTCCGCGAGAACTCCTGTAAGGCCGAGGCGATGTTGGCGTTCGAGACACAGCCGATCGAGACCCGGTAATAGTCGTCGCCCTTCTCGTGGACGTCTATCGTGACCTCGGGCGTCCACTCCCTATAGACACGGTGGAGGGCCCGGACGCTCTCGGACTCGAGCTTGACGTGGTCCCGGTTGAGGTCGAGCCCGATTTCGTTCTCCCGGACATCAAAGAAGTTGCCGTATGGATTCGACTGGGGGACGACGAGAACGTTCATCTCCTTGAGGAGCGGCTTGAGGTCCCCGAACGCAAGGTCCCGGGTGAACCGGAGGGCCGCCTCCTTGGCCGATTGCTCGTTGCCGTGCTGAGAGGCCGTCAGGAGGAGCGTAGGCTTGGACCGGTCGAGCGCCGCGACCTCCGCCGCCCCATTCCCGGTCAGGATGCAGAGAAAAATATCGCGGCCGGCGTAGCCGTCCACGTCCTTCGTGCGCCCAACGACGCGGACGGCGAGCTCCGCCGAGGCGGCGTCCGCCAGGCTCAGGAACAGGGCGATATCCTCGTTCTGGGTATAGGCCTTGTAACCGGCGGCCTCGCCGGGCGTCGCGGGCACCTGAGGTCGCGCCGACGCGGTCAGGACGAAGAACGCGAGCGGCAGGGCGATACCGGCAATCCGCTTGAGGGGAGCCTTGTTCTCGGACATGATCTTTCAACCTCTTTGTTTGAGTCCCGGGTATCATATCCCCCGGCGCGAAACCCTGTCAAACGGGGATTCGTTCCGCTATAATTGAAACTCATGGAAAACGCCGAACGCAAGACCCGGAAGACGGTCCGGACGTTCGCCCTCGCATCGTTCCTCAACGACATGGGCTCGGACATCATCTACCCCATCTGGCCGCTATTCGTGACCCAAGTTCTCAAGGCCAACATGGCCGCCCTGGGCTTCCTCGACGGGCTGGGAGAGGCCCTCGTCTCGCTATCCCAGGCTCTATCCGGATATTTCTCGGACAGGCTCCGGAAACGCAAGATCTTCATCTGGATCGGCTATCTCTGCGGCGGCATCTCCCGTCTGGGCTATGCGATCTCGACCGTCTGGCAACACCTCATCCCCTTTCGTGTCCTGGACCGTGCGGGGAAGATCCGGAGTGCCCCCCGCGACGCCATCATCGCCGATCTCTCGACAGACGCCAACCGGGGGGGCCACTTCGGCCTCATGCGGGCCATGGACAACGCCGGCGCAGTCGTCGGCGTCCTCATCTGCATCACCTTCGTAAACATCCTCGGCTACCGGGCGCTCTTCGCCATGGCCGCCATCCCCGGGCTGGCCGCGAGCCTCCTCGTCCTTACGGCGGTCAAGGAACGGAAGGCCGAAGGGGTCAGGGTCTATAAGGGCCTCTCCCTAAAAGATGTGAGACCGAACCTCAAACTCTACATCGCCCTGAACGCCGTCTTCGCCCTCGGGGCGTTCACATATTCGTTCCTGCTCATTTATGCCCGGAAATTCGGTTTCGCCGTCGCCGTCGTCCCCGTCCTCTACCTCATCTACAGCTTCTCGGCCTCCGTCCTGTCGATCCCGTTTGGCCGACTGTCCGACAGGATCGGCCGCAAGCCCATCCTTTTCATGGCCTACGCGTGCTGGGCGGCCGTCTGCCTGGGCGTTCTTGTCGCCCGGAGCTACGTCCTCATCGTCCTCGTCTTCGTCCTCTACGGCGTCCACAAGGCCGCCCTCGACCCTGTCCAGAGGACCCTGGTCTGCGAGCTCTCCCCGCTCGCGTTCCGGGCGAGCTGTCTCGGCGGCTTCCAGATGATCATCGGCCTCTGCGCCCTTCCCGCCTCGCTCATCGCCGGGGTTCTCTGGGAGTCGTTCGGGACCTACGCCCCGTTCTATTTCTCGCTCGGACTCACGCTCGTTTCCGCGATCCTGCTGATCTTCGTCAAGGAAAAAGCAGGGACCGGGGATAGGTGCCCGGCCTAGGCCATTGCCAGACGCATCACTGCGCCTGGGTTGTTCCGACACGGTTCCCCGGGACTCCTCCCTTGCCTATGTTGTGCTGATGAGGCTCCGCAGAATTCCCCCTTTTATAATTCTAAAGGGGGGTTGGGGGGATTTGACGGCTGGGCGCGGTTTCGGGCCCGCCGGCGCTCCGGGCCGACAGGAACATCCAGCCCGACGTGTAAAGCACGGCGACGATGACCACCCATTTTATGAGGGCCAACGGGAGGGACCGCACGACCCAGGCCGCAAGGAAGACCCCCAGAACCCCGGCCAAGGTCAGGCAGAGGGCGGCCTTTCTGTCGTAGGCCCTTTCCTTGACGAACCGGGCGCTCCCCGCGGCCATCAGCATGGCCGTCGCGGTCATCATGATCGGGAACGCCGTCCGCGGGTGCATCCCCAGCGCATAGACGATGGCCATGCACGGCGCATAGAACCCGACGCCGATGGTCTGAAGGGCGCCGAAGGCGAAGCTCAGGACGGCGGCCAGGGCGAGCTTCCAGTCTGAGAGCCCGATCGCGTCGCCGCCCATCGGGAACCATCGGAGCAAGCCGCCGAGCATCGTGACGGCCACCGCCAACAGTCCTAAGCCCATCCCGAGCTGGATCCTCCGGCGGGACATCCGGGCCACGACGCCCGCGCCCAGGACGGATCCGGCCGGGGCGGCCAGGGACATGACGACCAGAGTCACGGGCTCGACCGGGACCGCCGACATGAAGATGAGAGCCTCGGCGACCGTCGGGAGCGTATTGCCGACGTTCATCGTGCCGGGGATGATGCGATCGTCGACAAGTCGGAATAACTTGAAGACGGCGGTTTGCTGGGCGAAGCTCCCGATGCCCAACGTATCCAGGAAATTGGTGACGAAGCCGGTCCCGAGGAACCCCGCCCACGGCTTGGTGGAGAAGCATCGCCTGTTCCCGAAAGCGTCCGAGAGGAAATAGAGGCCGAAGAGGGAGGCCATCAGGGAAAGTACGGTCTTCAGGACGATGACCATCGGGAACGCGCCTCCGATAACAGGATTAGCGGACCATCGTAGTCCAATAGCCCGGCCCGGTCAAACTCCATATGATTCTGACGTACGGCGGCTGGCTGGTCTCAGTCCTCTTCCTCCGGCCTGACCCGGCCTTCCTTGACGGCGTCGGCGATGATCTTCTGCTGGATGTGGCTGGGGGCTTCCTCGTAATGCGAGAACTCCATCATGAACGAGCCACGGCCACCCGTGATCGAGGTCAGATTGGGCTCGAAATCGAGCATCTCCGACATCGGGACAACCGCTTTGAGGACGCGCATCGTCCCCTTCTGCTCCATGCCCTGGACCTTGCCCCGGCGGCCGTTGAGATTGCCCATGATGTCGCCCATATAAGCTTCGGGCGTATAGACCTCGACGTTCATCACCGGCTCGAGGATGGTCGGCTTGGCTTCCTTCATGGCCTTCTTGAAAGCCTTGGCCGCGGCGATCTTAAACGCGATGTCCGACGAGTCGACGTCGTGGTAGGACCCGTCGTAGAGGATGACCTTAAAATCGACGACGGGGTAGCCTGCCAGGACGCCCTTCTTCCGGGAATCCAGCATACCCTTCTCGACCGAGGGGATGAAGTACCGGGGGATGGACCCGCCGAAGATCTTGTCCTCGAACTCGAAGTCCTTGCCGCGGGGCAGGGGCTCCATCTTGATCCAGACGTCGCCGAATTGGCCGCGGCCGCCCGTCTGCTTCTTGTGGCGACCATTGACGTCCGCCCGGCCCTTGATGGTCTCCTTGTAGGAGATCTTGGGCGGCTTGAGGTCGACGTCGACGTTGAAGCGCTTCTTCAACTTTTCCGTGATGATGCGGACGTGGAGCTCGCCGTTCCCTGAGATGAGGAGCTGGCTGGTGTCGGGGTCGCGCTCGAAACGCACGGTGGGGTCCTCGTCGGTGATCCGATGTGAGGCCTGGGAGATTTTGTCCTCGTCGGCCCGGGTCTTGGGCTCGATGGCGAAGGAAATCGAGGGCTCGGGGAACTTGATGGTCGGAACGACGATCCCAGCGCCCTTGGCACACAGCGTGTCGCCGGTGGCCGTCACCTTCAACTTGGCCGTAGCGACGATGTCGCCGGCCTTGCCCTGCCCGGCCGGGACCTGCTCCTTTCCCTGAGGGAAAAAGAGGCCGCCGAGCTTCTCATCGGTGTCGCGGGTCGTGTTCGTGACCGTCGCGTCGGGGTTTACCGTCCCCGATAGGACCCTCATCAGGGAGATGCGTCCGGTGTATGGGTCGGAGATCGTCTTGAAAACGAGTGCCGCGAACGGAGCGTCCGGGGCCGGTTTAAGCCGCCCCTCCTTCCCGTTAATCATGACCTCCGCCTCGCCCCGTTCGACCGGAGACGGCATGTAGGCCACGACGCCGTCAAGGAGAACCTGGGCCCCTATGTTGAGCAGGCCCGAAGCAGCAAAGACGGGGAAGAGCTGGCGTCCGTGGATGGCCCTCTTGAGGCCCTCGCGGACCTCTTCGGGGCTCAGCTCGCCCTTTTCGAGGTACTTCTCCATGAGCTTTTCGTCGCTTTCGGCGATCATTTCGACGAGCTCCTTGGCCCTCCGGACAGCCTCGTCCTTCAGGTTCGCGGGGACATCCTGCTCGGCGAACTTCCCGCTCTCGTCTTTCTCGTAGGCGTAGGCCCTGAGGCCGACGAGGTCAATGATCCCGGCAAAGTTCTTCTCCTCGCCCATCGGCATCTGGATGGGGACGGCCTGGCGGCCGAAGAACTGGCGGACGGACTCGAGGGCCCGGCCGAAGCTCGCGTTTTCGCGGTCCATTTTGTCGATGACGACGAGTCTGGGCAGACCGGTCTCCTCGATCATATCCCAGACCTTCTCGGTCCCGACCTCGACGCCGTAAACGGCGTCGACGAGGACGGCGGCCGCGTCCACGGCCCGGAGGGCGGCCCGGGTGTCCCAGAGGAAATTGCTGTATCCCGGGGTGTCCAGGATGTTGATCTTATGATCTTTGTGCTCGACCGAGCAGGCGGCCGAGCTGATCGAGATCTTTCGTTCGATCTCCTCGGGCTCGAAGTCCGTGACGGTGTTCCCCTTGTCCACCTTCGTCAACCGCGAGGTCACGCCGCCGTTGAAAAGGATGGCCGAGGTCAGAGAGGTCTTCCCCGACGAGCCGTGCCCGACGAGGGCGATGTTCCTGATCCTGTCCGCCGCGTAATCTTTCATCGGCAAGCCTCCATGGGTCTAGTGTCGCTATCCGCCAAGAATCCGGGTCTCTTGGAGAAAAAGAAGATATGATAATGAATTTCGGGATATTCCTCAAGTCCTAAATGCTGGCCGGCGCCGTTCGGCCTCAAGGATCGCCTCGAGCTCCGCCGGCAGAGGCGCCGCGAACTCGACCCGCTCCCCTGTTCCGGGATGAAGGAAGGAGAGGAACCGCGCGTGCAGGAAAATCCGGGGATACTTCTTCGCCTCTTTCTTCCGCCCGTACAGGGCGTCCCCGACGATCGGGTGGCCCGCCGCCGCCAGGTGGACCCGGATCTGGTGGGTCCTCCCGGTGAGGGGCCTGACCTCGAGGAGGGTCGCGCACGGAAGGGCTTCAAGGACGGTAAAGAAAGTCTCCGCCTGCCGGAGGTGCTTCGAATGCGTAGAGATCTTCTTCCTCTTCGTGGCATGCCGGCCGATGGGCCAGTCGATATGCCCCTCGGCCGAGGCAACCCGGCCGTAGACGAGGCCGATATAGGTCTTCATGACATCGTGCCGCTTGAATTGGGCGACAAGCGACGCGTATGCCCTCGGGGAGCGGGCGGCGACCATCACGCCCGAGGTCCCTTTATCGAGCCGATGGACGATGCCCGGCCTCTCCCTGGGCCCCACTTCTATCAATTCCGGAAACATGGCGACGAGTGCGTTCGCGAGCGTCCCTTCCTCGTTCCCAGCCCCAGGGTGGACGACCAAACCCGAGGGTTTGTCGAGGACGATCACGTCCTCGTCAGCAAAAAAGACGTCCAGCGGAATCTCCTGGGGGCCGGGCCCTTCGGCGGCAACCTTCTCGGACTCGAGCTTGGCCTCGACTTTGTCCCCTTCCTTGAGCCGGACGCTCGCCTTCCCGGCCTTTCCGTTGATCAGGACCCGGCCGTCGTCTATGAGCTTGCGGGCCGCCGCCCGGCTCAATCCGGGGACTTGCCCTGCGAGCCAGACATCCAGACGGGAGCCGGATCCGGGACCCGGGGGGACCGTGAACCTTTTCTTAAGCACGTTGGCGTTTCTTCATCACCATGTAGAACAGCGCCCCTCCGGCCAGGCCCAGGACACACCAGACCTGGGGATAGGAAATGCTGGCCAAGGGCGTGGAGCCCTGGACGAGAAAGGCCTTGTCCGGATGGTCGCCCCGAAAATATTCCGTCACGAAACGGATGACGGAATAGGCCGCGATGTAGAGGGCGAAGACCTGGCCGTCGAAAGCCTTTTTCTTCAGGACCAGGAAAAGGAACAGAAAATTCAGGGCGTTGAGGATCGCCTCGTAGACCTGCACGGGATGAAGCGCGACGTGGAGCGGGATCCCGGTCAGCTCATGGGCATATTCATTGGTGTACGTCGCGCCCCAGGGGAGCTCGCAGGCGCTCCCGTAGCAGCAGCCCGCTGCGAGACAGCCGATGCGGCCGAAGGCATGGCCCAGGGCGAGGGCCGGGGTGATGACGTCGGCAGCCTTCCAGGTGGGGATCTTTTTCCTGCGGAAATACCAGAGGGCGAAGATGACCCCGAACGTCAGACCTCCCTGGAAGACGCCGCCCGAGCGGGCCAAGCTGAACAGTTCCCTTGGATAGCTCACGTAGTAGGAAAGGTTCGAGACGAGCAGGATGAGCTTGGCCCCGATGAGCGAGACGATGATGGTGTAAAAAACCGCGTCCATGAGTTTCGGGGCGTCCAGGCCCCGCTTCCCCGCCTGGACGTAGACGAACCAGAGGCCGAAGCCGACACCCACCGCCATCAGGAGGCCGTAAGTGTGGACCGTCAGAGGCCCCAGCTTTACGAGGATGGGGAGCATACGGGTTTCCTCCTGAAGAAAATGACGACGAGAAGCAGGGCGCCGACGGTGATGCAGGAATCAGCGACGTTGAAGAACGGCCAGTGGTGGCGGCCGACATAGAAGTCCAGGAAATCGATGACGTACCCCCTGAGGATCCGGTCGGTCAGGTTTCCCAGGGCTCCGGCCAGGATGAGGGCAAGCGCGACCTTGGTGAACCTGTCGGTCGAGGGCGTCATGACGAAATAGCGGAGGACGAAACCCAGGGCGACGAGCGAGGCGCCGGTCAGGAGGATGAACACAGGGAGGTTCCGGGAGCCAGAGAGGATGCCGAAGATGGCCCCGGAGTTGTGGATGCGAGTAATGTTGAAGAGACCCGGGATGACCGGGATGACCCGGTAAAGGTCCACGGCGCCGGCGATGAAAGCCTTGGAGACCTGGTCGAGAACGGCCAGACCCAGAATGAGCGCGAAGTAAGGGGCATTCTTCCGCATCATCGCTCCATGTCCCCGACGACTTCGGCGCACCGTGCGCAGAAGGAGAGGTGCTTGGCGTCCTTCCCGACGGTCTCGGACCGGTTCCAACAGCGGTCGCATTTATCGCCCGAGGCCTTTTCGATCCGGACGACGAGGTCCTCCCCCGCCGCCGGCTCAAGCTCCACGGCGGAGACGATGAAGAGTTCGGCGAGCGAGCCCCGATACTTTTCCAGTAGTTCGCGCCGGCCGGCCGGGACCCCGAGGACCACTTTGGCCTCAAGGGAATTGCCGATGAGCTTGCTTTCCCGCGCTTTCTCGAGTTCTTTGAGGGCCTTCTCCCTGACGAGGAGCAAGGCCTCCATGTCGGCGACGAGGATGGCGTCGAGCCGCTCGCCCGCGCCCTTCGGAAACTCTTCGAGGTGGACCGACGCTTCTTTGCCTTCATAAGCAGGCATAGCCTCCCAGGCTTCGTCGGCCGTGAACGGAAGGATCGGAGCCATGAGCGTCAGGGTGTCCTTGAGGACACTCGACAGCGCGGTCTGGGCGGACCGCCGGAGGGCCGACTTCTTTCCGGAGCAGTAGGCCCGGTCCTTGATGACGTCCAGGTAGAAGGAGCTGAGGTCGACCGTGAAAAAATCGTAGATCGCATGGAAGACGACGTGGAACTCGTACTCCTCGTAGGCCTTGAGGACCCGCTCTCGGACGACCCGCGCCCTTTCGAGGATGAAACGGTCGAGGAGGAGCATCTCCCCTTCCGGGACCGCGTCGGCGGCCGGGTTGAAATCATAGAGGTTGCCCAGGACGAACCTCCAGGTGTTCCGGATCTTCCGATAGGCCTCGACGAGCCGCTGGAGGATCTCGGTCCCGAACCGGGCGTCCTCCCTGTAATTGAGCATCGCCACCCAGAGCCGGAGAATCTCGGCCCCGTTCTTGGCGATGATCTCGGAGGGCTCGATGACGTTCCCGGCGGACTTGGACATCGCCTTGCCCTGCCCGTCGAGAACGAACCCGTGGGTGATACAGGTCTTGTAGGGCGATCCGCCCCGGGCGCCGACCCCGATCAGGAGGGAGCTGTTGAACCAGCCCCGGTGCTGGTCGTGGCCTTCGATGTAGACGTCGGCCGGCCACGGCAGGCTGGCCTCCTTCCCAAGGATGTTATGGCTGGCCCCGGACTCGAACCAGACGTCGAGGATGTTGTTCTCTTTGTGGAACTCCGTCGCGCCGCAGGCGGGGCACTTCGTCCCCGCGGGCAGGAGATCGCCCGGCTCTCTTTCGAACCAGGCGTTCGAACCTTCCTTCGCGAAGATGTCCGCGACGTGGCCGACGATCGCGGCGTCGGCGACGACCTGGCCGCAGACCGAGCAGGTAAATGCCGGGATCGGCACACCCCAGGACCTTTGCCGGGAGATACACCAATCCGGCCGCCCTTCAACCATGTTGGCCATCCGCTCCTCGCCCCAGGCGGGGATCCAAGCGACCTTGCCGATCTCGTCCAACGCCTTTCGCCTGAGGCCGCCCGCATCCATGGAGATGAACCACTGCTCGGTCGCCCGGAAGATGACCGGGTTCTTGCACCGCCAGCAGTGAGGATAGGAGTGCGTGATCTCGCCTTCCTTCAGGAGCGAGCCGCCGGCCCTCATGTCGTCCATGATCGGCCGGTTCGCCGCAAAGACGGTCATCCCGGCATACTTCGCGACGTCGGCGGTGAAATTCCCTTCCTCGTCGACGGGTGTGTAGATATCGATGCCGCAAGCTTGTCCCGTCAGGAAGTCGTCGTGGCCGTGGCCCGGGGCCGTATGGACGCAGCCCGTCCCATCCTCGAGGGTCACATAGTCCGCGAGGACGAAGGACGAATCGCGGTCGATCCAGGGATGCCGCGCCTTGAGCCCCTCGAGCTTCCGACCCTTGAATTCGGTAAGGATCGACGGAGCGCCGAGGCCCAGTTCCTCCGCCACGACGGCCAGGAGTTTCTTGGCGACGATGTAGACTTCGCCGGCGGTTTCGGCCGCGACATAATCGGCTTCAGGATGGAAGGCGACCGCCATATTGGCCGGGAGGGTCCACGGCGTAGTGGTCCAAATGATGACCGAGACCTTCTTCCCCGTGAGCACGGGGAATTTCTCCGCCAGCCCGGAGCCGGCCGGGAGCTTGACATAGATCGATGGCGACCGGCGGTCCTTGTACTCGATCTCGGCCTCCGCCAGGGCCGTCTTGCAATGGATGCACCAGTGCACGGGCCTTTTCCTCTTGTAGGCGTTGCCGGATGCGAAGAACGCTGCCAGGAAGCGCAGGGTCTCGGCCTCGTATTCCGGCTTCATGGTCAGGTAGGGATCGTTCCACTGGCCGAGAACCCCGAGACGGATGAACTCAGCGCGCTGGATGTCGATGAACTTCAGGGCGTATTTCCGGCATTCCTCCCGGATCTCGATGATGGACATGCCTTTCTTCTTCCCGCCGAGGAGCTTGTCGACGTGGATCTCGATGGGCAGGCCGTGACAATCCCAGCCGGGGACATATGGCGCGAGGTGCCCCTGCATGCTGCGTGTTTTGACGATGAAATCTTTGAGGATCTTGTTCAGGGCCGTCCCCAGGTGGATATGCCCGTTGGCATAGGGGGGGCCGTCGTGCAGGACGAACGGGGTCCGCCCGGACCTCTTCTCCAGGATCTTCCTGTACAGGTCGATCTCCTGCCATTTCCGGATCGTCTCGGGCTCCTTCTCGGCGAGCGCCGCCTTCATCGCGAAGGACGTCCGGGGCAGGTTCAGCGTATTCTTCACATCTTGCTTGTCGGCCATAGGGAACTCCAATCCGTCGGGTCGTTCCCGTCATTATAGCAAAATTCGGCGGGGGCGGGAACGGGCGCCTCCGGCTCCGGAGGAGTTTAGGCGCCGGGCCCGGCGCTTGGCCGGGAGGACGGCTTCAGGAGGCGGCCCAACGCTCAGGACTTATTGGGCAGGATCTCCTTGACGCGGCCCACAACGCCGGTCATCAGCCGGACCTTGATGCCGTGCGGATGAAAGGCGGAATTCGTGAGAATATCGCGGACGATCCCGTCCGTCAGCGCCCCCGAACCCTGGTCCTCTTTCCGGACGACACGGACGTGCGAACCCGGGCTGACGCCGCTCCTGTTCGTGCCGTCCATACCGTGCCCGGCCCTACTTGTCCTCAAGGAAGTGGGCGCCCTTGCTGACGGGGTTGGCCAGCGCCGCATGGGTGATCATCAGGGCGACCTGGATGCCGTGCTTCAGCCCGACGACCTTGGCGTCCATGCGGGCCTGCTTGTAGAACTGCTCGATCCGGTGCCTCAGGTAATCGAGGTCGGCCTTGGCCCGCTCGAGGCGTTTTCGCGTCCGGATGATCCCGGCGTAGTTCCACATGGTCGAGCGGATGGTCAGCCAATCTTGGCTGATGAGGGCCGGATCGACGTCCTCGCCCTCCTCGGGATAGTACCACCGGTGGATGTCCGAAGGCTTGACAGGGAGGGCCGGGTCGAACGTCACGGCGATATGCTTCGCCGCCCGCGTCCCCCAGACGAGCCCCTCGAGGAGCGAGGTCGAAGCCAGGCGGTTCGCGCCGTGGAGCCCCGTGCAGGAGACCTCGCCGACGGCGAAGAGGCCGCAGAGCGACGTCCGGCCCCAGCCGTCCGCGAGGACGCCGCCGCACGAATAGTGGGCCGCCGGGACGACGGGGATGGGCTCCTTCGTGATGTCGATGCCGACGGCTTTGCACGTTTTGTAAATATAAGGGAATCTTTTCTTTATGTCGACCTTGGCGTAGGAGGCGAGGTCCAGGAGAACGTAGCTGGAGTTCGTGTTGAGCATCTCCTCGTAGATGGCCCGGGTCACTTCGTCGCGCGGGGCTAATTCGCGCTTGGGACTGTACTTCTCCATGAACGTCCGCCCATCCTTCGTCTTTAGGCGGGCCCCCTCTCCCCGGACCGTCTCCGAGATGAGAAAGCCGCCGGCGTCCCGGTTGTAGAGCGAGGTCGGGTGGAACTGGACGTACTCCATGTTGATGATACGAGCGCCCGCCCTGAGGGCCATAGCGTAGCCCGCGCCGATCGCGTCCGCCGGATTCGATGTATAGAGAAACACGGCCCCGCATCCTCCTGTCGCCAGTACCGTGTACGGCGCGATGAACATCTCCACCCGGCCGGTCCGGTTGTCAAAGACGTAAGCCCCGATGCACCGCGGCTCATGGTAGTAGGCGATGGGATCCTTCGCGTGGTGAGGGATGGTCAGGAGGTCGACGGCCGTGTGATCGGCGAAGATGGTGATGTTCGGCCGCTTGTTGAGGGCTCGGATAAACCGTTCCTCGATCGTCCGGCCCGTCGAGTCCTTGACGTGCAGGATGCGCCGCATGGAGTGCCCGGCCTCCTGGGCGTAATCCAGCGTGTCCGGGGCGCTCCGCGAGAACGGGATCCGCAGCTCTTCGATGAGGATCGCATCGACGAGTCCCCTGGCCTCCTCGGCCAGGATGCGCACTGCTTCGGGGTTGTTGATCCCGTCGCCGGCCTCGAAGATATCCTCCTCGAGGAGCTCGGGAAAATCATCCTTCCCGAGGGAGACGACGCCGCCCTGCGCGTAGTAGGTGTTGGATTCCTCGGGCCGCGGCGCTTTCGTGATGACCGCGACGCGAAGCCCGGCCTTGGACGCCTCCAATGCCGCGCTCGCGCCCGCGATGCCGCAGCCGATGACAAGGACGTCGAACTTCCGGCTCCTGTCCGCCATCACAACCTCCGGCCGAACTCCAGACTGATGTCCACGGATCTGATGGAGTGGGTCAGGGCCCCCACAGATATAAAGTCCACACCGATGGCCGCAATCTCTCGCGCCCGCTCCAACGTGACCTTCCCCGAGACCTCGATAGGGACGCGGCCGCCGATCCAGTCGACGACCTCTTTCATCTTGTCCAGGGGCATGTTGTCGAGCATGATCATGTCGGCGCCGGCCCCGAGCGCTTCCTTCGCGCCCTCGAAGTCCGTCACCTCGATCTCGATCTTGACGCCCGCCGGGACCTTAGCTTTTGCGCGCCGGACGGCCTCGCCGACGCCGCCGACGATCTCGATGTGGTTGTCCTTGATGAGGACCATGTCGGACAAGTTCATTCGGTGGTTGACGCCGCCACCCTGCTGGACGGCGTATTTCTCCAGGGCCCGCATGATGGGCGTCGTCTTCCGCGTGTCCAGGACCCGGGTTTTCGTCCCTTCCAGGGCCTTGACGAAACGGCGGGTGGCCGTGGCGACGCCCGAGAGCCGCTGGAGGAAGTTCAGCGCCGTCCGCTCGCCTTTGAGGAGGGCAATGGAGTTGCCCTGGAGCCGGGCCAGGACCGTCCCGTCCTTGAATTCGTGCCCGTCCTGGATCTCCACTTCGAACGTGATCTTTGGGTCGATCTTCGCGAAAACGAGCCATGCGAGCCCGATGCCGGCCAGGACGCCGTCCTCCTTGGCCATGAGCACGGCCACCGATACGGAATCCGCGGGTATGATGCTTTCGGAGGTGACATCCCCGGCAGGAATGTCCTCTTTCAGGGCTGCCTCGATGATGCCGTCCACGTTCTTGAGGTCCATTGCAAGTGCATTATATGCCCCGCCCCCGCGCAATGTCCACACCTGACCCGGTATCAGCATGTAAGCATCGGCGATATCCGAAGGCTCAGGCATGTTCTCCGATGACCTGAGGCCGGCATTTAGTTGTTATGAGCATCTCAAGGGTGATATCATGCCGATGTGACCAATCGAAGGATCGTTTATTTCGCCGTTTCGTTGGCGCTTTCTATTTTGCTCATCGGCCTGCTCGTTTCGCGAATAGACGCCGCGGAGCTCGGGCGCACGCTGACGCGGATCTTTGTTCCCGGACTCCTGGCCTATATCGCCATCGCCCTTCTGGGCGCAGTCCTTAGGGCCTGGCGGTACAGGCTGTTCCTCAATCCGTGGCCCGTGAGATGGCGGGACATCCTGATGGCGACATTCGTCCGAAACAGCTTCGTGGACCTTCTTCCGGCGAGGCTCGGGTCCCTATCCCTGATCTATGTCCTCAACAAGCGGCTCGGGTTCTCCTTCGAGGCCGCGACATCCGCCTTCGTCGCTTCCTTCGTGTACGATTTCCTGACCCTCGCCCCGTTCGTCATCGGGGCGGCGCTTGTGGTCGGCCTCGGAACTACGGCCGTCTCGAGCCCGGCGCTCCTGGCGATCGCCGGCCTCTTCTTCGTGGTTTGGGTTCTCATCCTGGCCAGACTTGCCTGGTTCTTCAGGCTTGCCGTCCGGATCTACGAAATGGGACTCAGCCTCTTCCGGCTGAAGGCGAAGAAATGGGCCGCGGTCTCGAAGGAAAAGCTGGGGGCCACGGCGGAGAGCCTCACCTTCATCCAGGAAAAGCGCCTGGCCCTCCCCTTCTTCGCCCTCTCCCTCGGAATCAGGGCATGCAAGTATGTCTCGATCTATTTCCTGCTGTTCGCCCTCATGAAGAGCCTGGGCTTCGGCTTCCCGGAGCTCAGCTTCTGGAAGCTCATCCTAGGGATCACAGGCGCCGAATTGACTTCGGCGTTGCCGGTCAAGGGGCTCGCCGGGTTCGGGACCTGGGAATCGGCCTGGGCGCTGACCTTTGGCTTGATGAACATCGACCAGCGATTCGCCGTCCTCTCGGGGCTTGGCGTCCACCTCGTCACCAATATCTTCGAGTATTCCCTCGGCATCGGGAGCCTTCTCGTCCTCGCATTGCCGCTCTTGCGGCAAAAGCCATTATCGCCTTCTGGGGAGGACAGCCGCCTTCCCGGAAAACACACGTAATCACGTAATCTCAAAAAGACCGCCGCCCCCCCCCCCCGAATCCTTCGAAGGCGATCCCATCGGTCCTGCTAGGACGCGGTCCCGATAATCGGGTATAATGCCTGACATGCTTCCCTACATCGACCATTTCGGGCTTTCTACCGATGACCTCCGGACGACGCTCGTATTCGCCCTGTCGAAGGGCGGAGATTTCGCAGAGATCTTTCTGGAATACCGCCCCTACGATTACATCCTCATGGAGGACGACATCGTCAAGGAGACCGCCGAGAGCGTCGGGGTCGGCATGGGGATCAGGGTGCTCGCCGGCGAGCAGACCGGGTTCGGCTACACGAACGACCTTTCACTCGAGAAGGTCCAAAGGGCTGCCCTTACGGCCGCGGCCATCGCCAAAGGGAAATACCGGGGTGCCGCCTTCCGCCTCAGGGAGAGGACTCTTCGGAGAGACGTGGCCCGCGTCATCCGCCCGGCCCATACGTCCGGCATGGCGAAAAAGATAGGCCTGGTCCGGGAAGCCTACGCCGCCGCCCGATATTTCGACCCGCGCATCGCCAAGGTCAAGGCCTCGCTCCAGGACAGCGTCCAGTACGTCACCATCGCGAACTCCGAGGGTCTGCTCGTCCGGGACGTCCGCCCGATGGTCCGGCTGACCTGCGTCGCCATCGCCGAGAAGAACGGCCGTCGGGAGTTCGGGTACTGGGGCGGAGGCGGCCGAGTCGGCCTGGAATATTTCCGGGACGTTCTGACGCCCGGGAAGATCGGCGCGGAAGCGGCCGCCGAGGCCGTCCTGCTGCTCAATGCCATAGACGCCCCGGCCGGCGAGATGCCCATCGTCCTCTCGCCCGGCCACAGCGGGGTCCTCATCCACGAGGCCGTCGGCCACCTCCTCGAAGCCGATTTCAACCGCAAGAAAACGTCCGTCTTTTGGAACAAGATGGGGAAAAAGGTCGGCACCGCCCAGGTCACGATCTACGACGACCCGACCATCCCCGCCTCTCGCGGCTCCTACAACGTCGACGACGAGGGAACGAAACCGCGCAAGACGCTCCTTATCGAAAAAGGCATCGTCGCAGGCCTGCTCCAGGACAGGCTCTCGGCCGGCCTGATGAAAAAGTCCCTGACCGGCCACGGCCGCCGGCAGGATTACAGCCATTGGCCCGTCCCCCGCATGGCCAATACCTACATCGATCGGGGCGAATACGACCCGGCCGAGATCCTGGCCTCCGTTAAAAAAGGCTTCTATGTGGACAGCCTCCAGGGCGGCCAGGTCGAAGACTCGGGGAAGTTCACGTTCTCCGTCAGCCTGGGCCATCTCATCGAGGACGGGAAGCTCACCGCCCCTGTCCGTCAGGCGACGCTCATCGGGACGAACATCGATATCCTGAAGAGGCTGGTCCGCGTCGGCTCGGACCTCTCCTTCGGGCTCCAGACCGGCACCTGCAGCAAGGAGGGCCAGGACGTCCCTGTGAACGACGGCTGTCCGACGATGAAGATCTCCCGGATGACGGTCGGGGGCCGGAGATGAGGGAACTCGCCGAAAGGCTGGTGGCCTGGGGGAAGGCCGACGGGGCCGACGAGATCGAGGTCTCGGTCGTCGAGGGCCGCGAGTTCAGCGTGGACGTCCGACGGGGCCGGATCGAGAACCTCGTCGAGGCCGGATCCCGGGTGCTCGGGCTAAGGGTCATCAAGGACAAGCGCACGGCCGTCGCCAGCTCGTCTGACCTCGAACGCGGGACGCTCCGGCGGCTTGTCCGGAACGCCGTCCGGCGGGCGGAGCTCGCCGAGCCCGACGAGTTCGCGGGGCTCGCGCCCTTGACGCCGTTAACCGTTGACGCAGCGGTCCTCAAGCTTCACGACCCCGAAGTCCCCACCCTCGATCCCAAGACGATGATAGGGCTCGCCCTCGAGACCGAGCGGATCGCCCTCGCCGATAGGCGCATCACGAATTCCTATGGCGCCAGCTTCTCGAGCGACGACGCCACCGTTTTCCTTGCGAACTCGAACGGCTTCTCCGGCGGGTTCAGCGGAACATACTGCGGCTTGGGGGTAGGGCTTCAGGCCGGGGGGACCAACGACCGGGTCGAGGATTCCTGGTATTCATCGAAGCGCTTCTTCCGGGAGCTCGCCTCGCCCGAGGAAGTGGCAAAGAAGGCCGTGCAACGGACAGTTCGCCAGCTCCGGCCGCGGAAGGTCCGAACGAAGAACGTCCCGGTCGTCTTCGACCCTACGATGACCTCCTGGGTCATGGGCTTCCTGTTTTCCTGCATCGCGGGGACATCCGTGTATCAAAAGTCCTCGTTCCTTGCCGAAAAGCTCGGAAAGAGGATCGGGAACCCCCTGGTCAACGTCGTCGACGACGCCCTCATCCCGAGCGAGCTCGGGTCACGGCCGTTCGATTCCGACGGCGTCCCCTGCGGCCGCACGGTCGTCGTGGACAAGGGCGTTCTACGCAACTTCCTGTGTAACGTCTATGCGGCCCGGAAGCTCGGGCTCCGGACGACCGGGAACGCGGACGGCGGAGGGGTCAGCCCCCACAATTTCTCTCTCGCGCCGGGGACGAGCACCCCGGAGGAGATCGTCCGTTCGGTCAAGGAAGGCCTCCTGCTCATCCGGACGCTGGGACATGGGCTCAACTCCGTGACCGGCGACATCTCCCGGGGCGCTTTCGGCCTGTGGATCGAGAACGGAGAGATCGCTTACCCGGTCTCCGAGATCACGATCTCCGGGAATCTCGGCGCCCTTCTCCAAGGCATCGAAATGGTCGGGAACGACCTCGAATTCCTCAGCCCCATCGCCGGTCCGACCATCAAGGTTTCCGGGATGACCGTGGCCGGCGAATAGCCGGCCCTCCGGACACGATTTTCCTTGACAGGGGCTCCCATTTCCCATTATCTTGAGACTTGTCCAAATCAGGACCAAATTCAAGAGGAGGGAACATGCATAAGAGGTTCGCGACAAGGATATTTGTCGCTGCGGGGATCATCCTGTTCCTGGGTATGACCGGCCAGACGGTCAAACGCGTTGAACCGCTCGTCCCGTCTGCTACGATAGGCGACGGCGCAATGGTCGACGAGACCCCTTCGACGTGGTTCGTCGAACTGGCGTCCTCGCCGCTCACCGATGGCGGGGCGGTTACGACCATCAGGAATCAGCGGAAGGCCTTTCTGGCCGCCGCCAGGAAGGCAGGCCTTCGGTTCACGGAACGGTTCGAGTTCGAGTCTCTCTGGAACGGCCTTTCGGTCCAGATTGAGCGCGGCCAACTCTATAAGCTCAGCAAGATCACCGGGGTTCGGAAACTCTACCCCGTGGTCCAGATCACTGTCCCCGAAAAGAGCCGGGGTGAAGAGACCGACCTGACCACAGCCCTCGCCATGACGGGCGCCGACATCGTCCAGAGCGAGCTCGGCATCACGGGCAAGGGCATCCGCGTCGGCATCATCGACACGGGCATCGATTATCACCATCCCGACCTCGGCGGGGGATTCGGGCCGGGATATCGGGTCTACACCGGCTACGACTTCGTGGGCAAGTTCTTCAACGCCGACCCGACGTCCTCAAGCTATGATCCCGTCGCCGTTCCGGACAATGACCCCGACGACGAAGCGGGTCATGGCACTCACGTCTCCGGCATCGTCGGCGCGAACGGGGCCATCAAGGGCGTCGCCCCCGGCGTCAAGTTCGGAGCCTACAAGGTCTTCGGCCAGGCGGGTTCGACGACGTCCGACATCATGCTGGCGGCGATGGAACGGGCGCACGCGGACGGCATGCAGGTCGTCAACATGAGCATCGGCTCCGCCTATCAGTGGCCTGATTATCCGACGGCTAGGGCGGCTGACCGGCTCGTCGGCCGGGGCGTCGTGGTCGTCTGCTCCATCGGCAACAACGGCGACACCGGTCTCTATTCTGCCGGGGCTCCCGGCGTAGGGAAGAACGAGATCGGCGTCGCGTCCTTCGATAACACGCACGAAGCCCTGCCCTACTTCACCGTCAGCCCGGATAACGCGGCCATGGGGTACAACACCGCGACCGGAGCGCCCGTCCCCCCGACCAGCGGTTCGGTCGAAATGGCACGGACGGGGACCTCTTCGTCGACGAGCGACGCCTGCGCGGCCCTGCCCGCAGGGAGCCTGACGGGAAAGGTCGCCCTGATCCGCCGCGGCACCTGCTCGTTCTATGTGAAGGCCATCAACGCTTATAACGCCGGGGCCGTGGCCGTCGTCCTTTATAACAGCACAACGGGACGCCTTTCCCCGACCGTAGCCGGAACTCCTGCCGTCACGATCCCCGTGGTCGCCATCACCTCGGCGGACGGAGCCATCATCAACGGCCGCATCGCGGGCGGCGTCACGACGATGACCTGGACGGACCAGCTCGATTCGTTCCCCTTCGCTACGGGGGGATTGATTTCGTCCTTTAGCTCCTACGGGCTCTCGCCCGACCTCAGCTTCAAACCGGACATCGGGGCCCCCGGAGGCTCCATCCGTTCCACGTATCCGGTAGAGCTGGGAAGCTACGCCACGCTGTCGGGCACGTCGATGGCCTCCCCGCACGTCGCGGGCGCGGTGGCCCTTCTGCTCCAGGCGAAGCCCGGCACCCCCGCCAAGGCCGTTCGGGCGATGCTCCAGAACAGCGCCAAGCCCAAGTTCTGGTGGGGGAACCCGGGACTAGGGTACCTTGACAACGTCCATCGCCAAGGCGCGGGGCTCCTCGACATCGACGGCACCATCGAGGCCGAGACGACGATCGAACCCGGAAGCATTGCCGTCGGCGAAGGCGGGCCCAAGAAATTTTTCATCAGCGTCAAGAACGCGGGCCACTTCGCAGTAACGTACGATCTATCCTATGTGAACGCCCTGTCGACCGGCGGGACCATCACGCCCAGTTTCTTTACCTCGGACGCCTCCGTGACGTTCTCCAGTTCCAAGGTCCTCGCCCCGGCCGGTGGGGTCGGCAAGTTCAGCGCGACGATCCATCCTGCGGCCGCCCCTACGAACGGCCAGTACGGCGGCTACATCGTCTTCACGCGGAGGGGTGATACAGGAGCGAACCTGAAATACCAGCCAGCCTTCCGGGTTCCTTTCGCAGGCTTCGTCGGCGACTATCAATCGATGATCTCCATGTCGCCCACTATATACGAATTCCCATGGCTGGCCCAGGTCGTCGGGACGTCTTACTACAACCGGTCGTCCGGCGGCACCTATTCGATGGTCGGCGACGACGTGCCCTATATCCTGTTCCACCTCGACCACCAGGTCCGCCGTCTGATCATGGACGTCTCCGACGCAGACACACACAAGTCCATGCACCGGGCTTACGATTTCGAATACCTCGGTCGAAACAGCAGCCCGACAGGTTTCTTCGCCTATCCCTGGGACGGGCATACGTGGTCGCCCTTGCGCGATTTCGTCCTCCCTAACGGAAGGTACGTGATCACGGTCAAGGTCCTAAAGGCGCTCGGCAACCCGCTGAACCCATCCCATTGGGAGAAGTGGACATCTCCGGTCATTACCATCGCTCGGGGAGTGACCTGACCTAGATAAGGCTTCATAACGCTTCCAAAGAGAAGACTGGGGCACAAAAAGACACGGGTCTCCGCCCGCCGCCCTAAGCGGCGGGCGGGGGCTTTATTTCAGGGGAGGATCGCTAAAATCCGTTGACGTGAAGGACATCGGTCCTCTTCCGCTTGGGGACGTGCAGGGTTTCTTCCGCGTCTTTCCAATATCGGCATGAATCCTCGTAGTCTTCGGAGACGGGCGCCTCGGCAGGATAGCCGAGGGCGAGCACGGAATCGATCCTGTATTGATCCGGGACCTTGAGGATGCCGCGAAGCTTGTCCCTGTCAATGGACAAAAGCCAACAGCTCGCGACGCCCTCCCCTGCCGCCGCCAGGATCATGTTCTCCTGCGCCGCGCCGACGTCGTATTCGAACATCTTCTCCCGGACCACCGTGTTGACAAGGACGACGATATAGGCCGCAGGCTCGCGACCGGGGGCCGGGTTCCCCGCCGGAGCGATATAGGCCGCCCACTTCAGGCACGAGAAAATCTCTGCGCGCAGGGCCGGCTCGTCCACGAGGACGAACTCGAGCGGCTGGAGATTGGCTGCCGACGGGGCCAGCCGCCCGGCGTCCACGACGCCTTCGAGGAGAGCGCGGGGGACCGGTTCGGGCATGAATTGCCGCACCGTCCGCCTCGCCACGATCAGGTCAAACACCTTCTTCATTTCTTTCCTCCGCGGTCTGAAAATCTAAGCATGCGCTTTTTTCGGGGCCCCCGCAAGTCTGAAAAAATCGCCGCGTGAAGGACAGCGGAGATATCCCGGAAGACACGACGATGAAGGTCGCCCTGAAGCCCCCCGTAGCGAAGAGGGGTCCCGCCGGGACTGGTTCCAGGGGCGGAGGGAAAGGGGGCGTCCTTCATCGCCGCGCCCCGAGTCCTGAGGGATCAGGAAGCGGAAGGCCTTTCCGACCGCTTGTCCGTTTCCGTCTTCGGCGCCCGGGCCATGAAGACGGCGGTAGCCGCCAGCAGGAGCAGTCCCGCAGCAACGTACATGTTCCTATATCCCGCCCTGTCGGAGACCCAACCGAAGAACGGCGCTCCGATACCCATGCCCACATCGAAGAGTGACAGGTACAGGCTGATGGCCAGTCCCTTGTTCTCGCGTCCCAGGTAATCGATGATATAGGTGCTCAAAGCAGGAAAGATGAGCCCCTGGCCCAAACCGCCGACGAAGCCGGCCAGGACAAGCAGGCTGAACGAATGCACACGCGATAGGACAAAGAGGTTTAAGCCGATAATGACCGCGGCCAGGAAAACAACGCGCTTCCGGCCGTAGCGGTCAGAAAGGTCCGAGATGCTGAAGCGGGTCAGGATCGCGGCCAAGGAGAAGGCCAGGAAAAAGGGCCCCACCCGCGCAATGCCGATCGACTTCCCGAATAGGGCGACGAAATAGATCATCGTCCCGCGCACGGCACCGTGGAAGACGGGCATGGCCGATATGATGAGAAGGGCGGAGACCGGAACGCTCCGAAGCGCGCCGCCGCCGGAAGGATCCCCGCGCGCTATCCGGGGCGCCTCCCGGGTCAGAAGCATGCAGGCGAGCGAGGCCGCGAGGAAGGCCAGGGAGGCGTTGAACATCCCGTCGAATCCGTACCTGTGGATGAGATCCTCGGCCAGGAGCGGTCCGAAGGCGTTGGCGACGAGTCCAGCGACCCCGATGATGCCCATCGATCGCGCCAGGCTCCCGGAAGGCGCTAAATCGGAACAGACCGAGATCGTCGCGGTCATGCCGACGCCCCAGCCGACGCCCGAGATACCTCGAAGGAGGAGCGGAAATGCTCCGGCGTCTCGGACGAAGTAGAACAAAGGCACGGACGCGGCGAGGATGAGGATCCCGCAGATCGAGAACAGGCGCCCGCCTTTGAGGTCGATCATCCGGCCGAAGACAGGTCGCGCGAGGATGGCCAGGACGCTGTGAACCCCCATGATGAGCCCGACCCGGCCCTTGGAGGGACCGAATCCGCCCAGGAAGAGAGGCAAAAGGAAGAACATGGACACGGACATATTGAGGAAGAGGTAGCCGGAAAGGGCGACGATAAAGTCCCTGTTCCAGAAGGTCTCGCTTCCGGTGCCCTGTCCGTCCATCAGGTGTCGATTTTATGACAACGAGCGGACTTCTACAAGCTGTGCCCGGGGACGCTTCCCGGCGGTCCTCCCGGGCATCCAGCGCAGTCCGAGGCACACCGTAAAGCACAGCCGGTCCGTCCCCGGGGGGTTAGTGCTGGCTGTGGGTTTTGGGGGAAAACTTTAGCAAAATAGGATATTGAAGGAGGGTATCTTCAAGACTCTATACAGCCAGCCAAATAGAGCGTTGATGTTATTATAGCACACACCCGCGAAAGATCAAGCGACGCTCGGGCGACCGGGCCTCGGGAATTGACGTTCCCGAGCGGGTGTGATACAAAGGGGAGGCGTGAACGACCCGGAGCGGAACAAAACCTTGCCGACCACCACGACGAGCATCAGGAAGCGGGCGACGCCCGGCCTCCTTATCGTGCTCGGTTGTACGATCATGGGGTTGGCTTACGCATTGTTCCTCATTCCCCACCACTTCGTCCCGGGCGGGATCTCGGGCGTGGCCATCATCTTGAACTATTTCTTCAAGCTCCCGGTCGGGGTGATGATCATCATCCTTAACATCCCCATCTTCCTCTTCGGCCTCCGGACGATGGGCAAAAAATACGTCCTGAAGAGCCTCGTCGGCATGATCGTCTCGTCGGTCATGATCGACGTCTTCACCCAGGTCCTTCAAGTCCGATCGGCCACCGACAACAAGGTCCTGGCCGCGATCTACGGCGGCGTCCTCCTCGGCATCGGCCTGGGGATCGTCTTCCGGGGCCGGGCATCGACGGGCGGCTCCGATATCGTGGGAATGGTCGTCAGCAAGTACACAGGCATCTCCATCGGCTTCGGGATCATGGTCGCGGACTTCGTCATCATCTCTGCTTCGGGGTTCGCCTTCCGGGAGCTCGAGGCGCCCCTTTATGGCTACATTGTCCTCTTCCTCTCGACCAAGGTCATCGACATGATCCTCGAGGGGTGGAACTACTCCAAGCTCGTCCTCATCACGTCTACCCGGACGGCCGAGATCGAGGATTTCATCCTGAACACGCTCGAGCGCAGCGGAACGGCCCTCCGGTCGCGATCCCTCTACCTCAACCGCGAGGGCGAGGTCATCCTCACGGTCATCCACCGCAAGCAGCTGGCCGAACTGAGGGACTTCATCCGGGAGATCGACCCTCAGGCCTTCGTCATCATCAACGACACCTACGACGTGCTCGGCAAGGGCTTCAAGTCGACACTGTTCACCTGACCCCCCTGGGGTAGCCGCCCCGCTACTTGATTTTGCATCCTCCCCTGTGATACTTAGGGAGCGATCACTCCGCGAACCCAGGGAGGCCGGCATGCTTCGATTCGAAGAGACGTTCATGGATTTCCTTCTGGATCATCAGGAACGTCATAACCGAACCTATCATTTCCTCATCCTGATGAACTCGCTCCTCAACGCCGCCAAACGCATCCAGCACTACTATCTCACAGGCGCCCTCCGGGGGAACCTGGGGCTGGCCGGCTCGACGAATGTCCAGGGCGAGGAAGTCCTTCAGATGGACCAGATCGCCAACGAGGTCGTCAAGCACTATCTGGCGAGCTCCGGCCGTGTCATCCACATCGTGAGCGAAGAGGAGCCGGACATCGTCCCGATGAACGTCGGCGGGGGGAGATACTTCGTCTATTTCGATCCTATGGACGGATCGGCCAACGTCCCCCACAACCTTCCGGTCGGGTTTCTCTTCGGTGTCGCCAAGAAGAACCTCGACGGCCCCGAGGACGGCCACCTCCGAGCCGGCAGGGACTACATCGCCTCGGGCATGTTCGTCATCCCCACGGGGACCTTCACGATCGCCCTGCGGAACGCCGGTTGCTGGCGGTTCCACATCGACGAGGTCATGAACTACGTCAAACCGACGCGGATGCTCCTTCCCGAGAGCCCAAAGTCCTGGGAGCTATCCTTCAACTCGGCGAACCGGGAGACGTTCGCCGCCGGCGTCCGGGAATGGCTCGCGGAGAAAGAGAAGGCCTACGCTTTCCGATACCTCGGGGCCCTGGCTGGGGATTTCCATCGCATCCTGACCAATGGAGGGCTATTCCTATACCCGGCCATCGTCAACCATCCCGACCCGTCCAAGAATCGACCGAAGGGCAAGCTCAGGCTGATGTACGAGGCGGCCGTGGTCGCCTTCATGTGCTGCGAGGCCGGGGGAAGCGCGATCGACGAGGACGGCACGCCTATCCTGTCCATCGTTCCTGAGAAGCCCCATCAAAGGACGGCGCTGTACCTCGGCTCCAAGCCCCTGGTCGAGCAGATCCTAGCGGTTCTGGCCCGAAAGGGCTAGGCGCTACCGGTCGGGAAGTCCCCGCGCCAGCCGCGTCTTTTCCGATTTCCGGGATCAGGATATAATAACGCTCGATATTACCGAAGAAAGCACGTCATGGATGCCAAGAACAGGCTCCCGTACCTCCTAGACGAAAAGCCGCGAATTGTTCCCGCCTTCGACCCCGGTTACCGACCGATGGGCCTTGCCTTCATGAAGTACCGTAAGGCCGTCGAGGACTCGGGCAAGAGCGTTTCCCTCCGGATCGGCATGGAGCGGGAGAATGGCCTCGTCTCGGTCTTCGCGACGGAGGTCTTCCCCCCCGGCGGTGCGACCGACGCGGCCACCGCCTATTACGCCGAACGGATCGTCAAGTTCCTGCTCTGGTCGCGGGGTGGCTGGAAGGTCCACATCCAGGGACCGAAGGAGATCGGAGATCTCATCCGGAAAGCTTACGCGCCGGATGGCGCTCGCGCCTTCGACGTGTCCCTCATGGGCCGGGTCTACGAGAAGACCTTCGAGGTCGTGTCTGCCGGGCCCACGGACTTCCCGGATTCTCGGGAGAGCGAGTCGGCCCTTGGCGGGCATCTTGACGGATGCCGCGTCGGGTTCGATCTCGGAGCCAGCGACTTCAAGGTGGCGGCCGTCAAGGACGGCGAACCCGTCTTCAGCGAGGAGATCGCCTGGACGCCGGGAGAGAAGGCCGACCCGGACTACCATACCGCGAACATCCGGGACGGCCTGAGGAAGGCCGCTTCCCATCTGCCCCGGGTGGACGCCATCGGCGGCAGTTCGGCCGGGATATACATCGACAACCAGGTCCGGATCGCCTCTCTTTTCCGCTCAGTCCCATTGGACGTGTTCGACCGGAAGGTCAAGAACATGTTCAACGACATGAAGGCCGAATGGGGGATCCCCTTTGAGGTCATCAACGACGGCGAGGTCACGGCTTTGGCCGGGACCATGTCGCTCGGCGCCAAGGCCATGCTCGGGGTGGCGATGGGCTCGAGCCAAGCCGGTGGCTTCCTAAACGCGGACGGCCACATCCCCGGCTGGCTGGACGAGCTCGCGTTCGCCCCCCTGGACGCCGGTCCCGACGCCGTCCTCGACGAGTGGTCCGGGGACCAGGGCGTCGGCGCCAATTATTTCTCCCAGCAGGCGGTGAATAAGCTCGCCCTCCGGGCCGGCATCGCGTTCTCCGAGGACAGGCGTCTGCCCGAGCGCCTCAAGCACGTCCAGGCCCTGGCCGAGAAGGGAGACGCGAAGGCCCGTCGGATCTTCGCGGACATCGGGATCTACCTCGGCTATACTGTCCCCTTCTACGAGATGTTCTATGATTACAGGAACCTGCTCGTCCTCGGCCGGGTCATGTCAGGGGTCGGCGGGGACATCATCATGGAAACAGCCGGGAAGGTCCTGCGGGAGGAGTTCCCCGAAACCGCCGGGAAGGTCCGCCTCCACCTGCTCGACGAGAAGAGCCGCCGCGTCGGTCAGGCCGTCGCCGCCGCCAGCCTTCCCCGCATCCAATAAAGAAAGGAAGCCCATGGAGATCGTCATTCAGCCCGACAGTCAAAAGGCGAGCCGCATCGCCGCCCGCATCATCGCCCGCGTCGTCCGGGAGAAGGCGCACCCCGTGCTCGGCCTCGCTACCGGGGACTCGCCCCTCCAGGTCTACAAGGAGCTCGTCCGCATGAATCGCGAGGAGGGCCTGAGCTTCGCCCGAGCGACGACCTTCAACCTCGACGAGTACATCGGGTTGGCCCCCGACCACCCCTCCTCCTACCACATGTTCATGAACCGGCATCTCTTCGATCTCATCGACGTCCCCCGGGAGCGAATCCACCTCCCGGACGGCCTGGCCGCGGATATCCCGGCCTTCTGCCGGGGCTACGAAGAAGACATCCGGTCCTCCGGCGGCATCGACGTCCAGGTCCTCGGCCTCGGAACCGACGGCCATGTCGGCTTCAACGAGCCGTCCTCCTCCCTCGCCTCGAGGACCCGCATCAAGACGCTCACCGATCAGACCCGTAAGGACAATTCCGTCTCTTTCGGCGGCGAGGAGAACGTCCCTTATCACTGCCTCACGATGGGGGTCGGGACCATCATGGACAGCCGGATGTGCCTGCTCCTGGCCTTCGGCAAGAAGAAGGCCCAGGCCGTCGCCGCGACCTGCGAGGGGCCGATCACGGCTATGGTCCCCGCCTCGGTCCTGCAGATGCACCCCCGGGCCGTCGTCATCCTAGACCGGGACGCCGCTTCGGAGCTCAAGAAGGCCGATTATTACGAATGGGTCTACGCGCATAAGCCTGACTGGCAGAAACACTGAGACCGGAGGACCGTGTCCGGGGGGGATTCAGGGTCGACGGCATGGGCCTCGACCAAATCTCGACCGGCAATGTCATCGGGTTCCTGATGGAAGCCTGCGAGAAGAAGCTCGTTGAGCTCGGGATCCGGCTCAAGGACGGCCGGCGCCTCAGTGCCGGTGAAGGTCCTTATGCATGATCTTCCGGATCTCGTGAAGCTTATCGTCGGCGGGCAGGTCGGCCAGCTTCCGGTTCATGAACTCGTCGTCCTCCTTCTCGAGGAGGCGGGCGACGTAATCGATGACGCCCGGCGGGAACACGCCGTCCCGCTCGTAGAGCTCGCGTCTCCTGAGGAGGATTCGGCTCGACTCGACACAGCTCGTCGGGAGCATCGGGAGCTTTTCGAGAAGGCCCTTCTCCTTGAAGACGTTCCCCTTGACATAGAGCCTTTCGGCGAGCTCCAGGGGACCGTATTCCCGGAAGAGCGAGGCGTTCCCCTTAAAGGCCCAATCCGCGGCCATAACGAGCCCCGCAAGGAGGAGGTGGATCATCGCGCTGCCGTCGGGACTCCTGAGCTCGACGGTCTGGCGGCTCCGGTCGTCGCGGAAGGCCTCCTGTTCCCGGGGGTTTACCCGCCCGGCAAGGTTGCTGACGCCCGACCATCCCAGGGGAACGCGGATCATGGCGCTCCGGTTGAGGTCGCTCCAGCAGATACGGGTAGGCGCCTCCTGGTTGGGGACGAGCCTCAGGTAGGCCGACGAGACCATATTCCCGAAAGCCGTCAGGGAATCGGCGTACTCCAGGAGCCCGCCGATGAGGCGGCGCGCCGCTTCCGAGACTTTTCCGCCGGGCTCCGTCATGGCGTTCCGTCCGTCCCGCACGAGCTCGAGGTGGAAATGGTAGCCGCTGCCGGCCACCCCTTCCTCGATCTTGGGAGTGAACGTCGCCGTGTGCCCGTGCTTGAAGGCCGTGTTCCGGATGATCCAGCGGCCGAGGACCAGGTCATCCGCCATGTCCTCGATGGGCCGCGTCAGGAATTCGACCTCCAGCTGCTCGGCCTGCTTCCCGCGGATCTCCTCCGTGTCGCTCCGGACGCTCTAGACGAATCCGCCCTCCGCGTGCGCGTATTTGACGGCGCCGGTGATCTGGGTGATATGGCGGACCATTTCGTCCAGGATCCGGCCGATCTTCGTGAAGGGCGCGGAGCCGTGATAGCCGTGCTGCTTCGGGGTCCGGAAGATCTTCGGCCCCGGGTCCCCGATGAGGAAGAATTCGAGCTCGCCCATGGCGTGGAGGTCGTAGCCCGAATGCTCCCGGAAGATCCGGGCCGCCTTGGCCAGGATGTTGTCGGGC
>CAZPEP010000059.1:0-46324 GCA_964585685.1 uncultured Eubacteriales bacterium | reverse complement strand
CGAAGCCGTCGCGGCCCTGCTGGAAGCCAGGGACCGCATGCGGAGCATGGGCGTGCTCTACGACAAGCTGTATCGCTCCGAGAACCTGCGGGAAATGTCGATCAAGGACTACCTTCCGCCCCTGGTCGACGAGATCGTCGGCGTGTTCCCCAATAGGGACCTAGTGAAGATCGATAAAAGGATCGATGACATCGTGCTGGGCGTGAAAGCGTTAGCTCCCTTGGGAATCATCGTGAACGAACTCATCACGAACGCCATGAAACACGCCTTCGCCGGTCGGGAAAGCGGTTCGATAAACGTATCCGCCTCGGCCAAGGATGGTCGCGTGACTCTCATCGTCGAGGACGACGGGGGCGGTATCCCGGAATCGGTCGACATCGAAAACTCCAGCGGGTTCGGATTACAGCTTGTGAGCATTCTGACGGCTCAGCTCGACGGGGCCATACGGATCGAGCGGCGGAAGGGAGCGCGGTTTGTCCTGGAATTCGACGCGTGATATCGCCCTAAACGCCCGAAGATCCTGGTTCATACCGTTTGGACCGTGATGCCTTCTTCCTTGAGGGCTCTGCGAAGCCAACGAGCGAAAGCCAGGGCTTTTGGCCGGTCGCCGTGGATGCAGACCGTATCGGCCTGAACCATCACATCCTCCCCTGTCCGGCTACATACCACGCCTTCCCGTATCATTCGCAATACTCGGGATACGGCGACCTCTGCGTCCTCGATCATGGCGGCCGTTGAGCCTCGGGGAGTAAGACTCCCGTCCGGCTCGTACCCGCGGTCCGCGAAGACCTCGCTGGCGCAGACCAGGCCAAGAGCCCGCCCAGCCCGGAGCAGTTCGCTGCCGCTGAGTCCCACCAGGATGAGGCCCGGATCGAAGTCCCGCGCCGCCCGAGCAACGGCATCCGCCAGTGTCGCATCCTTGGCCGCCATGTTGTATAGGGCTCCGTGGGGCTTGATGTGGTGGAGCTTCCCTCCTGCCGCGCGGACAAAGGCATCCAGGGCTCCGATCTGGTAGAGCACCAGGCCGTAGGCTTCATCAGGGATGATCGCCATGACTCGGCGCCCGAACCCTTGCAGATCAGGAAGAGATGGATGGGCACCCAGGGATACGCCCCGCGACAGGGCGGCCTTGACCGTGCGCTCCATGATGGACGGGTCTCCGGCATGGAAGCCGCACGCAATGTTGGCGCTGGTGACGAGATCCAGGAGGGTATCGTCCTGGCCCACGCGCCACGCTCCGTAGCCTTCGCCCATATCGCAGTTCAGATCGATGTGAGATGCCATGGGGCCTCCAGGGTCGAAGAGTTTCTTTCCATCGGCGAGATTTATCGAAGCATCCGGTCGGCCAGGATCCTCTCCATGTCCCGTCGGGAGGCTTCGCGACGTATGTAAAGTCTCTGGGCTTCTTCGAGCGTGATCAGCTGGAATCGCAAGCTTTCGCCAGGGCGCAACTGGGCGGCTTTAGAAATATCCACGGTGGCCACCTCGCCGATCCGCGAATAGCCCCCCGTGGTCTGCCGGTCGGCCATGAGCAGGATGGGAGATCCATCGGGAGGCAGTTGGATCGTCCCAATGGTCACGCCGGAGGAGACCATCTCCCGGGGCTGCTCCAAAGCCAGCTTGGATCCCTGAAGACGGAGCCCCATGCGATCCGAGTTGGGTGAGACCCGGAAGGTCTCCCCCAGGAACGCGGCGCGGGAAGGCACCGTCAGTAGCTCCCATTGCGGTCCCTGGATCATCCGCAGGGTGGATGGCCTCACGAAATCCAGCTCCCTGAACCAGGGGGCGAACCAATCCGGTCCCAGAAAGGACCCATTTTGCCGCCTGAATCTCTCCTGCAGGGAAGGGGCGTGATCCTTCGAGAAGGGCTCCGTTTCCAGCCTGTCCCCGGCCCTCAGCCGACGACCCTGGAATCCCCCGAAACCCGCGGCGAGATTCGTGCTCGCGCTTCCCAGGGCCCGGGGAATCTTGAAGCCGCCGCCCGCCGCCAGATAACATCGGGCGCCGCGGATGGCTTTGCCGAAGCGGAGACGCGAGCCCGCCCGCACCATCAGGGGGCGCCACAGGGGAACGGGACACTCTTCGATCTCGGGTGAGAGATCCCCCCCGCACAAGGCGACCAGCGACTCGGTCTCGAAGCGCAGGATAGGACCCGCCAGGGTGATTTCCAGGGAGGGCATCTCCGGGGAGTTCCCTGTAAGGAGGTTCGCGAATCGATGGGACACTTCGTCCATGGCTCCGCTGGGGCTCACGCCCAGATGCTGATAGCCGCGCCGTCCCAGGTCCTGGATCGTTGTCAAGAGGCCCGGCGCTTCCACCAGGATGCTCATGAACGCCCCTCCGGCTGGAACGCCGCTTTTTCGATGGCTACAAAACGAAGGCGATCCCCAGGGCCCAACAGGCAGGGCTCTTCGAGGGAAGGATCGAACAGCTTCAAAGGGGTCCTACCGATGATCTGCCAGCCGCCGGGGATATCCAATGGGTAGATGCCCGTCTGGGTGCCCGCTATGCCCACGGAGCCCGCGGGGACCTTGAGGCGGGGGGTCTCCCGACGAGGGACGGCGATACCCGGATCCAATCCACCCAAATAGGCGAAGCCCGGGGCGAAGCCGAGCATGAACACCCGATACTCGGGGCACGAATGGCGGGCGATGATGGCTTTCGCGGACAGGCCGCAGTGATGGGCGACATCCTCCAGATCCGGGCCGAATTCGCCACCATAACAGATGGGAATCTCCATAAGACGGGAAGGTCGAGGGCTTGCGGCCCGTGCCTCCTTCCAAAGACGCAGGATCTCGGATCTAACCGCGTCATGGGGCAGGGTTCCCGGCCTCTCCCATTTCGACGGATCATAATGCACCGTCAACGTGGCGTATGCCGGAACGAAATCCAGGACGCCCGGCAGTCCGCTTTCTCTGAGTTTTGAAACCAACCCGTGCACCTGGTCGTTCACGTTCGCATCGATGCATTCACCGAACACCACCAGCAGGGCCCGGTCCCCCAAGGGCTCCACCCGAAGGACGGCGCCGGAGGGAAGGATCGTGGTGTTCGTCTCCATTTCAGCTAAGTTCAACCCCTCGGGTTTCGGGGATCAGGAAGATGGCCAGGGAACCGGCGACGAACGCGATGGCCGTGATGGTGAGGGCGCCCCCCACGCCGTACTTGGCGGCGAAGAACCCGATGACCATGGGGGCAAGGGCACTCACCATGCGGCCCGTATTGTAGGTGAATCCCACCGCCGAACCTCGGGCGCGGGTGGGGAACAGTTCCGAGATGAAGGCACCGAAGGCGCTGAAGTAGCCGGAACCGAAGAACCCGATGAAGGGCCCCATCACCATGAGGGCCGCAGGGTTGCGCGTATTCCCGTACACGAAGACGAGAAGCGCCGAGATCAGGAGGTAGGCGGCGAAGACGGGCCGGCGACCCAGCCGATCCGCGATGAACCCGAAGGAGACGTAACCGAAATACGCCCCCGTCATCATGGGGATCATCCACATCGGCGCCTTGACAATGGAAAGCCCCGCCCCGCCCTTGTCGACGGGGGATGCCAGGAAACTGGGCAGCCAAGTGAAGAGACCCCAGTACGCGAACATCACGAAGGTGGAGATGAGGGTGCTCATGAGGGTGAAGCGCAACAGGTCCGCCGCGAAGATCTGGAAGAAATTCCCTTTGGTCGTGGGATCCAGATGCTCCTTCTGCTTCTGGTTCACCCAGACTTCGGGTTCTTTCACCTTCGTGCGCACCCACACCGCAAAGAGCGCCGGGAGGATGCCAAGGAAGAACATGACCCTCCAGCCGAAAGCGGGCAGCACCGTGGCCGCGGCGATGGCAGCGGCGATGTAGCCCAGAGCCCAGCCGCCCTGCATCAAGCCCATGGCCTTCCCGCGATGTCGGGCCGGCCACGTCTCCGATACCAGCAGGGCCCCGGATGCCCATTCCCCCCCCATCCCGAGGCCCAGCAGGGTCCTGGCGATGGCCAGCTGGGTCAGGTTCTGGGCCAATCCCGAAAGCCCCGAGCAAAGAGAAAAGAGGATGATGGTGGCGAGCAACGCGTTCTTGCGCCCGATGCGATCGGCCACGGCGCCGAACAGGATCCCGCCGAAGGAGGAAGCGAACAGCGTCAACGACACCATGAACCCAGCCGTGGCCGGGCCCAGGCGCCATTCTTCCATGATGGTCTTGAGGCAGAACACATATAGAAGCACATCGAAGGCATCCAGCGCCCATCCGATCTTTCCCGCAAACAGGGCATACCACTGGTCGCGGGTGATCTCCTTCCACCAGGGAACGCGGAAGGCGGATTGAATGACATCAAGGTTCCGATCACTCATGGCGAGGTCCCCCGGCGAAACTATATCGCCGGCCGGTCGGCGCTGTCAATCGCCGCGAAAACGCCGGGCTCGTCCTCACCTGGGCCGTGAAGCCGGAACCCCGGACCGAATAACCCTCAGCCGTTCCTGAGGTCCCCCGGCTCCTCTGCGTACAGTCCGTCGATGACGTCCGTATAGCGCTTCTCGATGATGGCCCGCTTGACCTTGAGAGAGGGCGTGATCTCGTCCTGCTCGATCTCGAAGTCCCGTTCGAGGAGGGCGATCTTCTTGATCCGCTCGTAGGGGGCGAGACCCGGCGTCGCCCGGTCCACCTCGGACTTGACGAAATCAATGATCCTCGGGTGGCGGACGAGCTCGGTTCGATCCCGGAAGGCGATACCGGAGGAACGGGCGTATTCCTCGAGCTTCGCGAAATCGGGGACGACGAGGGCCCCGACGAATCGCCTGCGGTCTCCGACGACGACCGCCGTCGTGACACAGGGAATCGTCTTGAGAAGGTTCTCGATGGGCTGGGGGGCGACGTTCTTGCCGCCGGAAGTGACGATGATATCTTTTTTGCGGTCCGTGATGACCAGGAACCCGTCCCCATCGACGTGCCCGATGTCCCCCGTCTTGAACCAGCCGTCCTCAAAAACTTCCCGGGTTTCGGCCTCTTTCTTGTAGTACCCCTTCATGATGTTGGGTCCTTTGGCCAGGATCTCACCGTCCGGAGTGATCTTGATCCTGACGCCCGGGACGGGTTTTCCTACGCTCCCGAAACGGATGGCCTCGAACGTGTTGATCGACAAGGCCGGCGCGGTCTCCGTAAGTCCATAGCCTTCCAGAATGACGAGTCCTATGGCGTAGAAGAACTCCGCGATGTCCTTGGAGAGGGGTGCCCCGCCGGAGACGAAGAACCGCACCCGGCCGCCCGTCCTGGCGATGATCTTGGCGAAGACAAGCTTGTGGGCAAGGTTTCTTTTGAACCGGAGAGCGGCCGGGATGCCCCTCCCGGAAACCTTCAAGGCGCCCCAGGTCTTGCCGACGTCGATCGCCCAGAAGAAGATCTTCCTCTTGAGGCCCGAGCTCGAGAGGACGTTGTCCATGACCTTGGCGTAGATCTTCTCGAAGACCCGGGGAACGCTGACCATGACGTGGGGCTTGACCTCGAGGAGGTTCTGGGCCACGGTCTCGACGCACTCGGCGTATGCGATCGAGCACCCCTTGTACATATAGGTGAAGGTGACCATGCGCTCCAGGACGTGGGAAAGAGGCAGGAAGGACAGGACCGTGTCCTTGTGGGAAAATTCGATGATCGTCGAGACGCCGATGATGTTGTTCACAAAATTGCCGTGGGTCAGGATGACGCCCTTCGGGACGCCGGTCGTCCCCGACGTGTAGATCAGGGACGCTTCGTCCTCGGGCCTTACCCGGAGGGCCTCCCGCTCGAAGAGGCCGGGGTCGGAGGCGTCCGCCTTCCGGCCCATATCACAGACCTCCTCCATCGTCAGAACTCCGGCCGGGGCCTCCGGGAGGAACGTAATGATGTGCCGGACCTTATCCAGTCCGCTCCGCACAGCCTCGATCTTCCGCCATTGGGCCTCGTCGGAGACGACGATGATCGAGGCGTCCGAGTCGTCGATGATGTAGCGGGCCTGGTCGGGGACGAGGGTCGTGTAGATGGGGACCGTCAGGGCACCGCGGCAGAGGGCGGCGAAGTCCGCCATGACCCATTCCGGCCGGTTCTCGGAGATGATGACCATCTTGTCGCCGGGTCCGAGCCCGAGCTGGCGGAGACCGAGGGAGAAGAACCGGACCCGGTCGCCGAAGTCCTTCGTGGACAGCGGGACGTAGGCCCCGTCCTTCTTGGCAAGCATGAGGTCGTCCTTGGGGAACGACTTCACCGTGTTGAGCAGCATCTGGGCGAGAGTTTCGATCATGTCAGCCTCCTTGCGTGCAACGTGGGCCCATTGTATTGATCGGACCGGAAGGCTGTCAAGCATTTGCGTCATTCGTCATTGATCAATCGGAGGGGACATCCCGGAGAGACGCGACGATTCAGGGCTCCTGAATCCTTCCGTCCTTGAGCTCGATCGTCCGGTTGGCCCTGGAGGCCAGCGCCGGGTTGTGGGTGACAAGGATGACCGTTAAGCCTTCCCGCTCGTTCAGGTCCTTGAGGATGCCACCGATCTCTTCGCTCCGCTTCGTGTCCAGGTTCCCCGTAGGCTCGTCAGCGAGCAGGATCCGGGGCTTGTTGACTAATGCCCGGGCGATGGCAACCCTCTGCATCTCGCCGCCGGACAGCTCTCCGGGGAGGTGGTTCTTCCGGTTGAGGATGCCCAGGAGGTCGAGGATCCGGGCGACGTCCTCCGACGCCCCCGGCTTCTTATAGAATGTGAACGGCAGGACTACGTTCTCGAGCACGTTCAGCGTCGGGATAAGGTAGAACTTCTGGAAGATGTAGCCGAAGACCTCGCGTCGGACTCGGGTCAGGGAGGCCTCCGAAAGGGCCCGGCACTTTTCGAAGACGGGCTGGCTGTCGAGGAGCAGGCGCCCCGAGGTCGGGTTGTCGAGACAACCGAGGACGTTGATGAGCGTCGTCTTGCCGGACCCGGAAGGGCCGATCACGGAAACGAACTCCCCCTCCCCGATCGACAGGGAGATGCCGTCGACCGCCCGGATCTCCTCGGCCCCACGCTTGTAGGTTCGGACCAGGTCCTCGGCCAGGATGATCGGTTGCGCTGCGACGCTCATGACGCCTCCTCGCTCCGTATGGATTCCAGGGGACGGACCCGGCCTGCCTTCCAGGCCGGATAGACGCCGCTTAGGAGCCCGATCAGGGTGACGATTCCCAGGGTGGTCAGGACGAGTCCGGGCTCGATCCTCACCAGCCCCCCGCTCGGGGCATAAGGGAGGAGCTTGCGGACGAGGATGTCGGTGACCCGGGCCGTAACCAGGGCCATGAGGCTCCCGACGAGGCCGCCGGCGGCGCAGAGGATGAGCGTCTCGATCCAGACGAGTTTGAAGATGTCCGCGGCCATAGCGCCCATCGCCTTCAGGATTCCGATCTCTTGACGCCGCTCCATGACGGACATCAGGATCGTGTTGACGACCCCCATCATGGCGATGAGGATGGCGATGAGGGCGATGGACAGGACCATGACCCGGGCCGTCGCGACCAGCGTCATGATGGTGTTCTTGACCTGGGTCAGGCTGATGACCTGGACGTCGGGAATCTCGTACATCTTCGCCTCGAACTTCGCGATATCGGCTTCCTTCTTCACCTTGATCCCGATCCCCGTAAGCTCGTCTTTGATCCCGAAGACCTTCTGGACGGCGCCGATCGGCAGGAAGATGCTCCCGTCGTCCTGAGTCCCGGTCCGCTCCAGGATCCCGACAACCTTGACCTCGACGTCCTTCTCCGGGATGAGGTACATGTCCCCGACCTCGCGCTGTTCGAGCTCGGCCGCCTCGTAACCGAAGACGGCCTCGGACGCGCCCGGGTCGGAGAACCAGCCGCCGCTCTTGAACTTGAGGAAGCTCTTCATCCGAGGGTAGGTCTTCGGGTCGACTCCCTGATAGACCGCCAGCCCCCCGCTCTCGCCCTTGTTCGGGTCGAAGACGACCTGCATGAGCATCGGCGTGACGCCGTCGACCTCCGGCTCCCGGGCGATCCGGCCGGCGATGTCCTGCTTCAGGTACTTGAGGCCCGTCCCGCCCTTGAGCATCAAGGTCGCCGCCTCGTAGGGACACCCCTTGGCGATGACGAGCATCTGGAAGCCCAAGTTGTCGATGTCCCGGTTGAGCGAGGTCTCATAACCCTTGTTGAAGCCGAACAGACTGACCAGGACCCAGGCGGCCATGGCGATGCCCAGGACGGTAAGGAGGCTGCGCGTCCGCTTGCGGAGGAGGTTCTTGTAGGCAACCTGGAGGATGCTGATCTTCATGGCCGGTCTCCTTTGGCTTTGAAATGTGCGACGTGCCTGTTCCCCAGGAGGAACTCGTCAGCGAGAATGAGGTTCTTTTTCGTCGCCCTGAGCGCGGCCCTGAAATCGGATTCGGCCTCGGGGACCGGGTTCAAGATGCGCGAGACCCGGCCGAGCGGCGTCTCCGCGCCCGAAACGACATCATAGGCGTAGAAGTCCTTGAGGCTGAGGCCCTCGAAGGGCTTCCCGAAGGCCGGTTCGCGGAACGCCGCGGCCGCCTTCGACGTCAACTTCTGGAAATAAAGGGACTTTATGGTCCCCTGCGTGTCAAGGGCCAAGAAGACCTGAATCCCCCCGTACTTGCCCTTCTGGTTGACCCCGTGGATATAGCCGATGAGCGCGTCGCCCTTATATATCTCGTACATCGTGTACGGGACGTCGGCCGTCTCAAACAGCCCCCGGAAGGAGTCCCCGAGCCTCTTCTCGATCTCGAGGAGCAGGGCGTCGCCGCCTTTTCTGTCGATGGAGACGTAGCGCGTCTTAAAGCCCGTGGACTCCGGGAAAAGCCTTTTGACGTCCCGATCCGGGTCGTTGAGGTCACAGCCCACGGCGGCGTAGAGCGCAGCGGCCACGGCCAGGAAGATGATCATGAAAACCACGCGGAACGAGGTCGGCGAAAGGTGCGGGCGCGTGTCTGCAGACGCATATTGAGCATTCCCCTGGAACATGTGGATCATCGGTCACCCCCGCAATTCATATCGTGGTCGTAAGCTCGGAACTCGACAGGCTCCGGCATCAGATCCTCTTGTAGTAATAGACCTGGAGGATAACGCGCATGTCCTCGAAAGCGCTGTCGCGCTGGACCATCGCCCGGAAGGCGAGATCGGCGTTGGCCTGGTAGGTGACGCCGCCGGAAAGGAGGGAGCTCCAGTCCGCCCCAGTTTTCATGAAGAGGGGCTGGGCTTCGAGCTTCAGCCGGCCTTCGTCGAGGAGGTTCACGCCCAGTTTCCCGAACAGGGCCAGAGCGCTCCGGCCATCTTTTCTGCCGACAAGGACTTCGGCCCGCCCCTCCAGGTTGTTCCAGAAATAGGTCAGGTCCCCGGAGACGCAGTTGAAGCCGACAGGTTCCTCTGAGACCAGGCGGTACCCGATGATGTCGAGGATGCGTCCTCCCGCCAGGGAAAGTCCCGCCTCGTAATTATCCCGGCTGAGAACCCCCCTGGCGACGCGGGCCGCCGCGAGATAATTGCCCTTGAGCCGGAGGGGCATCCCGCTCCCCGCGGTCAGGGAGAACGCCGCGTTGCCCCAGGAAAGATCCCGGGACAGCCCGGCGCCCCAATCCCTGTCGAAGCCGAAGCCGGTCATGACAAGGGTCGGCAGGAGCAGGGCGTGGATGTCCAGGGCGTAGGAAATCCCCAGGGCCGGGCGGTTGTGTCCGACCCACAGGTCGGCGAAGCCGGCCTTGAATTTCATGTAGGCATTGTAGACTTGGAACTCGACGGTCCGCGCGGCGGCGGGATCGTAGGCCAGGCGGGCCTGGACGGCGAGCGTGCCGATATCCCGGGACTTCCCGGAAAGCTTCAGGACATAGTCGAACCCGAGGCTCGTCTTCTGCATGATATCGTCGGCGGAGAGGGAGTGATAGATCGCGTTTTTTTCGGCCGTGGAATATCCGGCGACCCCCTGGAGCTCGAAGTAAAGCAGGTGGCTTTGGGCCGATGCCCCGGCCGCGCAGAAGAGCGTCAGACCCAGGGTTGCCAGCGGTCGCTTAGACATCGAACTTCAGGACGCCGCGGAAGACCACCTCGTCGCCTTTCGAGAAGACCAGGCGAATCTCCCATTCTCCCGGCATGACGATGTTCACGGGCAGGAGGTAGTCGCCCTTCCGGTTCAGCTTGAAAGCGACATCGCCCGAATCGTGGGCCCCCCGCATGGCCGGCATGTCCGCCCGGCCGACGGTCCCGAGCTCGGTCGTCCTCGCCCCGCCTTTGTCGAAGAGCTTGATCTTCACGATAACCATGCCCATCTTCGGGGTCTTGTCGAACTCGTAGGTGAAGGCGTACGTGTCACCGATCTTGCACGTCTTGCCCGGCCCCGGGAGCTCGGCATAGATCGACTCCTCGGCTCGGGCGGAGGACTGAAGGCCCGCCCAGGCCGTGAGGACCAGGATCCCCGCGGCCCTTCCAAATCGCGCCATGGCATTCATGCTTTTCGCTCCAATCTCAGTTTTATCCTATTATCCCCATAGGGTATATAAGTTCGACACCCCCAGTGTACGCAGAGTTGCGCCGGACGTCAAGACCCGCCTGAGGGGATTGAATTCCCCCGGGATTCCAAAGGATAATAGGGGTTGTGGGGAGGGGGCCGGTTTGGTCCCGGCGCGGAGGGAGCGTGAACAGGATTTTCGTCGTCTCCGATGGGACGGGTCGGACGGCCCAGCAGGCCATGAGCGCCGCCCTGGTGCAGTTCCCCGGCGCGCGTATCGACATCTCGGTCCGCCCGAACGTCCGGACGAAGAAACGGGCGCGCGAGGTCGTCGCCGAAGCGGCCCGGGCCGGGGGATTCATCGTCCATACCATCGTCACGGACGCGGTCCGGGAATCCATCGTCAACTCCGGCCGCAAGCACAACGTGGAAACCATCGACCTCATCGGGCCGCTGATCGCGCGGCTGACGGAGACCCTGGCCACCTCCCCCTCGGAAAGGCCGGGGCTGTTCGCCCGGCTGAACAAATCCTACTTCCGGCGCGTCGAGACGATGGACTTCGCCTTCCGGCATGACGACGGCCAGCGGGTCGAGGACCTACGGAAGGCGGAGATCGTCCTGCTCGGGGTCTCCCGAACGTTCAAGACCCCCCTGAGCATCTACCTGGCCTTCAAGGGCTGGTTCGTGGCCAATGTCCCCATCATCCTGCGTCAAGAACCGCCGGCCATCCTGACAAAGCTGGCTCCGAGCAAGGTCTTCTGCCTGGACACCAACGCCAGGCAACTGGCGGAACTCCGTCGCGTGCGCCACGATTATCTGAGGGGTGCGGCCGGGGATTATGCCGACCCGGAATACGTCCGGATCGAGCTGATGCATGCCCGGCAGTTCTATTACCGGCACCCCCGCTGGGCGATCGTCAACGTGACCAACAAGCCCATCGAGGAGATCGCGACCGAGATCCTCGCCATCCGCGGCAGGTCCGGGAGGCCCGGACGGGGGGACCTCTTCTAGGGTCGGTCCCGGCGGCGGACCGTCCGTGACCCGGTCGATCCCGCTCGGCCGGAGGGACGACGGCCCGATGATGGCGGCGACCCGGAGGCATCCTTACCGCACGAGGTAGAGGACGGCCATGATCACAGGCTGATGGACGAGGTAGATGAGCAGGGAATGGCGCCCCGCGACATTGATGAACGTCTCACCCGGAGGCCGGGGGATCAGGCTCCGTCCGGGGGCATAGGCCCACTTGCCAAGAGCGGCCCCCGCCAGGAATACCCCGAACCAAGGCACCAGGGGAAAATAATCATAGGAGGAGAACTCCGGGCTGTGGATCCCGAGCGGCAACAGCCAATCGAAGCGGATCGTCGCCCCTCCGGTCAGCGCCGGAAGCGCGGCGCCGAGCCCGAGGACCAGCGCGCCGCAGGCGGCATAGGCGACCGGCCCGGCTTTCACGAATGCAGCCCCGTAGACCAGCATCGACAGCGCGAGACACTGGAGGATCCCGAAATAGACTGCCGAGGAAGGCTCGAAGACGTAGGTGACCGCGGTGACGCCGAGCGAGAGCGCCAGGAGCTTGAGACCTCTGCGGACGTTGCTCCGGCTCAACGTGCTGCTGATCCCCGACAGCACGACGAAAAGCGTGGCGAAGGAGATCTGGACCGCCGTCCAGGCGGGACCCACGAGGTCGGTCGAAAAGCCGAGGAATCTCTTGACGCCGTTGAATTCACCCAGGTCGAACAGGAGGTGGTAGCCCACCATTAGGATGATGGACAGGCCGCGCAGGAAATCGATCTCCCAGATGCGCGGCCGGCGACCGGCCGGCGCTCCGGTCGCCCCGTGCCCTTCCCTTGTTTTTATAGCGTCACCTCCAAGCTCCGTTCCGTCGGATGCTTTTCGCAAGCGGCATCGAGCCCGCCGCTTCCGGAGCGGACAGATGATAATCCCCGGCACGGCCTGGCGTCAATGACTCGGGGGATGGCGGCGCCACGGGCACTTATTATAGAATGAGGCGCAATGTGACCGCGAGGTGATGCATGGATAGACGCGGATTCATCGGGTTCTTGGGCACGACGCCTTTCGCGAAGCAGGTCCTGTCGAAAGCGGACGGCTCCGCCGCGCCCGGCTTCGAGGCCCGGCCTCCCGCGGGAGGGTCCGGAAGCCGGGACGCGCGCGTCGAGGTCGACCTGGGCCGCATCGGCCGCAACCTCGCGCGGATCAAGGAGCGCGCCCGGGTCCCGGTCATGGCCGTGGTCAAGGCCAACGCCTACGGGCACGGGCTCGTCGAGGTCTCGCGCTATCTGGAGGGCCAAGGCGTCCGGGGGGTGATGGTCGGCAAGCTCGACGAGGCCGTGAGGCTGAGGGACGCCGGCATTAAGGGCAGGATTCTCAATTTCGGTCCGTACGGCCCGAGCGACTGCGGGGAGATCATCGGCCGGGATATCTGCCAGACGATCATCTCGGAGGACGCCCGGTATCTCGACGAGGCGGGGGTCGGAGGCGGGAGAAGGGCGGCGGTGGACCTTCATATCGACACGGGCATGAACCGCTCCGGCGTTCCGTGGGAAAAAGCCCTCGACCTCGTCGTGAAGCTGTCCGCCCTCCCCCGTCTCGTTTTCGAGGGCGTCTCCACCACCTTGACCGAGGATGCCGAATTCGACCGCGAACAGGTCCGGCGCCTGGTCGATATCCAAAGGAAGGCGGGAGATCAGGACATCTCGCTGGGCCTGAGGCACGCCGCGAGCTCGGCGGGGATCATGCAGAGCCCGGACCTTTGCCTGGACATGGTCAGGCCGGGCATCATGATCTACGGCTATTACGCGAACGCCGCGGACCAGGGCCGGGACGCGCTCGGGCTCGAGCCGGCCCTGCGGCTCCTTGGCCGCGTGACATACGTCAAGGAGCTCACCCCGGGCGAATCCGTCTCCTACCACAGGGCCCTCGTGGCGCGGGAGAGGATGCGCGTCGCCACGGTGGGCTTGGGATACTCCGACGGGTACCCGACCGGGAGCGCGGGAAAGGGCTCCGTCGCGATCCGGGGAAAGCTCTTCAGGGTCGTGGCCGCCGTGACCTCGAATCACCTTATGGTCGACCTGGACAACGATCCGGACGTGGCGCCCGGGGACGAGGCCGTCCTCATCGAAGGCCGGAAGGGTTCGGGCCTGACTGCCGATAGCGTCGCCGAAAGGGCCGGCATCTCGGATTATCGTCTTCTCATCGGCCTGAATCCGCTCCTGCCGAGGACGTTCGGCCGGAAGGAAGAAGCATCCCCGTGATGAGGCGCCGGGAATTCCTGTCCGCGGGCCTCATCGGGACGGTGGGGACCTTCCTCCGGCCAGGCCGCGGGAGGCGCCGCGCCCGGACGGAAGCCGGGAACGCCCCTCCCCTTTTCTTCGACGGCCTAATCCTCTCGCCCGAAGGGGACACAGGCTGGGCGGATCTCGGACGGTCGGGGCTTTCCGGGTTCCTCTGGGACGTCTCGGCCGTCGAGGAGAGGAACGGGAATTTCGTCCGTCCCTTCCTCCCCTGCCTGAGGTCCATCGCCTCGGCCGGGAGCTTCCTTCGGGAGAATCCCTGGAGCCTTTCCCTAGCCACGAAGGGGACCGACGTCATGGAGTCCAGGCGACTCGGGAGGACGGCCGTCTTCCTCCAGTTCCAGAGCTGCGAGCCGTTCGAGGACGACCTCAAGCTCATGCGCGTCTTCCACGACCTCGGGCTTCGGGTATGCCAGGTGACGCACCACTCCACCAACGCCTTCGGCGGCGGCTCTCTCGAACGGCGATGGACCGGATTGACCGAGCTCGGGTCCCGGGCCGTCGCGATGATGAACGGTCTCGGCATCATCCCGGACCTAGCGCACGCCAATGAGGTCCTCTGCAGGGACGTCCTCAGGACGAGCAAGAAGCCGGTCGTCGCCTCGCATACCTGCTGCCGGGCTATCGTCCCCAACGCCCGCTGCATCACAGACGAAGCCATCAAGGGGATCGCCGACTCGGGCGGATTGGTCGCCATCATGCCGTTGAGCTTCTGGATCACCCGGGAGCCCGTGCCGACGATCGACCACTACATCGCCCATCTCGAGCACGTCATCAAGGTCGGGGGCATCGACGCCGTGGGCCTCGCCAACGATGAGCCCATTGCCGGGAACGTCGAGGCGGCGAAGCTCGGCAACGACAACGCGAAGGCGGTCCAGCTCGACGTTCCCTGGTGGGAACAGCAGCGGGCGGCGGGGATCATGGGATTCGAGGAACTCCCGGCGCACACCGTCATCCCGGAGCTCAACAACACCCGGCGGATGTTCACCATCCAAGCGGCCCTGGAGAAGAAAGGCTATACGACGGGCCCGATCGAGAAGGTCATGGGGCTCAACTGGCTCCGCGTCCTTACCGAAGCCCTGGGCTGAGCCCGCCGGCGAGGGTCCGGCCCTAACTCTCGCGGACCTTGGCGACGGCGCAGACCATGTCCTTCTCGTCCAGGTTGATGATTCGGACGCCCTGGGTGGCCCGGCTGAGCGGCCGGAACTGGGTCGTCTTGATGCGGATGACCTTACCCTCGGCCGTGATAAGAAGGAGCTCCTCCTCGGATACGCCGACAAGGGTCAGGGCGTTCCCGATCTTCGCCCCCACTTTGAGGTTGAGGACCCCCTGTCCGCCGCGCCGGTGGCGCGGGTACTGCGAGATATCAGTCTTCTTGCCGTAGCCGCGGTCGCTCGCCGTGAAGACGAACCGGTCCTCGTCCCCGGGAAGGATCAGGCCGATGACGGCGTCCCTGGGTTTCAGCCGGACGGCTTTGACCCCGGCCGCCTGGCGGCCCATCGGCCGGACGTCGCTCTCCTTGAACCGCAGGGCGCGGCCGAGCTTCGTCCCGATGATGACGTCCTGTTTTCCCGAGGTCAGCTTGGCCATGAACAGCTCGCTCTTCGGCTGGATGGTCATGGCCAGGATGCCGCCCTTCCGGACGTTCTTGAACTCGCTCAACCGGGTCTTCTTGATCAGGCCGTTGGTGGTCAGCATGATGACGAACTGGTCCTCCGGGAACTCCTTGACGGCCACGATCGAACGGACCTTCTCGTCAGGGGCGAAGTCGATGAGATTGACGATGGCCTTGCCGCGACCGGCCGGACCGACGTCCGGGACCTCCAGGGCCTTGAGCCAATAGAGGCGCCCCTGGGTGGTGAAAACCAGGAGGTAGCTGTGGGTCGAGCAGATGAAGAGGTGCTCGACGACGTCCTCGGCTTTCATCTCGATGCCCTTGCGGCCCTTTCCTCCCCGGCTCTGGAAGTGGTAGGAACTGAGGGACGTCCGCTTGATGTAGCCGGTGGACGTGTAGACGATGGCCACATCCTCTTCCTTAATGAGGTCCTCGGGGCGCAGGTCGCCCACGACCTCGTCGCGGATCTCGGTCCGGCGTTCGTCGCCGTACTCCTCCTTGATCATCTTGAGTTCGTCGACGATGATGTCAAGGACGAGCTTGTCGGAGCCAAGGATCTTCTTGAGCTTTGCGATGAGGGACTTGATCTCCTCGTACTCGGCGACGATCTTCTGGCGCTCGAGCTGGGTCAGCCGCTGGAGCTGCATCTCCAGGATGGCCTGGGCTTGTATGGGCGAGAGCTTGAAGCGCTCGATGAGCCCCTTTCGGGCCTCGTCGACGCTTTTGGAGCCGCGGATGAGCTTAATAATGGCGTCCAGGTGGTCCAGGGCGATCATCAGGCCCTCGAGGATGTGGGCCCTGGCCTCGGCCTTCTTCAGGTCGAACCGAGTACGCCGCCGGATGACGTCCTGGCGATGGGAGATGAAGTACTTCATCATTTCGATCAGGGTCAGGGTTTTGGGCTGCTTGTCGACGATGGCGATCATAATGATGCCGAACGACGACTGGAGGGCCGTGTGCTTGTAGAGGTTGTTGAGGACGATCTCCGGGAGCTCGCCCCGCTTGACCTCGACAACGACCCGGATGCCCTCCCGGTCGGACTCGTCCCGCAGGTCGGCGATGCCTTCGAGCTTCTTGTCGTTGACGAGCTCGGCGATGGCCTCCATGAGCAGGGCCTTGTTGACGGCGTACGGGAGCTCGGTGACGACGATCTTATCCCTCTCCCCCTTGTCCCCGCCGCGTTCGATCTTGGTCTTGGCCCGGAGTTGGATGCTGCCGCGGCCCGTGCGATAGGCGTCCCGGATGCCCGGCCGGTTGAAAAGGGTGCCGCCCGTCGGGAAGTCGGGCCCAGGGACGAACTCCATGATCTTTTCCAGAGAGGCGTTCGGGTGCTGGATGAGGTGGATGAGCCCGTCGACGACCTCTCCCAGGTTATGGGGCGGGATGTTCGTGGCCATGCCGACGGCGATCCCCGACCCGCCGTTGACGAGGAGGTTCGGGAACTTGGCCGGCAGGACCTCCGGCATGGTCAGGCTCTCGTCATAATTAGGGACGAAGTTGACCGTGTCCTTCTCGATGTCGGCCAGCATCTCGCAGGCCAGCTTCGTCATCCGGACCTCGGTATACCGCATGGCGGCCGGCGGATCGCCGTCAATCGAGCCGAAGTTCCCCTGGCCGTCGACGAGCAGGGCCCGCAGGCTGAAGTCCTGGGCCATCCGGACCAGGGTGTCGTAGGCGGCCTGGTCGCCGTGGGGGTGGTATTTTCCGATGACGTCGCCGACGATACGGGCGGACTTCTTGTAAGGCTTGTTCCACGTCGTCCCGGACTCGTACATCGCGTAGAGGACGCGGCGGTGGACGGGCTTCAGGCCGTCCTTGATGTCGGGGATGGCCCGGCCGATAATGACGCTCATAGCGTAGTCCAGGTAGGACCGCTTCATCTCGTCCTCGAGGCCGACGACGGTGACCTCGGTGGCTATGGGCGCGGGCTGTTTCTCGTCCTTGGGTTCGTCCTTGTCTTTATCTTTGTCTTTGGCCATCGTTCGCTTCCGTGGGCTGGGATCAGATGTCCAAGTTCTGGGCCATCAGGGCGTTATCCTCGATGAACTTTCGGCGCCGCTCGACCTCGTCGCCCATCAGGATCGAGAAGACCTCGTCGGCCGTGACGGCATCCCGGATGGAGACCTTGAGGAGGGACCGGAACTCGGGGTTCATCGTCGTCTCCCAGAGCTGTTCGGGCGTCATCTCGCCGAGGCCCTTGTACCTCTGGATGGAGACGCCCTTCTTCCCCTTCTCGTAGAGGTGCTCGAGGAGCTTGCTCTCGTTCTCGACGACTACGGTCTCGACGCCGTTGATGAGCTCGTACGGGGGCCGGAACTCCTCGAGCTCCCGGACGATCCGGAAGAGGTTCCGGTATTCGGTCGATTCGACCAGGCCGAGGTTGATCCGGGAGGTCGAGGACATGCCGTTGAGCTGGAACCTGACGGCGACGTCGTAGGTGTCGTATTCCTCATCCTTGGTGATCTCGGTGGCCAGCCCCTTCGCTTCGACAAGGGCCTGGACTTTCTTCATCTTCTTCCTGTCCTTGAGGGATTCGATGCCCTCGATCCCTTCCTGGATGAGGAGGTCCATGAGGATCCAGGGATAACCCTTCCGCTCGAGGATCCCGACGTAGTTCTTCTTCTGGATGATCTTGAGGAAAAACTTCCGGAACTTCTCGCCCTCGAAGATCTCCTTGCGGCCCTTGACCCGGACCTTGAAGTCCTCCGAGATCTTCTTGATGAGCCACTTCTCGTAGGCCCTCTCTTCCTTGAGGTAAAGGACCTCGCGACCGCGGGTGATCTTGTAGAGCGGCGGCTGGGCGATATAGAGGTGGCCCTGCTCGATGAGCGGCTTCATCTGGCGGTAGAAGAAGGTCATCAGGAGGGTCCGGATGTGCGACCCGTCGACGTCGGCGTCGGCCATCAGGATGACCTTGTGGTAGCGGAGCTTCTCCAGGCTGAAGTCGGCCTCCCCTAGGTTAGTCCCCAAGGCGGCGACCAGCATCCCGATGGCCTCGCTCTTGAAGATCTTCTCCGCCCGGGCCTTCTCAACGTTGAGGATCTTGCCCCGGAGCGGCAGGATGGCCTGGAAGCGCCGGTCGCGGCCCTGCTTGGCCGAGCCGCCGGCGGAATCGCCCTCGACGATGTAGATCTCGGATTCGGCCGGGTCGCGCTCCTGGCAGTCGGCCAGCTTCCCGGGCAGCGCGCTCGACTCGAGAACGCTCTTCCGGCGGGCAAGCTCGCGGGCCTTGCGGGCGGCGTCGCGGGCCCGGGCCGCGTCGACGGCCTTCTGAATGATCCGCTTGGCGTTGGTCGGGTTCTCCTCGAGGTAGGCCGCAAGCTGTTCGTTGACGAGCGACTCGACGATGCCCTTGACCTCGGAGTTGCCGAGCTTGGTCTTGGTCTGGCCCTCGAACTGGGGGTCGCGCATCTTGATGCTGAGGACGGCGCAGAGGCCCTCCCGTGTATCGTCGCCGGAGATACTCTCCGCGCTCAGGTCCTTGAAGAGGTTATGAGCGATCGCGTAGGTGTTGATGCAACGGGTTAGAGCAGCCTTGAATCCGATGAGGTGCGTCCCGCCCTCGGTCGTGTTGATGTTGTTGACGAAGGTGAAGATGGTTTCGGCGTAGCCGGCGTTATACTGGAAGGCAACCTCAACCATGATGTCGTCCTTCCGGTTCTCGAAGAAGATAGGGCGCGGATTGAGGACGGTCTTGTTCTGGTTGAGGTAGGTGACGAACTCCAGGATGCCGCCCTTGTACTGGAAATCGTGGGATTTGCCCGTCCGTTCGTCGAGGATGGTGATCTTGAGGCCCTTGTTCAGGAACGACAGCTCCCTCATCCGCTGGGTCAGGACGTCGAAGCTGAACTCGTTCGTCTCGAGGACTTCCTCGTCCGGCCAGAAGGTGATCTTGGTCCCGGACTTCTTGGTCTTCCCGATGAGCTTGAGCCTCGCCGTGGCGGCGCCGCGCTCGTAACTCTGGGTGTAGATGCCGCCGTCCCGCTTGATCTCGAGGTCGAGCCGACGCGACAGGGCGTTGACGACGGAGACACCGACGCCGTGGAGGCCGCCCGAGACCTTGTAGCTCTTGTCGTCGAACTTGCCGCCGGCGTGGAGGATGGTCATGACAACCTCGGCGGCGGATTTCTTCTCCTTCTTGTGCATCCCGACCGGGATGCCGCGGCCGTTGTCAATGACCGTCACGGAATTATCGACGTGAATGATGACATCGATCTGGGTGCAGAAGCCGGCCAGGGCCTCGTCGATGCTGTTGTCGACGACCTCGTAGACAAGGTGATGAAGTCCTTCGATTCCGGTGCTCCCGATATACATGGCGGGCCGCTTGCGCACGGCCTCCAGGCCCTTGAGGACCTTGATGCTGTCGGCGGTATACTTTTCTTCTTTCATGCTCGCTATCTCTGAGAAAATATCGAGGTCATGACGGCAGAATTCGCGGATGACCCTTCGGGCGTTTTTCCAAGGTAGAATTATACCAAAAACGCTCCAAAAAGTAAAGGGAAATCTCCGCTTTTTTCGAAGATTCAAGGCCTCTTAATTACTATATTTATCAACGATTTGCCGAAGGTCCGGCCGGCGGCTGGAAAAATCCGGGGCGGGGCCCGGCAGCGGGGACTTTCCGGAGCGCAAAAAACCGGATAACTGGAAGTATCAATTCGTCCCGGGGCCCGGGGTTCGAGGCCGGAGGGAAGTGTCTAAAATGCCGGCTGGAACCCCTGTCCGGGGTCCCCTTCGCGGTCTGGCCCCGGGCCCGGCAATCAGGTATAATTCCGGGGAAGGCGACACGACTCCATGCCCGCAAACCTCCCGCCCGAATACTTCCGGATCGAGGCGACTCTCCGCGAAGCGAAGACACCCCTGGAGAAGATCGAGGTCTGCGAGAAGCTTCTGGCCGTCATCCCGAAGCACAAGGGCACGGAGAAGCTCGTCGCCCTCTACAAATCGAAGATCGCCAAGCTTCGGGAAGAGGCGCAGAAGAAACCCTCCACCACCCGCCGCGGCCCGCTCGGGCGCATCGAAGCTTCCGGCGCCGGCCAGGTCGTCGTGGCCGGCCCGCCGAACGCCGGGAAGTCCAGCCTGGTCAAGGCCCTGACCGGCGCCGAGGTCGAGGTCGCCGATTATCCCTTCACGACCCGCGTCCCCTCCCCCTTCATGATGCCGTTCGAGAACGTCAAGGTCCAGATTGTCGACACGCCGCCCGTGACACCCGAGTCCATGGAGCCGTGGTTCGCCGAGATGCTCAAGACCGCCGACGCCGTCCTCCTCGTCGCCGATCTCGGGGACGCAGATACAGCCCCCCTCCTCAACGGGATCCTCGCGAAACTCCGTGAGAAGAAGGTCGAGTTCGCGGGCGCGGACGCGGATATCCCGCCCGAAAAGGGGCCGTTCCTCAAACGGACGCTCCTCGCGGCCAACAAGGCGGATCTCGACCCGGAAGGAAAGGTCTTCGCCGGCCTCGGCGTCCTGTTGGAAGAGCCGTTCGAAAAGCTCGCCGTTTCGGCCCTGACGGGTTTTCACCTCCACGAGCTCAAGCGCCGCATCTTCAGCCTCCTGCATGTCGTACGGGCCCATAGCAAGGCCCCCGGGAAGAAGGCGGAGCTCGATTCCCCGTTCGCCCTGAGGAAGGGCAGCACCGTTCTCGACATGGCCCGGGCCGTCCACAAGGATTTCGCCGAGAAGCTCGATTTCGCCCGCGTCTGGAGCAAGGACGGGACGATCGAAGGCCAGCGGGTCAACCGCGACCACGTCCTCAACGACGAGGACGTCGTCGAGCTGCACATCTAACATTCAAGTCGAGATCGACGGTCTCTAGGCTATCTGCATACGATTGCCGAGAGCAAGGGGTCAGGAAGGATCGCCGCACGAAGGACGGAGGGGATATCCCGGAGGCACGGCGACGCGCCCAAGACTTTGTCTGTATTTCTTCTCATCCCCAACCCCTTCTCTCAATAGAGAAGGGGGCTCTGAGAAGGACCGCGTCGCCGGCAGAGGTGCGGCGGGCACGGTTCCCCGTCCCAAAGGTCCCGATCTGTAGCCGCAACCTTTAGGTTGCGGCTTCGGCCAAGACGCAGGCTAAAGCCTGCGGCTACAGGCAAATCCGCGTCTTCTGGAGGGATGTCCCCGAGTCTTACGAAGGCGATCCCTACGCGAACAGCCTAAAGGCCTTGGATAAATCACTTTCGGAATTCGAGGATCGGTTCATTGGCCATGTCCAGGATGCCGACGAACAGCATCCGGGCGATGTCCTCCATGATCTCCGGGGTAATCAGGCTCATGTCGTCGTGCGAATTGTGGTAGGTCGGCCGGCCCGGGTCGAAGCCTTCGGAGCCAACGGTCAGGCCTGGGACCCCTTTCCAGAGGAAACGGGCGACGTCCTGGCGCGGCCGCGCGACGTAGGCATTCTCGCCGGTCTCGGCAACCCGGTGAATATAGGTCCTGTTCGCGTTGCCCAGATAAGCCCAGAGGCCCGCCCAACCCTTACCGATTGTCGCATCGATCTTGTCCCCCGACCCTGCGGCTTCGAGATTGATCATCGCAACCGTCCTGTCGAGCGGGAAGGCCGGGTGGGCGACATAATACTCCGACCCGGCTACGGCCTGCTCTTCGGCGCCGAACCCGATGAACAGCACGGACCTCTTCGGCTTCACGGCGCATTTCGCGAGGGCCTCTGCGGTCCCGAGCATGACGGCAACGGAAGTGGCATTGTCGTTGGCCCCGGGCATAAGGGTCCAGCAATAGCCGAGGTGGTCGATGTGGGCGCCGAGGATGATGACCTCGTCCTTGAGCTTCGGGTCCGAGCCCTCGATGAGGCCGATGACGTTCCGGCCGACGCCCTCCGGATGATGGACCGTCCTGGTGCGGACGGTGAACGTTTTGCCCGTGGCGAAGGACCTCGGCTTGAGCGTCTTCCTGATGCCTCCGAGGACCTCCTCGTGGGTCCGGCCCGTCCCGGCAAAGACGTCGGCGACGACCGCCTGGCCGACGTGGCTGTAGACGAAGCCCTCGCGCCAGCTGTTGTTGGGATTGCAGATGGGGCCGTAGTTATAGAGCATTCCGGCGGCGCCGTGGGCGACGGCATTCTCGAACTTGGCTTGGTGGAACGAGTAAGGGCGCCACGTGTTGAAGAGATCGGCGCCCTGGTCGGGCGAAACGGGGACCTCCGGCTCCATGAGGACGATCTTGCCCTTGACGTCGAGGCCCTTGTATTCATCGAAGCCGAGCTCGGGAGCGGTGATGCCGTAACCGACATAAACCACCTCAGCGGTGACCTCGCCGGAACCGGACGTCCCCCCCGGGATGAACTCGTCCTCGTACCGGTAGTATTTCCTGAAGACGTCCTTCGAATTCTTCTGAGGGATGTGCAGAGAAACCTCGCCGTCCGGCAGGACGAGAGTGTAGGGGTTCGGGAAAGCCTGGAACCATGTGCCGCCGTCCCCGGCCGGCTTGACGCCCCATTTTTCGAGGGTCCCGGCCACCCAGGCCGCACTCGCGTCGTATCCGGGCGTGCCCGTCAGTCGTCCCGCGTATCTTTCGGACGTCAGTTCCTTGACATACTCCAGGAGAGGATGGCTGGAAATGGCATGGAACGCTTCGAGGACCTTCGCCTCGTCGTCCGTCCCGGCGGCGCGACCGGGAACGGTCAGGGCCGTGAGGACGCAAAGCGCGCAAAGGACGGCTAGGGATCTCCGGAGACCGGTTTTTCTCATGGGGCTCTCCTCGCTCATGGCGGAAGGACTTATATAAGGGAAAATCCGAAAAAAGTAAATGCGCGGACGCAGGCCCCCGGCCCGTCCGGGATGCCGGACGGGCCGCTCAGAACCGGTACGCGATCCCGGCCCGGAGCAGGAAGCCGTCCCAGACCCCGGCGTCCACCAGGACGCAAATGTTCTCCGTCAGCCGTCCCTTCAACCCGAGACTGAGCTGGAAGAAAGGCACGAAGCTGACGGGGAGGATGAAGTCCTCGCCCTTAGCCTCCTGCTCATCGATGAGCTCCCGCAGGGTCTTCGACTCGGAGGCGGAATATTCGCGGGAAGGCCCTCCCGGGACGCTCAACGTCCCCGAGTACGAGTAGCTGTAGGTGGCCGTGTCGATGGCCTTGGCGGTCGAGGCCCCGACGCCGACCGTGACATAGGGATGGAGCCCCGCCGAAGGGAAGATGTCCCACCGCAGGCTCAGATGGAACGAGAGGGGCTTGAGGAGGAACTCGCCGGAGGCATTCCCCTCGAACGTCCCGGTCCGGTGCGTGATCGAATCCTCCAGCTCGAGAGTCCCCGAGGCCTCGGGAATGCCGACCTTCATGCTCGTCTTCTCCACCGATAAGCCGACGCTAAACGAGCCGTTCCGCCCTCCGGGGTAATAGCGGACCTCGGCGCCATAATTGTCGCCCGAGGAATCGAAGACGGCCCGTTGGCTGTAGCCCCGCTCGACGAGCGAGGGGTAATCCGCCCGGATGTCGCTCAGGAACTTGTCCTTGAGGTCCGACGCTACCGTGTCATTGAGCGAATCCTCGACGTACGGCTTGACGATGTTGAGGCTCCATTGCGAATAATGGAACCCGAACTCCCAATTCCCCTGGGCCTCGAGACCGGGCCCGGCAAACAGAAGGCAGGTCAGGAAGCCGCCTGCGATCCAACGTCCGGCAATTCGTTTCATCCCCATCCTCCTTGCCCACAGGCAACGGTCACGGGCAATTGTCGTCGAAAGAAAGCCCGGGTGTCAACCCCATAAAGGCCCCAGGGCCTTTATGGGGTTACCCTGAGCCTCGCATCTCGTCCCCGCCATGAAAGGTGGGGGAGCGTCGGCGAACAGGTCAACAATAACGCTCCCGCGGACCCGCTCCGACGGAGGGGAACTTTTTGCCCGGGAATCCGTATTAAATTTTTCATGGGCATTCCGGGATTATTTCCTCTCCCGCGACTTTAGTCGGGGATCGTTCCATTTTGTGGAAAGGAGGCTCTTGATGAGCAAGTTCCAGGGTTGGGGACGCGCGTCCGCCGCGGTCCTATTAGCGGTCGTCGTGCTCGTCCCGTCTCTCGAGGCCGACGATAGCCTGCACCGGGTTTGGGCCATCAAGGATTGCCGGGTGGTCCTCCCGGCGGGCCCTGCGATTGAACAAGCGACCATCATCATCCGCGACGGCCTGATCGAAGCCGTCGGGAAGGGCGTCGCCGTCCCGCCGGACGCCGAGGTCATCGACGGGAGCAAGCTCACGGCCACGCCCGGCCTGATCGACGGGCTGAGCAAATCGCTCCTGAAACTGCCCGAGGAAAAGCTCGACATGACCAAGTTCTACACGGGCGATTTCACGGACAAGGACAAGGGCATCACTCCGGAGTTCAAAGCCTTCGACTATGTGAACCTCGGTAAGGCGACCCTGGAGAAATATTATAAGCACGGATTCACGGCGGCCCAAGTCATGCACGACCGGGGCATCCTCACGGGCCGATCCGCCTTCGTCAGCCTGAGCGACCCGGATAAGAACAAGGCCCTGATCCCCGCGACGGCCTGCATGGGCATCGGTTTCAGCCCGTCCGGCGTCTCGGCCTACCCGAACTCCCTGATGGGCGTCCAAGCCTACCTGAGACAGATGTTCCAGGACGCGGCCTACTACGACATGAACCTGAGACGCTGGCTCGAAGCGCCCGCCGGGACCCGGAGGCCCGATCATAGCCCCGCTCTGGAGGTCCTGGCTGACTATGCGACCGGCAGGAAGCCAGTGATCTTCCTGTGCCGCAACCAGTACGACATCCGCCGGGCTCTGGTCCTGGCGTCGGACCAGAAGCTGGATTACTTGATTTGCGATTGGGGCGGCGAAGCCGCCGAAGTCATCCCCGAGCTGAAGAAGGCCGGGGCTCGCGTCCTCTGCGCCGTGGCCTTCAAGGTCCCCACATCGAGCCTCTATGCGCAAAAGGGCCGGGCCGAGCGGGAGAGGGCGGAAAAAGAGGTCTATCCCAGGAACCCGGCCAGGCTCGCCGAAGCCGGGGTTCCTTTCGCTTTCTCATCGCTAGGGACCGACGATCCGAAGAGCTTCACGGAAGGCGTCCTCAAAGCCGTCGAGGCCGGCCTGCCCAAGGACAAAGCCCTGGCCGCCCTGACCTCCGTCCCCTCCGCGTTCTTTGGCCTAGGCAAAGCCTTGGGCTCGCTCGAGACGGGCAAGTTGGCGAACATCGTCCTGACCGAAGGCGAGCTCTTGATCAAGGATCCCAAGGTCAAGGTCGTTTTCGTCGACGGCCGAAAATGGGAACCCAAGGATACGGCGGGGAAGACCGGAGAGGCGCCCACCGTGAACGTCTCCGGGAAATGGGAGATCGAGGCCGAGGGCGCCCCCAAGCTCACGGTCGAATACGTCCAGGAGGGATCGGACCTTTCGGGGAAAATGGTGACGCCGTTCGGCGTCTTCGAGTTCACGGGGGGCTCGGTCTCGGGCAACACCATCTCCCTCGAGATGACGCTTTCGGTCGGAGGCCAGGATATAGACCTTTACATCTCGGGAACCGTCGAGGGCGATACGACCCGCGGGACGATCGTCCAGGGCACGTCGGGCTCGATCGAATACACGGCCAAGAGGATCCCGGGCTAGGAGTTCAAACATGAGAGCGCAATCGACCATCGCTATTTTCGTCCTGCTCGTCGCGGGACTGGCCGCGGCCGCCCCGGCCGCCGAAAAGCCGCTTCTTCTCAGGAACGGCACCATCATCACCGTGAGCGGCGAAACCATCCCGGGCGGCGACGTCCTCGTCCGGAACGGGAAGATCGCCGAAATAGGGAAAGGGCTGACCGCGCCCGACGCCGAGACGATCGACCTCGCGGGCCGGTGGGTCATGCCCGGCATCATCGATTCCCATTCGCACATCGCCCTCGAAGGGGACGTCAACGAGTCGGGCGAGCTCATCACCTCCGAGGTCGACGTCCGGGACATTATCAACCCGCAGGACCTGAACATCTACTATGCCCTGACCGGAGGCATCACGTCGATCACCACGATGCACGGCTCGGCCAACCCCATCGCGGGACGGGGAGTCGTCCTCAAGATGCGCTGGGGCGCGGACGCCAAGGGGCTGATCTTCGAGGGCGCCCCGCTCATCTCGAAATGGGCCCTCGGCGAGAACCCCAAGCAGTCGAACTCCTTCGGAGCCGGCAAGGCCCGATATCCAAAGAGCCGCATGGGGGTCGAAGCCTCGATCCGGCTGGAGTTCGAACGGGCCAAGGAATATACGCGGACATGGCGGGAGTACGAAAAGGCGCTCGCGGCGAGCCGGGCCCGCAAGGCCAAAGGCCCGCTGCCCATGCCCCCCAAGCGGGATCTCCGCCTCGAGGGCATCGCGGAGATCCTCGACGGCAAGCTCTGGGTCCGCTGCCATGCCTACCAGTCCGAGGAGATGCTGTCGATCATGCGGCTCTGCAAGGAGTACGGCGTCAAGCTCGTCTGTTTCGAGCACGCGCTGGAGGGGTACCGGATCGCCGACGAGCTCGTCCGCTACGGCGTGGCCATCTCCACGTTCGCCGATTTTTGGGGCTATAAGTGGGAAGCCTACAATACGATGCCCCACGGCGCCGCCCTGGCCGCTAAGAGGGGCGCCCTGGTGGCCCTCAACTCCGACGACGCCGAGCGGATGCGGCACCTGTTCAACGACGCCGCGAAGACCGTGCGCTTCGGCGGCCTGTCCGAGATCGAGGCCATCAAGACCCTGACCATCAACCCGGCCCGGATCATGGGCGTCGACAAGCGGGTCGGGACGATCGAGGCCGGAAAGGACGCCGACCTGGCCGTTTTCAGCAGGAACCCGCTCGATCCCTACACCGTCTGTCAAATGACGATCGTGGACGGCAAAGTGCTGTTCGACAGGGATAGGTTCCTGGAGGAGCGGAAGAAGGCCGAAGAGGCCGCCAAGGCAAAGGAAGCAGAAGCGAAGGCTCCGAAGGGCAAGGCCACCGGAGGGGAGGTTTGACCGTGAAAAAGACTCTATTCGTCGTGGGATTGACACTGCTGGCCTTAGCGGTCTTCCTGACCGGAAGAGAGGCTGGCCCAATCTATTTTATAAAAAACGCGACCATCGTTCCCGTCACCGGCCCGCAGATCGAGATCGGCAATCTGCTCATCGAGAACGGCAAGATCAAGGCGCTGGGCCGGGATATCCCGGCGCCGGCCGGGGCCGAGGTCATCGACGCTTCGGGCCAATTCGTATATCCGGGATTCATCGATGCCTATACCCACTACGGCCTCGCCGAGATCGCGGCTATCGCGAGCACCGTCGATGCCCGGGAGATGGGCAAGGAGAACCCCGAAGTCCGGGCGGCCTGGGCCATCAACCCGTTCTCCGTCCACTTCGGGACCGGCCGGGTCAACGGCACGACGACGGCGCTCGTGGCCCCGTCCGGGGGGACCTTCCCGGGGATCTCCGCCCTCGTCAAGATGGACGGCTGGAGCCTGCCCGAGATGGCCGTCAGCGAAACGGCGACGTCGCTCATCAACTTCCCCATGACGCCGCGGCCGTCCGGGGAAGGCGGCACCGCCCGGAAGGAAGCTACGGAGGACGTGACCTCCAAGATCGTGGACAAGATCAAGGACTATCTCGGCGAGGCCAGGCGTTACCTCCAGCTCAAGGCCCTCGCCTCGGGAAATCCGGGGATCGAAGCCCCGGCGTACAACGCGAAATACGAGGCCCTCGCGCCCGTGCTCGACGGGTCCCTCCCCATGATCCTTTCGGTCGAGAAGGCCAAGGACATCGAGCTGGCCCTCAAGTTCGTCAAGGAACAGAAGATCAAGGCCATTTTCCGGGGCTGTTCCCAAGGCTTCAAGGTCGCCGAAAAGATCAAGGCCGCCGGAATCCCGGTTATCATCGACAGCCTCTATCAGGGTCCTTCGGAGCCGGAGGACGGGTATGACGCTCCCTACCGCAACGTCGTGGAGCTCGCCAAAGCCGGGATCACGATCTGCTTCTCTTCGGGGGACGACCCCAGCGCGGGTAAGGACCTGACCTATCACGCCGCCAAGGCCGTGGCGTTTGGACTCGATCGGGACGAGGCCATCAGGGCCCTGACCATCAACCCGGCAAAAGTTTTCGGCCTCGAAGCACGCTTGGGCAGTCTCGAGCCCGGCAAGGACGCCGACCTCTTCATCTCCGGAGGCGACCCCCTGGACGCCCGGACGGGCGTTCAGGCCATGTTCATTAATGGCCGAAAGGTCGACATGTCCAACTGGTGGGAGCGGCAATACGAGAAGTGGAAGGACCGGCCGGTCAAGGACCGGCCTTAGTTGATTTGGCAAGGCAATTCTGATATTTTTAGCTTTTCGAACGACTCAAGAGGAGGTCCCGATGCCCAAGCATCTTTGGTTCGCCTTCGCCGCCGCCGGTTTCTTCGCCGCGTCCATAGCCCTGCAGGCCGCCAACCCCCAGATCCTGCTTAAGACGAGCAAGGGGGACATCACGATCGAGCTCTTTCAAGACCAGGCCCCGATCTCCGCAAAGAATTTCCTGTCCTACGTTGACGAAAAATTTTACGACGGGACGGTCTTCCACCGCATCATCAAGGGCTTCATGATACAAGGCGGCGGGATGACCCCCGACTTGCATGAGAAGTCCGCCAAGCCCCCGATCAAGAACGAAGCGGGGAACGGCCTGATGAACAAGAGAGGCACGCTGGCCATGGCCCGGACGCCGGAGATCGACAGCGCCACGGGCCAGTTCTTCATCAATCTCGTGGACAACGCATTCCTCGACCATCAGCAGGGCGACCCTGACAAGTTCGGCTACGCCGTGTTCGGCAAGGTCGTCTCCGGCATGGACGTCGTGGACGCGATCGCCGTCCTCCCGACCGGATCCAAGGGGATGCACAGGGACGTGCCCCGAGAGCCGATCACGATCCTCTCCGCGACCCGGGTCGAAGGCAACTAACTCTGGGCTCTTGGGGCCGGCCCGATCCGGCCCCGGCCTTGCGGTCCGCATGTCAGACACCGTCTTCGCCCTCCTCCATCTCGCCGTCCTCCTGGCGTTCCTGGCCTACGCCGTCCTGTCGCTGTTTGCCGGAAACGCCGGCCGGGGCGGCCTGCTGCTCCTCCTTCTCGCGGTCTATTATCTCCTCGTCCTCCACAAGGCCGTCCGGAAAGAGATCTCCCGGAGACGGGCCCGGTAGGACGACCCGCCTTTACTTTTGGGCCGCCGGAGCCTATCATCGTACAGATCATGAACAAAGAGCGCGGGATGAAATTCTGGAAGACGACCCTGCCCATGGCGTTCGTTTGCGTCGCCCTAGCCCCGACGGGCGCATTCGGGGACGAGCTCAGAAGGGACGTCGCCGCCGCCCTGAAGGTCATCAGGCCGGCGGATGGTTATGAATACACCCGCGTCCTCTCCTCGAAGGAATTCGCCGGGCGTCTGACCGGCCATGAAGGGTATACCGCGGCCGCCCGTTGGGCGGCCGAAAGATTCCGCGCGTGGAGCCTCAAGCCGATCTCACCAAAAGACGGCTATCTCCAGGCCTACCCCTCCCCTTATACTCTCGTCGACAAGGCTGAAATGGTCCTCTATCTCCCCGGAAAACCCGGGGATATGAAGGAGCCGCCCTTCCGCGAGGTCAAGCTCGTCCCTGAGAAGGAATTCCTGCCTCTTTTGTTCAGCGACAAGGGGGACCGGACGGCGGAGCTCGTCTTCGTGGGCTGGGGGATCTCCGCGCCCGAGCTGAACTACGACGATTACGCCGGGATCGACGTCCGGAACAAGTTCGTCCTCTGCTTCCGGGGCACCCCCGACGACGCCCGGAAAGAGATCCAGCATTACGACGAGCACAGGACCCGTATGGCGACGGCCCGGGACAAGGGCGCGCTCGGCGTCATCTACATCTATCCGGAAACGGCCTCCAATCCCAACGGAGACCGGCTCGAGGGGTTCACCCCGGCCCAGATCACGGAAAAGGTCGCCGACCTCATCCTCGAGGAGACCGGCGGCAACGCGTCCGATCTGAAGAAGGCCCTCGCGACCTACAAGCGGCCGATCTCGTTCCCCCTCCGGTCGAAGGCGCGGCTGGCGGTGGCGTCGCGGACCTTCCCGGGCGGCGTGGGCTACAACGTCGTGGGCTACGTCGAGGGTTCCGACCCGAGACTCAGGAAGGAATGCCTGGTCATCGGCGGCCACTTCGACCATAACGGGACGCATATGGGCTTGTTCTTCCCCGGAGCCGACGACAACGCCAGCGGGAGTGCGGCCATCCTACAGATCGCCGGCGCCTTCGCGGCGCTCGGCCGGAAGCCGAAGCGGTCCGTTGTCTTCGTCCTCTTCGGGGGCGAGGAGATGGGGCTCCAGGGATCGACGTATTTCGCGGCGCACACGCCCGGCCCGTTCACGAAGGTGGATGCTATGTTCAATTTCGATATGGTGGGCGAGGGCGACGGCATCGGGACGGGGATCAGCGCCGAGCCGCCCGAGCTCGGAAAAGCCCTGGAGGCCGCCGACGTACGCCTGGGCGTCCTCCGGTCCACGCGCGTCATGCGCGGGGTGGGCGTGCGGAGTTCGGACTTCGCGCCGTTCTTCGCCGCGGGCATCCCCTGCATCAGCTTCCATTCGAACGGCCCTCACCTGGCCTATCATCAGACGGGGGATTCCATCTACCGCATCAATCCCGACATCATCGCCGACACCGCGCGCCTGGCGTTCCTCGCGGCGTTCCTCTGGGCAGACCGGTAAAGGAGCGACATGAAGATCGCCAAAGAAGGGCTCCTCTTCATCCTGCCGGCGCTTGTCCTGGCGGTCTTGTTCGCCCTCCCGGGCTGGTGGCCGGCGGCCGCGTTCTTCGCCCTGCTAGCGGCGGCGTTCGTCTTCTTCTTCCGGGACCCGGCCCGGCGCCCGCCCGAGGGCGAGCACCTCGTCGTCTCCCCGGCCGACGGGAAGGTTGTGAGGATCGACACGTTCCCGTCGCATCCCGACCTCCGCGGGCCCGTCAGCCGCGTCTGCATCTTCCTCTCGCTCTATGACGTCCACGTGACGCGGGCCCCCCTCTCCGGGGACGTCCGGAGGGTCGATTACCATCCTGGGAAGTTCTTCCCCGCCTATCGGGACGAAGCCAGCGAGCTCAACGAGAGCAACGGCATCCTCCTTGCGGGAGAGCGGATGCCCCTCTTCATGAAACAGATTGTCGGCGTCGCGGCCCGCCGGATCAAGTGCTTCGTCCGGACGGGCGACCGGGTCGCCCGCGGGCAAAGGATCGGCCTCATGTATTTCGGTTCCCGGGTGGAGATCACGTTCCCGCCGGAGGTCACGATAAGGGCCGGAGTCGGCCAGAAGGTCCGGGCCGGCAAGAGCGTCATCGCCGAGGTGCTCCCATGAAGGTCAAAAAGAATTACGGGGAGATGTATCTCCTGCCGAGCCTCTTCTCCCTGACCAACCTCTTCTTCGGGTTTCTGAGCATCCAGATGAGCCTGCACGGCCACTTCCGCTGGGCGGCGTTCTGGATCATCGTTGCGGCGGTCATGGACGGGTTCGACGGCATCGTCGCAAGGGCCACGAAATCGCAGTCGGACTTCGGGATCGAGCTGGATTCCCTGGCCGATGCGATCTCCTTCGGCGCGGCCGCCTCGGTCCTGATCTTTCTCTGGGGCCTCTCCCGGGCCGGGGCGCCGGGGTTGTTTCTCAGCTTCGTCTTCCTTGCGGCCGCCGTCCTGCGCCTGGCACGCTACAACGTCCGGACGAAGTCGCTTCCGGACCGCCGGTTCTACCAGGGGCTGACCGTCCCCTCGGCGGCCATGTTCATGTCCGCCTGGCCCCTCTTCCATCCGGCGCCCATCCAGAGCCGAGAAATGGCCTTCTTGTTTGCCCTGCTCGCCGTTTTCGCGGCTTTCTGCATGATCAGCACGCTCCCCTACCGAAACTTCACGAACGCCGTCTTCAACCGGAGGATCGACATCCGGATGGCCCTCTTCCTCGCAATAATCCTCGCCGGTCTCATCTTCTACCCGAGGATCTTCCTGCTCGTCTCCTCCTCCATCAACGTCCTTTCGGGTCCCGTGATCGGCGTCGCCCGGGCGTTGAAAAGAACGGCGCGACGCCGGCCACGCCGCAAGGAGATCCCGTCCTGAACGGGAACTTCCGGGCAACAAAAATCACGCGTCCTCCGTTCATCTTTTCCCGGGAACGACGATGACCATTGAGAAGCGCAAGAACGGGATCGCCCGGAAGCTCTCCAGCCGGGGACGCAAGGCCCTGCTCCTGATCTTGCCGGCCCTCGTCGTCGCCGCAGGCCTCGCCGTCCTCTACTTAGTCGAGCACGCCGGCTGGGAGGGGACCGGCAAGGCTCCGGCATCGCCTCCCGCCCCCGCCGAATCGGTCATCGACAAGCCCCCGGCTTCCCCGATGCGCAAGGAGATCATCTCAAGCGGAACCACGCTCGCCGAGATCCTTCCCAAATACGGGTTCCTTCCGAAGGACATCCACGAGCTGCGGGAACAGGTCAAGCCCGTCTACGACCTCGGGAAGATCGTGGCCGGACGGGAGATCCGCATCCGGACGACGCCCGAGGGCGGCTGGGCAGCCCTCGAATATGACATTGACCAGGACCGGTTCCTCGTTGTCCGGAACGATGCAGGCCGGTTCCGGGCCGAGATTAAGCCGGTCCCCTACGACCTCCGTCCGGCCTTCCTCTGGGCCACTATCGAGGACAGCCCCATCGCGGCCGTCAACGCGGCCGGCGAGGATGATTTCATCGCCCTCGAGCTTTCCGACATTTTCGGCTCGGATATCGACTTCTACACGGATATCCAGCGTAGCGATACATTCCGGGTCGTCTTCGAAAAACGGTTGCTCGATGGACGCCCGGCAGGGTACGGCCGGGTCCTCGCGGCCGAGTTCACGAACCAGGGCAAGATCTTCCGTGCCTATCGCTTCACGTATCCGGACACCGGGAAATCCGATTTCTTCGACCCCACGGGCAATTCCCTCCGCAAGGAGTTCCTCAAGTCGCCCATGAAGTTCGCCCGGATCTCGTCGCGCTTCAGCCGAAGCCGCTTACATCCCATCCGGAAGATCTACCGCCCCCATAACGGCATAGACTACGCCGCCCCGGCCGGCTCACCCGTCCAGGCCACGGCCGACGGCGTCCTGACCCAGGTCGGTTGGAATGGGGCCGCCGGCCGAATGATCAGGATCAAGCATAAGAACGCCTACGAGACGATGTATCTCCATTTGAGCGGTTTTGCCCAGGGGATTCGGGCGGGCGCCCGTGTGGATGCCAAGCAGGTCATCGGGTACGTCGGGTCATCCGGAGAATCGACGGGGCCGCATCTGGATTACAGGATCCTGTACCACGGCAAGTACGTCAACCCCCAGGGATGGAAGTTCCAGCCGGCAGAACCGCTCCGGAAGGAATACCTCGGCGCCTTCAGGACGGAGGCGGAAAAGCTGGGGTTCGCCCTCGACGCCCCGCTCTTCTTCGCCGGGATGTCAGCCGCAACCGGGCCGCGGTGACTCCCCCCGTCCGTGCCCTTGCCGGGGCTATGGATTTGGGTTAAGCTTCCGTCGAAGGAAGCACACGAGACAATGGCCGAATGCCGGAACCCTGTACCGACCGTCGACATCATTATCGAAATGCAAGGTCCCGGGAGAGGTATTGTGCTCATCGAACGGAAGAACCCTCCGTTGGGGTGGGCCCTGCCTGGGGGATTCGTGGATTACGGCGAGACGCTCGAGGAGGCGGCCGTCCGCGAGGCAAAAGAAGAGACCTCCCTCGACATCGAGTGCGTCCGCCAGTTCCACGCCTATTCCGACCCGGAACGCGACCCGAGGGGCCACACGATCACCATGGTCTTCGTCGCGACAGCCGAGGGCGTGCCGACGGCGCGCGACGATGCCCGCGCGGTCGCCGTCTTCCCGCCGGAAGAGATCCGCGTGCCCCTGGCCTTCGACCACCGGAAGATCCTCGACGACTACATCGCCTGGAAAAAGGAGATGCGCCATGACCGAACCTGACCTCGAGGAGCTCAAGGAGGTCACGAGCGTCTGGGGCAAGGCCGAGGCCACCGTCGTCATGGCTTTCCTCGAGAGCCACGGCATCTCCTGCCTCACCCGGGGCAGGATCCTTCAAGACGTCTATCCGTTCTCCGTGGACGGCCTGGGCGAGATCAAGCTCTATGTCCTCGCGAAAGACTACGAAGCTGCCAGGGCCTTGCTCGATGAACTGCCGAAGCCCGATGACGTCGAGGAATTCGAAAAAGAAGAAGAACTCTAGGTGTGAGGCGATCCCGCTCAATGCCTTAAGGGGAGTGTTTTACGAAGGCCTGAAACGGCCATAAGCCGGGGATTTTTCCACAACCCGGCGTAATCGGCAGCGGACGCCAAAAATCACCCCCTTTCCCCCATAATTTCGCTTGACTTTTAGTCAGCCCTCCCCTATATTTTAGTTAAAAACGGGATGAAACGGGAAGAATTGGGACGAACTGCCATGAACAACTCGCTGATGGGAAGCTACGCTGCCAGGCTGGACACCTCCGGCCGCATCAAGATCCCAGAAAAATTCCGCGAGACAATCGAGCAGAATTACGGAAAAGACCTGTTCGTCACGTCCCTCAGCGACGAGGCCGTTCAGATCTATCCCCTCTCCGTCTGGGAGGAGATGACGGGCATCGCCGGCGAGGGCGCCCTCCACCTCCGTCCCGACGTCCGCAAGTTTATGCTCCGGGTTAACCGAAAGGGCGCGAGGCACGAGATCGACCCCAAGGGTCGCGTATTGATAAGCCAGGTCCTGAGAGATAAGGCCGGGCTAAAGGAAGAGGTCGAGGTCATCGGCCTCTCGAACCACCTCGAGGTTTGGAACAAGGAACGTCTGGACGGAACCCTCGACGAGAAGCCCCTGACCGACGCGGATTTCGAGAATATCTCCCGGCTCGTCCCTCGAGGAAAACTGGAATGATCGGCACTGGACACGTTCCAGTCCTGTTGGATGAAGCGTTAGAGCGGCTGGACACAGGAAGGGCCGGAACCTACATCGATGGGACGCTCGGCCTGGGCGGCCATTCCCTCGAGATCCTCAAGCGGAACCCCAAGGCGTCGATCATCGGCTTCGACCGGGACGAGGCCTCGCTCCGGGAGGCCGCGAAGAGGCTCAAAGGATACGGCGACCGGGTCCGGCTCTATCACGGGGACTTCAAGGAGATCCCCGGGCTCGGGCTCGATCTCAGCAAGGTCCACGGGGTGCTCCTCGACCTCGGGATCTCGTCGTTCCAGCTCGACGCGCCGGAGCGCGGGTTCAGCTTCAACGCGGACGGGCCGATCGACATGCGCACGGACCGGCGGGCGAAGACGACCGCCGCCGTGATCCTGGAAAAATATTCCGAAGTCAAGCTGGACGAGATGTTCCGGAAGTACGGCGAGCTCTCCGGCACGCGGCGGCTCGCCCGAGAGATCGTTACACGACGCAAGCTCCACCCGTATGAAACGACGGGTCAACTCCGCCGGCTCATCGAGGAGATCTACAGATGGCGGCCGCAGAAGGGCAAGATCCACCCGGCGGCCAAGGCGTTCCAGGCCCTGCGCATCGAGATCAACCAGGAGCTCGAGGGCCTCGGCGAGTTCCTTGAGCGCATGGCGGCCGACACGCGGCCGGGAACGCGCTTCGTCGTCATCGCCTTCCACTCCCTCGAAGACCGCATCGTCAAGCGGACGTTCGCGGCGTTGGCCTCGCCGGCGGAGCGGGCCCCTCTCCTCCGGGCCTTGACCAAGAAGCCGGTCACGGCCTCGGAGGCCGAGGTCGCCGCGAACTCGAGGTCGCGGTCGGCCAAGCTGAGAGCGGCGGAAAGGATCTAAATGGTCCACCGGAGATACGGCCTCAAGGAGATCGCCCTGGGGGCGGGCTTCGTCCTGCTCCTCCTTGTAATCCTGACATTTTACATTTGGTACCAGACCGAGGCCATCCAGCTCGGCTATCGGATCGGCGAGTTCGAGATCCGCGTCGCCCGGATCAAGGAAGACATCAAGAGGCTGGAAGCGAAGAGGTCCGAGCTCCTCTCCCTTCGGCGGATCGAGGGGATCGCCCGCAGGGACCTGGGGCTCGTCGACCCCGGGCCGGACCAGGTCCTCTACGAAGGCCGGGACCTGGGGCCGAAAAAGGAACGCCCATGAGCTCCCCGTTCGCGAACGGAATGAGACCCCGGGCCTTGGCCGTTGCCGTTGTCCTGGCCGCCTGGTTCGTCCTGATCCTCGGGCGTCTTGTCCACCTCCAGGTCTTCGAGCACGCCCGCCTCAAGGCCGAAGTGCTGGGGCAGAGCCAGAACGAGATCGCCGTTTACCCTGAGCGAGGGACGATCACCGACCGGAACGGCAAGATCCTCGCGCGCAGCCTCCCGGTCGAATCGGTTTATTTCTCCCCGTCCAAGGGTGAGACGGCGGACCGCGAGATGGAGCGGATCTCAGGACTCCGGAAGCTCCTGGGTCTTACCGATAAAGACATGGCCCGCATCGGCGCCCGGGTGGAGAAGAGATCGGGCTACATCCTGATCAAAAGAAAGGCCGACCCGGAGGTCGCCGCCCGAGCCATGGCCATGGGCATCAAGGGCGTCTTTCTCCAGGGAGAGAGTAAGCGGTTCTACCCCCAGGGCTCCCTGGCCGCCCACGTCATCGGCGGCGTCGGCATCGACGACAACGGACAGGCCGGAGTCGAGGGCCAGTACGACCGCCTCCTCGAAGGAGAAAAAGGGAAGCGGCTCCTCATGCTGGACGCCCGGCGCAGGTCCTACAGCTTCGAAACGATCGCGGAGGCGAAGCCGGGACAGGACCTCCGTCTGACGATCGACGAGACTATCCAGTACATCGCCGAGAACGAGCTGGAGAAGGTCGTGAGGGCCACCGGCGCGAAATGGGGGACGGCCGTGGTCATGGACCCCTCAACCGGGGAGATCCTGGCCCTGGCGAACCTGCCCTCCTACTCTCCGGGCGAATATCCCCCCGAGCCCGAGGTCGGGCGGAACCAGGCCATCGCCAGGGTCTTCGAGCCCGGTTCCACGCTCAAGATCGTGACGGCCGCGGCGGCCCGGGCGAGCGGGCGGATCGGGCTCGGCGAGATCTACGACTGCCGGAAAGGCTCCATCATGGTCGGCGGGGCCGCGGTGCGCGACCACAAGCCGCTCGGCATCCTGGATTTTCCCGGCGTGTTCATCGAATCCTCGAACGTCGGCGCCATCATGATCGCCCAGGAGGTCGGCGCGCGAAGCCTCTACGACATGGTCCGGGCCTTCCGCTTCGGCGACAAGACCGGGATCGACCTCCCCGGCGAGCAGGAAGGCGTCGTCCATCCCCTTTCGACTTGGCGGAATTCCTCCTTCCGGGTCGCCATCGGGTACGAGATCTCGGTCACGGCCATCCAGGTCCTGAGGGCCATGAACGTCTACGCCGCCCGCGGGTTCCTCGTCCGCCCCCGTATCACCCTGGATCGGCCCGCCGAGAAAGCCGAGGGAGAGGCCACGGCTATCCCGGAGAAGATCGCGGACGAGCTCGTTCCCGTCTTCGAGGGAGTCGTCGAGGAGGGGACCGGGACGTCCGCCCGCCTCGAAGGCTACGACATCGCGGGCAAGACGGGAACGGCCCAGAAGGTCGACGCGGCCCTCGGGGTCTATTCCTCCCGCCTGCACCTGGCCTCGTTCGTCGGCTTCGTGCCCGCGGAACGTCCGGCCCTCTCGATGATCGTCGTCATTGACGAGCCCCAGGGCACGCTCCAGTACGGCGGCCAGGTGGCCGCCCCGGTCTTCCGGGAGATCGCCGCCCGGGTCCTTCGATACCTCCGCGTCGTTCCGAAGGCTTCGCCGCCCACCGTGATCACGGCGAGCCTGACGAAAGGGGGCCGGCCATGAAGCTCCGCGACGTGCTCAAGGACGTTCCGGTCCTGTCCTCCGAAGCCCCGGGCGAGGTCGAGATCCTAAGCATCGCCTATTCATCGAAGGACGTCCGACCGGGGTCCCTCTTCGCCGCCCTGAAGGGCGCGAAGAGCGACGGCATGGACTTCGTCGCGGAGGCGGAAGCGAAGGGCGCCGTCGCCGTCCTCTCGGAATGGCCCAGGCCCGAAACGGCTCGGCTCCCCTGGATCCAGGCGGCCGACGCCCGCGAGTCGATGGCCCTGGCGGCCGCCAACTTCCACGGGCACCCGTCGATGAAGCTGAAGGTCGTCGGCATCACGGGGACCAAGGGCAAGACCACGACGACCTACATCCTCGAGGAGATCCTGAGGGCCGGCGAGTCCCTGCCAGCCGTCATCGGGACCATCGACTACCGCGGCCCCGGTTTCCGGGTCAAGGCGCCCCACACGACGCCCGAAGCCCCGGATATCCAGCGGATGCTCTCCGAAATGGTCGCCGCCGGAGCCACCCACTGCCTGATGGAGGTCTCCTCCCACGCCCTGGAGCAGAAGCGGGTTTGGGGGGTGAGCTTCGACATCGCCGTCTTCACGAACCTGAGCGGCGAGCACCTTGATTACCACCGGTCCATGGAGAACTACTTTGAGGCGAAGAAAAAGCTCTTCTTCCTGAACCACAAGCGAATCGCTTCGGTCGTCAACATGGACGACCCCTGGGGGAAGAAACTCGTCGCCGAGCTCCCGATGCGGACCGTCTCCTACGGGCTCGAACCCGCGGCCATCGTCCGGGCGGCAGGCCACCGGCTCTCCGAGCGGGGCGTAGAGGTCCGGGTGAGCTATCCCGGCGGGCAGATGTCCATCTCTTCTCCGCTCGTCGGAATTCACAACCTCTACAACATCCTCGCCGCGACGGCCTCGGCCCTGGCCCTCGGCGTCCCGCCCGCGGACATCGTCAAGGGGATCGCGTCCCTCGAGAGCATCCCCGGACGCTTCGAGAGAGTCGCGAACCGGCTCGGCATCCACGTCGTCGTAGATTACGCCCACACGGACAACGCCCTGACGTACCTCCTCCGAACCGTCCGCGATCTGAAACAGCGGAGGACCATCCTCGTCTTCGGGGCCGGCGGCAACCGCGACACGGGAAAGCGCGAGCGGATGGGAGACGTCGCGGCCCGTCTCGCCGACTGGTCCGTCCTGACCTCGGACAATCCCCGCTCGGAGGACCCCGAAAAGATCATAGCCGACATCGAGAAGGGCTTCACGAAGAACGGGGCGAAGAACTACGAGGTCGTCCCCGACCGGAGGGAGGCCATCCGGAAGGCCCTGTCCCTTGCCGACAAGGGCGACTACGTCCTTGTCGCCGGGAAGGGCCACGAAGATTACCAGATCTTCAAGGAAGGAACCATTCACTTCTCCGATACCGAGGTCATCAAGGCCCTGCTCGAGGAGATGAAGGGGGCATGAGAGTGGCCGAACTGCGGCTCGAAGAAGTGGCCCGGCGGACGGGCGGCAGGCTCCTTAGTGGATCGCCGTCGCTCCTTGTCCGCGGCTACGCGATCGACTCCCGGCTCACCGGTCCGGGCGACCTCTTCTTCGCCGTCGTCGCGGGCCGGGACGGCCATGACTTCGTATCCCGGGCCGCGGCCAACGGCGCCGCAGGAGCCGTCGTCTCGAAGGATGTCCCCCGCCCGGGCAGTGACTTCGGCCTCATCCTCGTACCGGACACGGTTCGGGCTCTCCAGGAACTGGCCCGAAGCGTCCTCCTCGAACACCCCGTCAAGGTAGTCGGGATCACCGGGAGCGTGGGCAAGACGACGACAAAGGAGTTCGCGGCCGAGTTCCTCTCGTCCGCGTTCCTGGTCCTGAAGTCCGAGAAGAACTTCAACAACCACCTCGGCCTCGCCCTGTCCCTGCTCAAGCTCGAAAAGGACCATCGGGCAGCCGTTCTCGAGATGGGCATGAGCGCTCCCGGGGAGATCGCGGCCCTGACCCGGATCGCGCCGCCGGACATCGCCGTCATCACGAACATCCGCCCCGTCCATCTCCAGTTCTTCGAGGACATGGACGGCATCGCCCGGGCCAAGAAGGAGATCCTCGACGGGACGAAGCCGGATGGGATCGCCGTCCTCAACGGCGACGACCCCCGGGTCGCCCGAATCTCGGAGTTCTGGCCCGGAAGGAAGGTAACCTTCGGCCGGTCTCCCGACTGCGACGTCCGCGCCGCCCGGGTCCATCGCCGGGGATATGAGGGACTGGGGTTCGACCTCGCCTACGGCCGGGAAACCGCCGCGGTGGAGGTCCCGTTCCTCGCCGAAAGCGTCGTCGAAGATTTTCTGGCGGCGGCCGCCGTGGCCTATGCCCTGTCCATCCCCATCGGAGCGGTGGCCTCCCGGGCGTCTTCCCTGAAGCCTCAGGCCATGAGGGGTAACCTCGTCTCCCTCGGGAAGGGCGTCCGGCTCCTCGACGATTCCTACAATTCGAATCCAACAGCCTTGGAGACGGCCCTGAAGAGTCTGGCCCTCCTCCCCGCGGGGAGGAGGGTCGCCGTGCTCGGCGACATGCTTGAGCTCGGAGCGAAGGAGAGGGCGTTCCACCTCGAGGCAGGACGGACCACCGCCCTCTCTGGGTGGGACCTCCTCGTGACCGTCGGGCCCCTAGCCGGCCTCATGGCCGAAGGGGCCGCGGCGGCAGGAATGGACCGGGCCCGCATCGTCTCCTTCGCCGATTCCGGCGAAGCCGCCCGGGCCGTCCCGCCGCGCAACGCGGCGGGTGTTCTCGTCCTAGTCAAGGGGTCGGGGGGCATGAAGTTGGACAAGATCGTGGAGAGCCTCGGGGAAAGGTTCGGGGAGTAAGGACGTGCTGTACTGGCTGCTCGTTCCTCTGCGGAAATATTTCTTCTTTTTCAACGTCTTCAAGTACATCACGGTTCGGACCGCCCTGGCCGGACTCACGGCCCTCCTCTTCTGCCTCATTCTGGGGCCCTGGCTGATCCGCTTCCTCAAGAAACGCCAGATCGGCCAGGAGATCCGGACCGAAGGGCCCCAGTCCCATTACGCCAAGAAGGGGACACCCTCGATGGGCGGCCTCCTGATCATCTCCGGCACGATCGTCCCGACCCTCCTCTGGGGGAATTTTGCGGACATTTACATCTGGCTGGCCTGCGGAGCGATGCTCTTCTTCGGCGCCATTGGCTTCGCCGATGACGCCCTGAAGGTCGCCCGGAAACGGTCCCTGGGGCTTTCGAGTCGCCAGAAGCTCCTCCTCCAATTCATCCTGGCCGCGGCCCTGGGCCTCGCTCTTGTAGGATTGGGATTCGACAAAAAGTTCAGTCTCGACCTCTCGCTCCCGTTCGTCAAGAACTGGCTGCCCTACCTGGGCTGGTTCTACCTGCCCTGGATCGTTTTCATCCTGGTCGGCTCCTCGAACGCCGTTAACCTGGCCGACGGGCTGGACGGCCTGGCCATCGGTCTGACGTTCTTCAGCGCCACGGCCCTGACCGCCTTGACGTACATCGTCGGTAACGTTAAATGGTCGAGCTACCTGGGCATCGCCTATGTCCCCTCGGCGGCCGAGCTGACGATCTTCGTCGGGGCGCTGGCCGGGGCCTGCCTGGGATTCCTGTGGTTCAACTGTCACCCGGCCCAGATCTTCATGGGCGACGTCGGGGCCCTCTCGATCGGCGGGACTCTGGGCCTCGTCGCCATCCTTATCAAGCAGGAATTCCTGCTGTTCTTCGTGGCCGGCGTGTTCATCCTGGAAGCGCTGTCGGTACTCCTCCAGGTCTCCTGGTTCAGACTTAGCGGGGGAAAACGCCTGTTCAAGATGGCCCCCCTCCACCACCATTTCGAGCTCATGGGCTGGCCGGAAGAGAAGGTGGTCATCCGCTTCTGGATCCTGGCCATTGTCTTCGCCCTGTTCAGTCTGACAACCCTGAAATTAAGATAGACATGGAACTCAAGGATAAAAAGGTCCTCGTCGTCGGCCTCGGGAAGACCGGGGAAGCCATGTGCCGGTTCCTGCTCCGGCGGGGCGCCCGTGTCCGGGTCAGCGAGAAGAAGAGCGAAGAGGCCCTCGGCGGCAGGTCCGCCCACTGGCGCGAACGCGGCGTCGAATTCGAAACGGGCGCTCACAGGCTTGAATCCTTCCTGGGCGCCGACCTCGTCATTCTCAGCCCGGGCGTCCCTCCCCTCGCCGAGGCGGACGCCGCGGCCGCGCGGGGCATCCCGGTGATCTCGGAGATCGAGCTGGCCCACGCCTTCCTCAAGGGGAAGATCGTCGGGATCACGGGCTCGAACGGCAAGTCCACGACCACGACTCTGGCCCATCTTATCCTACGGGACGCGGGCCTAAGGGCGTTCGCGGCCGGGAACATCGGGAAGCCGCTCATTGCCTTCGCCGACGGGAGCCGGGCCGACGACATCTACATCACGGAGCTCTCGAGCTTTCAGCTCGAGCACACCCGGGACTTCAAGGCAGGAATCGCGGCGTTCCTCAACGCCACCCCGAACCATTTGGACTGGCACGGATCCTTCGAGAACTATTTCGCGGCGAAGAGCAAGCTCATTCTCTCGCTCGGGAAAACCGATACGGCCATTCTCAACCACGACGACCCCCTGGTCTGGGCTCTTGCCGGGAAGACAAAGGCCGAAGTCCGGGCCTTCAGCCGACGGAGGCACGTGGCCCGGGGCTGTTACCTCAAGGACGGGCGGCTCTTCCTCCGGGACGCAAAGGAAACGCCCCTCGTCCGGACCTCCGATATCAGACTGCCGGGCCTCCACAATCTGGAGAACGTCTGCGCGGCCGCTCTCGTCGGCGGCGCGTTCGGCGTCCCGGCCCGGCGCATGCGGGCCACGATCCGGGAGTTCCGGGGCCTCGAGCATCGGTTGGAATCCGTCATGACGATCGGCGGGGTCCTGTTCGTCAACGATTCCAAGGCGACGACCGTAGAAGCGACGATCAAGGCCCTGGAGAGCTTCGACCGCCCGATCATTCTCATCCTCGGCGGCAAGGACAAGGGCGCGGATTTCACGCCCCTGCGGAAGCCGATCCGAAAGAGGGTCCGCAAGGTCCTCCTCATCGGCTCGTCAGCCGAAAAGATCCGGGCAGCCCTCGAGGGCGTCGTTCCGCTCGAGAAGGCGGCGACTTTCCGGGAGCTCGTCCGCAAGGGCTTCGAGGCGGCTTCGCCGGGCGACGTCGTCCTGCTCGCCCCGGCCGCAACGTCCTGGGACATGTTCGCCAATTTCGAGCAGAGGGGACGGACATTCAAGCGCGAGGTCCGGAACCTGGCCCGGAAGGCCGGGGGGAGATAGGGGAACGGGGATGGATGCCTACAGAAGATACGGCTTCGACAAGGCCCTGATCCTCGTGACGGTCCTCCTCGTCGCCATCGGGATCATCATGGTCTTCAGCTCCTCGGCGGTCCAGGCCGGCGTCAAGTACCACCGGCCCTATTACTACCTTCTCCAGCAGGCCATCGGGGCTCTGGCCGGGCTCGTCCTCGGCGGCCTTATCGCCTCGATCCGGAAGCCCTTCCTTCGGAACCCGCATGTCGTCTACGGGCTCCTCGCCCTTTCGGCCTTCCTCCTGACGCTGTGCTTCATCATGCCGACGGTAGCCCGGACGAACAGGTGGATCCAGCTCTTCGGCGTCCGGTTCCAGCCGTCCGAGCTGGCCAAGATCAGCCTCGTTCTCTTCTTCGCCCTTTATTGCGAGGCGAAAAGGGAGAAGCTCAACGAATGGAAGACCCTTGCCGTGCCGGCGGGCATCCTCTTCGCCTTCGTCCTCCTCATCGTCATGGAGCCGAACTATAGCATGGCCCTGTTCATCGCTGGCCTGTCGGCCGTGATGCTTTTCCTGGCCGGGGTCCGGTTCCGGTACTTCGCGTTCCTCGGCGGGATCTGCGCCGTTCTGTTCACGGCCTACCTCTTCCAGGCCAGCTACCGGATGGACCGGATCCAGGGCTTCCTCTCGCCGGAGAAGGACCCCCTGGGCACGAGCTTCCAGGTCATCCAGTCGAAGCTCGCGGTCGGCTCGGGCGGGCTGTTCGGGACGAGCCTCGGCCAGGGGACCCAGAAGCTGTTCTTCCTCCCGTTTGCCCATACGGACTTCATCTTCGCCATCCTCAGCGAGGAGAACGGCCTCATGGGCGCGGCGTTCACCCTCCTCCTGTTCTTCGTCTTCCTCTGGCGCGGGCTCGTCATCGCCTTCCGGACGCCCCACCCCGTCGAGAAACTGGTCGCCGCCGGCCTGGCCGTCGCGATCACGACCCAGGCCCTCCTCAATATCAGCGTTGTCCTTGGGATAGGACCGGCAACGGGGATCCCCCTCCCCTTCGTCTCCTACGGCCGGTCCTCCCTGGTCTGTAACCTGGCCGCCGTCGGCATCCTCCTCAATATCTCGCGAAGGAAAGGGGACGTCGGGGTCAAGCCATGAGCGAACGGCGCGTCGTCATCAGCGGCGGAGGGACGGGGGGACATCTCTACCCCGCCTTGGCCGTGGGCCGCAAGCTCCGGGAGGCGGACCCCTCGCTCCAGCTGACTTTCGTCGGGAGCCGCCGGGCCGTTGAGAAGAGCATCATGGACGAGCAGGGCGTCGATTTCGTCCCGCTGAGGATCGAAGGGCTCAAGGGCCGCGGCCTCCGGAGCCTCCGGGGCCTAGCCTTCCTCCCCTTCGCGTTCCTGAAGTCCTTCGGTCTCCTCGTCCGGCTCCGGCCCCGACTGGTGGTCGGGGTCGGGGGCTACAGCTCGGGACCCGTCGTCCTCCTGGCCTCCTGGCTCGGCGTCCCGACCGTCATCCTCGAGCAAAACGTCCGGCCGGGATACACGAACAGGCTCCTGATCCGCCGGGTGAAAAAGGCCGTGGCGGCGTTCGAGGCCACCCTCCCGTCGTTCCTGGGCAAAGGCGTCTGGCTGGGAAATCCCGTCCGCGAGGAGTTTTACGGGATGCCGGCCAAGGCTGCGGGACCCGCTCTCTCCATCCTCGTCTCGGGGGGAAGCCAGGGCTCGCGCTTCCTGAACCGGACGATGACGGCCGCCCTGCCTTTCCTCCGGAAGAAAAATGACCGCCTTGAGATCGTCCATCAGACGGGAAAGAATGACATTACATGGGTCGAAAAAGCCTACGGGGACTCCGATTTTGCGGGAGCGACGGTCGCGCCTTATTTTCCGGACATGGCCGCCCGCTTCCGAAGAGCCGATCTGGTTGTGAGCCGGGCGGGCGCCACAACCTGTGCCGAGCTCATCGCCTCCGGGAGGCCTTCCCTCTTGGTCCCGTTCGCAGCCGCCTCGGAGAACCACCAGGAACTTAACGCCCGGGAGCTCGAGCAGGCCGGAGGGGCCGAGGTCATCCTGCAAAAGGACCTGACCCCCGAGGTCCTGGCCGCGCGGGTCTTCCACTACCTTGAGCGCCGGGACTCGCTCTTCCGGATGGCCGTCGGGCTCGCCCCCCTCCGCACCGACGGGGCGGCCGAAGGGATCGCGAAGCTCTGCTTCCGGCTCATGGCAGGGGAGAAGTAGGAGAGCGACGATGGTCAAACGCGGATACCGCAAGCTCAAACATATCCATATGGTCGGCATCGGCGGGACCGGCATGAACGGGATCGCCGAGGTCCTGCTCAACCTCGGCTACACCGTCTCCGGCTCGGACATCCAGGAGAACGAGGCCACCCATCGGCTGGCCGGCCTCGGCGCCCGGATCGCCATCGGCCACAGGGAAGAGAACGTGCAGGAGGCGGACGTCGTCGTCATCTCCTCGGCCGTCCACGACGATAACATCGAGGTCCGGAAGGCCCGGGCCGCCAAGATCCCCGTCATCCCGCGGGCGGAGATGCTGGCCGAGCTCATGCGGATGAAGTACGGTATCGCCGTCGCCGGCTCCCACGGCAAGACGTCGACGACCTCGATGGCCGCCTTGGTCCTAGTCGCCGGCGGCTACGACCCGACGATCATCGTCGGCGGCCGCCTGAACACGATCGGGGCCAACGCCAAGCTCGGCGACGGGGACTTCATCGTGGCCGAGGCCGACGAGAGCGACCGGTCCTTCCTCTACCTCTCCCCCTTCATCGCCGTCCTGACCAACATCGACGAGGAGCACCTCGACCAGTACAAGGATATCGAGGAGATCCGGTGGACGTTCGTC
>CAZPEP010000058.1:0-63935 GCA_964585685.1 uncultured Eubacteriales bacterium | reverse complement strand
GTTCGCGCCTCCCTTGACGGAGAACGACCCCGCCGGTACTTTCCGGCCGAGTCTCCGGAGGAATTCCAGGTGGAATATCTCCCTCAGCTGGAGCGGATTGTAGGACATAGCTACGTTCATATTATGTACTATAGTTTAGTTATAACTAAATTACAATACATAATTGAGATTCCGTATTGCATGCCAAAACTCTTTTCTATAAACTTTAATGCGGATGGGAGAGCGGATCTTATCATGACCAGGAAAGCCCAAATCATCCTTCAGCTATTTTTTATCATCCTGGTCACGTGGATCGCTTTTTCTCCATCCCTCAAGAATGGATTTACCAATTGGGACGATCGGGAATTGCTTCTCGAGAACGACTCGGTGAAAGGCCTTTCCGCCTGGAATCTCCGAAGCTTTTTCTCGGGTTCGTATGCCGGATTCGGAGGCTATACGCCCCTAGTTTTCTTGAGCTATGCGTTGGAATACCACTTTTTTCAGCTCGACCCCAGGATATTCCATTTCGACAACCTCCTCTTGCATATCCTGAACACGGTTTTAATTTATTTTCTTATCTTTTTGATCAGCCGCAACATCAGGCTGAGTTTCATCACCTCGCTGCTGTTCGGCATCCATCCCTTGCATGTCGAATCCGTCGCCTGGATCCAGGGTCGGAAAGATCTCCTGTTCTCGCTTTTCTTTTTAGCAGCGTTAATCAGCTACTTGCTTTTCTTACGGAACAAGGACAAGAAAAAGACCTATTATGTCCTGTCGCTACTGTTCTTCACGTGTTCTCTCTTTTCCAAGGTCGCGGCCGTCGCCTTTCCCTTCGTGATCCTCCTCTTGGAATCCTATTCCGGTCAAAAGCTCGATAGAAGCGCCCTCCGCCGATCGGTCCCCTTCTTTGCCTTGGCCATCGTCTTCCTTTTCCTCGCCTTCATCACCCTGAGGCCCGGATCCTCCGGGATCCCTTCGCCCAAAGGGCATTTGACCTACCTCCAGAATCTGAGTCTCTTTTTCTACGCATTCGTCTTCTACATCAGCAAGACCCTTCTGCCGATCCGGCTCATGGCCCGCTATTCCGCCGATATCGGTCAATATCCCTTGGATCTCGTGCTGAATATCGCGATCTTCGCCGTCGCCTGCGCGCTCATTTATTCCGTCCACCGCCGTAAAACGGAAATCGTTTCGTTCGGAGCAGCATTCTTTGTTCTCACGCTTATGCCGACGCTTCCCTTTCATTTTGCGGGCCAGCCCTACGCCGACCGCTACATGTACCTGCCCTTGGCCGGAATTCTTTTCATCTTCTCCGCTTTCTTTTTCGATATTCTGCCCAATAAATGGCCCACGCGCCACTTTCTCAAATACGGCTTAGGTGTCTTATTGGGCCTTGCGATCCTCTTATTGGGCGCAAAAACGTGGGCTCTCGGCCGGGTCTGGCATGACAGCATATCCTTATGGACCCACGTTTTGAAGATCGATCCACAGAACGCAATCGCCTATTTGGATCGGGGTCAAGCCTATATTGACGCCGGGGAAATGGATAAGGCTCTGGCCGACCTCAACTCGCTTGAAAAACTCGAACCCAAAAACCCGAACATTTACAATAATCGAGGCATCATCTTTTTTAAGAGAGGCGAATTTGAAAAGGCCCTGAACGAATTCAACCGATGCTTAGCCGTCAGCCCACGCTTCCAACTCGGCTATCTCAACCGGGCCATTCTTTGGGGCCATTTCCGAGAATTTGAAAAGTCCATCCGTGATCTTACTGCGGCGATCGGGATCAATAAGCACTCCTATCTTGCTTATTATTATCGCGGCATCGCCTATAAAGAATTGAATTTAATGGATCGCGCGTTGGCGGATTTCAAGGCAGCCTATAAGATCTCCCCCACGGAGACGGCACGACGAGAAATCGAGAGCTTATCCGGCCGAAAGAACCCCTAGAAGACTCAAGGGCCGATGGGTGTGAGCTCGAAGAACGGGGGTTTATCGATATTCCCGATCCAAAAGAACGGGCGTTCAGGGAACTTTTTCTTGAGGGCTTCTTTAGCATTCGGAAAGCCATGAAGGATCATGACCTTGTCCTTGAGGTCCGGCCTGACGCGCCGCCATTCAAAAACGAAGCTCCCGATATTCCGGAATTTCGCGTTTCGGGTCCACAGGCTGCCAAATTGGGGGGCGAGGATGACGGCTTTTCCCGCGCCCCGCCCGTTAAGGTCTTCCTGGATAAAACCGTATATATAACTCTGAATCGTCGCCTGTCGATTGAGTGCCCGGAAGTTCCACAGATTAAAGGTCCCAAGTTCCAAGACAAGTATGGAAACCAGGATACAGCCCAAGGTCGCAAACGCCCCCTTTTTTGTCGCAAACTTTCTTCTAAGCTCGTCGATACCGTGGACCGCCAGGATGACTAGGGGCACGGCGCATTCTGAATAATGAATGGGCCCGACGATGTGGAGTCCGTAATTATCGTGGAGAAGCCCGGCCGCGAGGACGGATACGACCCCTAACCCCATAAGCCTCGTAAAGGTGTCCTTGAAGGCCCCTAAAGAGGCCAACAAAAGTCCCGAGGGCCCGAGAAACCATATGGCCAGCATGAGAAGGTTATAGCTCGTGTTGGCCCCAAATCTTGTCCAGAGAGAACTTCCCGCGGCCATCATCGCCGGGTCGTTGGAGGCGAAATAGGCAGGCAGGAGGATATTGCCCTGGAGGAGCCAGTTGTGCAGGCCGAAGACAATGAGCGGCCCCAGTCCTCCCATCAGGAGCCCGCCGACCGGAAGCCATTCTTTGCGATTGCCGGTGAAGGCGCGAACCCCGATATAAAGGAACAGCGGAAGGAGGATGAACCCGGTTTCGAATGGCCGGCACAGAAACCCCAGCCCTGCCGCGAGGCCGGTCCAAAGCCAGGGGAGAAACTTCTTTTTCTCCTCGGCCACGATGTAAAGAAAGAGGGTGACGGCCAGCATCGCCCTGGAAAGAAGGTGGGCATGGGTGGTCATCGAAAGAGCGATGGCCATGGGCGAACAGACGAAAAGGACGAGGGCGGCGACTCCATATCCCATCGAAAGACGGCGCCTCATGATAAGGGCCAAGAAAAGAGCCGGGACCGCGGCCGCGAAGGCGAAGAACAAGGCGCCGGTTCGGGTGATCTCCGCGACGGCCCATCCCATCTGGGACCCGATCCAGTCCTTGCAGGCTACCCAGCCATCCTTGGCGATAAGGAAGAGCTGGGGAAACGCGGCGAACGGCTCCGGGCAGGGGACTCGGAACTTGCCCATGGCCAGGACTTGGCCGCCGAAACGGGCGGCGTATTCATCATCCGTGACGGGGAAATCGAGGAGGACGAGGGCATGCAAGATTCTGGCTGCAGCCAGGAATATCAGGGACAGGGCGATCAGGGCAACGGCCTGGTCTTTGCGGCTCATCTCTTCGAGGCCCTTCCAGGCGCGGGCGAGACGGGGCGCGAGCCAGGGACCGGTGCCATAGCCTATAAGGCATGCCGCCGGGAACAGGAACAGAATGCTGCCGAGCCATAGGTAGGTTTCGCCCAGGGAGGAGTTGGAAAATGGAGGGTGGAAGCTGATGAATAGTCGGGAATATGTTTCCGTCAAGCCAAAGAAGCACAGGAAGAGAAATATTCCGGATGAGGCCGCGAGGATATGGCTTCTTCTGAACAGCTGGGGTCCGGGAGGAAGGGTGTTCATGTCAGGCACATCCTTCGGGATCTTTTATAAAACCGATTTCTTCCGCGACAATATAGAGAGGACGGGTCTTCACTTCTCTATATTGCCTTCCGACATAGAGTCCGAGGATCCCCAGCGAAATGAGCTGGAGCCCTCCCATGAAGAGGACTGCCAGGATCAGCGATGACCAACCCGAGATGAGCGTTTGGGGATATCGGATCTTATCGATAATGATCCTTATGCCCATAAGGAACGCTATGATCGTGATTATGAAACCCAAATAGGCGCTGATCTTCAGCGGCTTGTCGGAAAAGCTGAGAATCCCGTCAACGGCGAACTTCAGCATCTTCTTGAACGTGAACTTGGTCTTTCCGGCATATCGCGTGTCTCTTTGATACAGCAATCCGAATTGGGGGTATCCCACCCAGCTGATCAAACCGCGAATATACCTGTTCCCCTCCCGCATGGACCTTAGTGTTTCCACGATGGTATGATCAAGAAGACGGAAATCCCCGGAGTCGAGCGGCAGCTCGGTGTCGCTCACGGATTTGATAAACCGGTAGAACAGCTTTGCCGTAAGGAGCTTCACGGCATTTTCGCCCTTCCGTTTCTTCCGGACTCCGTATACAACCTTGTATCCTTCCCGCCATTTTTCAACCATAGCCGGAATGACTTCCGGCGGGTCCTGAAGGTCGCCGTCGATAACGACCACCGCGTCTCCTATGGCTCGGTCCAACCCGGCGGTGATAGCGAATTGGTGGCCGAAATTCCTCGAGAAGCTCAAGACCCTGACCGAAGCGTCGCTCCGGCTCAGGCCTCTAAGCAACGCGAGCGATCCATCGCTGCTTCCGTCGTCAACGAAAATGACCTCGTGTCCGAGATCGGGTACGTTTTGGGTCAGCACAGCCTTGGTCCGGGCATAAAATGCCGGGATGACTTTCTCTTCATTATAGATCGGGACGATGATCGATATCTTATTTTCGCTCATTCCGGCCTCCCGGCGCCGCCAACAGGTTGCGCCCTCTCTTGTTTCTGCCTTTGAGTTCGGCCCATCCAATCCTTGAAGATCGCCAAAAGTTTCCTTGAGGCAATCCCGGCGACGATCCCTCCGCAAACGGTGTAAACGATGAGAGCCAACACATTCTGGACAAGGCTTGCCGCTACGACCGTTTCGGGGTTTATGTTAAAGACGCTGAATGCCCCTACGGCCATGGCCTGCTGTCCACCGAACCCCGCTATTCCGAGAGGGAGAAGGATCGCCAATAAGGTAAAGGGAATAGCCGTAATAATTGCGGGGAGAGGAAGGGGGCGGTCGATCGCCCACGCCGCCGAGTAAAGGGTCAACGGGTTAATAACCGCGAGAACAAGGCTTATAAATAGCGGAAGGCACAGCTCCCGCCAAGTCATTGATAGCTCTCCCAAGGCCTTCATCCCATCACGAAGGGTTTGGAGAACCCGGGCGAATGGATTCCTCCCGCGTCCGACCCGGTTTCGGAGGATTGAATCGGCGCCCGGGTCAGCCAGCGTTTTTCGCAATAGCCTGTTTCGGGCCCATAATGGGGCCATAAGCAACAAGACTCCCACCAGAAAGGATATCACGGCCATCGCGATCAAAGGAGAGAGGTGCTTGATCAAAGGATCTCTCTTGGCATAAAGGATCGCCGCGCAAAAGGCGCCTGTGATGAACAGCGCGCCGAGCCCAAGAACCCGATCCAGGAGAAACGCGATGCCGACACGGGCCGGAAGGTCGTCCCGATCGCCCATGGCCTCAGCGTTCGGCCGGGAACGACTCATCCCGGTGACCAGGCCAAAGCGGATAACCTCAATGATCACCATCGAGCCCGGCATCCATTGTCCCACGGTCTGGCCGATGAATCCCGCAGTGAGGACGTGCGAAAACTTCGTCACCACCGAGATCCTTTTTAACAAAATGTGAGACCTGACGGCCCCCAGAGCGGGAAGCAGAGCCAATGTTATAACAGTCAAGGCGAATCCCGCATTCTTGTTTTGGAAGGCGGTAAGACACAGTCTGAAGTTCAGAACGCCGGCCAGCTTCAATGTCCAGAGGAATCCGACGCTCATCAAAGCCATGGCTATTGTTATGCCAAGAGTCTTAAGAGTTCTGCTCTTAGCCTGGCTGGGCATCATCTCCCTCCGGGTGAGACAAAAGCCCCTGATAAAGCCGTTCGAGTCTTTTCCAAATCCCCTCCTGGCAATATTCGTTCACGGCGGTTCTGCGCGACTCAATGCTCATTTGGGCCTGAAGATCCGAGTTAGTCAATATCCTTCTCATGGCATTTAATAGTCCCTGGCGATCCCTTGCCTCGAAGAGGAACCCGGTTTTCCCATCCCTGATGACGCTCCTCAACCCGGGAAGATTGGAGGCGACCGTCGGGACACCGCAGGCCATGGCTTCGATGAGCACGATCCCGAACGCTTCAGAGGAATTGACCGATGGCAAAACGAACAGATCGGCGAGGTTGTAATAATCCGGAAGAAGATTGTCTTCGACGGGATCGGCGAAGAGGACGGTGTGCGCAAGTCCCATTTCGGCGGCAAGACGCGCATATGTCTCTCTGAGGTCACCCTGGCCGACGATAAGAAGTTTTGCCTTGGCCAAACCCAGATCCCGCCAGGCCTCGATAAGAAAACTAATTCCCTTGAATGAATGCGCGCGGTCCAGCCCTCCCACGAAGAGGACGACCTTGTCGTCAATTCTTATGGAATACTTTTCCATCAGGAGGATGTTCTTATTGCCGGGCTTGAACTTGTCAATATCGACGCCCGGAGGAATGGCTGTAAATTTGGCCGGGACATCGGCATAGATGCCGGCTACCGAGGAATGCTCAGCATAGTCAAAAGAGGTCACGATGATCCTATCGGCAGATCTCATAATCGGGGGCGTCAGATGAGCCTCATTCAGTCTGAAGAACAATCCCACGATCCCTTTTCCGCAATTATCCATTTGAAAATTGATGACCAGCTTAAGCCGGCTCTTCTTGAACAATTTCATTAGATATACGAGCTCGGCCCCGCCATAAAAAGGATAGTGCAAATCTACTATATCGAAACCGCCCAGCCGATTGAACAACTGCGGCACGAAGGCACTATTCCTGACCTCACCCCAGGGTTTGAGCCTATGGACCCGGAAGGGCGCCTCGATCTCCTTATCCACCTTGCGGAATTCAGGACAAAAGACGTCCACCTGGTGTCCCATCCGAGAAAGGCCCAGAGCATAGGAATATGCCATATTGCCCATGCCTCCATGATAAGGAGGGAACGTGCTGACAATCTGGGCTATGCGCATCGGCGTTTCGTTCCCGCTCCCGGAAGCCTGGATCTTATGTAAGGGCCGGCCTTATGGCAAAGCATTTCCGCATTGATGCGCACAGCGGCGGAAAGGCCGGAAAAGGCCGCTCGCCACAGCCGGTTTTTTCGAACAAGAGATAAATAGCTAAGAAAATAGCGGGGATTTAGCCAATAGGCGCCGGTCATCAACGAAGCGGTAAGATGCATTCTCTTGCGTTCATCCGCCGGGAATTCAGGACTGTCGCAGGGCGGATCGAGCGGCCCCAAGACGGGGCCGGTCAAGCTTGTCCGATCTTCTTCCTCATAGAGTCGACCGTTCGCCTCAAACCAATCCCTGGCTCTTGTGCCCTTATGCGGCTGGTAAAGGTTCCAGTAGATCCAATTCGGTTTCAAGGAGCGGGCTAGACGGATCGAATCCATCTCGGTTTCAGATGTCGATCCGGGCAGCCCGACGATGAAGCACGTATAAAGCCTTATCCCATGTCGCTTGATCATCCGGGAGGCCCGGATGATATCTTCCATTTTTTCACCCTTATTGATCATGTCGAAAACGCGTTCATTCCCCGATTCGACACCGATGCATAGGTGATCGACGCCGATCCGCTTGATGGAATCGAGCATCTCGTCGTCGATCCGGTCCGCTCTCAAGTTGTCGATATGCAAGGGCAAGCCTACGCCGATCTTTCTGTACCCTTGAAGAAACGTTTTAAACCTCGCCAGGTTCCCCGTTGGACAATCATCGACGATGCGAATTGACCGGAGCTTTTTAAATCTTTTCGCGGCACGCTCGATCTCGTCAAGACAGCTGGGGAGGGCTCGATATCGAACGGATCTCGTCGAAATGAGCTTGACCGAGCAGAAGGAACAATCATATGGGCAGCCCCTCGAAAGCTGGATCGGATAATACGTCATTTTGAAAGAGCCATATCCGAGGCCGAAATCCGGCGGAGGGATCGTGGACAGATCGGGCGGATCGGCCACGAAGATCAGACTCTTCGAGGCGGGGGTGATCTGGGCGATCGTCTCGCTAAACTTATGATCGCATTCTCCCCGGAAGATAGCATCTGCAAAGCCCTCCGCGGCCAACTCATCCGCATAGAGGGTCGCATGGGGCCCGCCCACGGCGATTGGGGCCTTGGAGGCACCGCGAATCTCGTTGACAGCTTGACGGGCGAATTTCATATGCGACGTATAAAGCGTTATTCCGAAGAGGTCCGGCTTCTGCGCAGCGATCCATTCGGAAAGCGGAGGAGCATCAGGCAAATAAGCATAATCAACAACGACAACCTCATGCCCTCTGGTCTTAAGGACGCTTGCGATCAGGACGAGTCCCAAATGCGGCCATAATGATACGGGAACGGCGTTCCGGTCGTAGGGATTAAGAAGCAGAACTTTCATGGGCATGCCGAGATTTCAAGTCAAGACGGTCCCCCCTTTTTTTACGGCCATCGTCAAGTATCCGAAGATATCTTTGAGAGTATGGAGGTCTCCATAGGAACAATAAAACTCGTCGGCAACGCCCTGGGAGTGAACATTGAAAATAGCGCTCAAGAACGGGTTCGCAAACCCCGTGATCCCGACTAGGGCGGTTGGGAGATTCGCCCGCGCCCAATGGATCCAGCGCAGGTTTGTCACCCGGCGTCGATGGAGCGTGACTAGCCCTTTGACCTTTCCCGCCGTTTCCAGGGGGCCGACAAGGTTTCTCATCAGTCTGTTCCGATCGTAGATGCGTTAAAAAAATATTGTTCTTTATCTGCGGTCCGGTTGCCGGAGTAGGCCATCCCCCTGATCGTCTGCTCGCGATATTTCGTTCCGAAAGGGACGCTCAGAACCAGCAACCCTTGCGGCTTAACGACTCTCATCATTTCGGCAACGCCCACAGTATCCGCCTTCTCGCCCTCGACGTGCTCAAGCACGCTTATCGAATATGCGGCGTCGAATATAGCGTCTGTGTAAGAAAGGCGACGCACGTCCTGGATCTGGAACCGGACCTCACCCCTCGCGCGGGACTTGATCGAGTCCCAAGCGGGGATGTAAGGATCGATGTTGAGTGGGCTGATGTCCGTCATCCAGACTCGGATTCTATAACGAAACGCCATATAGAGCCCAAACGGTTTGGGACTCCCGATATCCAGAATATCCGGAAGGGATCGATCGGGGCCTGCCTGAAGTCCCTTGAGCCATTCCTCCATAAAGGAATACTCCGGGAAATGCGTATAACTCGTTATCGGCTGCAGGACGAAGCTCGCCGCATTATAGGCCCCGGACTGAAACCCCCTCTTCCAGAAAGTCAGGAGGGCTGTTCTCAGGCCGTGGCCATAATAGGGCATTTCCATATATCTCATCGGATCCCCAATCGTTGATCAGAGAAAGGCTGAGAGTTCTGCCGAGGGGGTTCGACCAGAATACGTTCCCATTCACCGGACGAAACATACCGGTCCGGAAGCTCCACTTTCAACGGACGCGTTTTATTTATGGTCCCCGAATACTCTTTCAATTTCTTCGTTCCTATTCTATGTTCAGTCGCAATTTGAGTCAATGAACTCTAAATAGGCTGGCCCAAGTAATCATTTGCCCGCATAGATTCAACGTTGTTATATAATTATATCTGCAAAGAAGAGCTATGCCGGAAAAACGGAATTTACCCCAAGAAAGGCGATAGGAAACCATGAGCCCCGAGCGACCCAGAGTTTCCATCGGCGTCCCTGCCTACAACGGAAAGAGATTTATTGGCGCGGCGATCGAATCCGTTCTGGCCCAGACGTGGGCGGATTTCGAGCTTTACGTCATCGACGACGCATCGACGGACGGAACCCTAAGCGTGGTTCGGCGCTTCAGCGACCCGCGCCTCCGGATCATCAGCAATGAGACGAACGTCGGCCAGGAGGAAAACTGGAACAGGGCTCTGCGGGAGGCTAGGGGCGAGTTCATCAAACTCCTCCCGCAGGACGATGTCCTCCATCCCGACTGTCTGCGTAAACAAGTGGAGATCTTCGATAATCCGGCAAACAGCTCGATCGTGCTCACCAGTTGCTCCCGAAATATCATCGACGCCAACGGACGGATCTTGCTGAGGCGAACGTTCAGGAACAGGCGGGGGCGCATCCCGGGGCTCAGAGCCGTGCGCACGTGCGTCCGCTCCGGGACAAACCTCATCGGCGAGCCGGCCGCGGTCCTTATGAGATCCGATATTTTGCCCCGGGTAGGTTTGTTCGACGCCGCGAACTTCTATGTGATCGACCTGGACCTATGGGCCCGCATTCTCCGCTATGGCGACTTGTTCGTCCTCCCCGAACCTCTTTGCTCCTTCCGCGTGGCCTCCGGTTCGGCCAGCATCAGGGTGGCGTCCACCCAGAGCAATGATTTCGTAGATTTCGTCGGTAGACTCGACCGTAGCGGCCTCTACGGCTTGAGCCCGATGGACCGCCGGCTTGGGGCCATCAACGCGCTGAAAAACAGAATCCTTAGGAAGGTCTTTTACAGGTTCGTTCACTGAAAAAGCAACCCGGCGGCCTCTATGCTTTGTACGGTCGCCATCTCGTTGATTTTGTAAGATTGGGGGGTGGTCATCAGCCTGGTGCCGGTCTGCCTCATTCCCACCGGCACCTTCGTCGTCGGAAGACGAACTAAAAGAAAGGCCCGCCGCGCATCTCTTTGAGCTCTTCCGGACAATCGAACTGCGCCGCGAATCTCGCGGGCCGTTCCCCCCGGATGACGACGTCCTGCTGCCTCAGCCCGGGCAGGAACCGGCCGGCCTGGAAAAGGTAGAGGATCTTCCGCGGGTCAAACCCCATCATGCGAGCGGCCGTCGCGTCGGCGGCCAGGGGGAAGGGGCTCAAGATCAGCATCCCGACGGGCTTGGGTTTTCCCATGATCGGGCCGTCTCCCTCCATGCCGACAACTCCGTCGATGATGCTGTAATGGACCTTGACCGTGCGGGCCAGGTCCAAGATAGATCTTTCAATCCCCCTGGCGTGGAGCACATTCTTGGGCCAGCCGTAATAGATGCCCGGCAAAAGGCCGAAGAGATTCTTCAGGCACAGAGTGACCCCGACCCAATGATGGACCTTCATCTTGGGCAGACTAATCAGGACATCGGCTTCGGCCACGGGCTTAGCCAGATAGAAATGCGGAAGGCCGGTCAGGCGGCCCCTGTTCGGCGCGGCCACGGCATCGCCGTGGTTGAGATCCACGCATCTGACCTTCTTGTCAAGGATGGACCTCAACGAGGGGTTGAGGACGGAAAACCAGGGGTCCCGCCGGTGCCCCGAAGCCTCGCCGACGATCACTTGAGCCGCCCCCAGACGCAAGCAGGCATGAGCCACGCCGGCGATGACGGACGGATTCGTGTTGATCGGACGCTCCGGATGAGCTTCCACGAAATTCGGCTTCAGAAGGACCTTCTTCCCTTTGAGCGCGAGCCCGTCGCCTTCCATGCTGGCCGCGATCTCTTTTTCCATGTCTCTGTCGTAATCGGGCATGGGGAGCAGAGTCACAGGGCATGGGACCGGGGCCTGTTGAGCGCCTTGGGCCAGTCCTGCGAAAGCCGCGGCGTTCGCCATGGCAGCAGTGTCTATCAGGAATTCGCGCCTCTTCATTCGATGAACACCTTTTTGCCGGAGAGCGCGATCAGGCCCAAGGAGAAATTTCCCGCGTGGAATTCCTCTTCACGCAGGGAACTCATGACGTTCAGAAGTTTCGCCTTTGATCGGCCGGCGTCTCGTCCGTATCCTTGGAGGCACAGGACGGCCCAGGAGAGGCCGCACAGCGACTCGATCTTTGCCTGGCTCTTTTCCATGAGATTCAGGCTGGCGTCGACCCGCTTGAGGTCGCCGTGCCCATGAAGAGCGACGAGGGCCAGCCCCGTCGTGTCCCAGAAAGGGAGCAGTTCCTTTCCGTCCAGAGCCGGGTTGCCGTAGTTCCAGCCGCCCGAAGGGATCTGCCGGTCCAAAAGGAACCGGACGCCTTCCTCGGCCCGGGGATGCCCGCTCAGCTCGGAAACACAGAGGGCGATGAGGGACCAGGCCGTTGGCTCCACCCACCCGAAAGTCCCCGGGACCCAGGGCCAGCCGGGGAGGGTGTCGTCCTGCCTGAGCCTCGGGTCCTTTGGCCCAGTCACGGAACGCAGGGGCATGAGGAAGTCGATGGCCCGTTTCGCGTTCTCCGCGAGCCCGAAATGCTGGAAGGCGATGACGGCTAAGGCTGTCAGCCAGACGCCCTGGCCTCGGTGTTCGAGGTCGACGCCTACGGACCCGTCAGGGTTCTGCAGTTTTTGCCCCAAGGCAAGAAGAGGCCTGGCGCGTTCGGCCGGGGCACCCGAGACGGAAAGGGCGAGGGCGGCCAGGAGGGTCGGCTCCGCAGATGAGGCGTTGCCTCGATAATAGGGCAGTCCCCCGTCCGGGAGTGAGAATGACAGGAGCCTATCGACCAGGGCCGCAGTTTCTGACGCGGAGCGTTCCATAACATAATCAGTATAACCCAGGTTGAGGAAATGAGGGCAAAAAAAAAGGGGCGGCTAGGCCGCCCCTTTGAAAATGCGTTAGGACTTGACCTGAGATCAACTCCCGACGTTAGTCTTGGGTCCGGCGACCCACGAGCCGTTCCAGGCCACGAGATCGTTGTCGAAACTGCCCATATTGCTAACGGTATACAAGCCGGCTTCCGGAGTGGCAATGGCATAGGTCATCCCACCGATGGGGCCAGAGGCCTTATCCCTTCCGAAACAAGCCATGGCATAATCATCGGAACTGGGAGCGTTCGTCCCGGTCGCCCCAGTGATCAGTGTCGCAACGGTTGTTCCGACATAAGCCTGGTAAGGCGTGTTCCAGGGGTCATTGATAGGAACGACTTTGATATAGAACCCGCCGATGGCGGTCACGAAGGTGTTGGCCGCTACAAGGGGACCCGCTTGCGTGATGGCTGTCCAAGCCCCGTTGTCCGTAATGTAGTCTACCGCGGCCGTGGAGACAGTCACGATCGCCTTCATGGCCGATTTTTGCTTGGCCTTCTGAATGGCCTCGAGGGCGTTCGGGATCAGAAGTGCCGCCAGGATGCCGATGATCGCAATAACAATCAGCAGCTCGATGAGGGTAAATCCTCTCATCTTCTTAAACATGTCATTACCTCCTTTTAGGTTCGACATTCAGAGACACATACTATATGCAAGTTGTGTGCCATAATTGCCTCAATAATGATCGTTGATAATAAACAAGATATACAAACGAGCCGCTTTTTGAGAGATTTATGGCGACATTATTTGTCATGCCGTGCCAATATATGTCACTCATTGGGCCTCCGCCTTCCGGCCTCCGTTCCCGTTGGCCCGCTCTTCCTTGCGGACGTTCTTGAGCTCGAACTTGTCGATGAGGTAGCGCAGGGTCCGGTACGAGATGCCCAAAAGGGGCGCAGCCTGGCGCAAATTCCCGGCCGTCGCCAGGAGCGCCTGGTTGACATATTTCTTCGTCAGTTCGTCGACATAGACCGACAGATTGAAGCCGGGCCGGAAGAGGAATTGCGTCTCTTCCTTCCTCTGGGGGTTAACGATCTCCAAAGGCAGGCAGGCGGCCGTGACGGTCTCGCGGTCCTCGATGGCGACGAGGCGCTCGACGACGTTCTCGAGCTCCCGGATATTCCCCGGCCAATGGTAGGCTTCCAGGAGGCCGAAGACGTCCGGGGTCATCCGCTTCATAGGCTTGCCGATCTTCGCGCAGTACTTCTCGAGGAAGTGACCGAGGAGCATGGGGATGTCCTCGGTCCGTTTCCTGAGAGGCGGCATCTCGAAGGAGATAACGTTCAGGCGGTAGAAAAGCTCCTCCCGGAACTTCCCCTCCACGATGCGCTTCTTGAGGTCCTGGTTCGTGGCCGCAATGATGCGGACGTCGATGGGGATCTCGTCGTTCCCGCCGACCCGCCGGACGACGCGCTCCTGGATGGCCCGAAGGAGCTTGACCTGGGTCCAGGGGGACATCTCGCCGACCTCGTCGAGGAAGAGCGTGCCGCGGGTCGCCGCTTCGAACATCCCCTTCTTATCCGAGACGGCGCCGGTGAAAGAGCCGCGGGTGTGGCCGAAGAGCTCGCTTTCGAGGAGGTTTTCGGGAAGCGCCGCGCAGTTGATGGACACGAACTGGCCGTCCCGGCGGGGGCTCTGGGCGTGGACGGCCCTCGCGGCCATCTCCTTCCCCGTGCCGCTCTCGCCGGTGATGAGGACCGTCGAGTCGGTCGTCGCCACCTTCTCGATGAGGGTGTAGATCTCCTGCATCGTCCGGCTCTTGCCGATCATCTTCTCGAAACCGTATCGGTCCTTGAGGTCCCGCTTGAGAAGGATGTTCTCCTCTTTGAGGTGGAGCTTCTCGAGGCCGCGGGCGACGAGGATCTTCAGCTCCTCGACGTCGAAGGGCTTGACGACGTAGTCCAGGGCACCGGCCTTCAGGGCGTCGATGGCCTGCTTGATGCTGCCGTAAGCGGTGATGAGGATGACCGGAATCTCGGCGTTTCGTTCCTTGACGAACTTCAGGATGTCCAGGCCGCTCGTCCGGGGCATTTTGATGTCCGTGATGACGAGATCGACCGCTTCTTTTTCGAGGATCTCCCGGGCCGTGGCGCCGGAGGAGGCGGTCTTGACGCCGTAGCCTTCTTTCTTGAAGACGACGGAAAGAAGGTCGAGGAGGCTCTTTTCGTCGTCGACGATGAGGATGTTTTCCATGGCTAGATCTTTCTATGAGGCAATGAGATGAGGATCTCGGTGCCCTTGTCGACCTCGGAGCGGACGTCGATGGTCCCATCGTAGTCGTCCACGATGCGGCGGACGTTGGCCATGCCGAGGCCTCGACCGTTCTCGAAGCCCGAGTAGAAGGGCTCGAAGAGGTGGGCCTTGTCCTCCGCGGTCATACCGACGCCCGTGTCCGCGAAACGGATCTTCACCTCGCCCTTCCCCTCGAGGAGGTCGATGGTCAGAGTCCCGCCCGCCGGCATGGCTTTGACGGCGTTCTTCGTCAGGTTCCAGAAAACCTGTTTGATCTGGTTCGCGCTGGCCACGAACTTCAGGTTCGTCCCGACATGGTTTCCGGCCAGGCGGATGTCGCCGCTAAACTCGCCGCTCGAACGAAGCATCGTCAGTGTCTCGTCGAGGAGGTCCGAGACGTTGACCTCGGCAAAGACCTGCTTTGCGGGGACGGCGAAATCCAGGAACTGGTCGATGGATTGGGAGACCCTCTCGGATTCCCGGACGACGATATCCATCAGGGCCCTGTTCACATCGCCCAGGGCGAGGTCGTTTCTCATGACCTGAACGGACCCGGATATGGCAGCCAGAGGATTGCGGATCTCATGGGCCAGGGTCGCGGATATGCGACCGGCCTCGGCCAACCGCTCCTTGATGATGAGCTCCTTCTGGGCCGTGCGCAGCTGTTCCCTCGTTTTCCTGAGGTTCCCGGAGAGGTAGTTCATCAGGAAGGCGATGACGAAGAACACAGCCCAGGCGATGAACATAGTGAACAGGATGGACCCCAGGCCGAGCTTGACGTCATGTTCGGGGCTGAAGTAAGGGATGAGCCCGAAGTGCATGCCGTCCACGAGAAGGCCGAAGAGGACGGCCGACAGCGCCGCGGCGAGATAGGCGGCCCGTTTCGAAATGACGAGGCTCGCGGCGATGATCGCGAAGACATAAAGAAAATACGTTGAACTCGTGACCCCACCGGAGATGTAAACGAAAGCCGTGATGAGGAACAGGTCGAAGACAAGTTGGAGATAGGCAAGAAGTCCTAAATACTTTCCTCTGGAATAAAGCAGAAGACAGCCGACCGTCATCAGGTACGCGAGGACGATCAGGTAGAAGACGGGGACGATGGGGAAGACCGAAGCCCCGGCAAGCTGGAGAACGACCGCCGAGACCAGGATGGACGTGACAATGATGAGGCGCAGGATGATGTACCAGAAAATATCCCTGCGCTCGATCCTTTCTTCCCTCATGATAAGCGTCCCAGAGTAGATTGAATGACTCAGAACTTACTCATAAGACTGAAGATCGGGAGATACATAGAGACGACGAGACTCCCGACCATGCCTCCGACGAAGATGAGGAGGATAGGCTCCATGACGGACAGAAGGGCGGCCACGGACGTTTCGACTTCGTCGTCGTAAAAGTTAGCCAGTTTGCTGAGCATCTCGTCCAGCGTGCCCGTCGCTTCGCCGACGTTGACCATCTGGGTCATCATCAGGGGGAAGTCCCCGGCCTCTTTGAGGGATTCGTGGAGCGTCTTCCCTTCCGAAACGAGACGTCTCGTCTCCATGATCTGCTTCTCGATGAGGACGTTGCCGGCGGTTGAGGACGTGATCTTCAGGCTTTCGAGCATCGGGACGCCGCCCGAGATGAGGGTGGCCAGCGTCCGCGTCACGCGCGAAATGGCGACCTTATTCAGGAGATTCCCGAAGAGGGGCAGTTTGAGGAGCGCCCGGTCGACCGTCCAGCGGCCCTGAGGCGTCTTCTTGTAATACCGGAATAACAGAACGAACGCGATGAGCCCCAGGAAGATGAAGATGATGTAATTCTGAACGAACTTGCTCAATTTGACGATGACAGCCGTCAGCAGGGGCAATTCCGCTCCGAGCTCGATGAAGATCGACGCAAAGACCGGGATGACCTTCCACAGGAGGAATATGGCTACGACGAAGGCAAAGATGACGATGGCTACCGGGTAGATCATGGCCTGCTTGACCTTGGCCCGGAGCTTGACGGTCTTCTCGATGTACTCGGCCAGGCGCCGGAGCATGATGTCGAGCGAGCCGCTCTGTTCGCCCGAGCCGACGAGGTTGCAGTAGAGGTCGTCGAAAACCTTGGGGTGTTTTCGCTTGGCCTGGTGGAGGGTCGAGCCGGCTTCGACGTCGTCCTTGATGGTCTCGACGACTTTCTTGAAGTATTTGTTCTTTTGTTGTTCCGAAAGGATGCCGAGGCTCTGGATGAGAGGAAGCTCGGCGTCGATGAGGACCGAAAGCTGGCGGCTGTAAACCGCGAGCTCTTTCAGCCGGACCTTTTCGCGCTTGAGGAACGGAAGGCTCGGCACTCTCCTCTTCGGGGCGACGCTCGTGATCTGGATCTGCTCCTTCTGCAGGCTCCGCGCCACCTCATCGACGGAGGCCCCGACCCGCTCGCCGGCAACGGCGTCGCCGTACTTGTTCTTTCCCTTCCAGGTGTAAACGGCCATGGTTGTCTCTCCTACTTCCGCGATGTCGCGCCCGCGCTGCGCGCGCCCTTCTCCGGCATCAGCCCTTCCTTCCGCTGGATGATGTCCGTCAGCTCCTCGGGGAACGACGTGACGCTCATCGCCATATCGTAGGTGATGAGCTTCCGGAAGTAGAGGCTGGCCAGGGACTGGTTGAAGGTCTGCATGCCGTACTTCTCCTGGCCCATCTGCATGGCCGAGTATATCTGGTGGACCTTGTTCTCGCGGATGAGGTTCCGGATAGCGGAATTCGGGATCATAATCTCCATGGCCAGGACCCGGCCCGCGCCGTCGGCCCTGGGGAGCAGGGCCTGGGTAAGGACGGCCTCGAGACTCATGGAGAGCATGATGCGGACCTGGGACTGGTACTGGGGCGGGAAGATATCGATGATGCGGGTGATGGACTCGACGGCCGAGTTCGTATGGAGTGTCGAGAAGGTCAAGTGGCCCGTCTCGGCGACGCGCAAACAGGCCTCGACCGTCTCGTAGTCACGCATCTCACCGACCAGGACGACGTCCGGGTCCTCGCGGAGGACCGAGCGGAGCGCGTTCGAGTAGGACTGGGTGTCCACGTAGAGCTCCCGCTGGTTGACGATGGCCTTGCGGGGGCTGAAGAAATACTCGATGGGGTCCTCGATGGTCACGATGTGAACGTCCCGCTCGTGGTTGATGTGTTCGATCATGCAGGCCAGGCTCGTCGACTTGCCGCAGCCGGTCGGCCCGGTGACGAGGACGAGCCCCCGCGGGAGGTAGCAGAGCTGGGCGACCCTCTGGGGGATGCCGAGCTGGGCGAAGCTCCACATGTTCGGCAGGAACCGCCGGAAGGCGGCCGCAACGGCGCCCTTCTGCATGAAGACGTTCGCCCGGAAGCGGCCGAGATCCTTCAGCCCGAACGAGAAGTCGAGCTCCCACTTCTCCTCGAACATCTTCTTCTGCTTGTCCGTCAGGATGCTGTAGACGAGCTCCTTGGTCTCGGTCGGCGTGAGGGGCGGATGATCGATGGACTTGAGCGAGCCGTTGACGCGGATCCGCGGCGGGATGTAGGTCGTAATATGGAGGTCGCTCGCGTCGGCGTCGACAGCCATCTTCAGGAATTCCTGGATCGGTTTCGCCATGTTGTCCTCCCTGCGGCCGATGCCCGGGGCGTCAGCCGGAATCCCGGATCGTCTCGCGCAGGACCTCCTCGACGGAGGTCACGCCGTTCATGATCTTGATCAGGCCGCTCCGGCGCAGCGTGATCATCCCGGCCTCGATGGCCTTCTTCTTGATCTCCCGGGACTGGGACCGGTTGAGGATCATCTCCCGGATGTCGTCGTCGACGGGCATGACCTCGTAGAGGGCGGTCCGGCCCTTGTATCCCGTGTTGTTGCAGACCTCGCAGCCCTTGGGCTTGAGGACGTTGACGTCCCGGAGCTCGTCCTTCTCGAAGCCCATCTCGAGGAGGGCCTTTTCGGGGAGCTTGTGGGGCTGGGCACACTTCTTGCAGAGCCGCCGGACCAGCCGCTGGGCGGCGATGAGGATGACCGAGTCGGCGATGAGGAACGGCTCGACGTTCATGTTGATGAGCCGCATGACCGTGCTCGCGGCGTCGTTCGTGTGGACGGTGGAGAAGACGAGGTGGCCGGTGAGCGCGGCCTTGATGGCGATATCGACCGTCTCGAAGTCGCGCATCTCGCCGACGAGCATGATGTCCGGGTCCTGCCGGAGGAAGGTCCGGAGGCAGGACGCGAAGGTCAGCCCGATCTCTTCCTTGACCTGGACCTGGTTGATGCCCGGGATGTAGAACTCGACCGGGTCCTCGGCCGTCATGATGTTCGTGTCGAGGGTGTTGAGGGCGGAAACCGCGGAATAGAGGGTGTTCGTCTTGCCGCTTCCGGTCGGCCCGGTGACCAGGACGATCCCCCAGGGCCGCTCGATGGCCCCCTTGAACTTGACGAGGGACTCCTCCTCGAAACCGAGCTGGGTCAGATCGAGCTTGAGCATCTCCTTGTCGAGGATACGGGCGACGATCTTCTCCCCGAACAGGGTCGGCAGGGAGGAGACGCGCATGTCGACCTCTTTGCGCTTCCCGTTCTCGAGCTTGACCCTCATCTTGATCCGGCCATCCTGGGGCAGGCGCTTCTCGGCGATGTCCATGTTCGATAGGATCTTGACGCGGGAGAGGACGGGGCTCCGGAACTTCAGCGGCAGGTTGACGATCTCGTAGAGGTCGCCGTCGATGCGGTAGCGAATGCGGAACTGCTGCTCGTAGGGCTCGAAGTGGACGTCCGAGGCGCCCTTCTTGATGGCGTCGATGAACGTCGTGTTGACGAGGGTGATGATGGGGGCTTCTTCGATCGCGGTCTGGACCTCCTCGAGGTCGAGGTCTTCCTGCTCCTCCTCGATGATGTTGATCCGGCCGTCGTCGGCCAGGGCGATGTCCTCGACGATCCTCTTGACCTTGAGCGCGTCGGCTGAGCCGTAGTACTTGTTGATGGCGTTCATCACTCCGGACTCGGAAGCGATGACCGGCTGGATGCTGAGCCCGGTCCGGAAGCGGATGTCCTCGATAACCTCGAGGTCGGTCGGGTCGACCATCGCCAGGGTCAGGAAGGACCGGATCCTATGGATGGGCATGACCACGTGCTTCTTGGCCACCTCCGCCGGGATGAGGTTGATGACCTCGGGGTAGACCTCGAACTGGTCGAGATCGATGTAGGGATAGCCGAGCTGGCGGCTCAGGGACTGGGCGATCTCCTCCTCGGAGATGAAGCCGAGGGTCACCATGCTCGTCCCGAGGGGCAGGCTGTTCTTCTTCTGGAAATCGAGCGCGGACTTCAGTTGGTCTGCGTTGATGATCTTTTCGCGCAGAAGAAGCTCGCCGAGGTTGGAGGCCATGTGTTTACCTAAATCCTAAGTGAATTGACAAATTATGTCAACCCTTTCCCGAAACGTTGGCTCGATCATGACGGTTCCCACTGTCTCACGCGACCCATTTCAGGGTCAATCACCGCGGGGGGGTAATCGGGGGGTGATTATCACAATTTTTGTCTCACCCGCAGGGGCGATGTGAGAGGCTCTCTGCGATGAGGCGTTCAACCCCCGAACCAAGCCTCGCGATATCATGCGATGGAACCATCATATGAAAAAGGGACGCGCGTTTCAAGAAAAAATTGTCAATTTCAGGGGGGGACGGCCGACAAAATGTTTGGTAGGTGGAGTCTTGATTAGCGCCGCGATAACCGCATATAATTAGGGACGGCTATGACCTTAAAGATGCTTCGGAAACGGGGTGAAGAGATCTTCAGCGCCCTGGTCGCCAATTCCGCCGACGGCATCTACGTCATCTCCCTCCAGGGGATCGAGTACGTCAACCCCGCGTTCGAGGCGATGGTCGGCCGGACGGCCGAGGAGATCTGCGGCCCCGGGTTCGACTTCCTGGACCTCGTTCAACCCGAGGACCGGGCCCTCGTCGCGGAGGCGAAGGAGCCCCTCTACGAGTTCCGGCTCGTCGACGGCGACGGCAGGATCCGGTTCGTCGAAGCCAACGCGTCGGCTCTGTCGGGGGGGGGCGGGCGGACACTGGTCATCCTGAGGGAGACGACGGCCCGGCGCCGGGCCGAGGAAGCCCTCCGGGAAAGCGAGGAGAAGTACCGTCAGCTCGTCGAGCGGGCGACCGACGGCATCGCCATCGTCCAGGACTCCCTGTTCAAGTACATCAACCCCCGAGCGGCCGAGCTCGGCGGGTTCACGCTCGAAGAGCTCATCGACGCGCCCTTCAGCCGCTACCTGGCCACAGAGGATCTGGCGTTCCTCGAGAGCACGTACAGCCGGGACCCGGGGGATGCGGACGCGAGCGCGATCTTCGAGGCGGCCATCAAGCGCAAGGACGGGACGAAGATCAGCGTCGAGTTCAACACCGGCCCCATCACCTACGGGGGGAAGAGGGCCAACCTCGTCATCCTCCGGGACGTCTCCGACAGGCGGCGGACCGAGGACGAGCTCGGCCGGACGCTCGAAAAGCTGCGGAAGGCCATGGGCGCGACGATCCAGGCCATGTCCCTGACGCTCGAGACGCGCGACCCGTACACAGCCGGCCACCAGAAGCGCGTGTCCGACCTCGCCCGGGCCATCGGGACAGAGATGAAGCTCGGGCGGGAGGACATCGACGCCATCCGGATGGCGGCCTCCATCCACGACCTGGGCAAGATTTCCATCCCGGCCGAAATCCTCAGCAAGCCCGGCAAGATCAGCGAGTACGAGTTCCGTCTCATCCAGAACCACCCCCAGATCGGGTATGAGATCCTGCGGACGATCGAGTTCCCCTGGCCCGTCGCCGAGATCGTCCTTCAGCATCACGAGCGGATGAACGGCTCGGGCTACCCGAACGGCTTGAAGGGGGAGGAAATCTGCCTCATCGCCCGGATCCTGGCCGTGGCCGACGTCGTCGAAGCGATGGTCTCGCACCGGCCATACCGGTCGGCCCTGACCCTCGGCGAAGCCATCCACGAGATCACCAAGAACCGCGGCTCGCTCTACGACCCCGATGCCGTCGACGCCTGCAAGCGCCTCTTCATCGAGGGAAGATTCGCTTTCAAGAATTAAAAAGGGAGTCCGGACCCGATTTTCTCCTAATAAAGCCAGCTGGCGACGTCCGCGTGCGGAGGGGCCGTTTTGACGATATGGGCGGCCATCTCGGGGGCGAAACGCTGGTTGATGGTCAGCATCGAGACAGGAAGCGAAAGCCCGTTCCCGCCGCACCAGCAGTGGGGCTGGCGGTTTCCGTATTCCACGCTCCCGTCGTAATAGGGGTCCTTCGTGCTCTTGAGGAAGGCCTCCATGAGGTAGACAGCGTTGTGCAGGTACCAGTTGTCCATATCGCCCGTGTAGATGTGGATCTTGCCTTTGAGCTTCGACCCGAGCGTCTTCCAGTCCCGCTCCAGGATGTATCGGAGGTCATAGCGCTCGCGCCAATAGGCGGCGACGTCGTGATCGATGACCCCGGTCCGCTTATCCCAGATCGGCTTCGGATAGCCGTCGCCGCCGACAGGGCCGAAGACGGCTTGCCAGATGTCATACTGATAGCCCGAGCGGGCGTGGGTCCCCAGGACGAGCTCCAGATGATTCATCTCCTCGTTCGTCGAGAGGACCTCGCCGATCTCGTTTTGGAAGCCCGGCCGCGGGGTGCGCTTCCACCGCCCGTCCGAAAAGTAGGCATTCTTGTGGGCGTAGATGTCGACGAGCGAGTACGCCCGGAAATCGATGGGGTCGGGGCAGAACGTCCACGTCCCGTTGTATTCGTCGGGATAGAAGATCTGGACGGCCAGGGATTCCCAGCCTCCCGTGGACCCGCCGTAGAGGGTCCGGGCCCAACCCTGGCCGATGCCCCGATACTTCCGCTCGATATAGGGGATGAGCTCATAGGTGAGCGCGTCCCCGTAAGGCCCGAGGTTCGCCGAATTGACGGCATAGGAATCGTCGAAGTAGGGATTGGCGTGCTGGAGGGTCACGAGGATCATCCTCGGGAAGCCCGGGCCCGTCCAATCCTTATAGAGCTGGTAGCTGTATTTCTCGAAGTCCCGGAAATATTCCCCCCACACGCCAGGCCTCTTGGCGTTTTCCGACGTTTCGCCGGGAGCGGGCGGCGTTTCCCGAAACCCCACGAGGGCGTCGAACTTGCGCGAAAAATGGCCCTGATAAACCATCAGCGGGTAATGGGCTTCCGGATGTTCCTCGAAGCCGGCGGGCAGGAGGATGGTGGCGCCGATGGACATCGGGCGGCCCCAGAACTCGGTCAGGCGCGGGCTCTGGATCTTGATGTGCTTGATATATTTCGTGTCCGGCTCTTCGGGAAAGGGCGGAATGATCTTGTCGAGGGTCATGTGGATCATCCCGTCCCGCGAGGGGTCGATCCGGATCTTTTTGGGGATGCTGAGGAGGTTCCCGGGCGCGATGTCCCACATCTGGCCCTCGCCGCGGTCCATGGGAAGCTTGAGGACGTGACCGTCCGCCCTCCGGAAGGTCTCGTATTTATGGAGGAGGGCCTGGACGAAGTACTCGCCGGGAGGGATCTTGGCGAGACTGTCCACGGGGAAGCCGAACACCCCGGCGTCGAATACGGCTTCCTGCCCGGGCATCAGACCTTCGACGTCGATCCCGAAGATGGGCTGGGCGTCCTCGTTGCGCGAGCTGATCTGGAACCTGGGCTCCCGGGCTTCATTATCCGCGAGCATCAGGAGCATCCGCCCGTCGAAAGGCCCCGGCCCGAGCTCTTTCGGGTAGGAGACGCCGATGCGAAGACCGGCCTCGCGCTTCGAGACAGGGCTCTTGGAGCAGGTGGAGGTTAAGGCCGTCAGAACGAACAAGGGGGCCGCGAGCCAGACGCTGGCGCGGACGAAGGTCGGTTTCTTCATGACTTCCTCCTCCCGGGGGCGGGGCTGAACTCGGGGACGCCGGGCCCGGGCGGCTAGCGTTTTTCGTTCAGCGCCAGGGCGGCCTTGACGGTCTTCTCAGCGTCGACCATTCCATAGCCGCACTCGGGCGAAAATCCGTGGAATCCCACCCGCTCGGGGTTCGCGTTCTTGATGACGAGATCCATCATGAGCCGGGCGTATTTTCCCGCCGGCTCTCCCCCTTGTCGAGGATGGGCCGAGACCGCAAGGGCGAAAAGGGAGGACACGACGGGGATCGCGGCCGAGATGCTCGGGATGTACCGGTCCTTCTCGCCGACGTAGGTCGGGAAGGCGCCGAAGATATCGTTCGGGGCCGCAACCGTGTTCTCGTCTTGCGACGCGCAGACATCCCAGTACCCGTACGTCCCGTCGGGGTTCTTCTGGGCGGCCGTCACGGCTATGACCGTCTTGTACTGGGCCGGGAAGTTTCGGCGGATGCCCTGCTTGAACCACTTGCTGTAGAGGGCCCCCGAGACGAGAACGCGGTTCTGGTCATACGCGTATTGACAGGCCTCCCTGAGGTAATCGGAATCGAGCGTGGCCCCGGAGGCGCTGATGCTGATGACGTCGTTGCCGTCATGGACGCCGCGGTAGATGCCCGCCGCAATGAAGCACTCGAGAAGGAGGAGATAAGGAGGATCGTTCTGCGTATCGCCGTCCAGGACCTTGTACATCGTCAGTTGGGCTTCGGGCGCGAAACAGGCGGCCACTGAGGAAATGAGCGTTCCATGCCAGCCCCAGTCCACCATAGGGGCGTCGTCCGACCAGGGTTGCCCGTCCCGTCCGACAAAGGAAAAGTTCTTGCCCCAGAGGGTATTCTTGAATATCGAATGGCTCTCGTCGATGCCCGAATCCAGGATACCGATCTTGGCCCCCTTCCCCCGGGTCAGGACGTGGGCCTCTCTGAAGCGGGCCGCGTCCAGGGCCCCCTGCTTTTCGAACTCCGGGCTCACGGGATTCTTGAAGAACTCCCTTTGCGGCGGAGGATCGAGCTTGGCGCCGTAGCCCACCGACCTGATGACGATGTCCACGATATCGAGGTCTTTGTACGCCGGGTTGCCTTTGCGGGCGAGGTCCGTGGCGAAGTCCGTCTGGAAGAACGTCTCGACGAACATGTGGCCGGCGAAACGGGACAGGTCAAGATACATCTCGGAGAAACGCTGGCGGGACTCCCGGTCTCCTTTCCGGATCAGGGCGGTGAACGTCGGCTCGTCCTTCTGGTAAAAGACGTTCATGAGGATGCCGTACAGCCTACCGTATCGGGTCTCGACCTCGCTGATCTTCTGGAGCTCGATCTCCGTGAGCCGGGTGCGGTCGGGACGGGCCGACATCTCATCCCGGATGGTCTGATAGAACAGCCCTCTTCCCTGGGCAAAAATCGAATCCAGCCAGGCCTGATCGGGTCCGGCAGCCCCTTTATGCTCGCAGGCAAGGGAAAAGAGGCTCGAGAAACCCAGAAGAATGAGCATGAGGGCGATGGGGGGCTTTCTATACGTCATGATAATAGGGACGAGATCGGCTTTTCAATTGTACCACTCGGCCCCTTATCCCTATTGATTCCGTTTTGCATTCGCGGGCCGCAAGGACTAGAATTCAATCCAAATGAGCCTGGCTTTCGTGTCGAGAAGGATAACGGCTATGGCCTTTGTGGCCCTGGCCCTTGTCCCGGCCGTGCCCTCCTTCCCGTTCCCGGCGCCGGAGCCCCCGCCCGCCTCTATCCTGGCCGACCTCAAGTCCGGCTGGAACGCAGAAGCGGTCTCGGCGTGTTTCGGGATCATAGAACGGAGCCCGGCGGACGTTTCCGCCTATCCCTGGCTATTCCAGGCCCTGGAGGAGATGCCGGCCCCGGCCCGAGCGGCCGCCGCTCTCGATGCCGGCCGGCATATGGAGCGGCTGGTCCAGGAACATCCGGAAAACGTCAACTATCGTTACGGATGGGGCGTCATCTGCAGGATACAGGGCAATCACGCCCTGGCCCAGGAGCACCTGAGAAAAAGCATCTCCCTGGGCGCGGATTTCATGGACGTTTACAGCGAGCTTGTCAACGGCTACCTCACGAAGCAGGATATCGAGGACACGGCCGCCTTTCTTCGGGCGCGACTGGAGCTCGCCTCCGACAACGCTTTTCTCCATCAGTCCATCGGCCTCATCCAATATTATTCGTCGGAATATCAGGACGCCCGGGCGTCCCTGGAAAAGGCCGGCGCCCTGTTCCGCAAGAAGGGAGCGCGGGGCGACGAGGGACGATGTCTCCTCAACCTTAGCGATGTCTTCACGTATCTCAACGATTATCCCGGCGCCCTTCGGGAAGCCCAGGCAGCGCTCCGGATCTCCCGCGAGATCGGAGACAGAATGCTGGAAGCTCAAAGCCTGGAGCAAAGCGCCTTTGTTTGGACGGACCTGGGCAAGGACGCCCAGGCCTTCGAGGCCTGCCGGCAGGCCTTGACCATAGCCCAGGAGACGGGCTCCCGCCGGCTGGAAGCTATCTGCCTCCGAACACGGGGGGTGATCTTCCTGGAAAGGGGCGATCTAGCCGCGGCCCAGGATTCCCTCTCCCAGGCCCTGGCATATTATCAGCGCACGTCGGCCATGAGAAGCCAGGACATTTGCCTTTACTGGCTGACCGTTCTGTACAAGGACAAGGGCGACTATTCCAAGGCCATGGCCTGTGCCGACAACGCCCTGCGGCTCAGCCGGCAGATCGGGTTCACGACCGGCGAGGCGTTCCATCTGACGACGATCGGCGACATCTACCTCGCCCTGGGCAACTATGAGAAGGCCCTGGAATTCAACAAGGACGCCCTCGGCGTCGCCGAGCGGTACATCGCCAAGTGGAGCCGGGAAGAGTGCTTGAACACCATCGGCTTCGTTTACATCGAGCTCCAGGATTACGCCCGGGCCATGACCTATTTCAAAGAGGCGCTGGAGTACATCCGGAAGATCGGCCACCGCCGGGAGGAAGCGCGGTGCCTCTACAATATCGGCGTCGCCTATTTTAAGCTCGGGGACCTTCCGAACGCGTCGGAATTCTTTTCCAACAGTCTGAGCGCCGCGAGCCTGGCAGGGAAAAAGGTCATCCAGGCCCAAAATTACAATCGCCTGGGCGACCTCTTCCGCGAGCAGGGATCGTGGGACAAATCGAAAGACTCGTATGAGCTGGCCCAAGCCGTGGGCCGGGAGATCGGACAGCCCAACGCGATCTGGGAGGCTTACGCCGGCTTGGGTGCCCTATACGCGGCTCAGAAAGAGATCCCTCCGGCCATCGAGAACTACAAGAAGGCCGTCGGGATCATCGAGGACCTGCGGGTCCAGCTCCTGCTCCGGGAATACAGCTCGGGCTTTTTTAAGAGCAAGATCCCCATCTACGAAGCGCTGGTCGGCCTTCTTTTCGAAGAATCCGAAAAGAAACCCTCGGCCGGGATCCTCGAGGAATGCCTCTACTACGCCGAAAAGGCCAAGGCACGCTCGTTCCTGGACGATCTTCAAAAGGCCAGGATCGATTCGAGCTCCCTTCCCCGCGAAAAGGTTGACGAGCTGGAGCAGATCTCTCGGAAGATATCGCATCTCTCGGCCGAATTGAACGACGGCTCGTTGAGCCCGATCGACAGGGCCGGGCTCCAGGAGAGGCTGGGAAAAGCGGAAGATGAATATCAGCTCTTCACCGAGACGACGAGGGCCGAGAATCCCGGCTATTCCCGAGTGGTTTCGAGCGAGCCCTGCCGGCTCCCGGAGATCCGGAAGAAGCTTTTAAACCGGGAGACGGGGATCGTCGAATATTTCGTCGGCGAAGAGAATATCTATACCTTCTTCATCACCGCCGGCGATCTTTCGATCCGCCGGCTCACTCCTCCCGAAAGCCGGCGGACGCTCCGGCTGGTGGGCAACTACATCGGGCTGTTGTCGTCGCGGGAGATCACGAACGCCGACGTCGTCCCCGCGGGCCGCAGGCTCTATGACGCCCTCATCGGCGCCGCCGGGCGGGAATGCCTCTCCGGGACCAGGAACATCATCTTCATTCCGGACCGGGCGCTCTATTACCTGCCTTTCGAGACCCTCGTTCCCGGAGCGCCGGACGGCTCGGGCCGGGCCCCCTCCCGCTTCCTTCTGGAAGACTATGGGATATCCTATGCGCCCTCCGCTTCGACCCTGGTGAGCATCCTGGAGCATAAAGAACGAACGCAGGCCAAGGCCGACCTGCTCTCGATCGGCAGTCCCAGCCTCGGTCGGACCGGTGACACGGGCCGCGCCGAAAACGCCGGAAAGGATCTTCTCTCGGAATATTATCTCGAAAAGCGTTTCGTCCTTAATCCGCTCGCATACGCTTCCCGGGAGATGGAGGCCATTTCGAAACTGATGGCCCCCGGGTCGCGAAGAATCGTCGCCGGCGCAGAGGCCACGGAAGAGCGGGTCAAGAAGCTCCCCCTTTCCGGATACAAGATCCTTCACTTCGCCACTCACAGCCTTCTGGACGAGATGGTCGCCAGCCGCTCGGCCCTCGTCCTGTCCGAGGACGCCCGATCCGGCGAGGACGGATTCCTCCAGGCCCGGGAGATCTACAACCTCGAGCTGAACGCCGACCTGGTCGTCCTCTCGGCCTGCCAGACGGCCGGGGGAAAGATGGAGAAGGGCGAAGGGATCCAGGGATTGTCGCGTGCGTTCTTCTGCTCAGGCTCGAGGTCGGTCGTGGCGAGCCTGTGGAACGTCAACGACGAATCCACATCCTATTTTATGAAGACCTTCTACGGCTTCCTGACCGAAGGGAAGACGAAGCAGGAGGCTCTTCGCCTGACCAAGATCCGGATGTGCGGTTCCGGCGACTGGCGCCCCTACCATTGGGCGGCCTTCGTCCTCATAGGCGAAGGCGACGCGGCCGTTCCTCTCCACAGGTCGCCGTCCCGGCGCGGACTCCCTCACTTCTGAAGGGTGAACTTGGCGAATTCCGATTGGATCGTCCGGCTGTCCTCGAAGGCGGCCACGATCTTCCAGAAATAGACCTCGTTTGTCCGGATCAGGGCCGCCGCGTCTCCGGGGAGGGAGAAAGCATCGGCGTCGAGAGGGCCGGATTGATAGACCGGCTCGAGGGTCCGGTCGTAGATCTCCAGGCGATAGCTCAGGGCTTCGGGCCGGCGCGTCCACTGAAAGGTCAGCTGCGACGCGGGGATCGTTCCCCTCGGCCGCAGGAGGTCGATCTCGAGAGGCGACGCGTTCCGCTCCAGGGCGCTCGTCCGGTGCGTTCCGATGTTCGGAACGACGACGAACACCGTGAGAAGTGCCAGGGCGGCTCCGACCGCCGGAATGCCGATCCAGCGGAACGCATTCCGCCGGTCCGGACGCCGGTCTCTCCGGAGGCGGAGGATCCCCCGGCGCGCCTCTTCCCGCAGGCGGCGCCGCGTCTCGCGGCTCCGCAGATCCAACCCGTCAAAGCCGCTGAGGATCTCCCGGCCTTGGGACCGGATCTCCCGGACCGCCTCGAAAACGGTCTGGCACTCCGGGCAGGAACGGACGTGGTCGAGGAGTCTCTCCCTGTCCCCTTCGACGGCCGTTTCCTCGAAGTATCGGACGAACGCGTCCTTCGAGGGACACCTTCTATGCTCCATGATTCCCCCCCGGGGGCCAGGCGCCCGGAATGTTTCCGCCCACGCTTCCCCGGAGGAAGCTGGTCTTCTCCTTCAGGTCGTCGATCCCCCGGTAGAAGAGATGCCGGACCTTGGGTTTTTCCCAATTCAGGGACGTGCAGATCTCGTCGATGGACAGGCCCGCCAGATAGAGCCGCAGGACCTTCTTCCTGTTCTCGCTCAGGGAATCGACCAGCGCCAGGATCTTTTCCCTGGCCTCGCTGTCCTCGATCCCCACCTCGGGAGAAAAATCCTTGTCCGGCCCGCTCAACAGGGCGGCCCCGGCGAAGATCCTTTTCAGCTTCTCGGCTTCTCCGGACGGCCTTTGCTTCATCATCTTCCTCAATTCGTCGATGGTCGTCGAGTAAGCGACTTTCTTTATATAGGACGGAAGATTCTGAACGTTTTTACCTTTTTTAAGAAAAACCCAGATCTTGAGCCGCACTTCCTGTTCGATATCCTCGAGGTCGATGTCGTCGCTTCGATGGAGATGGCCGCGGATGACCTTCTTGATAAGCAGGGAGAACCTATCGATGACGGCCCTGGTGTCCTGCTCGAGGTCCTGCATTTTTCCTGATATTATCATATCGCCTGGTATAGATGAACGCTAATCATCGTCATTTATAGGAAAGTGGAGGGAACTATGCGCGCACGATCACACTCTAGGTTGCTTCTCGCGGCGATGGTCGTCCTGGCCGGCCTTCTTTCCGCCGGTATCCATTCGGGCTGTTCCTCTAAGAGTCCGACCAAGCCCCCTCTCGAGGCGCTGTTCGACGAGGGCCAGGCAACGTTCTACACGGCCGTGGCGGACGACGTCGACCGCCATCCCCTGCGGGACCGGCTCAACGCCGCGGAAAAGGCCAAGATCCGGGACCTTCAGAATGTCTATCCGCGTCTCTACGGGCTCCTGACGAATTATTATTATCAGAAGGACGCCCCGGTCTTTCAGGCGCTCCTCGACGAGGCCGGCGAAGCGTCCCAAAGGCGATTCCGGGAAAAGTATCTGGACCTGGCCCGCTTCTGCGCGCAGATGTTCGCCGACAGCCTGTTCCAGCCCAGCGCGTGGGGGTCCTACTTCAAGGACCTCATTCCGCGGTTCAACGGCAAGGACACCGTCGATATCGTGGCCATGTCCACCGGCCATATGGCCAAGCTAGACCTCCCTACGCCCGACAAGATCGAGAAGAAAACCCTGAGCCCGGAGTTCGAGAAACAGTGGGGGCTCGACGCGGCTAAATTCAGGGGCGCCCACAAGCTGACCAAGGGACGCGGTGTCCGCGTCGCAGTCCTCGACTCCGGCATCGACATGACCCATCCGGTCTTCCAGAATACCGTCTGGGGCCCCCATTTCAACTTCGTCGGGCGGGACGGGTTTCCCTGGAGTCCGGCCGGCCCTCCGATGGTGGATTGGGGATGGCACGGCACCATCGTGAGCTCCATCGTGGCCAGGTACGCGCCGGATGCCCAGATCACCATGTACCGCTACCTCGACGCCGACACGCAGAACGATTCCCCTCTCCCCCGGAGCGTCACCGGCCAGATGGGGGCGGCGGTCTACAAGGCCGTCCATGACGGCAACGACGTGATCAATATCAGCGCCGGCACCAACCTCCACGTCCCGTACCTCCAGGAGGCCTGTCAGTATGCCTATGACAATAACGTGATCCTGGTCACGACGAGCCCCTACTACATGGGCAAGTACCTCGGCGGGAACGAGGATTATCCGGGCCAGTATACGGTCAACGTCGCGGTCACCGCCATCACCAGGCTCGCCGAAAACAAGTATGGATATTGGGATATCGCGGCCCCCGAGTCGACGACCACGGTCGGGTCGCCCGACGCTCCGTTCGTCGCCTACCCGACCTATGTCGGCGAGAAGGATGAGTACGCCGCCGGGATCTCCTGCGCGACCCCCATCGTCGCCTCTCTGACGGCCCTGGTCGCCTCCGTCTATCCGCGACTTGGGACCGAGCCCCCAGGACAGTACGCCGATACCGTGAAGAGGCTCCTGACGGAGAACGCGGATCCCCGGGCCGTGGGCTTCGACGGATTTTCCCCCGAGTGCGGGTACGGCTTGATCGATGCCGAGAATACCGTCAAGGCCGCTCTCCGGCTGGCGGAAGCCCGCCGGGTCCAGAGCCCCGCGGCGGAGGAGGCGCGCCCCGCGCCGTCCGCGAACGCCGACGACGTCTTTTCGGAAGGGGCGCAGGTCTTCTATCGCCAGCTCAAGCTGGCGCTCGGCCTGCATCCGGAGAAGCTGAGACTTCTGCCCGCGGAGATCGACAAGATCGAGCACGGCGCCGACGGCATCGCGGGCCTCTATGAGAACGTGATCAATATCCTTTTCTGGGAGACTGGGCCGGAGCTCATGGCGCTTCGCGAAAAGAACGACCTCCCAACCTTCAAAGAGAAGTATCAGGCTCTCTGCCGGACCGGGGCCGACCGTTTCGTCGATTCCCTGTTCTCCGAAAGCCCAACCACGCAGGCTCTCCTGGCCTCCGCCCCGAACCTCGGGCGCGGCCGGCTGGACCTCGTCCTTGCCTCCCTGGGCCGGAGGTCCGGCCCGCTCCCGCCGCCGGACGTCCTGAAAAAGATGAGCTCTCTGGTCCTCGACAAAACCCCCGCTTTTATATTGGGGAGGTTCGGCGAGGCCCAGAGGTCCGGCAAGGGAAAGGGGATCAAGCTGGCCGTCATCGACTCCGGCTGGGCTCCCGCTGCCGAGGCCGCACAGAAAGAGAAGATCAACCACATCGGCAATTTCTCCTTCGTCGGAAGGACCCAGGCGCCCTGGAACGGAGAGACCGTAACGCCCGGGGATGACTCGGGCCGGGGAACGCTCATGGCCCTCATGGCCTCCCGGTTCGCCCCGGAGGCAGAGATCAGGACCTACCGGACGGGCGGCGGCCCCGATTCGCCCTACGAGTATTGGCCCGCCATGGAGCTCGCCCAGGCTATTTATAAGGCGGCCTCCGACGGGAACGACTTCATCCTCACGGGCGCTGCGTTCAGCGGCGACTTCCCGTTCCTAAAGCAGGCCTGCCAGTCCGCCTACCTCCGCAACGTCGTCATCATCGCTCCGAACGGCCTTCTGCCCTCCGGGAAGGCGGAGGAGCGTCCGGCTTACCCCGCCGCCTACGGTTCAACCATCGCCGTCGCCGGGGCGGCCGGCGAAGGGAAAGGCCGAGTCCTCCCCTGGGCGCCGTCCTCTCCGTCGAAGTCCACGGCGGTCACGGCTCCGGCCTTTCCCGGCTCCGGGATCGCTCCCTCGAACGCCTACGCAGTGAGCGCCTGCGGCGGGCTTACGGCCCTCCTCTCGCCGAATATTCCCAAGACCGGGAAGGAGCTTCCGGGGCAGTACGTACAGAGGATCGCGGAGATCCTGAAAAAGGCGGCCGACCCCAAGATCCTCGGGTTCGCGACCTTCGATCCCAAGATCGGCTACGGGCTCCTCGACGCCGAAAACGCCGTCGGCCCCGCGGTCCGGACCTATGTCAAAAAGATGAACGAGCTCGACGACACCTTCAAGAAGCGCATGGCCCAGAGGGCCAAGGAAGCCGAGGAGGCCGCTCAGAAGGACGCCGCGGAAAAGGAAACAAGGAGGTCCCAATGAAAAGGCGATTCCCCGTCATCCCGGTCCTGCTGGTTTCCCTCCTTCTTCCCCTGGCCGTGCGAGGCCAAGCCGGGAAAAAGCCCCTGACCTTGGAGGAGATGATCTCCCTGAAGTCCATCGGCACGGTGGCGCTCTCTCCCTCGGGCCAGACGGTCGCGTTCGACGTCACCTCGGTCGACTGGCCGCGCAACACCTTCACGTCCAATGTCTGGCTCGCGGACACGGCCGGGCGTCAATGCTTCGCCGTGACCAAGGGACCGGACATGTCCATGGCGGCCGCCTGGTCGCCGGACGGCCAGGCCCTGACGTTCCTCTCGACGAGGCTGGGAAAGCCCCAGCTGTTCATCTTCCGGCCGGGGCAGGGCGAGGCGGAGCCTCTCATCGAGGCGCCGGACGGCGTCCAGAAGTACGCCTGGTCGCCCGACGGAAAGTCCATCGCCTTCCTGACCCCCGAGACCCCCGATCCGGACAAGGCGAAGGCCAAGGGCTCGGGCTTCGACGCCATGGATATCGACGAAGGGCGGCCGCGCTCGCAAATGCAGATCTTCGACCTCGCCGCCAAGGCCGCGAAGCCGCTGGTGTCCGGGGATTTTCATATCATGGGCTTCTCCTGGTCCCCGGACGGTTCCAGGATCGCCTTCGTGACCTCGCCGAAGAACCTGGAGCCCGTGACCTGGGATTTTCAAACGCTTCGCGTCGTTAACTGCGACGGGAGCGGCATGAAGACCCTCGACTTCCGTTATTTCGCGGCTTACACACGTCGCGGCGAGGCCGCTTGGAGCCCTGACGGGCGATACCTGAGCCTGGAGGTCGGCGATCTCGGCCAGCCGGAGCTTCACAATCACATCATCCAGGTCTATGATTTCCAGACCGGAAAGGTCTTCAACGCCTCCGGGACGACCGATCATTTCCTTTACAATTGCCGATGGTCCGCCGACGGCGGCGGCATTTACTACGTCGCCTATCATCAGCTCAACGCCCAGATCTTCCGGCTCGACGTCCTGAAGAAGGAAGCCCGCCAGCTCTCGCACTTTCCCAAGATGGAGGTCAACCAGCTTTCCTTCGCCGCCGACGGCCGGACGATCGCCTTCTCGGCCTCCACGCCGGACTGGCCGCAGGAGATCTATGTCGGGGACATCAATTCTCCCGACAAGGCCAGGCGCCTGACCGATATCCATCCGGAATTGGCCAAGATATGGCTGGGAGAAACCGAGGAAATTACCTGGAAAGCCGACGACGGGCTCCAAATCCAGGGAAATATCGTCTACCCGCTCGGCTATGAGAAGGGCAAGGCGTATCCGACCGTGACGCTCATCCACGGCGGCCCGGCCGGGAATTTCAACAATTCCTTCTCGGGCCTCTACTACTGCCCGGCCCAGTATTTCGCGGGCCAGGGTTACCTCGTATACATGCCCAACGTCCGAGGCAGTATCGGCTGGGGATCCGAGTTCCTGAGGAAGGACATGCGGGATTGGGGCGGCGGGGATTACCGCGACCTGATGTCGGGCCTGGACCTTCTCATCGCCCGGCGACTGGCTGACAAGGACAAGCTCGTCGTCTGGGGCGGGAGCTACGGCGGCTACATGACCAACTGGATCGTGACTCAGACCGACCGCTTCAAGGCCGCCCACAGCGAGGTCAGCATCTCCAATCTCCAGAGCTTGTGGTCGATCGGGCCCATCGGGCGCATCCTCTGCCGCCAGTACTTCGGAAAGACGCCCCTCGAAGACCCCGAGATCTATCGGAAGCTCTCCCCGCTGACCTATGCCGGAAACGTCAAAACGCCGCTGCTCATGACCCAGAACGAGAAGGACGAAAGAGTCCCGGTGGAACAGGCCGTAGAATTCTTCCGGGCGGTCCAGACCACCGGAACGCCCGTCGAGCTCTATATTTATCCCGGGGAATCCCACGGGACGATGATGCCGAACCATCAGCTCGACAAGCTCAGAAAGACCGAGAGCTGGTTCAAGAAGTACCTCCGGTGAACGCCCGCGCCCGAAAAGCCGTGATTCTCGTCGCAGCCGCGGCCGCCGCTTTTCTATCGCTCGGCCCGCGCCCTCTCTATCCGGCCGTCCACCCGGCCGGGCTCGAGGACCTGCTCCGAATTCGGAATATCGTGGACGCCCGGATCTCGCCCGCCGGCGACCGGGTGGCTTATGTCCTTTCCGAGATCGACCTGGTCAAGAACGCGACCCCCAGCCGCATCTGGCTGGCCGAGACGGCCGGCGGGGCGCCCCTCCGGCTCACGGCGGGTCCCGGCCAGGATGACACGCCGCGATGGTCTCCGGACGGGAAAGTGCTGGCGTTCCTCTCCGACAGGGACGGCTCGAGACAGATCTGGCTCATTGACCCGGCCGGAGGGGAAGCCGCCAAGCCCGCGGCGGTCGAGGGCGGGGTATCGAGTTTCGTTTGGTCCCCGGACAGCCGGAAGATCGCCTTCCTGGCGCGGGCTCCGAAATCGCCCGAGCCTGCCAAGACGGATGGCACGCCCGCGGACGTGATCATCTACGACCCGGATGTCCCCGGCCTTCAGCTCTTTGTCCTGGACCTGGCGTCGAAGCAAACGACTTGCCTGACCCAGGCCCCGGCGGCGGTCGTCGACTTTAGCTGGTCTCCCGACGGGAAAAAGATCGTTTTCGCGGCCCAGCCTTCGCCGCGCATCCAGGACCTTTTTCGGACGGACATCTTCTCGGTCGACCTCGAGACACGAACGGTACGGGACCTGGTCAAGCGGTCCGGGATCGACACCTTCCCCCGCTGGTCTCCGGACGGGAAAACGGTCGTCTTCCTTTCGACCGAAGGGAGAACGGAGTGGATCGCCAGCTGGTATCTCTGCCTCGTCCCCGCAGAGGGCGGGGCACCGCGCAACCTCACCCCCAAGTTCAATGAGTTCTTGTTCACCCCCCAGTGGTCCCCCGACGGCCGCAGGATCTTCTTTCAAAGCCCTGCGGGCCTCTGGAACCAGCTCTTCTCGGTTGCCGCGGACGGCGGAGAGCCGAAACCGCACCTCAAGGGGGATTTTGTCTGGAGCGATTTCAGCTTCTCATCGAACTCCGAAAAGGTCGCCTTCCTCGGCACGAACTCCCTGACCCCGACCGAGGTCTTTGTTTCCGGCCTGGAAGAGTTCAACCCCATCAGGCTCACGTTCACGAATCCCGAGCTTCAGGATGTCAGCCTGGGTCGGCAGGAGATCGTCCATTGGAGGAGCTCCGACGGCCTCGAGATCGAAGGGCTTCTTCTCCTGCCTCCGGGACCTCCCGCGGAAAAACCGTTTCCCATGCTCACTTATGCCCACGGCGGCCCCTCGGGCCGGTTCGCGGCCGAGTTCTCGCCCCAGATCGGCTCTCCCTATCCGATCCAGGCCGAATGCTACCCGCTCCACGTCCTTGCCGGCCTGGGCTACGCCATCTTCATGCCCAATCCCAGGGGGAGCTACGGCTACGGCGATAGGTTCCGGAAGGCCAACCTCCTGGATTGGGGCGGCGGGGACTACCGTGACATCATGGCCGGGATCAACGCGCTGGTCAGCCGCAAGATCGCCGACCCGGCGAGGCTCGGGATCATGGGACGGAGCTACGGCGGATACATGACGGGATGGATCATCTCCCAGACGGACCGGTTCAAGTGCGCCTCCCTGGGGGCCGGGATGTCCAACCTGGTCAGCTTCTACGGACAGACCGACATTCCCGGATACACGGAATATTACCTGGGGGATGTCCCCTGGAAAGCCAAGGACCTCTATCAGCGGCGCTCCCCCGTTTTCTACGCCGGCAATCTCAAGACGCCGACCCTGATCCTGCATGGGGAGAAGGATTTCCGCGTGCCGGTGCCCCAGGCCCAGGAGCTTTACGCCGCGCTCAAGAAGAACGGCGTGCCCGTTCAGCTGATCATCTATCCCCGCCAGGGCCATGTCGTCGACGAGCCGAAGTTCATGCGGGATATGATGGAGCGGAATCTGGAATGGTTCGCCCGCTGGATGAAATAATCCCGGGCCGGATGCCCGGCTATTTTAGGACGACCACTCCCGCCTTGGCAAGCTTTTCGATATAGTCGCGGACGTCGGCGAGCGGGACTGGCCCGCACTCGGCGCCGTCCACGGCCGTGTCAACTGATGTTCGCAAAAGGGGAGCCATCGCAAGTCTCTTCAGTTAGCCGTATGAGCCATCAGCTCATGAAGCCTGTCCACAGTCCAGCGGGGGAGGCCCAGGCTTGTCGCGTCGTAATTTTTTCAGTCGGACGAAAACTTCTCCAGCCCGACTCCGTCCAGTCCGGCGATCACGAAAAGAAGGGCCCCTTTATCAGTCATGGCCGACCTCGCGGTTCGAATTCTTCGCGGCTCTATTTTCCAGGGTGATCACCTTGGCCGCCTCCAGCATGCGCATGTAGCTCGCGACCTCACGGAGACCGATCGCGTGCGTCGCCGGATATCCTTCGCTCCACAGCTCGGAATCGACGGCCCGGAAGATCCCGAGGACGCTCCGGCGGCCGTCGATGAAATTATGGGCCTCGGTGTAGCCCAGGTGTCCATAAGAAAAATCCGGGGCGAGCCCAAACGATTCGAGCTTCTTCTTCCCCAGGACCTTTTCATAATAATTGCCGAAATAGGCCGAGGTGCCCATGACCCCGGGGACCGGCTTCGGAACGAGGCCGTCGAGCTCCCTCTCCTCGAGCGACAGCGTCGCCTGTCGAGGCGGACAGCCCAGTTCCCGGCAGAGCCGCCGGTATTCCCCGCCGAGCTGGGCGGAGAGGGAATCGGCCAGCTCCGTTTCTTCACGAAGGCGAAGGCCGATCAGCCGCGAAGCCTCCTTGTCCCCGGGGACAAGGGCTTTCACCGACTCGAGCATCGCGCGCTCTCTCTCCAGTCCCGAGCGGAGCAGATCCTTCCCGCGTCGGAAGACGGCCGCGATCGCGCCGGCATCGGCTCGGGCCAAGGCGGCCTGGGCCAGGCCGGATTCTTGGACGAGCTTGGACCGGCCGGCGGCAAAGACCTCGTCGACGAGCAGGCCCGCGCTCCGGCCGTCGGTCCAGCCGAACACGGCCGCCAGAGCCGCCCCGAGATAGGCGGTGCGATGTAGGCCCGTGGGGTCGATGTAAGAGAGGAAATTGACCTGGCTGTGGCGCGGAGGAACGGGCAGGCATCCGAAGGCGATAGTGGGAATGTCGACGGTGTTGTTGTTGCTCTGCATCTCGTCGCCGAAGCCACTGTAGGGGATGACGCGCATATGGAATTGATCGCGGCTTCCCTCGGGCGCGTAGAGGTTGTCCATGTTCCTGAAATCGAACAAGTTGCGATTTGCCCGCTCCTGAAGCTCCCCGGCCAAGTTCTCGAGGACGGCCGACCAATAGGACGGCAGGGACTGGGAGGGTCTGCCAGGAGCGAAATAATTGGAGAACAGGGTCTGGCTGATCCCGACGCTGTCCACGGAGAGCCCGCCCCGAATGCGGCCGATCTTTTCCGGATGCTTCGTAAGATACATGTACAGGCCTGAGACGTGGGGCAGCCAGAGGAAGCGTATGGTCCGCCGCGGCCTGGGGACGAGCCCGTTGTCGATGAGCGCCTGAAGGGTCCGGGCGATCTCCAGGATGACGGCGCAGCCGCTCCCGTTGTCCACGGCCCCAGGCAGGGCGTGGTCGATATGCGCCCATATCAGGAATTCCTCGTCGGGCTGCTCGGAGCCCAGGATGGCCGCGTCCAGCGTTTCGAAGACGGCTTCGTCGCCGCTCTTGATCCCGGCATCGATCTTGACCTTGACGACGACCTCCTCGCCCCGGTCGAGCATGCCCTTCAAGAAACGGTATTGATTGTTGGACAGGGAGAATCCGAACGTCGAATCCCGGCCATCCTTTCCCCACTGGGACCACCACGTGTCGAGATTGGCGTCCTGGTTGTCGCCGCTGTTATGGGGCAGGTCGAAATAATAAAGGACGCCCGCGGCCCCGAAACGATGGATGGCCATCTCCTTGACGTCCTCGGGCAGGGCGTTCCCGGCCAGGACGACCTTCTCCTTGACGTCCTTTCCCTCATAATTCTTCGGGTCGGCCCCCTCCGGGCCGATCCAGACGACCGGGGCCGTGAGGTCGGCCGACCGGCTGCCCTGGATGAGGGCGCTCGGCGCGCTCTCCGTCGTGGCGATGAGCCTGGCCATGGGCTTGACTAGGCGGAGCTCCGCCCCACGCACCCGGGTCGGGACCTGGCCGTCGAAATTCTGCAGGCCGAAGAACTCGTAACCCGTCCGGACGGGCACCCGCAGGATCTCCGCGGAGCTCAGGCCGTAATCGCGGCATTTGGCCTGAAGCCTCTGCAGGATCTCGTGGGTCTGGTCGGAGCCGAGCGTCCGGTGATAGGTCGCGATAACGGCCAGGTTGTCGAAGGCGGCGGTGCCGTTGACCTCGCCGCCGATGAGGCTCAGCCACGGCTCGGGGAGGACCGCCGGGCGCCCGGTCGGCCCCTGCGGTCCGGCCAGGGCCAGGCCCGCGCAAAACAGGGCAGCGAACGAGGATCTCCAGAACAATTTTCTCATGGGCCCTCCAGCTCTCATAAAGGACGTCGGCCCAGGGGTTATTTTACCAGGGATCGGCCCTCCACTGGTGTCCGAATCGACCAGGGCCGGCAGCGGGGTGGTACAAGCGCCCCGCTTTCGTCGTCCTTATGTTAAAATGGCGAGATTCTTGTTGTTCGCGCTGGAGCGAAATCCCCTCGCCGCGGAGGAGAGAGCATGACCAAAACACTCAGAGTCCTTGGGATCCTTTTCTTGGGGGTCCTCCTTTTCCAGTCGACCGGCATCCTGCTGGCTCAGGAGGGAGGCGATATCCGGGGAAAGGTCATCGATGCGAATGAAAAATTGCCCGTGCCCACGGTCAAGGTGACGGTCGCCGGGACCAAGAAGTACGCCCTCACGGGGGCGGAGGGAACGTTCGTCATCAAGAACGTCCCGCCGGGCGCGTACAAGGTCGTTTTCGAGCTGGCGGGGTTCATCCCGGAGACCCTGAAGGACGTCCGCGTCGAGGCGGGACAGACGGTGGATCTCAATGTCACGCTGAGCATCGGCTTCGCCCATGAGATCTCCGTCACGGCACGCCGCGAGGCCGTCAGCCTTCAGCGGGTCCCCCAGAACATCGAGATCGTGACGGAAAAGAAGCTCGCGGAGACGCCCCAGGTCAACATCGTCCAGGCGCTCAACAACATTCCCGGCGTCGACGTGGAATCCGGGAGCGGGAATACGACGCTCGGGACGTTCATGTACATCGATGGCTACGAAGACGTCTATATCCGGAAGATGGTGGACGGCGTCGACGTCGGAGAGGTCGTCAATAATTGGAGCATGCTGAATTCGTATCCCCAGGATATGATCAACCAGGTGGAGGTCGTCAAGGGCGGCTCGTCCTCGGTCTGGGGGTCGAACATGGGCGGCATCATCAACGTGATCACGAAGCGGCCCCGGGGCCTGGCCCGGCCTCAGATCACGCTCAAGAGCACGTACTCCCGTTTCGGCGCCATGGATTTCGAGAACGGAAACGCGATCGGCGTCAAGGGCGACAACCTCGGCTATTCCGCCAATGTCCTGGGGAACCTGGACAAGTTCGGCTACATGCTGGGCTATAGCGGAACCCGGAACGACGGATTCGTCAGGTACGGGCAGGAACGGAACTACAATCTCTTTACCAAGTTCAGCTACGACTTCAACGACGATACGTTCGTCGATTTCCTCTACAACCGGAACAAGATGGATACCCAAACTCTCTCGTTCCTCTACCTGCCGGACCTTCTCGGGCCCGACTATCCGTATTATTGGAACTACCAGGCCAACTACAAGGGGACCGCGGACGTCGCTTCGATGAGGTTCTCGACCAACGTCACTCCCGCGCTCAATCTCGAAACCCAGCTCAAGTTTCATCGGTCGAATTTCAACGGCACGACGGAGTACCTCGACGGCTCCCTCTACCAGCCGCCCGCCGGGGTCGTCGATACCACGAAATTCATCGATCAGAAGATGGGATTCACCCTCAAGGGGTCCTATCGGCCCTCCGAGACGCTCTCGATCATCTCGGGATTGGATTATTACAGGATCAAGGCCGATTTTTCGAGCTTCATCGCCAGCCAGCCCGTGATCTACGTGAACTCCGTGGCTCCCTTCGTCAACATGGAATACCGGATCGGAAATCTGGGACTTCACGTTGGGGCCCGCTACGACCACGACAGCTCTTTCGGAAACCAGCTCAGCCCGTCCGTGGGTGCGACGTTCAACTTCCTCAAGGCGTCGCTCTTCCGGGTCAACGTGGCCCGGACCTTCAAGGTCCCCGACCTGTGGTACACGCTGGGCGTTTCCTATTTCGACATGATCCTGCCGAATCCGGATCTCAAACCGGAAAGGGCCTGGGCTTACAGCGCCGGCTTCGAGACCCAGGAGCTGCGCTTCCTCTATTTGAAGCTGTCCGGCTATTCCCATCGGATGACCGACGGAATCGTACGGGTCCCCGCGGACATCGAGGGCCGATATACGTGGGGGAACGTCTCCAAATTCCTCAAGAAAGGCTACGAGGCCGAGATCGGGGTTCTGACGCCCTTTGGGGTCACCGGCTATATCGGAACGAACTACAATAAGCACGAGAATACGACCGCCGAAGAGGCCGTTCTCCTGACCTGGATCCCCACGAGGACCCACAAGGCGGGGTTGATGTTCAAGGACGAGAAGAGCGATTTCTTCGCCAACCTCAGGGCCCGCTGGATCTGGTGGAATATGGACCCGGATACGGCTTCCCTGTTCAATCCCCACGACAAGAAATGGATCGTCGACTTCCGGATCTCCAAGGGATTCAAGCTCCCGGGGAACACCCGGCTGGGACTCTTCGTCGACGTCTTCAATCTGACGAACCAGTTGTATTGGGACAGGAGCGACCTGCCGAATCCCCGCCGCTGGGCCCAGGTCGGCGTGGAAGTCAATTTCAAGTAACGCGGGAAAGTACACGGCCAACGGTCCAGAGGTAGCTATCGTTCATGAAGGATAAAATGCCGAAAACCATGTGGATTTCTTTGGCCCGGGCCGTGGTGTTCGTCGCCGTCCTGTGGGGCTTGGGCGCTCCCGCCCGGGCCCAGATCTCTCCGGAGGCCGGCAAGAAGCTGGAGCCGATCTTTGCCGAAGCGAAGGGCTCGTTCTTTGGGATGGTCGGAAGGATCCTCCAGAACCACCCGATGAAGTCCCAGCTCGGCGAGGCTGAGCTGGCCAAGGTCCTGAACGGCCAGAAAGAGATCCCCTATCTGTTCGAGAGGCTAATGGTCTTCGCCTATCAGAAGGATGAGCCCCTTTTCACCGAATGGGCCCGGCGCGGAGACATCGAGTCCCTAGAGAAGTTTCGCAAGGCCTTCATTGCGCTGGCGGAGGAATACGCCGCCCGGTTCGTCGGCTCGCTCTTCCGCAAGACCCGCCAGTACGATTTCGAGATCTCCCTCCCGCATAACCGCGGAAAATCCAGGCTCGACCTCGTCCTTCAATCCATCGGGTTCAGCGCCCGGAACGACAGGCCCGAGATCCCCAAAGAAAAGTGGTTCACCAACAAAATGAAGCCCGAGTACGGGTCGCAGTGGGCCGTTGAGGCGCTCAATGCCCCGGCCGTCTGGTCTGTGACCAAAGGGGCGGGGGTCGTGGTCGCAGTCATCGATTCGGGCATCGATCCCTACAATTCGCTGTTCAAGGACAAGACCGTTGCAGGCTTCAATTTCATGGGACGAACGACTCCCCCGTGGGCGGACGAGAATCCTCCCATGATCGACTGGGGCATGCACGGCACGGGCTGCTCCTCGGCCCTCCTGGCCATCGCTCCGGATTGCAGGATCATGCCTGTCCGGGTCCACGACGGGGACACGATGAACGATCCGGTCTACGATTACTGGATCTATGAATTCGTCGCCGCCGGGATCTATTATGCCGTTCATCACGGCGCCCAGGTCATCTCCCTAAGCGCGCCCCTGCCGGCCACCGAGCTTCCCCTCCTGGACGCCGTCAAGTTCGCCTACCGGGAAAATGTCCCCCTGTGCACGGCCGCCGGCAACATCTCCCGCGTCCAGTTCGGCCTGCATCTCGAGGACCAGATCTTCAAGGCCATGAAGAAAGAGGTCATCCTGGCGGGCGGCGTGGCCAGGGAAGACGGCGCCATCAGGCCGTGGCCGATCACCGTGCCCCACGACGAGATCGACATCGCGACGCCCTCGGCCGGCGTTTTCGTGACCGTTCCCGTCTATATGAAAGACATGCAGGATATGGCCGTGGCCGGAACGTCACTGGCCGCGCCGCTCGCGGCCGGAGTCGTTACGCTCCTCCGCAGCGCGGCGCCGCCGTCCCAGGACATCCTCAAGAAGCGCGGCGAATACTGCCGCCTTGTCGCGCTCAGCCTGACGAAGGCGGCCCGGCTGGATATTCTCGATCTGACCGAGCCCGACGACATCGTCGGCCACGGGCTCGTCGATGCCTATGGCTCGCTCCAGGTGATCAAGGATCTGCTCCAGGAAAAACGCTGAACAAGCCTCGGCGTTCATCAAGTCCGGCGCAGGAGGTGATCATGGACCAAAAGCTCAATCGCAGGGATTTTCTCAAGAGAAGCGCGGGGACGGGAGCGGCGGCCCTCATCGTCGGGGGCGGGCTCGCCTGGCCCCGGAACGGGGACGGCCTTTCCCATCCGGCGGTCCCGGAATTTCCGGATGTCGCCGTCGTCCAGGGCCAGGATTACCTAGTGAACACCCGGAAGGTCGTGGACCTTCTCGGCGGGATCGCGCGATTCGTGCCGAAAGGCGCCCGGGTGGCCATCCTGCCCAACTCCCAGAGCGCGCACCCGGGGACGTTCACCAAGCCGGATATCGTCAGGGCCGTCATCCGGATGTGCAAGGGGGCCGGGGCCCGCGAGATCAATTGCCTAAGCTGGCTCCCCGAAAAGTTCTGGACGGCGACGGGCCTCGCCGGCGTCCTCAACGAAGAGGGGGCCGCTCTCAAGATCGTCGACCTCAAGGCCGAAGCGCTCTACAGGCCGGTCGCCCTTCCCAAGGGGAAGATCCTTCGGGAAGCCATGATCATGAACGAGCTTTTCGAGAACGACTGCCTGATCAACCTGCCCATCACCAAGGACCACGCCGGAAACAAGTTCACCGGGGCGATGAAGAACCTGATGGGCCTGAACTTCGCCGCCGTCAACCGGACGTTCCATAGCGGGGATTTCAAGACCAATCCCGACGATATCGACCGGCTCGACCAGTGCATCGCCGACCTCAACCTGGCGGTCAAGCCCGTCCTGGCGATCGTCGACGCCACGGAATTCATCACCACCAACGGCCCCTTCGGGCCGGGCGAGCTGGCCGCGCCTCGGAAGATCGTCGCCGGAACGGACCGGATCGCCGTCGACAGCTATTGCGCCTCGCTCCGGGGTTTCAAAGCCCAGGATATCCTCATGATCAAGAAAGGCTATGAACACGGCCTGGGCGAAATGAACCTGGAAAAGGTCAGGATCCAGGAAATGGCCGTCTGACCGATGGGCTCATGTATACGAGGCACGGAATTCGCCGACTCTCTCGCCTGATCATCGTTGCCCTATTCTTTAACGTCTTATTAGCGGGACAGGCGCCCCGCGGTCCTTCCGGCCTCCGTTCCCTTCTCCCGGCCGGACAAGAAACGGGAGAGTGGAAAGAGGACGGCCCTCCCCAGGAATTCAAAGGGGAAGAGCTCTATCTCTACATCGACGGCGGGGCGGAGATCTACCGCGAGTATGGGTTCGAGGAAGTCCTCGTCCAGGAATACAAGGATCGAGAAGGAATAAGGCTCTCGCTCGAGCTCTTTCGAATGACGAGCCCCGAGAGCGCCTACGGCATGTACACCTTCAAGAGGAGCCCGCGGGGCGCACCGCTCGAGATCGGCGCCGAAGGCCAGCTCGAGGACTACTATCTGAATTTCTGGAAAGGGAATTTCCTGGTCACCATCACCGGGCAGGACGAGAGCCCGGCGACCAGCCGGGGATCGCTAGAGCTCGCCCGGGCCGTGGCGGGCAAGATCCAGGGCCTCTCGGGCCCGGCCCCTCTCGTCGCCGAACTTCCCCGGCCGGGGCTCATCAATGCCAGCGTCCGCTACTTCAAAGGGTACCTCGGTTTCATGAACAATTATTCCTCCCTGGGTAAAGAGGCCTTCCGGTTCGAGGAGGGCGTCAGGGGCGATTATTCCTCGGGCGCATCGCTCTTCATCCTCTCGTACCCGAGCGAGAAGGCCCTGCGGCAGGGCTTCCCAGCGGTTGAGCGAGCCCTCAAGAACGACCCCCGGGCGAAAGAGCTCAATTCGGGCGAAGGCCTTTCGCTCAATGTGACCGATGACCACGGAAAGCTCTTAGGCCTTCAGGCGGTCGGGAATCTGCTCGTCATCTGTTTAGAGGACCGGGCCGCGGCGGGGAAGGCCCGCGGGCTGTTCGAGACGATCCGCAAGAATCACTGATTCGGAAAGCCGGTCCCTCAAGGAACTTGTCTTCAAGGAAAATAAATGCGCGCCTGGGGTGACTCGAACACCCGACCCGCTGCTTAGAAGGCAGCTGCTCTGTCCAACTGAGCTACAGGCGCGTCCGAATATCCTAAGATACGAAGTCGGGGAGATCGGATTCGAACCGACGACCTCCTGCTCCCAAGGCAGGCGCGCTAACCAGGCTGCGCCACTCCCCGCATAGACCGCTTAAAACAATAGCATAAGAGGGGCCGGGTCTCAAGGTCCTGAGGGGTCAGGTCTCAATTTTCAAGTTTTTGTCGGAACAAAAACTTGAAAATTGAGACCTGACCCCTCAGCGGCCAAGGCCTTTGGCGATGGCGGAGCGGTCGAGCTTGACGACGACCGGCCGGCCGTGGGGGCAGAGCGTCGGGTTGGCGGTCTTGAACAGCTCCTCGACGAGGTACTCCATCTTGGCCATGGGAAGAGGCTCCCCGGCCTTGATGGCCGATTTGCAGGCCATCGTCGCCAGGAGCTTCTCCCGGCGCCCGGCGGCCTTCGTCCGCCCTACCTCTTCGAGCAGGCTCAGGAACGCCTCGCGGACCTCCCCGTCCCTGAAGATCTCCGGGTATTCCTTGATGGCGAAGCTCCGGCCGCCCATCGGCTCGACGAGGAACCCCGCGTCCTCGAGAAGGACCCTGTTCTCCTCGAAGGCCAGGGCCTCCGACGGCGTAAATTCCAGGATCTCCGGGATGAGGGGCATCTTTCGCGGCCATGACTTCGTCCGGTCGATCTCGAGGAATTTCTCATACAGGATGCGCTCGTGGGCGTTGTGCTGATCGACGACAAGGAGCCCTTCCTCCGAGACGGCGACGATATACATGTCGAGATATTGCCCCAAGACCAGAGGGCCCGTCCGCGGCGAGTCGACCTCCGACGCGGCGGGGGCTCCGACCGCCTCCAGGCGGCGCTTCCCGACGGCCCATTCTCTCCCGAACGGCATCGGCAGGCCCGGCTCTTCCACCCGTGTCCGCGTTTCGAGGCCGCCCGCCTTTTCCCCGGCTGCCGGCCCGCCGACTTCCTTGATCCCGCTCACCCGGAGCGCGGCCTGTTCGACCGCCCGCAGGACGAGACGGAAAACCAGCTGGGAGTCGCGGAAGCGGACCTCGGCCTTGGCCGGGTGGACATTGACGTCCACTTCGCCGTACGGAACGTCCAGGAAGAGGAACGCTTCGGCCGACCGATCCTTCTCGAGAAGTCCCGAGAACGCCTGATTCAGGGCCGCTTGGAGCGTCCGGTCCCTGACCGGCCTCGCGTTGACGAAGAAGAACTGACGGTTGCGGTCCCCCCGCCCTTTGAGCGGCCGCGACACGAGCCCCCGGACGCGGCACTCGCCTTCCGCGTAATCGACCTCCATCAGGACGTCGAGGACATCCCGCCCATAGAGCTGGAAGACGCGCTCGCGCAGTCCCGCCACGGCCGGGCAATCGAGGACGGTCCGCCCTTCGTGGGTCAGGACAAACCGGACAGAGGGGCAGGCCAGGGCGGCATTGGTCAGGTACTTCGCGATAGCACCCAGCTCGGACCTGTCGGAGCGGAGGAACTTGCGGCGGGCAGGAAGATTAAAGAACAGGTCCCGGACCTCGATCGCCGTCCCCTTGGGGAAGGCGACCTCCGTGACCGCGAGGTGCTTCTCCCCTTCCCGCTCGATCAGCGTCCCCCGGTCGCCCTCGCCGTCGAAGGTCCTGAGCGCGATGCGGGAGACCGACGAGACGCTCGCCAGCGCTTCGCCCCGGAAGCCGAGCGTCGCGATGTTCTCGAGGTCCTCCTCGCGGGCGATCTTGCTCGTCGAATGCCGGCGGAACGCCACGGCCGCGTCCTCGGCGGACATGCCCTGGCCGTTGTCCCGGACGGCGATGAGCCTCTTCCCGCCGTCGGTAAGCTCGACGCGCACCTCGGTCGCCCCGGCGTCGAGGGAATTCTCGACAAGCTCCTTGACGACGGAGACCGGCCGCTCGATGACCTCGCCGGCCGCGATCTTCCCGGCGAGTTCCGGCGGCAAAATGCGAATTCTTTGCATTGATTTTTCTTTACGCCCTAAACACATACACGATATACACGCTATTCGCCTGCGCGGCAAGCCAGGGAGGGGTCAGGTCTCAATTTTCAAGTTTTTGGTCCGGCTAAAACTTGAAAATTGAGACCTGACCCCTCAGCTGGGACGCGCGCCGGTGGTAGCGGCGGCGGTCGCCGCGGTGATCCTGACCGTAACGAATTCGCGGCGGGCCGCGTCGCAGTCCGCGAAGGCGACCTGGATGTTGTTGCCCGTCAGGACTTCCGCGCCGCGCCCCTTCTTCGCGATGACCACGGCCTCGAGTTCGCGCCCGATGAATCTGGCCCGAAAGGCCAGGTCCTTCTCCCGCGACAGGTCCCGCAGAGCGTCGGCCCGCTCTTTCTTTATCGCCTCGTCCACCGGCACCATCTCCGCCGCGGGCGTCCCCTCCCTCGGCGAGAACGGGAAGACGTGGATGTACGTCAGCGGCGACCGTTCAAGGAACTGGCGCGTCCGCTCGAACTCTTCGTCCGTCTCGCCCGGGAAGCCGACGATGATGTCCGCCCCGAGGGCCGCGTCCGGCGCGCGGCGCCGCAGGCCCGCGAGGAGCGCCTCATAGCGCTCGGGACTCGATGCCCTGCCCATCGCCCGCAGGGTCTTTGCCGAGCCGCTCTGGAGCGAGAGATGGAAGTGCGGCGCGATACGCGGGCTCTCCGCGATGCGCGCCGCGAGCGCCCCGTCCAGGAACCGCGGATCGAGCGAGCTCAGGCGGACCCGCCCGAGCCCTTCGACCGCCTCGATGCGCTCGATGAGCCCGAGGAGCGAGCTTCCCGGCGAGAGGTCGCGCCCGTAAGAGCTGAGGTGGATGCCGGCCAGGACGATCTCCCTATAGCCGTCCTTGACGAACGCCCTCACGCGCCCGACGACATCGTCGCCGGCGACGCTCGCGCTCTTTCCGCGGACGCCGGGGATGACGCAGTACGCGCAGTGGAAATCACAGCCGTCCTGCACCTTGAGGAAGGCTCGCGCCCGGTACGGGACCGCGCCCACGGCTTCGTTCGCTTCTTCCCCCCGCGCCCCGGCCGCCTCGAGGACTCTCACCGCCAACCCGTCCTTCTCTCTGTTCGGGACGACCATCCAGACGCCCGGCATCCGGCGGAACTCCTCGGACGCACGCCCGGCATAGCAGCCCGTCACGACGATCCGCCCTTGCGGATTCTCCCGCGCCGCCCTGCGGATGAACCGCCGCACGTCTCTGTCTGCGCGCCCGGTCAGGGTGCAGGAATTGACGAGCAGAAAATCCCCGCGCCCGCAATCCTCCTCGAGCCGGAGTCCGCCCCTCCGGAGCTCCTCGACCCAGCCGAAGGCCTCGGCTTGGTTGACCCGGCAGCCGAAGCTGCGGACGGCGAACGAGGTCATATCTTCTCTTGAAGCTTCCTCGAGTTCGCCTCGACCTTCTCGGCCATCTTCTTCCGGTGAGCGACGAGCTTTTCCCGGAGCCCGGCGTCCCCGACGGCCAGGATCTCGACGGCGAGCAGGGCGGCGTTCGCCCCGCCGGCCTTGCCGAGGGCCACCGTTGCCACCGGGATGCCCTGGGGCATCTGGACCGTCGAGAATAACGCGTCCATCCCGGACAGGGCCCCGCCCTCGACCGGCACGCCGATGACCGGCCGAACCGTGTGCGCCGCCACGACGCCAGCAAGGTGGGCGGCTTTGCCGGCCACAGCGATGAAGACCGCCGTTCCGCGCGCTTCGGCCTCCTTGACCAGGCGCAGGGTCCGCTCGGGCGATCGGTGAGCCGAGGTCACGTCGAGCGTAAACGGCACGCCGAAGTCCTTCAGGATATTCAGCCCCCCCTCGATGACGTCGAAATCGGATTCGCTCCCCAGGAACACGGTCACGCTCACGGTCACTCCTCCTTCGCGGCGCCGATGTCGCGCCGATAATGCATGGCCTCGAAATAGATCTCCCCGACGGCCTCGTAGATCTTCTTCATCGTCCCCTCGAGGGTCGCCTCCGAGGCGCAGATGTCGAGGACGCGCCCGCCGTTCGTCAGGATCTTCCCGTCCTCCGCCGCCGTCCCTGCGTGGAAGACGACGACCCCAGGGACCGCGGCGGCCCCCTCGAGGCCCGTGATGACCTTGCCCTTATCGTACTTAAGCGGGTAGCCGCCCGAGGCCAGGACCACGCAGGCCGACGGCTTCCGGCTCCAATGGACCTCGTTGCGGAGCATCTCCCCTTCGACAGACGCCAGAAGGAGCTCGACGAGGTCGCTCTCGAGCCTCAGCATCTGGGGCTGGGTCTCGGGGTCCCCGAACCGGCAGTTGTATTCGAGGACCTTCGGCCCGTCGGTGGTCAGCATCAGACCGCAGTAGAGAACGCCCTTGAACGTGCGGCCCTCCTCGATCATGCAGGTCACCGTCGGAAAGACGACGGACTCCATCACGGTCGAGTAGAGTTCCTCGGTCATGAACGGCGACGGGGAGATGGCCCCCATCCCGCCGGTGTTCGGCCCCTTGTCCCGGTCGTAAACGGCCTTGTGGTCCATGGCGTTCGCCAGAACCTGGACCCGCGCCCCGTCGGCAACGACGATGAAGGACACCTCGGGACCGCGCAGGAACTCCTCGACGATGACGCGCTTGCCCGCGGCGCCGAATTTCTTCTGGATCATCATCTCCGCGACCGTCTCCTCGGCCCTCTTCGGGCTCTGACAGACGATCACGCCCTTGCCCCCGGCCAGGCCGTCGGCCTTGATGACGAGCGGGTAGCCGAACTCGCCGGAGCGGATGATCCTCAGGGCCTGCTCATGGCCGTCGGCGATCTTGAACCGGCCGGTGGGGATCTTATGCCGTTCCATGAACTGCTTGGCGAAGATCTTGCTCCCCTCGAGCTCGGCCGCTTTCTTCCGCGGGCCGAAGATGCGCAGTCCACGGCCCTCGAACTCGTCGACGATCCCCAGGCTGAGCGGGGCCTCGGGGCCGACGACCGTCAGGCCGACGCCCTCTTTCTCGGCGAACGCCGCCAGCCCCTTGATGTCCGTGTCCGCGAGCGGGACGTTCGTCCCGAGGGTCGCCGTCCCCGGGTTACCCGGGGCGCAAAAGAGCGTTTCGCAGAGCGGGCTCTGCTTGATCTTCCAAGCCAGGGCGTGCTCCCGGCCTCCGGAGCCGACGACGAGTATCTTCATCCTCTGCCTCCGTATCCAAACGTGTTTCGTTCCGCGTCAATCCCCCGCCGCAGCCCGCAGGTTCTCCAGGAAGAGGTCCGCAAAGGCCGGGTCCGGGAAGACGCTTCGGAAGACCTTCGCCGCGAGCGGCACGGCCTCCCGCTTGGGCAGGCAATATTTCATCTCGAGGAAGTTCCGCCTCCAGGCGGAGACCTCGTCCTTGACCGCCTTCCCCCGGATGACGCATTCGGCGACGTAGCCCGAGAGCGTGTCGAAATCCTTCTCCATCATTCCGAATCGCGTCATCTCCTGGACGCCCATCCGGATGCCGCTCGAAACGAGGAATGTCTCGTCGTCGGGCAGGGCCTGGTAGTTCGTCAGGATATTGTTCTCCTCGAGGCGGCGGGCGATGGCCATCCCGTCCCCAAACGGCTTGACCCGGATGAGGACCTGATGGGTCTCCGTGAACCCGTCGCGCGGGTCGCCCTCGACCGGAATGCCCTTATCCTTGAGGGCCGCGGCGAACGCCTTGGCGTTGCTCCGGACCTGCGTCTGGAGGGGCGCTTTGAACTCGTTCATCTCGTAGGCGGCCATCAGCAGGCCGAGGAGGGTCCCGAGGTGGTGGTTCGAGGTCGAACCGGGGAACGCCCGGGCCTTGATATCGAGCCACAGGTTCCGCAGGGGCGTCCCCTGCGGGAAGTTGCCCGCGATGAGCCCCCGCTGGGGCCCGAAAAACGTTTTGTGGGTGCTCCCGGTGACGATGTTCGCCCCCTCGGCGAGCGGCTCCTGGAAGGCGCCGTACAATCCGAGGACGTGGGCCATGTCGAACATCAGGACGGGCTTTTCGGCCCAACCCTTGACGATGTCGGCCACGAAGCGGACCGGCTCCGGGTAGATGAACATGCTCTTGCCGAAGACGACGAGCTCGGGCCTGTTATCGCGGAGGATCTCGGCGAGCTTCGGGAGGTCCGGCTTGTAGGGGTTGTCCGGGAGGACGGGCAGGTGGACGACCCGCTCCTTGCCGGTGGCCGGGTCCTCCTCAACGAAGTTGAAGAGGGCGCCCATCGGCTGGGAGCTGAGATGGCCGCCCTTGGTCAGATCGTTGTTCATGACGAGGCGCAGGCGGCGGGAAGGCGTCCCTTCGGCCTTGCCGCGGTTGACGTACTTGACCATTCCCTTGAAGACGACCTCGTTGGCCATCTGGCCGCTGACCGGCCGGAGCTCGACATCGCCGCAGCCGAAGAACTTCGCGAGCTCGGCCCGGGCCTCGACCTCGACGTCGCGGATGAAGTCGGTGCCCTGGTAGAAATAGACCTCCTCGCCCTTCATCGTCCGGTGCTCGGCGTACCGGCCGGAGGGGTCCGAGATCTCGCACATCTTGACGAGGAGCGACGGCGTGGATTCCGACGGGATGAGGTTGAAGCATTCCCGTTGGCGCCAGACGTTGTTCCTCTCGGCTCGGGCCGTGAGAGCCCGGACCTTGTCATCAAATGAAGGCATGATGGCAACTCCTTATGAATATGGGTATCACTTGAAATTCCGTCTTTCGATCTCGCGGATCTTATCGATGCGGGCGGCGTGCCGGCCGCCCTCGAACGGCGTCGCGAGCCAGATGCCGACGAACCGGACGCCCTCTTCGGCCGTGAGGACGCGGCCGCCCAGGGTCAGACAGTTCGAATCGTTATGGAGGCGGGTCATCTCGGCCGAAAAGTCGTTCCAGGCCGGCGTGGCCCGGACGCCCTTGAATTTGTTGGCCGTGACGGCCATGCCGATGCCCGTCCCACAGACGAGGACGGCCCGGTCGCATTCTCCGGCGGCGACGGCCCGGGCGGCCTTGGCGGCGAAATCGACGTAGTCGACCTTCTCCCCGGGGCCGCAGCCGAGGTCGACGTGGTCGATCCCCCGGGCGGCGAGGTCGTCCGCGACGGCTTTCTTGAGTTCGTATCCGGCGTGGTCGGAAGCCAGGGCGATCTTCATGGCACCCCCTATCGCAAGCTTATTCGACGAACTTCGCCGCTTCCGGCATGACATCCAAAGCCTTGGCCACGACGGGGTCGGACCTGCGGTAGGCCCGGATGCCTTCTTCGACGCCCCAGAGAGCCGCCGAAACCTCCCTCTCGAGCTCCCGCCGGATCTCCCCTTCCGCTTCCTTGAACTTGGCGTCCTCGAAGGTGATCCCGGCCGCGCGGGCGTGGGCCTTGAAGTCCTCCAGGACCTCGGGCCCCGCGACGAACATGTCGCCGATGACGATCTTGCCGGCCGCGCCGGCCTCCCCCTTGTCGGCGGGGAAGACAAACTTCGAGGAGAGCGGCGTCCGGCGCTGGGTGAACTTGCGGGCGTAGCTGAAGTAGGCGCCGCGGACCATGAACTCGAACGTCAGGGGCTTGAGCGACGTCTCGACCACGTAGTCCGGCGAAATGCCGCCCTGGCCGAGGACCTTGCGCCCCTTGAGGGTGTACTTGACCTCGCGGCTCTCGGTCGGGGCCTGCTTGCCCATGAGGTAATCTTCGATATGGCTGTAGTCCCGCTGGATGGCCCGGCCGCTCGGGGTCAGGTACTTGGCCGTCGTGATGGCCACGGCCATGTTCGTCGAAAGCGGGAAGACCGTCTGGACGAGACCCTTGCCCCAGGAGTCGTGACCGACGACGAGGCCGCGGTCGTTGTCCATGACGGCGCCGCTGACGATCTCCGAGGCGCTGGCCGTCCCCTGGTCGATGAGGATGACGAGGGGAAGTTCCTCGTACTGGCCGTCGCGCAGGGCCCAGAAGTCCTTGTTGTAGGAGCTGTTCCGACCGCGGATCGAGACGACCGAGGCACCCTTGGGGAGGAACTCGTCGGAGACCTCGATCGACGAGACGAGCGGGCCGCCGGTGTTGCCCCTCAGGTCGAGGACGAGGTCCTTCATGCCGAGATCCGTCAGCTTCCGGAGCTTCCCGAGGAGCTCCTCGTCGGTGGCCTCGGCGAACGTCCGGATGAAAACGTAGCCGGTGTCGGCATCCAGCATGAACGCGTAGGGCACGCTGTAGAGCGGGATCTCCTCCCGGACGATGGTCAGCTCGATGGGCTTGTCCAGGGAATCGCGGATGAGGGTGACGCGGACCTGGGTCCCCTTCTCCCCCCGGAGCTTCTGCATGGCGTCGAAGCTCGAGATGGGTTTCGTGCTCTCGCCGTCGATCTGGGATATGACGTCGCCGGGTTGGACGCCCAGCCGCCAGGCAGGGGCCCCTTCGATCGGGGCGATGACGACCAGCCGGTCCTCCTGCTTCTGGATCTGCATCCCGACCCCGAAGTACTTCCCGACATAATCCTCGCGCATCCGCCCGAAGCTTTCCGGCTCGAGGAAGTAGGAGTGGGGGTCCAGGGTCTCGAGGAGGCCCCTGACGGACCCGTAAGCCAGTTTTTCGTTGTCGAGGTCCCTGTAATAATTGCTCTCGAGGATGCCGACGATGGACCGGACCTTGTCGAGCGAGGATGCCCAAAGGTCTTCGTCCCGGGCCGGCAGGCGGACCAGGGCCAGGAGGGCGACGGCAAAGACCAAGACCTTCTTTTTCATGGCTTTAGGGCTTCGATGCCGTATGTCATCTTATCAAAAGGGATAAAGGTTGTAAACGGATGGGATTTACTGCCCCTCTTTCCTTCACGGATTCCCCGCTTTCCTTAAATCCCCCCGCGCCCCCCTTTTTTAAAGGGGGGTAACCCAAGCCGGACCCAGGTCTATGGGGAGTAACCATGCAAGGCCCAGGTCCATGGGGGTAACCCAAGCCGGACCCAGGTCTATGGGGGGTAACCATGCGAGGCCCGGCTTTATAGATTCCCCCCTTTCCTAAAGGGGGGTTGGGGGGATTTATTGACTTGGGGCACTCGAACGTCTATATTTGGCCTATGTTCGGAAGCATCGGGCCCGCGGAGCTCGTCCTCATCTTCGTCGTCGCCCTCCTGGTCTTCGGGCCGAAGAAACTCCCCGAGATCGGGAAGTCCGTCGGCAAGGCCATCCGCGAGTTCAAGCGGACTTCCGAGGAGATCAAGAGCCGGATCGAGGACGAAATCCAGGCCTCCGAGATCAAGGACGCCGCCCGGGACCTCAAGAACGAGATCGTGGGCATCCAGGACAACCTCCTGAAGGAACCCGAGATAAAGGACCCCCCGAAAGATGGCACCGAGGAAGGAAAAAAAGTCTCCTGACGAGATGACTTTCCTCGAGCATCTCGAAGATCTCAGGAAAAGGCTCTTCAACATCTTCGTCGGCGTCTTCATCGCCGTCATCCCCTGTTGGATCTTCGCCAAGGACCTCTACAAGATCATCGCCAAGCCGGTGACGCAGTATTTGCCCGCGGGGACGAAGCTCGCCTTCACCCACCTGACCGCCCCCTTCATGCTTTACATGAAGATCGCCTTCCTGGCTGCCCTCATCTTCACCTCTCCGTTCGTCTTCCTCCAGATCTGGTACTTCATCGCCCCCGGCCTTTACCAGAAGGAGAAGCGGTACGTCTTCCCCTTCGTCTTCTTCACGACGGTCTTCTTCGTCCTCGGCATCCTCTTCGCCTATTACCTGGTCTTTCCCTGGGCCTGCCGCTTTTTCCTCCAGCTCGGCTCCGACTTCCAGCCGGTCATCACGGTGGACCAGTACTTCACCTTCGCCATCCGTGTCCTGCTGGGCATCGGGCTCGTCTTCGAGCTTCCGACCCTCGTCTATTTTCTGTCCAAGATCGGCGTCATCACGGCCGGCTGGATGGTCCGCAACTTCAAGTACGCCGTCCTCGTCATCTTCATCATCGCCGCCGTCATCACGCCGACCCCGGACATGATCACCCAGAGCATCGTGGCCGTCCCGATGATCGGGCTCTACGGGATCGGCATCCTGATCGCCCTGGTCGTGCGCCGGAATAAGGATCGGCGGCGGAAGACGACCGCGGAAACCCCGGCGGGATAGAACGATGGAACATCGCGTCCAACCGGCCCTCATAGGGCTGACGGGAACCAACGGCGCCGGCAAAGGCGAGGCCGCGGCCTTTCTCGGGACGAGGGGCTTCGCGTGCCTTTCTCTTTCGGACGTCCTCCGGGAAGAGCTCGCTGCCCGGAGCCTCGCGGCGAGCCGGGACAACCTCATCGCCGTCGGCAACGAGCTCCGCGGCCGCTTCGGCCCGGACGTCCTCGCCCGCCGGACGATGGACAAGGTCCGGGGGCCGTCCGTCATCGACAGCATCCGGAACCCCCGCGAAGTGGAATACTTGAGGCGGCAGGAGGGGTTCGTCCTCATCGCCATCGACGCCCCGATCGAGGTCCGCTTCGCCCGGGCGAAGGCCCGGGGCCGCGACGAGTCCGCGGCCACCCTCGAGGAATTCCGGGCGAAGGAAGAGATCGAGATGGCCGGGAGCGAGACAGGCCAGCAGCTCGCCAAGTGCATGGCCATGGCCGACCGGCTCGTCGCGAACGACGGGACGCTCGAGGAACTGCGGCGGAAAGTGGAGGAATGCCTATGACCAGTGCGCGCACGTCCAAGGACGACTACTACCTCGGCATCTCCGGCGAGGTCGCGAAGAGGAGCACCTGCTTCCGGCGCGCCATCGGGGCGATCATCGTCCGCGACGACCAGATCGTTTCGACGGGCTACGTCGGCGCCCCCCGGAAAACCAAGGACAGCCTGATCCACGGCTTCTGCCTCCGCGACAGGCTCGGCATCCCTCACGGTCAGCGTTACGAGCTCTGCCGGAGCGTCCACGCCGAACAGAACGCCATCATCAACGCCGCCCGGGCGGGGGTCAGCCTCCTCGGCGGCGATATGTACATCTTCGGGAGCGACCCCGCGTCGGCCAAGCCCATCGACGCCTTCCCCTGCTTCATCTGCAAGAAGATGATCATCAACGCAGGTCTCCGCCGCATCGTCTGCTCGACCGAGGCCGGGACGGCGAAGATCTTCACCATCGAGGGGTGGATCAAGGATTGGCAGGAGTCGGACATCATCGACGACACGCACCAGTACGGGAAAAATTGCGGGGATTGAGCGTTGCGGGCTCGGGAAATCCCCCCAACCCCCCTTTAGGAAAGGGGGGAGGCCCCTTACGGTCGCTGTGAATTCCCCCCTATGGAACAGACCCGAAGCCTTACGGCCGCCGCGAATTCCCTCCTTTGGAATAGACCCGAGGCCTTGCGGTCGCTGTGAATTCCCCCCTTTGGAAAAGGGGGGCGCGGGGGGATTTTGAGTAGGGTTCAGCCTGCGTCTTCTGCGCGGGAAGACTCGGGCCGAAGCTTGATATGCCAAAGAAGCCCGCATATGATAATCAAGCTGAAGCCCGGGGCCGAATGAATGAACGGGCTTCGGAGGTAGCTCACATGGCAAAAACCTTATTCTATCCCTCTGGCCCCCGCGGCAGGCTCCGTTCGGTCCTGACGGCCTCTCTTCTCTTCGCCGTGCTCGCCGTGCTTTCGGTCGCCGCGCCGTTCGTCGGCGCCGAGCCCGGGCGACAGGGCCCCGCCCAAGTCATCGGCCCGGCGCCGCAGGAAGGCGAGGCCGGACTCCTGAAGCTCCTGGGCCTCCAGGCTTCGCCGGAGTCCATCGATTACGTTCAGAACAAAACGCAGTTCCAACTGCACACCCTCCTCACCGAACAACGCCATTCCAAGACCTGGAACCTCGGCGAGCGGGTCCGGAAGGACACTGCCGCCGGCCTCCGGATGCTCTTCGCAGTCGACGAGGACGTCGCCGCGCGCCTCGACGCGCTGGCCGCCGACACGCGGGTGCTCGAGGCGGCCGCGACCGCGGTCGAGGAGGCCGTCCTCTCGGGGAAAAGAATCTACGTCTACGGCTGCGGGGCCACCGGCCGTCTTGCCAAGCAGATGGAAAGCGCCTTCTGGCGGCCCTTCTGGCGGAAGGTCAAGGCCGACGACAAGCTCTGGAAGAAGCTCGCGCCCTCGGTCGGCGCGGACGTCGAGGACCGGCTCATCGGCGAAATGACCGGCGCCGACCGGGCGCTCATCTCCTCGCTCGAGGGCTTCGAGGACCTCCTGCTCATCGGCCGGCTCCAGCTCGAGGACCGGGGCATCCGCAAAGGCGACGTCATCATCTGCGTCACCGAGGGAGGGGAGACGTCGTCGGTCATCGGCACCGTCCTCGCCGCCCTCGACCAATGGAAGGCCGCGCCGGGCTACGACCCCGCCGCGAGCCGCAAGAGCCTGTATTTCGTCTACAATAACCCCGACGAGAAGCTCCTCCCCCTCACCCGCAGTCGCCGGGTCATCGAGGAGCCTGGGATCACGCGGATCAACCTGACCACGGGACCGCAGTCCATCACCGGCTCGACCCGGATGCAGGCCACGACGAGCGAGACGTACGTCGTCGGGGCCGTTCTCGAGACCGCCGTCCGGAGGGCCCTCGGGCGTACGCTGTCGGCGAAAGAGCTCGGCCGTATCGGGTTCGAGGGTGCGTGGGACATCGCGGGGGTCCTTCGGGACTTCCGCCGCGTCCTCGACTCGGTCAAAGCGGCCGTCCCCGCCCTTGTCCCGTTCACGGACGCCGAGGCCGCGGCCTACGCGACCGGCCGATTCTCGACCTACTTCGCCGGGGAAGGGCTCGTCACGGTGTTCACCGACGCCACGGAGAGGAGCCCGACGTTTCGCCTCTTCCCGCTGGACACGGTCCGGGAGCCGAAGCGGAAGTGCTGGATCCAGGTCTGGGCGGAAGCGCCCGACCTGCGTTCCGCCTGGCTCGCCTTCCTCGGACGCCCATTCCGCGGGCTCGACCCGGCGTTCTATCGCAAGCCCTTCGAGGAGGAGATCGAAGACCCCTATCTACGGGCGGCGGCCCTAGAGAGCCTGAAGAAGGCCGGAAACGACCAGGCGGACCTCTACGACCTCTCGTTCTCGATGGCCAATCTGAAGGGCCGGGGCCCCGCCGCGAGCGAGGTCGGCGTCGCGGTCGTCCTCGGAGAGGAATCGGCGGGGCTCGAAAGACCCGATTCCTATCTCAGGCGTTTCGTCGACCTTTCGGCCTCGAGCGGCGCCGCGACGTTCCTGGTCCTCGCAGCGGACCTCCCCGAAAAGCGATTCGCCGCGCTCGAGGCGTCCATCAACAAGGCCGCGGTTGGGAGCGCCCCGGCCCCGCGCGTGGTCCCCGTCCGGATCGGCGCCGGGAACGACCCGTTCGGGCTGAAAGCGCAGGTCGGGCTCAAGATGCTCCTCAACGCCCACTCGACGGCCATCATGGCGAAGCTGGGCAAGGTCGTCGGCAACACGATGACCAACGTCAGCCCGAGCAACCTCAAGCTCATCGGCCGGGCGACCTTCCTCATCCAATCGCACGTCAACGACGCCCTGAGCCGGCCCGGCTGGGTCCGGGCCTACGGTCGGCGCAAGCCGATCTCCTATGGCGAGGCCAACGCCGTCCTCTACGACTCCATCGCCTATATCAAGAGCCGCCCGGACATGGCCGGGCAAACGGCCGAGGTCGGCCTGTCGATCATCAGGATCCTCGAATCGCTCAAACAGAAGCGCGGCCTTCCGAACGACGAGGCGCTGGGATTGCTCCGGAAAACCGGGCTAAGCGATTATCTGGCGGCGATCTAGAGGGGTCAGGTCTCAATTTTCAAGTTTAAGTCCGACAAAAAACTTGAAAATTGAGACCTGACCCCTCTTATACGCTCTTGGTGTAGATGATGCGGTCGTCCCCGGGCTTGTAGAAATCGGGGATGCGGGCGACTTCCGTGTATCCCAGTCGCAGGTAGAACTGCCGGGTCGGGTGGTACTTGGGCTGGCCGGCCGTCTCGATGATGATCATCCGGCCGCCGAGCGTCCGGACCCGGTCCTCGAGCCAGGCGACGAGCTCCTTGCCGCGGCCGCGGCCCTGCTCCCGAGGCGATACGGCCATCCAATAGAGGTCGTAGACGTTCTCGGCGAGCGGGGTCGGGCCCCACGTCATATATCCGGCGACGCCGCCCCCGTCGTCCTCGCACACGACGACGTCGTAGTCCTCCTGTTCCGTCGTGTCGAGATAGGCGTCGATGAGTTCCTCGGCCACGGCGACCTCGGCGGGCGTGAACATATCCGTCGCCCGGATGAGCTCCATCACGGCCGGTTTATCGGGCGTTGACATCGGGCGTATCATGGGCGTCTTTCCTTTTCCGGGCGTTTCCGAGCATGGTCTTCCAGAAGGACTCGTAGGGCACGTTCGCGGCCTTGAGGGCCCGGGCAAACCCGGCGTTCAGGCTGATGTCGGGGTTGGGATTGACCTCAAGGATGAAGAGCCGCCCCTTCCCGTCCATCCGGAAATCGACGCGGGCATAATCCCGGCAGCCCATGGCCTTGAAGGCCCCCACGGCCGTCTCCTGGAGTTTCCCCCGAAGGGAGTCGTCGATCGGCGCCGGGCAGATCGGCGGCGTGGCGTTGTAGAGGGCGTGGTCCTCGAACCACTTGGCCTCGTAACTGCAGATGTGCGGGCTGGTTGCGGGCAACGCCGAAAAGTCGAGCTCCGAGACCGGCAGGGCCTCGGGGACCGTGTTCTCATAAACCGCGACGTTGAACTCGCGCCCGTCGATGAACGCCTCGACAAGGGCGGGTTGGTTGTACTTCTCAAGGACCCGGCGGGCCTGGACGGCGAAGTTCGCGGCGTCGTGGACGACGGACTCGGGATAGATGCCGAGGCTGGCGTCCTCGGAGTTCGGCTTGACGATGACCGGCAAGCGGAGCTCGAGCGGCTGGTCGGCCGAGGTCACGAGCTGGCTCGGGGCGGTCGGCAGGCCTTGGGCGGCAAGGATGGCCTTAGCCCTGTATTTGTCCTGGCAGAGGGCGAGCGTCCGGGAGTTGTTGCCGGTAAAGGCCATCCCGAGGAGCTCGAATACGGCCGCGACATTCGACTCCCACTGCGGGCGCCCGTAGAATCCCTCGCAGAGGTTGACGAGGACGTCCAGGTCGAGTTCCTTGACCCGGCCCAGAAAGTTCATCAGGCTCCGCTGGAGGGGAATGAGCGTCGCGTCGCAGCCCAGCGTCTTGACGGCATCATGGACCTGGTTGGCCATCTCGGCGACGGACTCCTCCGACAGGCGTTCGCCGGTATTGACGGGACGGGGTTCGTAGGCGTTGAAGACGATGCCCACACGCGGGGCAGGGTCCGTCATTGCTTCATCTCGGCCTGAGCGTAAGCCTCCGCGGCGGCCGGTCGCGCGGCTGTCCGCTTCAATCCGTACCGTCCGCAGGCTTCGTCCACCACGCGGTGGATGAGGCCGGAATAGGTGTAGCCGGCGGTCCGGGCCGCCTTTGGCAGACAGGAGTTGTCTTCGGGGTTCGGGAGCGCTCCGGGGATCGGGTTCACCTCGAGGATGTTGGGCACGCCTGCGTCGTCGCAGCGGACATCTATGCGGCACCAGTCGCGGACTCGGAGGACCGAGATCGTCCGCGTCACGAGGTGCTCGATGCGGAGCCGGAGCTCCTCCGGGATGTCCGCCGGGCAGTGGAAGATCTCGAGCGGCTTGGCCGGCGTGTCCCAGATCCACTTTGCTTCATAGGAATAGATCGGCGTCGCCCCCGGCGGAAGCTGGGAGTGGTCGATCTCGACGATCGGCAGGACCTCGAGGTCCGGAGCGTTGCCTAAGACGCCGACGGTGAACTCTCGCCCGCCGATGAACCGCTCGACGATGGCCGGCTGGTCATAAAGCCGGATGACCTCGGAAACGCGCTCATAGAGTTGAGCCGGCGTCCGGGCGACGGAGTTGTCCTTGATGCCCTTGCTCGACCCCTCGAACAGCGGCTTGATAATGGCGGGGAGGCGGATGTCCCGCGACAGGCTTGCGGCGGACTCCACGATCCAGAACCCGGGGTTCGGGATCCTGTGGTAGGAGAGGATCTCCTTGGTCCGCGACTTATCGAGGCATAGGCCGAGCGTCAGCGGGTCGGAGCCCGTGTAGGGGATCTCCAGCATCTCGCAGATCGTCGGGATGTGGGACTCCCGGTTCGGGCCGAAGACCCGCTCGGCGAAGTTGAAGACGAGGTGGGGTTTCAGCCGCTTGAGGCGCGTGAAGGCCTTGTCGTCGGCTTCGATCGGGAAGACCTGATATCTCTCCTGGAGGACTTGCTGAATGGCGAGAATGGTCTCGTCGGAGTCGCATTCAGCAAGCAGATCGGGTGGAGGTTCGTCCTCCTCGTCACGCTTTTCGTTCCCGTGACGCCTGCCGAGCGATGCTTCCATTCCCGTTTTCGAGCTATAGAGCAACGCTATCTTCATCGCCCTAGCTCTGTGTACAACTCAGGTGGACGTAAGTGCCGCGAGGTGTGATCATATCTAGGCTCTCTTTGTTCTTTCGTTCATCTTCATTCAGTTTTATATATATACCAATTTTCTCAATTGTCAATGAATATTTATCCGATGACCACTTTTTTCTGTAGGACGACCCGCCGGAGCCCCCATTAGTGGTGTCGGATGATCTCCTTGACGCGCATGAGCCGGACCTGGGCCGACCGCTCAATTTCCTCCAGCCGCGCGGAGATGGAATGGATGGCTTCCAGGATGCCGGGGATGAGAATGTGCTCCAAGGCGTTGACGCGGCGGCGGGTGATCTCGATCTCCCGCGACAGAAGATCGACGGTCTTCCACAGCCGGGCCATCTCCAGAAGAACGGGGAGCAGGGACTCGGCCCGCTTCAGTCCGATGTCCATTTCGGCCTCTGTTTCGAGGAGATCGTATTCGGAAACGCGGAGGCTTTCGACGGTGAACGACGGGATGACGAGGCTGAGGACGCGGGTCCGTCCGGAGGCGAGGTCGAGCGCGCCGTCCGGGACGAGCCGACGCATCTGTTCGGCGGAGTTCCGACCGGAGGCGAGGGCGAAGGCCGCGAAGATCCTGTCGAGTCCGGCGCTCACTTCGGCCTGAAGAACGGAGAGCCGCCGGACGGTCTCGAGGAACCGGCGCATGATCTCCTCGAGCTTGTCCTTGAGAAGTTTGTGGCCGCGCTCGGCCAGGGCCAGCCGCCGCCTCAGCCTCAGCAGCTCCATCCGGTTCGGGTTGACGTTGAGCTTCATAAGATCACTTTTCGCCGCCGTAATACTTCTCCAGATACTCCGGCCGGATCCGTTTCAACTCGGCCGCCGGCAGGTCGCGGAGCAGGGCCCAGCCGAGGGCAATGGTCTCACCGATCGTCCGGGTCGTGAACTCGCCCTGCCGGACGAACTCGTCCTCGAACCGTTCGGCGAACCCGAGGTAACGCCTGTCGAGGTCGGTCAGCGCCGCCTCGCCGAGGATGAGGGCCAGTTCCCGGGCCTCTTTGCCGCGGGCGTAGCAGGCGAAGATCTGGTTGAGGACGTCGGCGTGGTCCTCGCGTGTCTTGCCCGCGCCGATGCCCTTGTCCTTGAGCCGCGAGAGGCTCGGCAGGACGTCGATCGGCGGGTAGATGCCCTTGCGATGGATCTCCCGGCTCAGGATGATCTGCCCCTCGGTGATGTAGCCGGTGAGGTCGGCGATGGGGTGGGTCTTGTCGTCCTCGGGCATCGTCAGGATGGGGATCATGGTGATCGAGCCCTTCCGGCCCTTGATGCGGCCTGCCCGCTCGTACATCGAGGCGAGGTCCGTATAGAGGTAGCCGGGATAGCCGCGTCGGCCCGGGATCTCCTTGCGGGCGGCCGAGATCTCGCGCAGGGCCTCGGCGTAGAACGTCATGTCCACGAGGATGACGAGGACGTGCATATCCAGATCGAAGGCCAGGTACTCGGCGCAGGTCAGGGCCAGCCGCGGCGTCGAGATGCGTTCGATGGGGGGCTCGTTGGCCAGGTTGAGGAAGAGCACCGCCCGCTCGAGGGCCCCCGTGTTCCGGAAGTCCTCGATGAAGAAGCTCGCCTCCTCGAAGGTGATGCCCATGGCTCCGAAGACGACCGCAAACTTCTCCTCCTTCCCGAGGACCTTCGCCTGCCGGGCGATCTGGGCGGCTATCCGGGGATGGGGCAGGCCGCTCCCGGAAAAGATCGGAAGCTTCTGGCCGCGGACGAGCGGGTTCATGCCGTCGATCGACGAGATGCCGGTCTGGATGAACTCCGAAGGATAGTCACGGGCGTCGGGATTGATGGGACTGCCGTTGATGTCCAGCATCTTCTTCGCGATGATCTGCGGCCCGCGGTCCTTGGGCTTGCCGGAGCCGTTGAAGACGCGGCCGACGATGTCCTCGGACACGCCCAACTGCTGGGAGCGGCCGAGGAACCGGACGCGCGACCCTTGGACGTCGAGGCCGACCGTGCCCTCGAAGACCTGGACGACGGCCTGCTCGGTCGAGATGTCGAGGACCTGGCCGCGGCGGCGCCGGCCGCCGGCCGTCTCGATCTCGACGAGCTCGCCGAACTTGACGTCGACGACCTTCTCGACGATGACGAGCGGCCCGACGATGTTCGATACGGTTTGGTATTCCTTGCGCATGGGACCTCTCAATCCTGACCCCGGAGGAGCTTCGCGAGCGCC